>JAFRDO010000069.1 GCA_017403825.1 Kiritimatiellia bacterium
CGGGCGTCTTAACGGCGAGAACGGAACAGAGAGCACGCCTGAATACCTCTCTGGCGCCGCCACTCGCTGCCTCACCAACCTCGTGTTTAAGTACGGCGTTGACGCATGGATATGCGGACACGACGAGATGTACGAGCATTCCCGCCTGACGGGCACGGAGACGCTGCCCGACGGTACGACGCGCCCGCATGAACTCAACGTATATGACATTGGCATGGGCGGCGACGGGCTGCGCGGCTGCAACCGCACGGGGCGTCCGAACCCATACGAGGTGTACCGTGCGCACGTCGACGCGCCTGAGGTGTATGACGCGGACGGCACGCTGCTCTCCGGCGGCAAGCACTACGGCCACATGGAGGTTAACGTGACCACCAATTCCGACGGGGTGTGGACGGCGACGCTCACGCCGGCATACGTATTCGTGTCCTCCAACGCCGTCACGGGCAGGATATCCTTCGAGCGCCGCACGTATCCAGACGAGCTCGTGATCATGAGCGAACCTTCTCCGGTGCCACCCGTTGAGCCAACCTGTATCGTCAAGTTCAATGCCAACGGCGGCAGCGTGTCGCCGAAAATGCGTATCGTGACGAAGGGCAAGGCCGTAGGCTCGCTGCCCAAGGCGACGAAGAAGGGCTATACGCTCAAGGGCTGGTACACGAAGAAGAAGAGCGGCGGATCGAAGGTGAAGACCTCGACGAAGGTGAAGAAGGACGTGACGTACTACGCCCGGTGGAAGGCGAACAAGTACAAGATCAAGTTCAACAAGAACGGCGGCAAGGGCAAGATGAAGACGCAGTCCACCACCTACGGCAAGAAGGTGACGCTTCGCGCCAACGCTTTCAAGCGGTCTAAGTACAAGTTTAAGGGCTGGGCGAAGACGAAGAAGGGCAAGGTCAAGTACAAGAACAAGGCGAAGGTGAAGAACCTGACGTCCAAGAACGGCAAGACGGTGAAGCTTTACGCCGTATGGAAGAAGACGAAGTCCGGAAACATCAAGGCGGAGGCAATGGCGGCCGATGTCAGTCTGGCGACAAGTGTGGCTGTCGGCAAAGCCGTCAAGGTTTCTGCGAACGCTGCAGCGGCGCCGTCGTGGCCAGTTGGAACTTTCTACGGCGGAGACGAGGAGGCGTTTACGACGATTACCGTGTCCATGGCCGGCAAGGTGAGCGGAAAGGTTCTGTTCGCCGCCGACACGTGGACGATAGTCGGCAAGGTCAACGGGCAGCTAATCGATGCCGTGGTAACGGACGCGAGCGGGAATAGCGCGGAAGTCGTCTTTGCCTTCGTCAAGCTGGAGGACGGACGCATCCGCATTGAGTCCGAAGACGGCTCGATATGGGCAGAGTAGGAGCTTGGCCGGGTTGTATAATACGGGGAAATGAAGCTTGAGAACATTCGCAACTTCTGCATCATTGCCCATGTAGACCACGGGAAGACGACGCTTTCCGACCGCATACTGGAGTTGACTCACGCCATCTCGCAGCGCGAGCTCAAGGAGCAGACGCTGGATGCGATGGATCTCGAGCGCGAGCGCGGAATAACGATAAAGTCGCACCCCGTATCGATGCATTACACCGCGAAGGACGGAAAGACCTACCTTTTCAACCTCCTTGACACGCCCGGCCACGTCGACTTCGCCTACGAGGTGTCGCGCTCGATGGGCGCATGCGAGGGCGCACTGCTGGTCGTGGACGCGGCGCAGGGAGTGGAGGCGCAGACCGTTGCGAACACCTACTTCGCGCAGGACGCACGGTTGGAGATCGTGCCGGTGCTGAACAAGGTGGACCTGCCGGGGGCTGACATAAAAGAGGTTTCGCGCGAGGTCGAGGACATACTGGCCATACCGATGGACGACCCGCTTCTCGTGTCCGCGAAGACCGGCCAGGGCTGCCCGGAGGTGCTGGAGGCGATCGTCAGCCGCATACCGCCGCCTGAGACGCTTGGCGTCGACGCGCCGCTCAGGGCTCTCGTCTTCGATTCGGTATTCGACGAGTTCCGCGGCGTAATAACCTACGTGCGGGTGATGGACGGCTCGATTTCCGCCGGGCAGAACGTCCGGTTCATGAGTTCTGGCCTTTCGACGACCGTGCACGAGGTCGGCGTGTTTTCCCCGACGAAGAAACCGGTCGAGCGGCTTTCCGCAGGCGAGGTCGGCTACATAGTCGGCACCGTGAAGGACCCGAGCGAGATCAAGATCGGCGACACGGTGACGACCGCGAAGCTCGGCGCGACGGAGCCGCTGCCTGGCTTCCAGGACATACGTCCGACGGTCTTCTGCGGCATATACCCGATGAGCACCGACGAGTTCCAGAAGGTCGAAGCCGGCTTGGAGAAGCTTCACCTGAACGATTCGGCGTTCACGTTCCACCACGAGTCGTCGCTTGCGCTCGGCTTCGGTTTCCGCTGCGGCTTTCTCGGCCTGCTGCACATGGAGATAGTGCAGGAGCGCCTGCGCCGCGAGTTCGGCCTCGACATCATCTCGACCTCGCCAGGCGTCGTCTACAAGCTGCGCCTCAAGAGCGGCGAGGAGCGCGAACTCGACAATCCGCTGCAGATGCCCGACCCCTCGTCGCTGGAGACGGTCGCAGAGCCGATCCTGAAGGCGAGGATCATAACGCCAAGCGCCTCCATCGGCGACGTGATGCGCATCGTCATGGACAGGCGCGGGCAGGTGGACGGCACCGAGACGATTGACCAGAAGCGCGTGATGCTTACCTGCCGACTGCCGCTCAACGAGATACTGATCGACTTCCATGACACGCTCAAGAGCGTCAGCCACGGCTATGCCTCGATGGACTACGAGCCTGACGGCTACCAGGTCTCCGACATCGTGAAGATGGACATCCTGCTGAATGGAGAAACGGTGGACGCCTTCGCGACACTGGTGCACCGCGACAAGGCCCGCGCTCGCGGGCTCCAGATGTGCAAGGCGCTGGCCGAGACGATACCGCCTCACCAGTTCAAGATACCGGTGCAGGCCGCCATCGGCAAGGAGATCATAGCGCGCGAGGACATACGTCCGTTCCGAAAGGACGTGCTGGCCAAGCTCTATGGCGGTGACGTCACTCGCAAGATGAAGGTTCTCGAGAAGCAGAAGCGCGGCAAGGCCAGAATGAAGGAGTTCGGCCACGTAAACGTGCCGCAGTCGGCTTTCATAGCAGTCCTCAGGGGGACGATCAAGGATAAGTGAGAGCCTTTTCGTCTGCAAGTCGTTTTGGTATAATTCAACGAAACACCGAAGAACGGAGCAATATGGAAAAAGTCGAACTGAACCTCACCGACATCGAAGCCGTGTTGGGCAAGCCCCGCACCACTTTCACCAAGGCCGACATACGCCGTTTCGTAAAGTCTCAGCGGATCCGCCACGTGAACTTCATGTACGCCGGCGGGGACGGGCGCCTGAAGTCGCTGAACTTCGTCGTGCATTCCGAGCAGTACCTCGACGAGATACTGTCTTGCGGCGAGCGGGTGGACGGTTCCTCGCTCTTCTCCTACATCGAGGCCAGCTCGTCCGACCTCTACGTGATGCCGCGCTATTCTTCGGCGTTTGTCGATCCGTTCGCCGAGCTCCCGACGCTCTGTCTCCTTTGCTCTTTCTTTGACAAGGACGGCAAGCCCCTGGCGTCCAGTCCCGAATACACGCTGAAGAAAGCGTGCGACGCGTTCAAGAAGGATACCGGCCTTGACTTTGAGGCGATGGGCGAACTCGAATACTACGTGATCGCCCCCGACCCGAAGTCGTTCCCCGCCAAGGACCAGCGCGGCTACCACGAATCGGCCCCGTTCGCGAAGTTCGGCGAATTCCGCCAGAAGTGCATGCTCGCGATAGCGCAGGCGGGCGGACTCATCAAGTACGGCCACAGCGAAGTCGGCAACTTCACCGAGGACGGCCTGGTCTACGAGCAGAACGAGATAGAGTTCCTTCCGTGCGCGGCGACTGACGCCGCCAACCAGCTTGTCGTCGCCAAGTGGATGATCCGCAACATGGGCGCGAAGTACGGTTACGACGTCACGTTCGCCCCGAAGATCACTGTAGGCAAGGCGGGGTCGGGGTTGCATATCCACATGCGCCTCATGAAGAACGGCGTCAACCAGATGCTGAAGAACGGCGTCGTCTCCGACGTCGCCAAGCGCGCGATCGCCGGAATGATGGAGCTTGCGCCGTCCATAACGGCCTTCGGCAACTCCAATCCCACGAGCTACCTGCGTCTCGTTCCGCACCAGGAGGCGCCGACGAACGTATGCTGGGGCGACCGCAACCGCTCCGTGCTGGTGCGTGTGCCGCTGGGGTGGTCCGCGAAGTCCGACATGTGCCGTCAGGCGAACCCGAACGAGAGGTCAGCCGCATACGACACGCGCCAGAAGCAGACCGTCGAGATGCGTTCGCCGGACGCTTCGGCCAACGTCTACCTCCTTATGGCCGCGCTTGCCGTCGCTTGCCGCCACGGCTTCTCGCTCAAGAACGGCGTGAAGGCCGCCGAGGCCGCTTACGTGAACGTTAACATACACCGCAAGGAGAACGCCAAGCTCCTTGCCTCGCTCGCGACGCTGCCCGACAGCTGCTGGGCCTCGGCCGAGACGCTGCTCAAGCAGCGCGCTGTCTACGAGGAGAAGGGCGTTTTCTCCAAGGCCACGATCGACGGCATCGTCGCTTCGCTCAAGGCGTTCGACGACCGCGACCTCCGCGCCAAGGTAATGAAGAGCCCGAGGGCGATGAAGGCCCTCGTGGACGAGCACTTCCACTGCGGCTGATTTGAAGCGGAGCGGCAGATCTGGCGCGCAGGCTCTCGTCGAAAGCCTGGAGCGGGCCGGGGCCGAGGTCGTGTTCGGCTATCCGGGCGGCAACGTCGTAGACGTCTTCGATCACGTCCGCACTGCGAAGTTCCGTTTCGTGCTGGGGCGTCACGAGCAGGGGTGCGTGCACATGGCCGACGGCTACGCGCGCGCCACCGGGCGGCCGGGCGTCGCCATCGTGACGAGCGGGCCCGGCGCGACGAACGCGATCACCGGCCTCGCGACCGCCAACGTTGACGGCGTTCCGCTCGTCTTGGTTTCAGGACAGGTCCCGCTTTCCCAGATAGGCACGGACGCCTTTCAGGAAGCCGACATGACGGGCATCTGCCGCGCGGCGACGAAGCACAGCTTCCTTGTGAAGTCCGCCGACGAGATACCTGAGGTCGTAGCAGAGGCATTCTACATCGCGACGCACGGCAAGCCGGGCGCGGTCGTCATAGACGTGCCGCGGAACGTGCAGGAGGCGACGACCGACGCGCGCTATCCCGAGCGCGTCTCGCTGCGGGCGTACCACCCGGAGTCCGCCGCGACGCCGTCCCAGGTAAACAGGCTTGCGAAGTGGCTCAACGAGGCGAAGCGTCCTGTCTTGCTCGCGGGCGGCGGAGTGATCGCGGCGAACGCGGCCGGCGACGTCGCCGCGCTTGCGGCGAAGGCCGGCATTCCCGTCGTGACCACGCTTATGGGCATAGGCTGCGTCAGCGCCTCCGGCATGCATTCGCTTGGCATGGCGGGGCTGTACGGTTCCTACGCCGCGAACGCCGCGCTTGCCGCCGCCGACCTCGTGGTCGCGCTTGGCGTGAGGTTCAGCGACCGTGTCACGGAACGCTGCTTCCCGAACGGCGTGCACCGGGCAAGGCTCGTGCACGTAGACTGCGATCCGTCCTCGATCGACAAGAACGTCACCGCCGACCTGGGCATCGTCGCCGACGTGAAGGACCTGCTTACGACCGTGAACTCCCGCGTGAAGCCGAGCCTTCGCGCCGCATGGCTCGCCCGCGTGGCGGAGTGGAAGGCGAAGCATCCGTTCTCGTACCGTCAGCTTCGCCGCGGAGTCATCATGCCGCAGGCCGTTGTGGAGGCTGTGGACCGCGCGGCAGACGGGCGGACTCTGCTCGTCGCCGACGTCGGGCAGAACCAGATGTGGTGCGCGCAGTATTTCAGGCATTCGCATCCGCGGCGCTTCCTCTGTTCGGGCGGAATGGGCACGATGGGTTTCGCCCTGCCCGCAGCCATAGGGGCGGCGATAGCGCGTCCGGACTGCCGCGTTGTCGCGGTCGCCGGCGACGGCGGCGCGCAGATGACGATTCAGGAGCTGGCCGTTGCCGTTGCGGAGCGGTTGCCGATCGTCCTTGTGGTCGTCAACAACGGTTGCCTCGGCATGGTGCGGCAGATGCAGGACGAATCGTTCGGCGGCAGGCGCTGCGCGGTCGCGTTTCCGAGGGTGCATGGCGCGGGCTGCCCCGATTTCGTGAAGCTTGCGCATGCGTACGGAGCGGGCGGCGTTAGGGTGACGGATCCGGCGAAGCTCGATTCCGCCGTGGCGAAGGCGATGCGGGCGAAGGGCCCGACGCTCGTCGACGTCGTCGTGGATCCGGAGGCGAACGTATGACCGAAGAGACATACAGGCTGAACTGCTTCGTCGAGAACAAGCCCGGCGTGCTGGCTCGGATCGTCGGACTGATATCTGGCCGCGGCTACAACATCCAGACGCTCAACGTCGGCCCGACGGAGGATGGCACTGTGTCGCGAATGCGCATTGACGTGCTGGGCACGGAGCGCGTCGTGAACCAGATCATCCTCCAGCTCCGCAACTGCGTGAACGTGATAGAGGTCACCAGCCGCCGCAGGTAGCCGTTCCGGCGCAGACTTATGGTATAATACTAGCCAATGAAGAAGACCACCAGGATCCGGATCACCGACACGACGCTGCGTGACGCCCACCAGTCGCTGTGGGCGACGCGAATGCGCACCGACGACATTCTCGCCATAGCCGAGGCAATCGACGGCGCCGGCTACTACTCTCTCGAATGCTGGGGCGGCGCCACTTTCGACGTGTGCATGCGCTTCCTCCGCGAGAACCCGTGGGAACGCCTCAGGCAGATCAAGAAGGTCTGCAAGCGGACGCCGCTGCAGATGCTGCTGCGCGGACAGAACCTGCTCGGCTACCGGCACTATCCCGACGACATCGTCGATAGGTTCGTCGCGCTCGCCTGCGAAAACGGCATGGACATCTTCCGTGTGTTCGACGCGCTGAACGACCCGCGCAACCTTGAGACGGCGATACGCTGCGTCAAGAAGTACGGCGGCCACGCCCAGGGCACGATCTGCTACACGACCTCGCCTGTGCATACGGTCGCCGCCTACGTGCGCCTCGCGAAGCGCCAGGCGTCGATGGGCATAGATTCGCTCGCGATCAAGGACATGGCCGGCATTCTCACGCCAGGCGCGGCCCGCGAGCTTGTCGCGGCGCTCCGCAAGGCGCTGCCCGACATGCCGATTCAGGTGCATTCTCACATGACCAGCGGAATGGCCGCGGCGATGTACCTTGCGGCGGTGGAGGCCGGCGCCGGCTGCGTGGATTGCGCAATCTCCACGATGAGCTCGTTCTCGTCCCAGCCGCCGACGGAGAGCGTCAAGGCGATCCTGGAGTCCGAGGGGTTCGACACAGGCCTCGACACGGCTGCGCTGACGAAGATAAACGACTATTTCCGGAAGCTCAAGGCAAAGCGGCAGCCCGTTTCGTCCGCAAAGGTCGAGCCTGTCGACGCCGGCGTCCTCGTGCATGCGATTCCCGGCGGCATGATCTCCAATCTCCGCAGCCAGCTTGCGCAGCAGGACGCCCTTGACCGTCTGCCCGACGTGCTGGCGGAGCTGCCCAAGACCCGCGCCGACCTCGGCTATCCGCCGCTCGTCACGCCCACTTCGCAGATCGTCGGCGTGCAGTCGGTGCTGAACGTTCTCTCCGGCAAGCGCTATTCGATGGTGACGGACGAGACGCGCCGCTATGCTGCAGGCTACTACGGCAAGACGCCCGCTCCGATAGAACCGAAGCTCCGCCGCAAGCTCGCAGGCAAGCTCAAGACGATAGAGTGCCGTCCGGCCGACCTTCTGAAGCCAGGCCTTGTCGCGGCGGCGGACGAGCTTCCGCCGAACACGATCCGCGCCGAGGAGGACATACTCTCGTATGCGCTCTTCCCGGAGGTGGCGCTCGGCTACTTCAAGTGGCGCAACGCCGATCCGAAGGCACGCGAGCCGATTCCGGCGGACGTGGAGGAAAGCGGAAGGCCGAAAGAGGAAACACCGTCGGGCAAGTCCGGCGGCGGCGAAGCCAAGTCTGGGAAGTCTGGCGGCGAAGCGGCGTCTGTTGCGAGTGGTGCACAGGTTCTTGCGCCGCTCAACGGCACGTTCTACCGGAGTGACGCCCCTGGCAAGCCGCAGATGGCGGCTGATGGCGCGACTGTCAAGGCGGGGCAGGCTGTCTGCGTGGTGGAAGCCATGAAGCTGTTCAATCCCATAACCGCGCCTGCGGCGGGCGCGATAGAGTTTCTCGTTGCGCACGGTTCGGCCGTGACCAAGGGACAGGTGCTTGCAGTCGTCAAGTAGCGGCAGGCGTGACTAAACAACAAGTGGAGGAATGACGATGGAACAGAACAGGCGTGAGTTTCTTACAGGCGCGGCATGGATGGGCGCGGCGGCGATGGCGGCAGGCTGCATGAGCCGCGCCTCCGCCGTGAGCGGACTTGGCGGCGGCGCGGGTGCGCCGATGCACGGCTTCCGCGTTGCGCCCATGAAGAAGGTGCGCGTCGGGTTCATCGGCGTCGGTGGACGCGGGACGCCGGCCGTGCACCGCATCGCGCAGATTCCCGGCTGCGAGGTCGCGGCGATCTCCGACATCAATCCAGAGCGCCTTGATGCCATCCAGAAGTGGCTGAAGGAGCATGGCTTGCCGGCTGCGAAGGAATGGAGCCGCGACGGACGCGAGGACGCCTGGCGCGGGCTTTGTGAAAGCGACTGCTGTGACGTCGTCTACTCCTGCACGCCGCGTCCGCTCCACTGTCCGATCAACGTTTGCGCGATGGCGAACGGGAAGCACGTCATGCAGGAGGTTCCTGGCGTGTTCAGCCTCGACGAGTGCTGGGAGACGGTCGAAGCAGCCGAGAAGTACCGTCGCCACTGCTACATGCTTGAGAACTGCGTGTACGGTGAGGAGGAGATGCTGGCGTTCAACCTCATCAAGAAGGGCAAACTCGGCGAAATCGTCCAGGCCGAGGTCGGCTACCAGCACGACCAGCGCTCGCTCCAGTACAAGCCCGCGGACGGGCGCTTCTGGCGCATCGACCGCCACGTGAAGCATCACGGCAACTACTATCCGACGCACGGGCTCGTGCCGGCGGGGCGCTGCCTTGACATAAACCGCGGCGACCGCTTCGAGTACCTTGTCTCGATGGAGACGAAGAGCGCTTCCTTCGAAGCGTTCGGGCGGGCCAACTTCCCGGCTGACGACAGCGTCGTCGGCATCGACGGCAAGCCGTTCAACCGTCACACGCAGAGGATGGTGAAGGGCGACATCAACATGTGCCTCATGCACACGGCGATGGGCAAGACGCTCTCGCTCATCCACAACGTCTGCACGCCTCGTCCGTACGACCGCGGCAACCTCTACATGGGCACGAAGGGCATCTATCGCAGCTATCCGTCGCTTCTCATTGCGTGGGAGGAGAAGGAGGGCGACGGCGGCGCGAAGAAGTACTTTGACGAGGCCAAGGCGCTGCAGATCAAGGAAGAGTACCGTCATCCGTTCTGGAAGGTGGCGGGCGAGATCGCGAAGAAGATCGGCGGACACGGCGGCATGGACTTCGTGATGGACCTTCGCTGGGTCTACTGCCTCCAGAACGGGCTGCCGATGGACACCGACGTCTACGACCTAGCGACGTACTCGTCGATCGTGGAGCTGTCGGAGCGGAGCGTCAACGCACGTTCCTCGGCGATCGACTTCCCGGACTACACGCGCGGCGGATGGAAGACCGCGAAGCCGTTCACGGTGGACGAGATGGACATGAACCGTTTCGATTTCTCGCACGGCATTTCCAAGGATAAGGACGCGCAGACGACTTGACGTCCTCCACCGCAAGGCGACCGGGCTTCCGACCATGATCTTGTTTGCGACACTGTTGGCGGCGGCGTTTGTCGCGGCAGAAGGAGGGGAGGAGCTGCGGCTCTTCCAGACCACGGCGGCAAAGGACTTCCGTGAGATTGCGACCCCCGGCTTCACGATACACCCCTATCCCGCCGTGGAGGCGCTGGACGTGGACGCCGCCAGGCCGAAGCACGAGTTCCTTGCGCTTGGCGCGTCGCTTACCGACGCTTCGGCGTGGATTCTCTCGAAGATGCCGCCAGAGAAGCGCGAAAAGCTGCTGCGCGAACTGTTCACCCCGGAAGGCTGCAATCTCGGTGCAATCCGCCTGAACATCGGGGCGAGCGACTATTCGACGGGGCTTTACAGCTATGATGACACGCCGGGCGACGTGGAGATGAAGAATTTCTCCATTGCCCGCGACGACGAATTCCTCGTTCCGATGGCAAAGGCCATAAAGGCGTTGCGACCTGACACGTACGTGTTCGCCTCACCGTGGAGTCCGCCAGGCTGGATGAAGACTTCGGGGCTTATGATCTCGGGCAACCTTAAGGACGAGTTCATGCCTGCGCTTGCCAATTACTTCGTCAAGTACGTGCAGAGCTATGCCGAGCGCGGCATATCGATAGACGCCGTCACGCCTCAGAACGAGACGATGTGCGACACCAAGGGGCAGTACCCGTGCTGCACGTATCCGGCTGCACAGGAGGGCGCATTCGTCCGCGGCCATCTTGCGCCGGCGTTCCGGGAGGCCGGACTGTCGGTGAAGATATGGGTTCATGACCATGACACCAGCACGAACGGAGCGAAGCGTGTCAACGCTCTGCTTGCCGAGCCCGGCGTCGTTGAGTCTATCGACGGCGTTGCCTGGCACTGCTACTGTGCGCCCGAATTCTCCACGAACATGATCCCCATTAAGGCTGCATATCCCGACCTGCCGTTCTACCACACCGAGAACGGACCTCACGTCGTCATCGACGAGCGCACCGAGTGGTGGTGGGCAGCGAAGGTCTTCGGAATGCTGCAGTGCGGCTGTGGACTTTTCACGAGCTGGAACCTTTGCCTTGACGAACTCGGCACGCCGGCGACGGGCGCGCATCTCTGCGGTGGCTTCACGGTCGTGGACTCCGATACGCACGAGGTGACTTATTCGCAGCAGTACAGGCTCTTCCGGCACATAGGGCCGTTCGTGAAGCGCGGCGCGCGAATCATGGAGGTGGACGGCTCGCGCGACGGCACGCGGCTGATCCTCTTCATGAACCCCGACGGAGAGAACGTGCTTGTCGTCGCCTGCGACGGAACGCTTGTCCGCGGCAAGCAGCGCCGCCGTCTCGTCATCAAGTACAAGGGCCTGTACAAGACGCTGCCGATGCCTGGCGGACAGTGGTCGGTCTCTACGCTCGTATTCAAATGAAAGGAAGAAACGGACACATGAACCTGAAAATCGCTCTGACCCCGCAGCAGGGATACAACAAGGTATTCGACGTGGGCGAATACGGCATGAAGCTCACGAAGTTCGGGCTTCTGAAGCTCGCGAAAGGCACTGCATACGAGGGCGACACCGGCGAAAGCGAAGTCGCGCTCGTGCTCATAGGCGGCAATTTCCGCGCGAATGGCGACGGGTGGTCGTTCGAGGTGACGGACGGGCGCACCTCGCCGTTCACCGGCAAGCCGCACTGCCTCTATCTGCCGCGCCGCACGAAGTACGCGATTTCCGCGCTCTCCGACGTGGAGCTGGCCTACAACGGCTCGCCAGCCACGCGCGACACCGCGAAGCCGACGCTCATCAGGCCGGAGGACACGCGGCATATCGCGCTCGGACGCGACAACTGGACGCGCACCAGCGAAATCATTCTCGACGAGAAGTTTGACTCGGAGCATTTCTACATCGGCGAGGGGATGATTCCGAGCGGCAACTGGTCTGGCTATCCCAGCCACCGCCACGACGTGAACAACCCGCCTGCCGAGCTGGATATGGAGGAGACGTATTTCTATCTCTTCGATCCTCCGCAGGGCTTCGGCTTCCAGAGCGTATACAAGCCCGACGGCTCGCTCAACGAGGCGTATCGCGTCCAGAACTACGACACCGTCGCAATCGCCGAAGGCTATCATCCGCTTGTCGGCGCGCCAGGTTACCAGATGTACTACCTCTGGACGATGGCCGGCTCGCAGGGCCGTGGCCTCATTTCGTCGATGGATCCCGCCCACGCCTGGGTTAAGAAGTAGTTCCAGACCTTTGATAAAATGAACATACGGCTTGACAGGCGTGACTTTCTGAAGGGCGCGACATGGGCTAGTGTTGCTGCGGTTGCGGGCAAGGGGATGGCCGAGAGTGCCGTTCCAAGCAGGAGCGTCTTGAAGGAATTGGGGCCAATCGTGACGGATTGGGAGTACCGGAGACCGCAAAACCTTAAGGGACGGCATGCGGCGATGTACATCGACGACGTGATATGGGTGTTCCGCGACCTCACGCGGCAGCGGCCCAAGTCAATGTTCGGCAATCCGCTGCTCGGTGCTCTCAAGGAGGCACACGAGCGGTACGGGCTCAAGGTGCAGCTCAACTGCTTCTATCGCACGGACTTCTTCTACGGTCTGGACGAGTTCTCGCTTGCCGACATGACTGACGCTTACAAGGACGAGTGGCAGGCGTCGAAGGACTGGCTTAGGCTCGGTTTCCATTCCTATCAGGAGTTTCCTGACTACCCGTTCATCAACTCCAGCTACGGCGATGTGGCCACGGCGTTCGACCGGGTATTCGGCGAGGTGAAGCGGTTCGCAGGGGATGGCGTGTTCACCTACGCGCTCGTCGGACACTGGCTGCCGTTCAGCAAGGACGGATGCCGCGCGTTGAAGGATCGGGGGGTGAAGCTCGTTGCCTGCACGGACGGTGCCCGCTACGCATACACGGGGGATCGCAATTCGCTTCCTTACGGGCATGCATTCCGCGTGGAGAGCAACCGCAAGCCAGAGACTGCGCTCTTTCAGAGGGCCGCGTACGACCCGGCGCTCCTGTCGTCCGCCTGCGGCTACAACCACCTCTGCCCCGGACAGGTTGAGGAGACGTGGGGCACGTTTACGTATGTCTACGACCGTGATGTGGGAATCGGGTTCAAGCGATTCCGCAGCGGGCCGATGCTGAATCTCTGCACGCCGGAGCAAGTGCGCAAGGAGATGTCGGCGGACTATGATCTTCTTGCGTTCGCCGACCACGAGCAGTACTTCTACAAGGACTACTATGCCTACCAGCCTGACTATGTCGAGAAGATCTTCATTGCAGCGAAGCTGGCGAGCGATGCCGGTCGTGGATTCATATTCATAGAAGAGACCGTGGCATGACGGGCTGCGAGACCGAAGACAAAGGAGAACAACTTAGATGAACAGAAGAGACTTCATACGCATCGGCGCCGGCGGCGCGGCCATGGCCCTTGCCGGATGCGCGACGAGGGAAAGCAAAGTCTTCGCGGCTGGGACCATCCGCGCGGAGTCGCCTGAACGCCAGGCGCGCAAGTTCGCCGCCCTTGAGTCGCTGAAGGAGCTCGGGCCGGTGATTACGGACGTGGAGGTCCGCCGCACGAAGAACATCAAGGGGAAGCGCGCCGCGTTCTACCTTGACGACGTCATCTTCATCTTCCGCGATCTGGCTTGCCAGCGTCCGAAGTCCTGCTGGGACCATCCCCTGCTCGCGGCCTTCAGGGAGGCACACGAGAAGTACGGACTCAAGGCGCAGTTCAACGTGTTTTACCGCAACGACGCCTACTACGGCGCGCGCGGCGCGGAGTTCACGCTCAAGGACATGCCCGACACGTGGCGCGACGAGTTCCAGGCGGCGAAGGACTGGTTCCGCTTCGGCTTCCACTCCTATTCGGAGTTCCCAGACTATCCGTGGCTCAACGCCAGCTACGACGACGTGAAGTTCACGTGGGACGCGATAACGCGCGAGGTCGAGCGCTTCGCCGGCCCAGGCATGTTCGCGAAGGCCGTGACGCCCCACTGGGGGCCGATGTCGAAGGGGGGCTGCATTGCGCTCAGGGATTGCGGCGTCAAGGCGATCTATTGTACCGCTGGTAGACGCTACGAATACGCAGGCGACAGGACGCTCCTCCCCTACGGTCACGGTATGCGCATCGAAAACAACCGCAAGCCGGAGACGGCGATGTTTTGGCGTCCGCGCAGCGGCGACGACATCAGCGTCTCCGCCTGCGGATACAACCACCTGATGCCGGAGCAGGTGAAGCAGACGTATGGCACGTACAACTGGTTACACGACAAGGCGACCGGATGCAACTTCACGACGTTCGGCTGCGGTGCGCCGTGCCTCAACCTCTTCAGGCTTGAGGACATTCCAGCGCGGATGGCCAAGGTCACGAACAAGGAATTCCTCATCCATGCGACGCATGAGGAATACTGGTTCAAGGACTACTTCGCCTACCAGCCCGACTCACGCGAGAAGCTGATGGCTGCCTGCAAGGTTGTACATGACGCAGGTTACTCGTATGCGTTCATCGAAGACAAGATCGACTGGAATTGACCAAAATGAAAAGAACAGCAACGCTGATCGCGGCAATGGGCGTGTCCGTGTGCGCATTTGCGACGGACATGGAGTTTTTGAAGGAGCTGGTGGCGATTCCGAGCGCATCTGCCGACATCCCCCAGGTCAATCGTGCGATGCACGCCATGAAGGCATACCTCGAGAAGAGGGGCGTGTGGTGCGTGATGGAGCGGCATCCTAAGGGCAACGAGATCCTTTTCGCGGCGACACGGCCGGGCAAAGTGCAGGATTTTGTCATCGCCGCCCATCTCGACGTCGTTCCCGCGTCCGTAGAGGGACAGTACGAGATGAAGTACAGGGACGGGAAGATCGTCGGGCGCGGCGTTTCGGACTGCAAGGGACGCTGCGTCGTCGTGGCCGAAACGCTGGCTAAGCTGAACGGCAAGGTGTCGGTCGGCTGCATCTTCGGGGCCGACGAGGAACTTGGCGGCGCGATGACCAGGTGGATGGTGGAAGAGCGCGGCTACAGGCCGGGGAAGATGGTCATTGTGGCCGACGCCAAATACGGCAGGGTGTTCTATGCGCACAAGGGCCATTGCGTTGTCCGCATGAAGGCGAAAGGGCGCGGCGGCCATGCGGCGCGGCCTTGGGAATGCGACGACTCGATTACTCGCCTCGTTCGCGGTTACCTGAAGGTGCGCGACGCCTGGGACGCCAGGCACCCGGCGACGGACGACAAGTGGTTTGATTCTATGGTTCCGACGATCATGCGCAGCGAGGGAGAGGTTGTGAACCGCATTCCCCGTGAAGCCGATATCGTCCTCAACCTCCGCAACGTCAATCCAGAAGCGAAGGACGAGCTTCTTGGAATGATCCGGGAGCTGGCGGACTGCGAAGCCGAGATCGTCCGCTACTCGCCGCCGGTCAACTCCGATCCCAACCATCCTCTGGTGCGCGGCGTGCTCAAGGCGATGCGGGAGGTGTGCGGGGAAGGCGGGATGGACCGCATGTCTGGCGCGACCGACGCCCGCTGCTTTGTGGACTGCAACGTTCCGATCGCGATCATCGGCACTCTTGGCGGCAATGCGCACGGAGACGACGAGTGGGCGGATCCGTCGACCTTCGACCTTTTCGGCGAATTGCTGTCGCGCTTCCTCTCCGATCCTGACAAGTACGCGGGGCCCTGAGGCGAAAAGCTCGCCCGCGGTGCTTGCGCTTCGAGTGCACATTTTGGTAATATATGAAGGTAAACTATAAAACAGGGAGTAAACGTATGCGCATGATGAAGCTGTCAACTGCCAAAGGCGGTGCCGTTCTTGCATTTGTCGCCGTAAGCGTCGGTCTTGCGTCTGCGGCCAATTCCGCTGAGCTAGTCTATCAGAACGACTTCTCGACGCGGACGAGTGGCGATCTGCCCCCTGGTGTGGCTTGGACAAGGTTCAAATACACGCCAGGCATTCCGTTGGCAGACAACTATGAGGCTCGGGGACTCGCGGCTAACAGCGGCGCCTGGTACACAAGGCCCTATAGCTGGGTGCCGGACCAGGACGGGTGGACGAAGTCAGTTGCATACGCTTTAAAGGCAAACTATGTCCATACGACTGTTTCAAGCGAATCCGATCCTGCGCTTGTCTTTTCGAATAAAGACGCTTACATTTACGACGAAAATACATACGCCAGGGATCATACGGCGTGCGTCATGCATCCGCTGCGCAACGTGTTCACCAACGGAATGCTGAAGGCTCAGTTCGACATTCGCCAGCCGGCGTCCTACAACGGCACAGTTTATTGCTGGTTCCGTCTTGAGCAGGAATACGACATGAAGATCAACCATTCCGATACCGGCAGCTTTCCGTTGGAAGTCGGCCTTACGTCAGGATACCTCGCCGGCGGCTGGCGTCCGGCGGAATCGAACGAGAGCGTACGCGTCTATTATACGTTCGGTGCGGTCACCGCCCTGCACTGGTACCGTTACTACATTACCTATAACATTGACAACGAGACTTTCGAGTTTGACGTCCATGACCTTGGCACGGAACGCATTCCCATGGACGTGATGCCCTCTGATTCGCCAATGGTTTCAAGGTCGGGTCTCTTTCGGCATTCCATCGCAAGCCGTGGTGGCATCAGCGGTGTCATGATTCGCCATACGGGGCAGAACACCGGGGCGCTCTATGGCGAGGAGGGATATAACGACGACAAGGCGTACAAGATAGACAACATCAAGGTCGCATGGCAGAAGCCCGGTACGACCGGTTATGTTGACTGCTACCGCAACGATTTCACGAAGTCCGAGCGTCGGACAATCGACGGAAGCCGCCAGATGTCGCATACGTATGTGTCGCAGGAGGTAGCCGACCATCTTGATTTCACCTACCGTTCAGACTTTGTGCGTTCGGTCGCCAACCGCACGAGTACAGGCTCAAGCACTGCCACGCCCTATCTCACGTCGGCATACGACTCGGCCAATCGAAATAACGCACCGCAGCTTGTCGGCATTGACGGTTGGAGAACCTCCGGCAACAAGGACTACAAGGGCTGTGCCGTGGTGACTACGAACAATGCCAACCAGATGCTGTACTGTGCGTCTTTTGGCATGGCCAAGCAGCTTATGTGCCAGCCGGTCACAAACGGTATTGTCAAGTTTGAAATCGACCAGAAAATGCCAGCCGGCTGGACCGGCACGCCGCGCTCCGACATCGACCTGATGTCGGAAAACGCCTATGAACAGGGATATTCCAACACTGCTGATTCGCATTATCGCTTCGGACTTAGTGCGGCAGACAGTGGGAGTGGTACGACTAACGCAATCAAAAAATCATTCAGCGTCTATGCCGGAGGAGCCTACAAGTCACCTTCCGTCTCCCTAAAGCCGCTTACATGGTATAGGTTGCAGGTCATTGCCAATCTGGATACAAAGAAGGCGAGCCTGTATGTTTACGAGATTGGCGCGAATGCACCTGCCGCCCCAGATGATTTCGATCCAGGCGACACGTCGAACGCGGTCTTGAAATACGAGAACTCGAGTTTTGAAACCGGCGGCACTCGCGCGTCTGGCATTGCGGCGTGGGGCTTTACGAATTTCCTGAACAGCCAGGCCGATGTAAAGGACAGCGACGGCAATACCGTGCCCGCCGAGGACGTGTCGTTTCATGTCGATAACGTGCGTTTCTGGAAGCAAAGCGGCGACGGTTGGGAACTTGTCTTCAAAAACGACTTCTCGACGAGCAGGCGTTACTTTACCCGCAAATCGTACAACCTCAATCCGGAGCTTTACATCGACCGTCCTGAATATGGCGAGGACGGCTGGGCGTCATGCCCGACGTACAACGTGCCGGTGAATGTGACGGGCGACGATACCGTAATACAGTTTCGTGACCGCTATGTGTCGGTCGTGCATCCGCTTGGGCGCAACATCAAAAGCGGAAAGATGTTCGCGCAGTACGACGTGCGCCTGCCGGCCTACTGGGTATACGACAAGATGGAGTTCGAATTCGGAGGCGCGACTATTGCGTCGGCGTCCACCGCGTCGGCGCCGGTGCGCTTCAATGGACACTCTGCGATCCGTACCGGATTCTCCAGGGGAGGATACTCTTCCGGATCGGGCGGCAACTACAGCAAGGCTGCGGCCTGGTACGACCGTGGCGCATCGCAGGGAGGCGAAATATCGAAGATGTTCACCTATACGTGGTGACAGGAGTTCGACTTCAATGCGCACTGGATTCGCGTAAAGATCGAGGCTGACGTGTCGAAACACAAATTCAACGTTGCCTACTATGACATGGGCAAGGAACACCCGACGTTCGACACGCCGGAGGGTACGAAGCTTGACTCCTACGATGGCGCCGACTTCAAGTATTCAGACGAGCCCATCTCGCACCTCTGGATATTCGGGGGCCAGACTTGGTCGTATGCGCCGTGGCGCGACGATGCGCCGGGCGCGCTGCTTATCGATAACATCCGTATCTGCCACGACGCGAGTGGGATGACGTTGCTCATACACTGAAGGAGGAAAAGATGGACAGACGGGAATTTCTGAAAGGGACTGGCTGGATGAGCCTCGCCGCGGCTGCGGCGGGATGCCAGATGGACAAAATCTGCTGTGGCGCCGGTGCGCCAATGGCGGAATTCGCGGCGCCGCCGCTGAAACGCGTCCGCGTCGGTTTCGTCGGCGTAGGCGCACGCGGCACATACGCCGTAAAGCGGATCTGCCAGATGCCTGGCGTCGAGATAACTGCGCTCTGCGACATCAAGGCGGAGGCGATCAAGGGCTGCCAGGACCATCTCAAGGCGAAGAAGCTGCCGCCTGCGAAGGAATATCTTGGAGACGAGGCGTACAAGGCGCTCTGCCGCGAATGTCCGTGCGACGTCGTGTATGCCTGCACGCCGTGGATGCTGCACCTGCCCGTCGCGGTCGAAGCGATGCGCTGCGGAAAGCATGCGCTCGTCGAGGTTCCCGCGACGATGGATGTGGAAGGCTGCTGGGAGCTTGTCGAGACGAGCGAGAAGACACGCCGCCACTGCATGATGCTCGAGAACTGCTGCTACGGTGAGACGGAGATGCTGGCCTTGAACATGTGCCGTCTCGGTCTTTTCGGCGAATTGGTCTATGGAGGGGCGGGATACCTCCACTATTCCACGAACCGTGGGATAAAGTGTGGTCCGACGTGGCGCAACGACTGGTACATCAATCACCACGGCAACTTCTACCCGACGCACGGACTCGGCCCTGTTGCGCAGTATATGGACATCAACCGCGGCGACCGCTTCGACTACCTCGTTTCGGTCGATACGAAGTCCGCAGGCCCTGCGGCGATGGCCGAGGCCTTGTTCCCGCCGGATTCCTGGCAGCGTAACGTGAAGCTCAAGGCTGGGGATTACAGCGCCTCCATCATCCGTACCGTGAACGGCAAGGCTATCTACCTCGCCACGTCCTGCTTTGTGCCGCACCCCTACAGCCGCATCAACATGGTGCAGGGCACGAAGGGCATCTTCATGGACTATCCGCTCCGCATCGCCTTCGAGAAGCAATTCAGCGACGACACCGTGCCGCACAAGCTTTTCGACGACGCCAAGACGGAGGAGTATCGCCAGAAGTACAAGCATCCGATGTGGCGCGATGTCGGAGAGATCGCGAAGAAGGTCGGCGGCCACGGCGGCATGGACTTCATCATGGACTTGAGGTGGCTATACTGCCTCCAGAACGGACTGCCTTTAGACATGAACGTCTATGATCTCGCCTCGTGGAGCTGCCTCTGCGAAATCACGGAGAGGTCCGTCCTGAACCGCAGTGCGCCGACGGACATCCCCGACTTCACGCGCGGCGCATGGAAGACGCTGAAACCGCTCGGCATACACACGGTCGACATAAAGAAGATGGGCGTGAAGGGCGTTGATGCCGGTCCGCAGCAGGACGTCGGCTCGAATGTGGCGTGAGGTTAGTGGCTTAAGGGGACGGAAAGATGAACAGAAGGGAATTTATGATGGCTGCCTCTGCGGCGGCGTTAGCGCCCGTTTCGGCGTTTGCCAGGAAGCCGGAGGAGTTTCGGGCGATGCTGTTCCATTGGGGAATCTGCATGTGGGGCGAATGGCTGCCGGAGGGCGTGAAGGAGCTTACAGGCGGCCGTCGTGGCGCGTGCAGCAACCGGGTGAAGTTCAGCGACGAAGTCTGGAATTCCTATGTGGATCGCATGGTGGCGCGGAAGATGAACCTTGTGGTGGTTGATCTTGGCGAATTCCCCGTCTATCCCAGCCATCCTGAACTTGCGATCCCCGGTTCGCGTTCGCCGGAATGGGTTCTGAAGGAAGTGCGCCGACTGAAGTCACTCGGCCTGGAACCCATACCCAAGCTTAACTTTTCGGCGGCGCATGACGCCTGGCTTAAGGACTATTCCCACATGCTCACCACGCGGAAGTACCGCGAGGTCTGCCGCGATGTGATCCGTGATGCCTACGAGATGTTTGACCGTCCGCGCTTCATGCACATCGGCTACGACGAGGAGCTGCCCAAGCACCAGCACGGGTTCATCTGCGTCCGCACCGACGAGATCTGGTGGAACGATTTCCTCTTCTTCGTGAAGACCGTGGAAGATCTCGGTATGCGTCCGTGGATGTGGAGCGACTATGGCTGGCACCATGCCGACTTTGTCGCGAAGTGCCCGAAGAGCGTGGTCCAGAACAACTGGTACTATGACGGCTCCATGCTGGGGTTCGACATGGCCAAGATGCAGAAGGACTCGTCGTCGTGGAAGACTCTGAACCTCTTCCTTGAACTCGACAAGGCGGGATTTGACCAAGTGCCGTGTTCGAGCAACTGGGTCTCAAAGACGCGGCGCGCGGCAGGCGTGACGACGAACGACGAGGCAATGAAGAACACGGTGGACTTTTGCCGGGCGCATCTGTCGCCGGAGCATCTCAAAGGGTTCCTCATGGCACCCTGGGGCAACAGCGAGGACACTGGTGAACTTCAAACGCGGCAGTTGAACGGCATCGACCAGTTGGCCGATGCCATGGGTTGAGGCGGTGACATATGGCAGAAAAGAAATCGAACTTGTTTAACATCGGGTCTTTGCTTTGCGGGGTGGCCGCAATCGCGTTTGCGGTTCTGCTGGCTGGCGGATGTTTGACGACTGGATCGGGGAAGAGGGTTTCCGGCACGATTTATGTGGACGAATTCGACCTTTCCGGGGCGACGTGTGGCTTGGGCATGCGGATGCAGGCTAAGAAATCCGTAGGCGGGCATGCCCTGACTGTTGACGGGCGGACTTACGGGCGCGGTTTCGGCACGCGTCCCGAAAGCGCGATCATGTTCCGCGCGAACGGAAAGGTGACGGCGTTCGACGCGCAGGTGGCGATAGACGACGAGGCGAAGGAGTTTGCTTCCGACAAGAGCTACGGCAAGCCTACGGCCAGATTCAAGGTATGGGCTGACGGACGCGTTGTCTGGGATTCAGGCAACGTGAAGCTCGGACAGAAGCCGGTCGCCGTTCACGCGGACCTGTCGGGAGCGGAGGAGATCGTGTTGGAGACCACCGGCGGCTCGGCGTGGACTGCATACGAGGCTTCGCACGCCGACTGGCTTGATGCACGATTCGTCTGCGGCGACGGGGCGGTTCTCGACACGGTTCGCGATCCGTCGCTGACCGAGCAGCTCGGCATCCTCACACCACCCGAAAGCGGCAAGCCGTCCATCAACGGCGCCGACATCTGGGGCGTCCGGCCGGGCCGTCAGGTCATCTTCCGCGTGGCGACTTCCGGCGAGCGTCCGATGCGGTTCTCCGCGAAGGGCCTGCCGCCGGGCGTGACGTTGGATGAAAAGGGCGTGCTGCGCGGCGTCGCGCCGGAAAAGCCGGGGGACTACGACATCGAAGTGTCGGCCGAGAACGCGCAAGGGCGGGCGACGCGTACGATCCGCCTCTCCGTTGGCGAAACGATCGCCCTTACGCCGCCGATGGGCTGGAACAGTTGGAACACGCTCTGCTACCGGTTGACGCAGGAAAAGGCCATGGCGGCGGCGAAGGCGCTGGACGAATCTGGCCTCGCCGACCACGGCTGGGCGTACGTCAATCTCGACGACTGGTGGGAGATGAACAATTCGGACGCCCCGCGTGTCGAGATGCGCAAGAACGACTTCGGCGGACGAGAAGACGTAATAGGTCCCGCGCGCGACGCGGAAGGCCGGATTCTCCCCAACCGTTCGTTCCCGGACATGAAGGGGCTGACGGACTATATCCACTCGCTTGGCCTGAAGGCGGGCATCTACTCGTCGCCGGGTCCGCTCACCTGCGGAAAGTGCGAGGGCAGCTATGGGCACGAGCTTCAGGACGCGGAGAGCTGGGCCGAATGGGGCTTCGACTACATCAAGTACGACTGGTGCAGCTATCGAGAGATCTTCGAGAAGGAGACGGGGCGGAAGCATGCCGACAAGGCGGCGCAGGAGGATGAGTCCCTTCGCGAGGCGTACATCAAGCCGTACCGGCTCATGGGCGAGTGCCTGAAGAAGCAGAACCGCGACATCCTATATTCTTTCTGCCAGTACGGCATGGCGCATACGGAACAGTGGGGCGATAAGGTCGGCGGACAGTGCTGGCGAAGCTATGGCGACCTGAAGGACGCGTGGGCTTGGATGGAAGAGGAAATCGAGGGGCGCATCCACGCCGAACACTGGAAGTACAACCGTCCCGGCTGGTGGGCTGACCCTGACATGCTGATAGTAGGGCAGCAGTATTCGTTCGGCAGCGACCATCCCACGTACCTCACGCCGAACGAGCAGTACACGCACATCTCCCTCTGGGCGATGGTCGGCTCTCCATTGCTGATCGGCTGTGACCTCATGGGGATGGACGACTTCACGAAGAGTCTTCTCGTGAACGACGAGGTGATAGCCGTAAGTCAGGATCGTCTCGGCCGGACGGCGCGCCGCATCAGGCACACGGACGCGGAGAGCGTCTGGACGCGTCCGCTGACCAAGAACTTCACGGCCGTGGCGCTCGTAAACCGCTATCCTTTTGCGCGTGAGATCAAGGTCCCGTTCGCCGAGCTTGGGCTGGAAGGCGAATGCTGGGTCAAAGACCTTTGGAGGCAAAAATGCGAAGGCAAGCACTCTGGTTTCTACGTGGCGACGGTGCCGCCACATGCGACGAAACTCGTGAAAATGCGTCCCGTGGACTGCCCGAAATGCGATTGAGAGATAGAGGCGCGATAGTTCTTGCCGCAGCGGCGCTGTGCGCGGCACTGGCGCACGGAGCGACGCAGAGTGTTCCTCTGAAGGACGGCTGGCGTTTCATAAAGGCTGACGATCCAGCCGCTGGAACGAACCTCACGCTTCAGTCCATGAGCTCAATCCTCGATCGCGCCGACCGCGGCGACACGTCGGGCGCACCGGCGCTAGACTGGGCGAAGGCGGACTTTGACGATTCGTCCTGGAGGGCAGTGCGCGTTCCGCACGACTGGGGCGTAGACACTCCTTTCGACTCCGACAGGCCGTATGGCGACGCGTTCCTCGATGTGACGGGGATAGGCTGGTACAGGCTGAAGTTCAGTGTTGAGAGTTCGGAGTTGAGAGTTGACGGGGCATGTGCGGCGGCGATTCCCGAAAAAGGAAAGGTGTTCTTCGAGTGCGATGGCGCGATGAGCTATGCAATGTTGTACGTCAACGGCAAGTTCCTCGGTGGCTGGCCGTACGGATACACCCGCTGGCGCGTCGACATCACGCAGCACCTCAACCGCAACGGCGCCAACACGCTTGCCGTCCGCTGCCACAACATTCCGCATTCCTCGCGCTGGTACACGGGAGGCGGACTGTACCGCGACTGTCGGCTGCTCGTCTGCCCAGAGGACCATGTCGTGCCCGGCTCGGTGTTCATCACTACGCCCGAAGTGACGGCGAAGCGCGCCAAGGTGCGCGTCAGGTACGAGATGTCAAAGGGCGGCAAGAAGGACTTCTCGTTCGAGGTGAATGAACCGCACCTGTGGGATATCGATGATCCCTATCTTTATTCGGTCGACGTGGAGGGCGACACCTATCGCTACGGCATACGGACGATCGCATTCCATTCCGACGAGCGGCGCTTCCAGCTGAACGGGCGCACCGTTCCGCTGAACGGCGTGTCGATGCACCACGACTTCGGCGTGCTCGGCGCGGCGTGGAACCGCGCGGCGCAGAAGCGCAGGCTGTTGCTCTTCAAGGAGGCCGGGGTGAACGCGATACGCTCCTCCCACAACCCGCCGGACGAAGGGCTGCTGGAGCTCTGCGACGAGCTCGGGCTGCTTGTGAAGGACGAGGTGTTCGACGAATGGCGCAAGACCGGCGCGTCCGGGAAAAGGAAGAACGGCTATACCAACCTGTTCGACACGTGGCATGAGCGCGATCTGCGTGCGTGGGTGCGCACGGACCGCAATCACCCTTGCGTCATCATGTATTCCGTTGGCAACGAAATCTGCGAAGGCTTCGCGAACATCGCGCCGCTATCGGAGTTCTCGGCGATGGCGCGTTCGCTGGCGCGGATGGTGGCGGAGGAAGATTCGACCCGACCGTCCGTCAACGCAAACAACAATGCGGCGAACTACACCAACGACTATCCGACCGTGCTGGCGTTGATGGGCTGCAACTATTATCCCTGGCTGTATCCGGCTCTCGCGAAGAAGTACCCTGACGTGCCGTTCTTCGGCACGGAGACGGTATGCATGAGTTCAACGCGCGGCGAGTATCATTTCCCGGTTGCGCAGACATGGGCCAACAAGGGGGCCTCTCTGCCGGACTTCTACAACTCGTCCTATTGTTGGGAGGCTGTTGGCTGGACGCGGCTTGACGGCAACTGGGCCTGTGCACCCGACGCGCAGTGGTACTGGATGGACAAGGTCGGCACTTGCATGGGCGAGTTCATCTGGACGGGCATAGACTACCTCGGAGGACCGTTCTGGTGCGACGCATGGCGCAAGGCTCCGCGCTTCACCGACCCGGTCGTTCAGGAGAAGGCTCTTGCCGAGGTGAAGGAGCGCGGCATGACGCGCGCAGCGATTCACACCTGCAACACCGGTTTCCTTGACCAGGCTGGGTTCAGGAAGGACTCGTTCTGGCTCTATCAGTCTAGGTGGCGTCCGGAATTGCCGATGGCGCACATATTGCCGCACTGGAACTGGAAGGGGCGCGAGGGCGAAGTTACGCCTGTTTATGTGTTTACGTCCGGCGACGAGGGCGAACTGTTCCTGAACGGACGTTCTCTTGGCCGTCAGCGCAAGCAGCCCGGCGTGTGGGATCGTGCGTATCGCCTCAGGTGGGACGACGTAAGGTACGAGCCGGGCACGCTTGAGGTCGTTGTGTACAAGGACGGCGGGGAGTGGGCCCGCGACACAGTGAAGACGACTGGTGCGCCGGCGCGCCTCGCCGCCGAAGCGGAGATGCCTTCGGTAATCGCCGACGGCGAGGACGTCTGCTACGTGAACGTGTCCGTGCGCGACGAGAAGGGCTTGGTGGTCCCGAACGCCAAGGTGCCCGTTAGGTTCGAGATTGAAGGTCCTGGTGTAATTGTTGCCACTGATAACGGCGACGAGACGGACTTTGACGACTTCCGCAAGCCGGAGCGCAAGACGTTCAACGGCTGGGCGCAGGCGATCGTCCGTGCGGTTTCAGGCAAATCCGGAGATATCACGGTAAAGGCGCATTCCGGCGACGGCATCGCGCCGTCCAGCGTGACCGTCAGCTCGATTCTTCCCAGTGAGGCAGGCGGAAAATGAACGCAGGCGGTGCGCAGAAACTGACGTTCCGAAGGATATTCGTCGCATTTGTTCCGCTTGCGGCGTTGATCGGAATGATTGTCGTGGGCGTTACCGTCTTCGGGCGTGACGTTGGAGACGGACCGAGCCAGATATCGCTTGTTTTCGCAACCGCCCTTGCGTCAGTGCTGGCGATTGTCGTTTCCCGCGTTCCATGGACTGTGCTGGAGCAGGGCATAACGTCGTCCATCGCCAAGGCCGGCGTGTCGATCATGATCCTGTTCCTTATAGGAATGCTTTCAGGTGCATGGATGATTGGCGGCGTGGTGCCCACGCTTATCTGCTACGGCGTGAAGATCATGAACCCGCACTTTTTCCTCGTCTGCGCCTGCATCATCTGCGCCATTGTGTCCCTGATGACCGGCACGTCGTGGACGACCGTTGCGACGATAGGCGTAGCGCTTCTGGGAATCGGCACAGCCTTGGGAGTGCCTGCGCCGTGGAGCGCCGGAGCGATCATTTCCGGCGCGTATTTCGGCGACAAGCTCTCCCCGCTGAGCGACACCACGATTCTCGCAAGCTCCGCAACCGGCACGGACCTGTTCGTCCACATCAAGTACATGATGTTCACCACTATCCCGTCGATGACGCTGACACTGATCATCTTCCTTACGGCGGGCTTCTTTCTTGCGGATGCTTCCGCTGTCGACGTGCAGGAGTTCTCAGAAGGGCTTTCCCATGCGTTCCACATTACGCCGTGGACGCTGCTGGTGCCGCTTGCCACTGGCGCTCTAATCGCCTTGCGCCTGCCGTCGCTGGCGGTGCTGTTCATCTCCGCGCTGCTGGGCGGAGTCTCGGCGGTCATTCTGCAGAGCGACGTCTTGCTGTCCGTAGTCGGCGAGAAGCTGCCGTCCGTCGTCGGATACTACAAGGCCCTTATGACCACGTTCTTCGCGTCGACGCACGTCGTAACCGGCAGCGAGGCCCTTGACCGTCTCGTCTCCACGCGCGGCATGTCGGGGATGCTCACCACGGTATGGCTGATTCTCTGCGCCGTGTCGTTCGGCGGCGTTATGTATGCGGGCGGCATGCTTAGGACGATAGCCGACGTCGCCCTTGCCTGCGTTCGCGGAATCGCCGGTTTTGTGGGGGCGACGGTTTTCACTGGTGCGCTGATGAACGTAGCGGCTGGCGACCAGTACATCTCCATTCTCATCACCGCCGACATGTTCCGCGACGCCTACCGCGGCAAGGGCCTTGAGTCGCGGCTCCTGTCGCGTACCATCGAGGATTCAAGCACGGTCACGTCGGTGCTTGTGCCGTGGAACACGTGCGCCATGGCGCAGTCTGCCTCGCTTGGAATATCTACGGTCGTGTACCTGCCGTTCTGCTTCTTCAACCTTATCAGCCCCTTCATGAGCGTGCTCGTGGCGGCAATCGGCTGGAAGATCGTCCGCCCGCGTGCCGACAGGTGCGGCGAACGATAATGCGGCCCGCCCGCCCTTGTTTTCCGGCAGTTTGCATCCAGATAAGAATTTTGGTAAACTACATTCAAACTGCTTAATTGGAGACCACTATGGTAATGTCGGCTACAATGGGGAAGGGGGCGTTTGTCGTTCTCGTTGGAATGCTTCTGTCTGGCACGGTTCAGGCTGCGACTTACTATGTGAAGCCCGATGGCGACGGCAAGGGATTTGGCGGGCAATCGGCGCGTCAGGGGCAAGGGTGTCGATATCGGTTGCTATGAAGGCCCTGCCGTCGGCCTGATCATGTTGTTCAGATAACAGGTGACGGAGGATCAGCCGATGAGCGGTGGACGGCGATGGTTCTTGGCAACGGCGTTCGCGGCGCTGTTCGGTTGCTGCGCCACACAGTAATATTCGCTGAGTCTGGTGAGAAGCAAGGAAAAAGGAGGTCTCATGAACTTTAGCAGAAGGGGTTTTCTGGGGGCAGCGTTCGCCAGCGCGGCGACCGGGTTCTCGGCTTGCGTGGCCGATAAATCAGGCGCGGCCAAGGCTGGCGCTGGAGAGCCAGGCGGCATCTCTACCTTTGATGAAAACCTGAGCATCATATTCTCAGACGCACATGTCTGCGGCGAAGAGGCGCGGGCTGCCAGGTTCACGCCTAAGCGCCTTGCCGCGTTCGTGGACGAGGTTCTGGCGATGCGTCCGTTGCCGAAGCGTGTCATTCACCTTGGCGACCTCGCCTATCTGCACGGGCATCCGGCGGACTATGTTGTTTCGAAGCCGCTGCTAAAGCGGCTTGAAGACGCCGGAATCGAGCTCGTTTTCTGCATGGGCAACCACGACCGGCGCAGCGAGTTTGCGAAAGTGTGGCCAGGCCGGCTCGAGAAGTCGCCCGTTCCGGGAAAGTACGTGAGCGTGACGTCGCTAGGCACCGCAGACCTTGTCATACTTGACGGGCTTCAGGGCACGGACGACCGCCCCCTGACGGACATGGGGCCGGGGAACGGTCTGCTCACGCCAGACCAGTTTGCATGGTTCAAGAAGGATTTCCCAAAACGGAAGCGTCCGTTCTTCGTTGCTTCGCACTTTCCCGCGGAAGATTTCAAGACCTCGGACAAGAAGCATGGGCACCTCGGGCGGTGGCTCATCAAGAACGCGCCGATGTGCGTCGGCTATCTCTACGGGCACATTCACCGTTGGCGGCCGGAGTGGATTCACGGGGCGTGGAACGAACGCAAGTCGCTGCGCACGCTTTCCGTGCCGTCGAACGGGTTTTGGGGCGACATCGGCTACGTGAAGATGCGGACGACGGCTGACCGTGCGGTGTGCAGCCTGGAACTGAAGGACTTTTTCTTCCCGTCGGAGCCTGAGGACCCCAATGACCGTCCCGCGCCGTGGAAACTGAAGATCGCCGAGACGCGCGGCGCGACCTGCACATTCCTATACGACAGGGAGGGGGCGTGAGCATGGGCTTTTTCAGGCGGAGCGTTCTGCTGGGCTTGTGTTTCGCGGCGCTTGCGCTGCCGGCCGCGTCGCCAAGGCTCTCGTTCGCCGAGAGGCTTTCCGGCAGGAACGGCAGACCCTTCCTTATCGCCCATCGCGGCTGCCAGTCGCTTGCGCCCGAGAACACGGTCGCGTCGTTCGTATGCGCTGCGAGGCTTGGGCTGGACGCAATCGAGACCGACGTGCGCCTTACGTCCGACGGTGCGCTCGTCTGCGTGCATGACGACACTCTGAAGCGCGTGTTCGAAGTCGACCGCAAGGTCGAGGAGATGAGTCTTGCCGAATTGCGCGAACTCGTGCCGGCGAAGGGCAATGGCCTCAAGTCCTGGCCAAAGGAGGCTCTGCGCATCCCGACGTTCGCGGAGTACCTTGACGTCTGCGAGCGGTACGACAAGGTGCCGTTCATCGAGACGAAGGGATCAGTCGCCGTAGTGAAGCCGGTGCTGGACGAGGTGCGGCGGCGCGGGCTGGCCAAGGTCGCCGTGCTGTCGTCCATCCCATTCGACCACATCCGCGAAGCGCGGCGGCTCGACAAGGAGATATTCGTCCACCATATCTTCAGCGAGCCCGAGCTGCTGGACGAGCTTGCGGCGATGGGGAACGCCGGGCTGTCCTACAACTACAAGGATTTGGCGGCGGTGCCGGAAGGGCTCGTCGGGCGCGTACACGCCAAGGGCGTGAAAATGTGCCTTCGTGCCGGAGACACGCCTGAGGCGGTTGCGAAGATGCGTGCGCTCGGACTTGACTACATTCCGACAAACGTAACGGTTCCGATGGACTGAAAGGACAGGGGAAGATGGACTTCAACAGGAGAGGGTTCCTTAAGGGAGTGTCGCTTGCGGCGTTCGCGGGCGCGGCGTCGCCGAGGCTGATGGCGGAGGGCACGACGCTCTTCGTGCCAGGCATGGCGAATGGGCTGCAGAAGCCCGGCAAGCTTCAGGAGGTGGAGCACGATGTCGACGTCTGCGTGGTGGGCGGCGGCATAGGGGGAATGCTGACGGCGATTTCCGCCGCGCGGCGCGGAGCGAAGGTCGCGCTCATGCACGACAGGCCGGTCCTCGGCGGTAACGCGTCCAGCGAGATCCGCATGTGGATATGCGGCGCGGGGACGCGCGTTCGCAACCTCCAGGAGACGGGCATCATGGAAGAGATCGCCCTTGACAACATGCACCGCAACCCGTCGCGCAACTGGTCCATATGGGATGCGCTTCTCTACGAAAAAGTGCGTTTCGAGCCGAACATCGATCTTATGCTCAACTGCGCGTGCTGCGAGGCCGAGATGGAAGGCGCTAAGGTCAAGTCCGTGACCGGCTTCCAGCTCACTACCTACCAGCGCCACAGGGTGCGGGCGAAGATATTCGCCGACTGTTCCGGCGATTCCATACTCGCTCCACTCACGGGCGCGGCGTATCGCGTGGGACGAGAGGCGAAGAGCGAGTTCGGCGAGGAGTTCGGAATCGAGAAGGCCGACCGCAAGACGATGGGCTCGAGCCTTCTCATACAGGCGCGGGAGACCGACCACAAGGTTCAGTTCGTTCCGCCCGAGTGGGCCTACGACTTCCCGGACGACGAGGCTCTCAACCACAAGCCGCACGAATGCCTGTTGAAGCCGCACACAAACTTCTACTGGATAGAGCTCGGCGGCGAGGCGAACACCATAGCCGATGCAGAGAAGCTGCGCGACGAGCTTCTCAAGATCGCCTTCGGAGTGTGGGACCACATGAAGAACCACGGCGAGCACGGCGCGGACAACTGGGAGTTGGATTGGGTCGGGTTCCTGCCAGGAAAGCGCGAGAGCCGCCGTTACGTCGGCGATTACACGCTTACCCAGGACGACGTCGAGAACGGCGGCAAGCGTTTCGAGGACACGGTGGCATACGGAGGCTGGCAGATCGACAACCACCTGCCGGGCGGCTTCTGGATGAAGTCCAAGGGCGGCGCGCACCTGCAGAAGCGGCGCCTCACCGAGCCGTATGCGATACCGTACCGTGCGCTCTACTCGCGTGACGTGGAGAACCTGATGTTCGCGGGACGCAACCTTTCCGCTACGCACACCGCGTTCGCGTCCGCCCGCGTCATGGGCACGATCGGCATCATGGGGCAGGCCGTGGGAACCGCCGCGGCCCTTGCTGTCGAGAAGGGCGTCATGCCGCGCGGCATTTATGCGGACAAGTCGCTTCTCAAGGAGCTGCAGAACAGGCTTATGGATGACGACTGCTTCCTGCCGCATTTCCGTCGCGAGGTGTCGCCGCTTGCGAAGTCCGCCACGCTCACTGCGGACTACGGCGATGCGAGCGACCTCCTGAACGGCATCGACAGGCGCATCTGGGGCAAGGACAACGGCTACTTCGGCAAGACGAACCAGGCGGTCGTCTACACGTTCGACAAGCCGACTTTAGTCAACGGATTCAGGCTTGTTGTCGACTCCGACCTCGACCGAGAGAACTTCGACGGGCACCCCGACCTCCTGACTATCCCCATGCCGCTTTTCAGGGGGCTCGGCTACGGCAACACCTCGTTCACCTTCCCGCGCACGGTTCTCAAGCATTTTCGCGTGGACGTGAAGGGGACGAACGGCGAATGGGTTACCGCGTTCGAGACGAAAAAGAACCACCAGCGGCTCGTGCGCGGCAAGATCGGACGAGAATGCCTTGCCGTCCGCCTCGTTCCGCTTTCCACGTGGGGAAGCGAGCTTAAGGAGAACACCTACGGCAGCGCTACGGCGCACATCTTCGCGTTCGAGCCGGTGTAGCGACCGGCACTGTCGTTTTTCAGTGGATCAGGAGCTCCATGCCCCTGATCGCGAGCGTCGCAGTTTCCGATTCGGAGACCGAGCCGTCATAGCCGAACGCAAACACCTTGTACTCGTGCGCTTCGCTTAGGTTGGCGAGAGTGACCGTCAGGGCGGTCGACGTGGCACCGGCTATCGGACGCCCGTCTTCATACCATTGGTAGCGCGTCGCCGCGGGGGCGAAAGCCTGGAAGGTGTAAGGCTGGTTGCGCGACACAAGTGCAGACTGCGGCTGGATCGTGAAAACGGGGCCGTCGGCAGTCGGTTGCGGCGTTTTCTGGCGCACGAACACGTACAGGTCGCTCGTCGTGAAGTTCGCGCCGTTCCCGGCGGTCGTCCAGTCCTTCTCGGTTGAGTTCGCCTGTTCGGATCGGTTGCCGATGCCGAGCGAAGCCGTGCGTGTTGTTGTCCTTGACGAAGACCCCGTACGGCTCACCGAGAGGATCGTCTGGCGCTCATTGTAGTTGTGCACCTGCAAACAACCATAACCCGGTTTTTTATAGGTGCTCCATGAATCGCCCCAGTCATAGACATTTCCGTTGGCATCGGCATATGGAATATTCTTGGCATTTGGGTTTGAGTAGTCGTGCCAACTGAACTCGATGTTGCCGTCAGCGAAGTCGCCCGGCGTCACGTAGAGGTTTCCATCAGACCGGTATGCCCGTACGGAAAGGTTCGTTACGTACTGCTGGAAGTCGTTGGGGCGCTGCGCGGTGGGGATGCCGATATTCGAGGCGTCATCCGTGAAGGCGTCCATCGACGCCCACGCCCACTGCTCCACGCCGTCCGTGCCCACGAGGTGCAGCAGGTAGGCCACGCGATCGAAATCGAACTCGTCAAAGCGCGATTCGTCTATCGCGTACGGCGCGAGCGTCCACGTGTAGCTGAACGCGGTGTGCGGAACCTCCAGCAGGTTCACGAGCGTGTAGTTCGCCGCTTCCGGCACGGCATCCGCCGTCAGGAACGCGGGGAGCGGATTTGCCGCCGCCGTGGTGAATGCAGCCGTAGCCGTCTTTGCGACGCCTCCGTCCGTGTAGGAGCAGCGGAGCGTGTAGGAGGTCGACGGTGCAAGCGGTTGGGCGGGCATGACGATCAGCTCGCGTCCATCGACGGCCGATGCCGAAACGGCGGCCACCGCCGCATCGCCCTGCGTGAACGTCCACGCGGCAGGATCGCACAGCTCCGCCGGAACGTTGTCGACGAACTCCACGCATACCTTTGTCCGGTCTATGCTCGGCACGGCATGGAGAAGCGTGGAGGGCGTCCCGTCGAGCGCCACGAACACGTACAGGCGGCGCACGGAGTACTTGCCGCCGGTCTGCATCTGCGTCCAGTCCCTGTTGGCGGTTGTAGAACAGTTGCCGATGCCCACGTCTGTATTGCCGGTCGTATGCTTGAGGCGGCTGACGCTGATCAGCGTCTGCGCCTCCCGGAAGTTGTGGATCTGGAGACAGCTGAATCCGGCGGTCGTGCCTGAAGGCGCGTCGTCGAAGTCGAAGCTATCGGTATTGGCGCCGATATCCAAGCCATTGCCCCTGCCGTAGTTGGTGAAGAAGAACTCGATGTTGCCGTCTGGATAGCGGCCTGTCTGCACACCGCTTACGTTGGAGGCGACATCGAGATTCGAGACAAAACGCTTGATGTTCTTGTTGGTGGCGAACGAGTAGTCGGCGAGGTCGTCCGTGAAACCGTCGAACGCCGCCCAGCACCATGTTGTCGTCGGTATCGCGTTCGTCGTGGTCAGCTCAAGGTAGTAACCCACGCGCACGACGTGCGCCCCGGCGTAGCGGGCGCGGTTGTCGATCGTGTGCGCGGCGGCATACTGTGCCGGGTCGTGGGCGTTGAACGGCGACGGCACGTCGATCTGGTAGAGGAGCGTGTAGTTCTTCGCCGCAGGCACGTTCGCCGCCACGTGCGCGGGCACGTCGGACTTTGGCTTCACGAGGATGTGCAGCGTTATGCGGGAATATTCGATGGACCGCGATTGGTAGATCTGAGTCCAGTCGGCTTGTATGTTTCCTGTTGTGCTCCCATTCGCACGATACTGCGTGTTGTTTCCGATTCCGACGCACACGCCGAGAGACGCATTCTGCCCGTTGAAGTTGTTGATCGCCAATACGGTCTGCCGGTTCGTGACGTTGTGCACCTGCATGCAGGAGTACGCGCCAGACGTCAAAAGGCTGTCGCCCCAGTCGGCCACGTCTGTCGCAAAAGGTATGTTGTTGACATTCGAACCACTGTAGTTGTGCGGCCAGAACTCGAGGAATCCTCCGTCCATGCCCGTGCCGTTCACCACGCCGTCCACATTGGAAAAGACGTCCTGGTTTTTCACCCATTTCTGCCCAAAGCCGAGCGTGTCGTTTATTGGCACGCCGAGCATCGCAGGATCGTCCGTCCAGGAATCGAACGACGTCCATGCGAAATTCGTGACGCTCGCATCCTTTGTCACAAGTTCGAGGTAATAGGCCACGCGATCTATGCCGCCGGACAGGTTCCGTGTCGCATCAAGGTCATATGGCACCCCGTTTTGCCAGTTCACCGTTCCCGTGCAGTTTTCCACGGAATAGAGAGGGATGTAGCCGTCACGCAGATTCGCCGGCACGTGCTCGGCGATTCCCGACGGGACGGGGCGCTCCACTGTCGTTGCCGTGCTCGCCATCGGCGTGGCGGCGACGGTGTTGGCCTTTACGCCGTCAATCAGGAGACGGAACGCGTCGGATGTCACGCCCGCCACACGGACGCGGACGATGGAGAAGTCGTTTGCGTCGCGCTCCACGGCGGTAACATATCCTTCCGATACGGCGAACGCATTATCCAGCCCATCCCGCATGACATCTGCCGAAAACAGCACTTCGACCGTCACCGTGCCGTCGTTGCGCAATGCCGACGTTGCCGACACAAGCGTGGGCGCGGCGCTCGCCGTCGTCTCCGGCAGCACGTACACCTGAAGGTGGCGAAGGGAGTAACTGCCCGCGTTGTACGTCTGCGTCCAGTCCCAGCCGGAGTTGCCCGAATTGAAGTGTGGCCCGATGCCCATTTCACTGTCGGACGTTCCCTGGAAACGATTGTAGGAGAAGATGCAGCTGTTCGTTCCGCGCGCCGTATCGTGTACCTGCATGGAGCCGTAGGTGGTACCGGCGGCGGAAGGAGTGTCGTCCATGTCGTAAACGTTCAACGCGCCCGCAAGGCCGCGCTTGACATCACCTCTGAAGGATTCCGGCCAGAACTCGATGTTGCCGACGGCGATCGTCTGGTTCGTGCGGATGTTCGGCACGTTGCTCCACACGCGCAGGTTTGTCACGTCCTTTATGAACTGCCAGGCATATGGCACGCCGACTCGCGTCGCGTCGTTCGTGAAGGCATCCATCGACACCCACACGTACTGCATCGGCTCTCCCGCCTTCTGCAGTTCCATATAGTATGCGACGCGGCTGAACGGACCGATCTTCGCGGCATCATCTACATTGTATGGAATGGGATCCTTGGCGTAGTTGCCGATCTGCGGCATGTCCAGGTCGTAAATCAGGCGATAGCTGTTGAACTCGTCCGCCGGCACATAGCGCCGCGCTCCTTGCGGAAACACGCCCGCGATGGTCTTGGAAGCGGCGGCGTAGAGTGTCTTTCCGCCCGTTGCGTTTCTCACGCCGCCCTGCTTGGCAGTCACTGTGATAGGCGCTTGATAAGCCCCTGCCGGGAACGCGAGGGTAGCCGTGCGCTGGTTGGCGGAAAGCGTGATCGTCGGCGTGGCAGCCGTCCCCGCGACCGCCCAGTTGGCCGCGTTGCATGCCGTCGCCGCCGTCACCTTCTGGTTGAAAGTGAAATCCATCGTAAACGAGCCGTCCGCCTCGTTCGCCATCGCCGTCCGCACCACTGCGAGGTCGTTCTCCGTAGCGAAGTTCGCAGGGTCGGGAATGACGCTCGTGACGGCACTCACCCAGGCGTTCGCCATGTTCGTGTAGCCCACGTCGTTCGGATGCACCGTGTCTGCAATCTGGTCCCAGCTCGTCACGGCGGCGTGCATGTCGAGGAAGTATGCGGACTGTCCCTTCGCCTGCTGAGCGGCGACGATGCCGGGGACGGCGGGGTTGAACACGTTCGTAATGGCGGCGTACTTCCAGTTGTTTTCCGTGTCGCCTGCCGTCGTATAGCGCCGCATGAGCGTGGTCACCACCACCTTGGCGGACGGCTGGCATTCGTAGATGCGGTCGAGGAGCCTCACGAGACGGTTTGTCGCCTCGTTGCGGAAGACCGTTTCGTTGTCGCCCGTGTCATTTGTGCCGAGGTGGAGCAGGATCACGTGCGGATCGTCGATCTGCGCGAAGAAGTCCTGGATGTAGTTGTAGATTCCGTTGGAGGCGTTCTCGATCTTCCACCCGCTGTGGCCCTCGTGATCGCTGTCTGCGAGGAATGGGTCTTCCTTGCCGTAGTTGTCTGTCTGCGTGCCCACGTAGTCCACATTGTAGCCGAGGTTTGTGAGCGCCACATAGAGCGGCGCGCGGTAGCCGTTGCCGCGCACGGACTGCGACCCGTGCGTAATCGAGTCGCCGAGCGGCATGATGCGCAAGACCGGATTGTCGGCAGATGCGGAGCAGGGAATGACTGCAAGCAGGGCGACCAGCGTCGCGACGGCGGAACAGGATGGTTTCAACATGATATTTGTTCTCCTTGGATTTTCGGTCACTTACGGCAGCACGTACACCTGAAGGTGGCGAAGGGAATACTGCGCTGCGTTGTAAGTTTGCGTCCAGTCCCATCCGGAATTGGAAGGGTTGAAATGCGGCCCGATGCCCATCTCGCTGTCGGCAGTTGAGTTGAACCGGTTGTAGGAAAAGATGCAGCTGTTTGTTCCTTGCGTCGTGTCGTGTACTTGAAAGGAGCCGTAGTTGCCGGTCGTCGGCGTGTCGTCAAAGTCATAGACGTTCATAGCGCCAGGAAGTCTGCGTTTGGCTTTTACGCCGAAGCATTGCGGCCAGAACTCGATGTTGCCGACGGCGATCGTCTGGTTCGTGCGGATGTTCGGCACGTTACTCCACATGCGAAGGTTCGTCACGTCCTTCTGGAACCGCCAGGCATGGGGCACTCCGATGCGTGTCGCGTCGTTCGTGAACGCATCCATCGACACCCACACGTACTGCATCGGCTCGCCCGCCTTCTGCAGCTCCATGTAGTATGCCACTCGGCTGAACGGCCCGATTCTGGCAGAGTCATCCACATTGTAAGGAACGGGATTTTTCGCGAAGTTGCCGACCTGCGGCATTGCAAGGTCGTATACGAGACGGTAGCCGTTGAACTCTTTCGCCGGCACATAACGATACGCGCCCTGCGGGAACACGCCTGCGATGGTCTTGGACGCGGCGGCGTGGAGAGTCTTGCCGCCCGTCGCGTTGCGGACGCCGCCCTTTTTGGCAGTGATGGTAATCGGCGTGTCGTACACGCCTTCCGGGAACGCGAGCGTGGCCGTACGCTGGTTGGCGGAGAGCGTGATCGTCGGCTTGGCTGCAGTTCCCGTGACAGTCCAGTTCGCCGCCTTGCAGGCTGACGCCTTTGTCACCTTCTGGTTGAATGTGAAATCCACTGTGAACGCACCTTTCGCATTGTTCTCTATTGCTGTCTTCACCACGGCGAGGTCGTTCTCAGTTGCGAAGTTCGCGGGATCGGGGATGATGCTCGTGATGGCGCTCACCCAGGCGTTCGCCATGTTCGTGTAGCCAACGTCGTTCGGATGCACCGTGTCAGCGAGCTGGTCCCAGCTAGACAAGGCGGCATGCATGTCGAGGAACGTCACGTCCTGGCCCTTTGCACGCTGTGCGGCGACGATGCCTGGCACGGCGGGGTTGAACGCGTTCGTGATGGCGGCGTACTTCCAGTTGTGTTCCAGGTCGCCTGCTTTCGTGTATCGACGCATGGCCGTCGTCGCCACCACCTTGGCGGACGGCTGGCATTCGTAGATGCGGTCGAGAAGGCGCACGAGTCGGTTCGTAGCCTGGCTGCGGAACGTCTTGTCCCCGTCGCCCGTATCGTTCGTGCCGAGGTGGATAAGGATCACGTGCGGATCGTCGATTTTCGCGAAGAAGTCGGGAATGAAATTGTAGATTCCCTTGGCGGAGTTCTCAAGCCTCCAGCCGCTGTGGCCTTCGTGGTTGATGTCGGCGAGAAAGGGATCGGTCTTGCCGTAGTTGTTCGTCTGCGTGCCCACGTAGTCCACGTTGTAGCCGAGGTTGGTGAGCGCAACGTAGAGCGGCGCGCGGTAGCCGTTGCCGCGCACTGACCTCGACCCGTGCGTGATCGAGTCGCCAAGCGGCATGATGCGCAAGACCGGGTTGTCGGCAGATACGGAGCAGGGAATGACTGCAAGCAGGGCGACAAGCGCCGCGACAGCGGAACAGGATGGTTTCAACATGACATTCTCCTTGATTTGCGGATATTATAGCAAAAGTAACGATGGTGCGGCGAGGGGTTTGCAGTTGCCGGCTGCTTTACGGCGGCCTGTCATTATGCTATCATACCTGCAGACAATGAACATACGGCTTGACAGACGCGAGTTCTGCATGGGCGTGGCGTGCGCTGGCACAGCTGCCGTTGCCGCGACGCACCCCACCATGGCAGGATTCGCCGTTCCGCCGATGAAGCAGATACGGATTGCTTTCATCGGCATCGGGGAGCGCGGCAGCGCCGCAGTGCGGCGGGTGTGCAGGATTCCCGGTTGCGAGGTAGAGGTTCTTTGCGACCTGCGCAAGGAAGCGGTTGACGCAAACCAGGGTTGGCTGAAGAAGAACTGTGCCAGCAAGGCTGCGAAGCGTTTCTATTCCGGGTCTAGCGAGTGCTGGAAGGGGGCGTGCGACGATTCGGGCGCAGACCTTGTCTATGTGGCTGTGCCGGCGTACCTTCATGCGCGGATCGCGCTTTACGCGATGAACGCCGGGAAGCACGTGCTTGTGGAAGTTCCGGCGGCGAACACGATAGACGACTGCTGGAACATCGTAGAGACGAGCGAGCGGACGCGCCGCCACTGCATGATGCTGGAGAACTGCTGCTACGGGCAGGACGAGCTGTTTGCGTGGAACCTGTGTCATCAGGGCGTCCTTGGCAGTCTTTCCCATGCGGAGGGCGCGTACATCCACAATTTGACGGAACGCCAGCTTGAAAACTCCTTCCGCAACCGCAACCGCCCGAAGAAGAGCTCCCTGCGCGGCAACTCGTACCCGACGCACCCGCTCGGCCCGATCTGCCTCTATCTAGACATCAACAGGGGCGACAGGATGGATTCCATCGTGTCCGTCTCGTCCGGCAGCTTCACGTGGAATGACTACATTGCGGAGACGTTCGGGCCGGACGACTGGCAGACGAAGCTGGAGATCGACCGCGGCGACATCAACACGTCGATCATCAAGACGGCGCGCGGACGCACGATCATGCTGCAGCGGGACTTCACGACGCCGCGCCCGTATTCGCGCATCAACCTCGTGCAGGGCTCCCGCGGCTGCTTCTGGGGCTACGGATTCCCGGCGCGGCTCGCCGTCGCGAAGAAGCCGGGCGGCGAGATCGGCAAGGAGTGGATGCCGCAGACGGAGTACGACGAATACGCCGGGAAGTACAGGCATCCTCTCTGGAAGTCCGTCGGCGAGATCGCGAAGAAGGTGGGCGGGCACGGCGGCATGGACTTCATCATGGACCTCCGCTGGGCGTACTGCCTGCAGAACGGGCTTCCGCTCGACATGGACGTCTACGACCTCGCCAGCTGGAGCTCCATCGTGGAATGCTCGCGCAACAGCGACCTTGCGGGCGGTGCGCCTGTGGAACTGCCGGACTTCACGCGCGGCGCGTGGAAGACGGCCAAGCCGCGGATGATAGGCGACGTCGATCTCAGGAAGATGGGTTTCGACCTAACGGCGCCCGTCAAGAAGGACAACGCGCAGCTGGAAGTGTGACGGAGAAGCCGAGGAAATGTCGCGCATTCTGAATTTTTGAGCCAGTTAGGAGAAGCTCGGTGAAAGTTACATTTTACCGAGGGTTGAAGTTATAAGGTCTAATGAAAAAGTTTCCTGAGATAGACAGGCCGAATTTGAAGACGAGACGCGACCAAGCGCGGAAGTTTCCGCCGTTTGCCTTGGACAGGTCTGCGCGTGAAAGCCTTGTAAGCCAACTGACCGAGGGATTCCGAGAGGCGATCAGGATTGGTTTCTACCGGGCGGGCGACGTACTTCCCCCTGTCGGTTCCCTTGCCGAAAAACTTGGCGTGAGCGTGATAGTTGTCCGTGGAGCACTTGCGCAACTTGTCGATGAAGGTTTGCTTTCGGCGCGACAACGGATTGGACATAGCGTGAGAACTCCCGAGAAACCATTGTGGAGGGGACATGTGTTGAGCATCATGGACGACCATGATCTCAATCCGCAGATTTGCATAATCGGGGAGAGGCTCCGCCGTACGCTTGCGATGAAGGGATTCCTTTTCTCGCAGGTTACGGTTCTGTCCAATGTTAAAGGTCCGATTGACTATTCCGGTCTCGACGTGGCCTTGTCTCGTCCGCTTGACTTTGCCGTGTTGATATTCAGGAATCCCGATATCGAGCGGCATCTCTCCGAGTCGGGAGTTCCGTTTGCAGTCGTGGGCGGGAAGGGCGAACTTCTTACAGGTTGCGTGGGTAACATTGTTATGTCGTCGATGAATGCGGTACGTAGCCTTGCCCGCGAATGTGAGGAGCAGGGCATATCCGACATTGAAATCGTATCCTGTCCGAATCCAAGCGGTTGGTTTGATCTTCTGGCAGGAGTCTTTAGAGAACACTGCATCCATCCGCGCAATACCGTCGTATCTCTGCCGCATGTGGAAGGGGTTCGGTTCGATGTCGTCAAGAAGGCCGGCTTCGATTTCGCCAAACGCCAGTCTGCTCATGGTCACGCGGTGCTCCCGCAGTTGTATGTAGTCACAGACGATTTTCTTGCTGCCGGGATGCTTGTCGGTTTTATGTCTATGGGCGTGGAGATTCCGCGAGATGTCCGGTTCGTATCGTACTCGAACGGCGGGTTCGGCCCATTTTTCACGAAACCGGTTGCCAAGATCGAGCAGAACGCGGATGACAATGCGGATGAGATTGCCAAACGGATAGGCGACTGGCTGATTCGCCGCAAGCCGTTCCCGAACACCTACCTTCAGGCGAAGTTCATCGTCGGCAGGACGCTTCGCCGTCGCTGATATTTGCATATTTTGCATATAAAAATACGGACATGACATATTGTGCCCGGTGGCCTTTTATGTTATCCTCCTATGCATGAGAGGTCACAGTATAGTTGATGGAACCTTAGGCGTAAGGTTTTCGGATTGCAGTGTTTGCAGCAAACATGCTCTCGATAGTCTGTGCATCAGTCTTCTTTTACTTTGGTGTTCCCTTGCGGCATCAGGCCTTACCATATTTGAGAATGGCAGATACAGTGCGGATATCGTTGTGCCGGAGAAGGTTGGCGGCGTGGAGAAGTTTGCCTCCGAGGAACTGACATACCATTTTGGTAAGGCGTTTGGCAAGAAGCCGGACATCGTGGGCGAAGACAAGCTCAACACCTCGCGTCATCCGTTTCATATCTATCTTGGCGCGACGAAAGCCGCTGCGGCGGCAGGGCTTCCGGTCGGGAAGCTGGCGGACGAGGAACACATCGTAAAGACCGTTGGCAACGGGCTTTATCTTATTGGCGGCGATGCCGACACGACGTATGACGAAGTGAAGAACGTCTGGGGCGTCGCCATGCGCGGTACATTGTATGCGGCGTATGACTTTCTTGAAAACGAGATGGGCGTGAAGTGGCTCTGGCCAGGACCGACAGGTGAGGTCGTGCCAAAGCGCAAATCGTTCAGCATCGGCGAGATATCGCGTCGCGGCGGAGAGCCGATGGAGTTGCGCTACTATTTCAATTTCCTCTGCAACGACAAGGTTAAGGTCGGCTTCACCTCGGATGAAACCGCAAAGGCGTTCTTCGACGAGCAGCAGAAACTTCTGCTCCGTCAACGGCATGGTCTGCGCAGGGATTTCAAATCCGGCCACAGCTTTTCGCATTGGTGGAAGAAGTACGGCAAGAGCCATCCCGAATACTTCAACCTGCTTCCGAACGGCAAGCGCATGCCGCACCGTTCGCCGGAAATCTGCACGATATGCGTGTCGGAGCCGAGCGTTTGGAAGCAGCGTGTGGAGGAGTGGCGGGCGTGGTGGCGCGAGGCGTCGTCAACACGCCACCCGCCGCATCCGTGGGTGAACTGCTGCGAGAGCGACGCCGCCGGACTTTGCACATGCGAACGTTGCCGCTCATGGGACGGTCCAGACCCGCGCTTCGAGAAAAGCAAATACTGGAACGGCAGTCTGGCAAAGGATTTTGACGAGAAATGGCTTGGCAAGAAGTTAGCGGTCGGGCTTTCCGCAGGTGGACGCTGGACGATAACCAAGGAGCCGCCCTCCGACGAGTTTGCAGCGTCCCTTTCCGACCGCTACGTCCACTTCTACAACAACGTCGCGGCCGAGGCAAAGAGATACAACCCAGAGGCAAAGGCCATCGGCTACGCCTACGTGAACTACATCGAGCCGCCTCTCAAGACACGCGTCGGGCCGGATACGGTGATCATTTTCGTGCCGCGCAGCTACTTCCCCTACGATGGCGAAGAGAGTGCGACATTCCGCAAGCAGTGGGGCGGATGGGCGAAGATGGGTGCGACGCGTATGGTGTATCGTCCGAACTACATGTTGGCTGGCGGCAATCACCCGATAGACATGGCTCGCCTGATACTCGATGATTTTGCTTTCGCGTACACAAACGGGATGTTCGCCTGCCAGCAGGATTCGCTTACGGGCGCGTGGTCTGCGCAGGCGATGCACCTCTACGCCATGACACGCGCCATGCGCGACCCTCTGCGCGGCTACGAAAAGGCGCGGACTGACGTGCTTTCGGGCTTCGGCAAGGCGGCGGACGCGGTGAACAGATACTTCAACATGGTGGAAAGCCATACGGCCAAGTGGACGTTCGAGTCGTATCGCGCAATCGGGCTGAAGAACATCACGGGATGCATGAACGACGTGGGCGGCTCGTTCCGCAACCCGAACGCCGTGCTTGGAGACTTTTTTGACGAGCGGTTCTTCACGAATTGCTACGCATTGCTCGACGAGGCCGTTAGAGCGGCAGCGAACGACGCGGAGATTGTCGCAAGGGTGGAGTATCTGCGCAAGGGTCTGCGTGATACGGAACTTGGGCGCAACTGCCGCATCGCGCAGAAGGCGAGCGACGCGGCGCCGGACGACAAGGCGAAGAAGGCGACCTACGACGTAGCATTCAAGGCGCTTGTGGATTACCGCGCTTCGGTGGAAGGAGACTTTGTGTGCAACTACGCGCACCACGCGAACTGGGAGCGTTCCTTCGTCGGCTGGCCGCACAAGGTGCGCAGCGCAGGGAAGAAGCCCGAAACGCAGATGCTGGGCGAATGAGATTTTTTTAGTTAACAGAAACAACAGAAAGAAATAAACCTATGAAAAAGACATCAACTTTTGCAACGGCTGTGCTGTGTACAGCATTTGCCGCGCAAGGTGCGGGAAGCGCACCTTATGTCGTGACGGACGGCACGTATGGCATCGATACGGGCTGCTACCCCACCGACAATACACGCCTTGAGCTGGACTATGCTATAGCGGAAGCACGTCCAAGCGGAGCAGCAGGATGGTATCTGTTCTGCGGGAGGTCTGCGTTTTCCGCTGGCGTCAACAACGACGGCTTGTTCTTTGAGGTCATAGGCGGCTTCAAGGGCGGCATACTGAAATCGAGTTCGAACGTCGTCGGCTCGCGCCTTACGGTCGTGCTGGACAACCCTGCGAGTTCGTGTTCTGTCGTCAAGGATGGCGTCACCAACTATACAGCGACGATATCGCATAGCAGTTTCGCCCAGGATAGGACAATCAAGCTCGCCTCATATGACAACATGGCGGGTAATTTCGCGAAGATCCGTATCTATGGATGCCGCATCTACGAATCTGACGCGCTTGCACACGATTTCAGGCCGTATGCCATCGGGCCGGCTCAGGACGGAACTTCGACCATTGTTCTTATGGACATGGTGACGGGAGCGCTTCTGACACCTTCGGACGGGAATAGTTTTTCGTGTGGAGGCACGTTCCCGACCCTGCCGCCTTACGTCGAAACCCTGCGGTCGGAACAGCGGTGCATTGACACCGGCTATACGGTGACTTCGGCATCCAAGGTCGAACTTGATTATTCCGTCGCCGCAGCTCGCGGATATTCGGATACTTGGTATCTTTTCATAGGTGGCTTGGACTATTCGCCTAATTCTACCTTCGCTGCGTACATGAACAGCAGTGGATTGGGGTTCATAAACTCGCAAACCTGGAAAACGGTCGGCGAAAAGACATTGATTGACGCCGTGAACATACGGAGAACGGTTGTTCTCGACAATCCTGCGGGGCTTGGTGCAGTCATCACAGCCGGTGCGACCAACCTTACATGCGCGACAGCGGCATCAGGGACATATGACAGGACATTGAAGCTTGCCGGAAACTACAATGGCTGGGCAAACTGGGCCACGATTCGGATTTACCGTTGCCGCATTTCGGAGAAGGAGGGCAACGAGTATGTAATCAAGCATGACCTCGTCCCCGCAGTAAAGGATGGCGTTGTCGGGCTTCAGGACATCATAGCTGGCGGTGCGCTTAAAGTCTGCACGGGTTCAGAGAAGTCGCCACTGACCTACGGCGGCGTATTTGACGCGACCGTGACGCAGAGCGCACAGAAACTTTTTCATGGTGAGACCGCGACGCTCACGGCTTCCGCCACTGGTGCGGCATCGTATCGCTGGCTGAGGAACGGCGAGCCGATAGAGGGCGGCACGAGCGGCACACTGACCGTACCGTGGCGCAAGGGCGGCGTAACCGACAGCTATCAGGCCGTGGCCGTCTATGCGGTCTCCACCGCAACGTCCGAAAGTGCGGCATCGGAGATGCTGACTATCGAGAATGTTCCTAACGGTATGATAATATCCATCAAATAGGTCGAGGCACGGTACCGGCATGAAGATGGAAAAGTTGCTGCCTGCCTGTATAGTGCTGCTTGCGGCTACGGGCGGGATATGCGAAGCGGTGCCAAACTCGTCGGCGGAACTTGGCAACGTACGGCTCAAGGGCTATCTTGGCGAGCGGCTTGATGCGATGATCGAACGGCACGTAGTCGGCACGGACGTTGACTATATTACCGCTCCATTTCAGTATAAGACGGAACGCGACGGCTGGTGGCAGTCAGAGTTCTGGGGCAAGTACATGCATTCCGCCATGCCGTATCTCGTCTATACAGGTTCAGAGAAGCTTATGGCATCCGTCGATCGTGGAGTTGTGCGCATGATCGCTGCGCAAGAGCCGAACGGCTACATCGGCAACTATCCTGACGATCTGCGATGCGGCGAAGACTGGGACGTGTGGGGGATGAAGTACACGATGATGGGGCTTTTGCATTACTACGATGTGACGAAGAACGCAAAATCGCTTGATGCTTGCCGCCGCGTCTGTGACTACGTGATAGGCGAACTGGGGCCGAACGGGAAGCGCGGACGCGAACTATGGCAGACAGGCAACTGGGCTGGTTTCGCCAGCTCGTCCATCCTCGAGCCCGTGATGTGGCTCTACCAGCGCATCCGCCTTCGTCAAGACTTCGGCGGACAAGCCGCCGCCCAGAAGTATCTCGACTTCGCCACGTATCTCGTGAAGGGCATGACCGAGCCGGAGGCAGGGCCGCGTCTTCTCGACCTTGCGCTCAAAGGCGTTTCGGTGGCAGACCGCAACGGCTACGGCAACAAGCCGGACAAGAACGGCGAATACGAGATGAAACAGGATCGCCGTAAGTCCTACGAGATGATTAGCTGCTACCAAGGGCTTCTCGAATACTACGAGGTTACGGGACGGAAGGAACTTCTCGAAGCGGCGGTGAAAACGGGCGAGGACATTATCAAGGAGGAAATCAACTTGGCTGGCGGCTGCGCTTCGAGCGAGATGTGGTTTCATGGGGCGCACAAGCAGCAATTGCCGTATCTGCGACCTCAAGAGACGTGCGTGACGACTACTTGGATGCGCTTTTGCGAAAAGCTGCTCAATCTTACGGGAGACACGAAGTGGGCTGACCAGTTGGAGCGTTCGTTCTACAACATTTATCTTGGCGCAATGAAGGCCGATGGTACGGAGTTTGCCGCTTATACACCGCTTTCGGGCTGCCGTTACCACGGACATCACCACTGCTACATGCACACTGACTGTTGCACGGCCAACGGCCCGCGTGGTTTCCTGTGTTTCCTGAAAGAGCTGTTCCGTACAAATGGCGAGGCGGCGATCTTAAACTTCTACGCCTCTGCGCTCGTGAAGGGCGCTTTGCCGGACGGACGGAAGCTCGCGTTTGACATGTACTCGCTCTATCCGCGTTCCGATTGGGCGCGTATCGTCAGCCACACCGAGGGCGTTGGCGTGGTGCCGCTGAAGCTCCGCATTCCGGCTTGGAGCGAAAAGACCGTCGTGAAGCTGAACGGCAAGACGCTGGACGGCGTCAAGGCGGGCGGATATTTCACGGTTGCGCATGAATGGCGGCTGGGCGATGTCGTGGAGATGTCGTTTTCAATGCCTGTCGTGGCGCATACGCTGGAACACAATGTTGCCTTTACGCGTGGCCCGGTTCTTCTGGCGCGAGACAGCCGCTTTGCCGACGGTGACATGACTGAACCGTTTCGCCGTGGAATCAAGGATGGTGAGACGATGCCGACGTTTGCGGCGGTGCGGTCTCCCTCTGATGATATCTGGATGGCGTTCTCGGCGACGTTGCCGATCGGGTCTCACCACGCCAACCCGGAAGGACGGTTGCCGACGACCGTCTTCTTCTGCGACTACGCTTCTGCCGGCAACACTTGGCAGCGCGACAACTACTATCGCACTTGGTTCCCAATCGAATACGGCCCAGGAGAGTGAAGTACGGGCAGGGCGGCAAGATGATTCTACCAGCCTATGGGTTTGTGGAAAGTCCCTGTCGCGTCCGTGAGGTTTTGTGGCAGTTGGCTTGCGGCGAGGTCGGACGGCCTTATGCGTTTGTAGAACGATGCCGCGCTTCTGAGAACCTTGCAGTCCACCTTCTGCGGATTGATGACGCCAACGGTCTTGGAAAAGTCGTTGCGAACCATCTCCACGGGGGCTTTCAGATCGGAATCGCCGGAAATGAGAACGGCGCAGTCGTATTCGTTCCTGAATGCGTCAAGGAGCATGTGCGCGGCAATGTTCACGTCAGAGCCTTTTGCCTCTGTCTTGATGACGCGGACGAATGGTTTTGCGGCGTTAGGATCTGCGACGCGCATCATGACCGGGTGGGAAAGGTAGCGACCGAATATGCAATCCGCTCCGAGCGAACGGAGTGCGCGAAGGTAGATTTCCTGACGGAGCGGCTGTCCGGGATTGTCTGGGCGCGGGAGAACACGTGCCGTGAAGTACTTCACCCCGACAATCTGGTTTTTCGGCGAAAGAATCTTCCTCGCCATTGCGAGGATGTCCAACCATCTGTACGGTGTTCCCTTCAGTGCGCCGTAGTAGAGGTTGAATCCGTCAACATACACAATCGTTCTCACTTGTTCCTTTCAAAAAGCGAGAGCCGTCCCGTCAGGGGCGGCCCTGCACCCGTTCGCCGAAGCTATTCAGGGGTTAAATAGTGCAAATTATATCAAATCACGGCGGCGAAAACAAGGGGGCAAAGTTTGTGTGTAAGAAACTGTGCTTTGCCAGAGTAAACACAATTTTAGATTTTGTTTAGTTGGTCAAAGGAGGTTGCAGAGTCAGAGATTGGTTGATGTAGGCGAAGTCCATTCCTCCTACCCTCCCCGGGGAGGGACTTGCGTTTAGTTTGGCAAAG
>JAFRDO010000070.1 GCA_017403825.1 Kiritimatiellia bacterium
AACCCCTAACCCCCACCTGGAAACTCTCTTTCCCAAAGGGCTGGGGCGCGCCGGAGTCTATCGCTATCGACCGTCTTGTGCCGTGGAAAGACCTGCCGGGCGTCTCGGAAGAAGGGCGCTCGTTCTCCGGAACGGCAACATACACGACGACGGTTAGCCTGGAGGCAAAGCCGGAAGGTGCGTTGCAGCTTGACCTTGGCGACGTTCGCGATTTTGCCCGCGTGTTTGTGAACGGACGCGAGGTCGCGGCGCTTTGGGCGAAGCCATACAGATGCGACATCGCGCCGTTTGCAAGGAAAGGCGATAACGAAATCAAGGTCGAAGTCACATCCACCTGGTTCAATCGGCTTGCGTACGACTTCGGACAACCGCCGGAAAAACGCAAGACATGGACCGTTTGGCAGATTGACGAAAGAACGCCGCCGTGTCTAAAACCAAAGGCGAATCTAAGGTTGTCTGGACTTCTTGGACCAGTCAGCTTGCATAATGCGCGGATGAAATGAAATCGCTTGATTTTTCGGACGAGTTCACGCCGCGGGCGTACAAGGCCAAAGTCTTCAACCTGAGGGAGTTCGGCGTTCCGCAGGTTCCTGTGATTGGCCGGACGGATTACCGACAAGTGGATGTGGCGTCACCTTGGCATGTTCATAGGAATTGCATAGAGTTCGTGTACTGCGCAGCGGGGGCGTGCGTGTACGAAAGCGAAGAACGGCGTTTCAATCTGACTCCTGGCATGATGTTCGTCTCGCGTCCGCACGAGGCGCATCGTCAATTGGAATGTCCCAAGGGATATGCAACGTTCTATATGCTTTTCAGGCCGTCCGCAAACGAGACCATCCGCTGGTTTGCCAATCGGTTCGCCAAACTGCCGAGACTGTTCCCTTGCAGCCGTCCGGTCGCTGTGCGTTTTGTGAAGATAATCGCATTGGCCGAGACCGGAGACGCCTCTCTGGGAGCGCGCATACGCATTCAGACCCTGATCCGTTCGCTTTGGCTTGATATCATTGATTCCGCGTCGCTTTCGGTCAAGCAGAAGGTGCCGGAGGTTTTTAGCGCGATTGCGGAGCGGATGCAGGCATACCCTGAGCGCGACTATCCGCTTGATGACCTTGTTACGGAATCAGGCGTTTCCAAGGCATCGTTCATCAGCTTGTTCAAGATGGCACATGGGCTTACTCCGCATGCCTATCTTTTGCATTGCCGCATCGAGGAGTCGAAACGGCTTCTTAAAGACGGACTTTCGGTCAAGGCCGTCGCCGATCGATTCGGTTTCCCGACGCCGCAGCATTTCTCACGAACATTCAGGAACTTTGTCGGCATCACGCCGATGAAGTGGCTTTCCCGCAAAGGGGCGTAAAATTATTTTTGGAATTTTAGACTTGCCGTGTTCTCTTCCTGTGATACAATTCTACCTGTCAAAAGGGAGAGATTGTGGACAGAAGAGATTTCATACGTTTGTCGGCAATTACGGGCTGTGCAGCGGCCGTACCCTGTGCGTGGGCGTCCGATTGCAGGATGCGCTACGTTTGCAAGGGCGAGGTGCACAAGGACTTCCACGCCTCGTTTCTTGACGGTGTCAATTACCTCATCGACGAATATGGCGAGGGAGCGGCGCTCGAGGTGCTTGAAAGGACGGGGACTGAGGTCTATCGGCAGATGCACCGAAAGCTTGTCGCGGGCGACACATCCGAACTGCTGGAATACTGGCGGTACTATCTTGGCCGTGAGGGCGGCAAGTTCAGTCTGGAGGAAAGCAAAGACGGCACGGTCACGCTGACGGTAAGCGATTGCCCGGCCCTTCGCCATCTGGAGAAGCGCGGCATTCCGGGCGGCAAGCGGACGTGCTGGGCTACGCGCATCCTGAACGATGCATTCTGCAAGGACTCTCCGTATGAGATCGTCTTGGAGGAGACGGGTGACTTCTCCTGCCGTCAAGCCTTGCGAAAGAAAACATAATCCGGCACCCCCCAACCCCTAACCCACAACCCCCAACTCTCAACTCTTAACTATCATGATGCCTTCCGACCATTTCGTAATGTTCTACAACGAGATGTTCAAGTTCCTTGCGAAGCAGGGACCGCAGGCGTTGGATCGCTATTACGCTCGTGTCGCAGCGCGGCAAGGCAATTTCACGCTTGACCAGTATCGGCGCGAAGGGCTAAAAGGGGTTTACGACTACTATTGCCGGATTCGGGTCGAGGAGAATTGCGATCTGGACCTCGACTTGAAGCCTAACTGCCTGTTGCTCAGGATGAACAAATGTCCGTCGCTAGCCAAGGCGCTCGATTCGGATGGCGGTGCGAGTCCGGTCTATTGCGACCATTGTCCGGGCTGGTGCCTGCGCGTCCTTGCCGCCGCCGGATTCTGGGAAGTGTACGACATGGTCAGCCGCACGGAACCCGTCTGCGACGAATGGATATACACGGATCGGGAATTGTGCCGCCGGAAATACGAAGAGCTGCTGGCGAAACGCGGCCCTGACCTCATCCGCACGAACCTTGATGTCGTTCCGCCTTTCCTGACGAACCACATCGCCGATTCTAGACGCTTTGAGTTCATGAATCCGCATTTCCCGAAGGCGTTCGCGTTTCTCCGTGAAACGGATCTCAAATCGCTTCCGGACGGCAAGGTCGAGATCGAGGGCGACAACGTGTTTGCCTACATCTCGTCGCCGGAGCTGACACCGTTCGAGAAAGGTGGCGAGGCCGAGGCTCACCGCAAGTACATCGACATCCATGCACCGATTGTCGGCGAAGAGACAATTGGCACCTTTACGATGACGAAACGCGAACTGGCCTTGCCGTTCAACGAAAAAGACGACTATGTGCTTTTTGCGGCGAAGGGAGAGCCGCTTACGCTTAGGGTCGGGGAGTTCGTGGCGTTCTTTCCGCCATGCGGCGGGCATCGTCCCGGCTGCACTAGCGCGAAAGTGACGCCGCCGGGCTACCGCAAGATTTGCGTAAAGGTCAAGGCGGAGAAATGATTAGCCGTGTAGAACATGTAGAACGTGTAGAAAAGAAACGAGATACAAGATGAACAGAAGAGACTTCATAGGTGCCGCAGTTGCGGCAAGCGCGGGAATGGCGGCGACGGGCAGCGCACATGCCGCCGAGAAGGCGGCGCTGCCAGTGCCGGAAGGTGCGCGTTTCGCTGGCATGGCCGGGGCGTACTCGGCGATGTACACGCCGTTTTTCAGGGGCGGCGAAAAGGCGGGACAGCTCAATGAGGAGATGATCGAGCGGCTAATCGAATACGCCGTGAAGACGGGGCTGACGGGAATGTATCTCACGGGTTCGACGGGCGAAGGTTTTCTCCTGTCGCTCGACGAGCGCAAGCGCGTCTATTCGCGGGCGGTGAAGGTGGCGGCGGGGCGGCTGAAGCTTATTGCGCACGTCGGCTGCATCAGCACTGATGATGCCTGCGAGCTTGCGCGACATGCGGCGAAGGTTGGCATCGACTGGGTGTCTTCCGTCGCGCCTGTTTATTTCGGACAGAACTTTGCCGCGGCGCTTGACCACTACAAGACGATTTCCGAGGCGACGGATCTGCCATTCATGGTGTATTCCGTCCTTGGCCGCCTCAACCCTGATCAGGCCGTCAAGTTCTTCGAGCTGAAAAACGTACATGGGATGAAGTACACAGGCCGTGACTACTACGAACTCGGAATTCTTCAGCGGAAGCTTCCCAAGCCGGCGATCTTCTTCGCCGGAGCGGACGAGCAGGTGCTGAACGGATTCGCCACGGGTGGCTTTTCCGGCTGCATCGGCACGACCGACAACCAGATTCCGCGCCACTTCGTGAAACTCTGCGAACTTGCCGCGCAGGGGCGCTTCATCGAGGCGCGCCGATATCAGGAAGATGTCTGCCGCCTTGTCGAGCTCGTCTGCGCGGAGGACAACGAATCCTACCACAAGAGCATCATGCGCTACATTGGGCTTGATTGCGGCGATGCCCGCCGTCCCAACGGAACGCCGCTTAGCGAAGCGGAATACGCCGCGTATTCGGCGCGTGTCGAGGCGCTGGGCTTCTTCCGCCGCAACGAAGCGAATCTAACATGACATCATATAGCCGAGATAAACTGCGAGATATGCAGCCCAAACGCATAAAGGGGAATGTCTTTCACGCTTTCCCCATTGTGATAGGGCTGGAGCGATGTCCGGATTGCGTATGGCGGATTGAAAAGCTCTCTGTAAACTTTAAGGCTTTTCGCCTTGGTGTTTATTCCGGCTTTCGCCTCGATTGGGAACACGGCCTTTTCGCCTTGGATGACGAACTCTATCTCAGCGTTGCCGGAATCGGATGTCCAGTAGTTGGGTGTGATTCCGTTTGCGACAAGTTCCTGCAGAACGAACTGCTCGGCAAGAGCACCCTTGAAATTGGTGAAAAGCGCATTGCCGTCAAGGAGCATGGTGGGCGATGTTTCGGACATTGCGCCGAGAAGTCCAACGTCGTGCATGTAGAGCTTGAAGGCGGCGAAGTCCTGGTAGGACGCGAGCGGCAGGCGTGGCTGCGAGGCGCGGAACACCTGATGGATCATCCCGGCATCGTCAAGCCAATTGAGCGCAGTTTCATATTCGCGTGCCCGCGCTCCGCTCTTGAGAGCCGTGTAGATGAATTTCCTGTTGTCTTTGGCAAGCTGGGCGGGTATGTTCTTCCAAAGCAGCCGGATCTTGGCGAGAAGTTCCGGCGGCGCATGCTTTACAAAGTCGGCATCGTATGCGGTAAGTATCTCTTCCTGAGTCTGTCGCACTTCCGTGTAGTTGCCGTTCTCGGCGAAACGGACGACGGCCTCCGGCATTCCGCCGATGAAAAGGTACTTCCGCAGAAGGGTCTTGAAGTCCTCCTGCATCGATTCGAGCAGCTTCCACTTCCCGCTTTTCAAGGCATCGAACCGAAAAGGGTTGTCGATGGCGCGGACGAATTCGGCGAAGGACATCGGGTGGATGTCGAGAAAACTGACCTTCCCGACAGGGAACGAGCCGCGCTCCTTGCGCTTGCCAGATTTGCCGGATTTGCCAAACGCAAGACCCAGAAGCGAACCGGCAACGATTATGGCGAGTTCGGGCATTTCCTGATTGAAGTATTTGAGCGCGTTGAGGGTCTTGTGGGATTCCTGTATCTCGTCTATGAGAAGCAGGGTCTTTCCCGGAACGATCTGTTTGCCGGTTGTAGTCTGAAAGAGGTCGAGCATTGTCTTGGGGTCGATGTTCGAGCCCTCGATTCGTTTCCTCAGCAAGTCGTCCCGCTGCAAGTCGATTCGGACATGGTCATTGGGGTAGAACTCGTTGGCGAACGCATCCATGAGCCAGGTCTTTCCGACCTGTCTCGCCCCCATGAGAATGAGCGGCTTGCGTTTGCGTCTGGCATTCCAATCGACAATTTTCTGAAAGGCGTCTCTTTGCATATTTCTCCCTTTTGTGCATATTATATCACACCTGAATCACATTATTCCATCGAAAAATGTGATCGCTCATCACATTATTCCATCGAAAAACGTGATTGTGCAAAGGAGTCGGTTGTCTCTGCGCCGTGGAATACCCCATCCATGCGCCGCTCTCCAAGGCGAAGTGCGCCGCCTATTCGGCGCGTGTCGAGGCGCTGGGCTTCATCCGCTGCAACGAAGCGAACCTGATATGACAAAGACATTCCCCAAAGAAAGGAAAACGAAAATGAGAAAGTTATTGATAATCGGCGCGGCGGCGCTTGCTGCTGCAGCAAGTCAAGGCTCAACGGGCAATCTGCCGCGCCTTGACTCATCCAAATTCGACTTCAAGTACGAAATGGAGGTGTTGCCTTCGGAACAAGACTTGGATCAAGATGGAGCCTATGACTTTACCAAGTCATTGGGTGGTCAAGCCACTCTTGTTCCCACAGATGGTTATGCAGTATTCGACGCGAGCACTGGCAACTGCTATTTATTGAGCGGCGCGGCAAGCGGCGAGGTTGGCGGCGCATGGCAACGGTATGGTGTAACTGCCGCGACAGGTTTCACCATTGAGGTACGAATGATTGTCAGGTACAGAGTAAGTGTGGATGGTTCAACTTATGCAACTGCCATTTCTGCCAGTGTGCCGGACTCCACCTCCCATGCGTTGTTGAACTTCACGGCAGACAAGGTGTTCTGGGGCGACACCGTACTCACAAACATGCAGTTGTCCACGGAATTCCATACTTGGCGAATCGCGAAAGGCGCGGGAAGCGCTTCGGGTTATTCCGTATGGTGTGACGGCAATCTCGTGGGCAGCAATCTTGGAAGCGGTGCGAATTGGGGAACCGACAACAGAATTATTCTGGGGGCGATGGGCTGGAAATGGAGGGGTGCTAGTTGGGTGTCCTATCTGCGCTTCACCAAGGGCGGGTATGCGCCGCCGAAGGAAAAAGACATGAGGCGCGATTCGGCTGACTTCAACATCAAATACGAAATGGACTCGGTGCCGGCTTCCTTCGTGCAGAAGAATACGGTGACCACAAGTTCTGACGGCGGCGTGACGAGATTCAACTTTGCGGAAAGGGGCTACTACGAGGGCAATAGCGACTGGTCGGCTTTTTCTGCGCAGGCGAGATCGTATGGCTACACCATGGAACTTCGTGCAAAGGTCGTGGGATCGACCCTTGCCAATGGGATTTGCCTTACGGCATCCGACAACACGGATTACGACACGTTTTTGCTTATCAAGAACAGCGGCCTTGCGTGGGGGCCTTACACTGCCATCACTACAATCACGAACCTGGACACGACTGCCGACTTCCACGTCTATCGCATTGTGAAGGAGCCGGACAACAACCGATTCAGCTTTTATTGCGATGGCAATCTCGTGTCGGACGCGCTGACGGACGGAATGAGCGGAAAAGACAATCGTTTTCTCTTCGGCGCAATCGGTGGCGGTTATGGCGGAACCATAGATGTTGACTATCTGCGCTACACGAGTGGTGTCTGGTATCCGTACGTCCCGCCGCCGGGGTTCGTGCTGTTCTTTAAGTAAGCCTGTCCATAAAAACAGACTGGATATGCTAATGAAGCATCTGATTTTGTCGTGTGCGGTGATCGTCATGTTCGCGGCCACATGCACGGCGGACTCGTTCGAGAGGCTGAAGCGTGAGGCGGTGAACCGGGAAAGGCTCATCATCTGGGATGACGATGGATGCGACATGACGCACTATCCGTACCAGCGGGCCGACCTTGCGAAGCAGCCCGCGTCCGTGCGGAACTTTGAGCTTGTGTTCCTTGAGGCGACGGAGAACACGCGGGCGGACGTTATAGGCTATTCCGGCACGATGGGCTTTGGCTACTTCACCGCGCTGCGTACCGGCGGCGACGTGAACACAAACCGGTTCGCGGAGGCGAACGAGCCTTGGCGCAACGCGGTGAACGAGTTCGCGGCGATGGGCAAGGACGCAATGGACATGGCGACCGATTTCGCCCGTCGCAACGGCAAGGAGATATTTCTCTCGCTCCGCTTCAACGACAACCACGACAACGCCCATCCCGCAATCATGCTTTCGCCGTTCAAAAAGAACAACCCGGAGGTCATGGTAGGACATGGGCATATAATCAAGTGCTGCGGGAAGAACGCGGCGGATTTTGCGCAGGAGAAGGTGCGCTCGTTCGTGCGAAAGTGTGTGCGTGGCTACATGGAGAACTACGACCTTGACGGAATCGAGTTCGACTTCTTCCGCCATCCGCAGCTTTTCCGCACGGTCGCAAAGGGCGGACACGCCACAGACGGCGAGTTGGCGACGATGACACAGTTGATGAAGGACTTCCGTGCAATGTCCGAGGAGATCGGGCGCAAGCGCGGGCGTCCGTTCGTTCTCTGCGCCCGTGTGCCAGATTCGTTCGACTACTGCCGCGCAATCGGCATCGATCTCGACGCCTGGCTTCGTGCGAAGGTGCTTGACTTTCTTGTGGTGGGCGGCTACTTCCAGCTTGAGCCGTGGAAGAAGACGGCAGAGAGGGTGCATCGCTACGGCGTGAAATGCTATGCCTCGCTTGACGAGACGCGCTTGTCTTGGGAAGTCACGCGGCAGAAAGGCAGGATGCTTCCCGGTCGCAACGACAAGGAGTGCTGGCTTGGCCGTATCGCCGCCGCGATGGCGAGCGGGATGGACGGCGTGAATCTCTTCAACATAGAGTACTTCAAGCACGACGACCAGCGATATATCATGCAACACGATATCCGCAATCTTGACGGCATCGACAAGACGTACTTTGCGACGTATGTTGGCGGGGGCGGTTATCTTCCGCAGAGCTTTCTTTTCGGCGGCAAGGAATACTGGAAAACGACGGGCGTCAATCCGGCTTATCCAGAGAAGCTTGCGAAAGGGGCGAAGCACACGTTTGATCTCGTCTTTGGCGACAATCTTGCGGCGGCGAAGAAGAAAGGCAAGCAAGCGAAGATTGAGGTTCGCGTGTTGACCGACCTGAAAGGGACGTCGTCGCCGACTGTGAAAGTGCGTGGCAAGGCGCTCGCGGGCGGTACGCAGAAGGACGGAACGGCCACCTTCTTTGTGGATGGCAGATGTTTTGTCAAAGGCGCGAACGCAGTTGAAGTCATCGCGCCGGACGACATGACGCTCTACGATTTCTCTGCGCATGTCTCATTTCAGTAATACTATGGCGAGTGTGTCGTATCACACCTTAGCGAGTATGTCTGGGATGTTGGACTTGTCGAGGGATGCGAATGCGGCTGACAGGCGTGGTCTTTGGGGGCAAAATCGGGCTTTTGAGTCGCAGGGTGCGATAGGCGGAAGTCGCAGGGTGTTTCTGATTATTTTCGGCGAAAACGAACCTGAGGGCGAAGTCGACGCCAATGTCTTTCGTGGTCTCGGGCATTCGTCCGAGACCTTCAACGAAAGGATGTCGAAAACCGCATCCTCGAGTCCCTGCACTATAATGCCCCGCAGGGCGTACGCTCGTGGTTCTGGACGAATTTCAGGAGGTGGAGACTCTTGGCCTCGGCGCACAGTTCGAGCGCACGATGAGATCGGTCATCCAGAACCAGCCGGACATCGCATACGTGTTCCTCGGCTCGAAGACGCATATGCTGGAGCGGATGTTCTCTTCGCCGTCGCGTCCTTTCTACAATTCAGCGCAGAAGTTCGTGCTGTCGCGGCCGCCCGCCGAGGAGAGCGCCCGCTTTGTCGTCGAAAGGTTCAGGTCCGTCGGGGTGAAAATCTCCGGAGAGTTGGCTGCGAAGGTGGTTGAGCTTGCGGGGAACGTGCCGTACTATGTACAGGCCGTGTCGTCGTGGGTGTACAACGCCGTCGCCGGAGGGACGTCCCGTATTGTCCGTGCTGCGGATGTCGAGGATGCGTTCCAGGCGCTCTATGCCACGGAGACCATCTTGATGGAGAGCGTGTTTGCGTCGCATCCAGAAAGCCAGAGGCTTCTTATGCGGGCGCTGGCAAAAGAGCCTGCGGCGCGGTTTGACGAGGACTATCGCGACAGGCACTCGCTGCCTTCCACTTCTACTGTCAACACCGCGCTGCGGCGACTTGTAATGGAGTCGGTCGTGGAGTCTGTCGACGGACAGTATGCCCTGTGTGATCCGCTTTTGGCGTACCATCTTTTGACGAGGGCATAGCACGCCAGGTTTCCATCATGGAGAAGGGGGAAGGGAAATGCAAATGAAACATCTGGTGGTTTTGCTTGGTGAGGCCATGTTCGCAGCCGGCTGCGCGGCTCCCAAAGCGAGGAATCGTCGGAGAAGAGGTCGCCCTTGATTGCAATATTCGTGCCGTATCCGGCGAGTGGCCGTATCTTGCGGGTTCGTTTGATTGGAACGACTCGCGCGATGGGTCGCCCGTAGCGCATTATCATGAACGAGACAAGACTGGACTCAACCTCTGCGAGCATTCCAGAGAAGTTGGCCTTTGCTTCATTTACGCTCATCATTGTCGGCATTGCAGAATCCTCCTTAAAGCGGTTTGTAGTATAGCATGTGAAGACCTCTTGTGCCAATTATGACTTGTTGATTAACTTCCTCGTGTTAATCGAGGATTGCTGCCAGTTCCCGACAGCATTCCCGCAATCTTCTTCCCAGCCGTTATTTGATGGTGTGGCGGGCGAGGGCGTGTTTGCAAGTAACTATTGGCGGAAGCCTTGACGAGGCGGATTCATGGAGCGGAGCGCTGGATTGTGTATGTGGCGGGGTGGTGGATTCAAGATTTTGTGAGATGCCGTTTGAAGGCGTAGGCTGCGGCCTCGGCGCGATTGGCGGTACCGATCTTTGCGAAGATTGCGGAGAGATGGTGCTTCACGGCATTTGCCGATATGCCGAACTGCTTGGCGATATCTTCATTCGTGAGACCCCGCGTGACGGACGTGAGGATTTCGCGCTGTCGGTCCGTCAGGGTGATGGCGGCAGGCTCGGTCTTCAACATTTTCGTGATGCCTGGATCTATGGCCTCTTCGCCGTTTGCCGCCAGGCGGATCGCCGAAACGAGTCCGTCGCCAGATACCGTCTTCAGCACCGCTCCGATGGCGCCGGCATCCAGCGCTCGGACGAGGTCATTGGATGTGCCGTAGGAGGTGAGCACGATGACGTGCGTCTCAGACAGGGATGCCGTGATCTTTGCGGTTGCAGACGCGCCATCCATCACGGGCATCGCCAAATCCATGACTACGACATCGGGTTTAAGTTCAGTCGCCATTTCCACGGCTTCTTGTCCGTTTGCCGCCTCGCCAACCACCACGATGTCGCTTTCAAAGCTGAGGATTGCTGCAATTCCCGACCTTACAACCGTATGGTCATCTGCTAGCAGTACCTGTATCTTTGCTTTTCTCATTTCACGCTTCTCCGTGTTTTCTGCCGAGTTTGATCTCTATTTTTGTGCCGTTGCCGAGGATGCTTGCGATCTCCATCGTCCCGCCAAGGCGATCCAGCCGTTCGGATACGCCTTTCAAACCGAAGTGACCATCAGATACGCCTGGTCGGTTTTCGGGGTCGAAACCGGTGCCGTCATCCTGTACGGCAAGGGTTATGCCGTGCTTGTCAATCCCGCCCGAAACGCTGATATGCCGTGCCTTGCCGTGCCGGATGGCGTTGACGACAAGTTCGCGCGTGATCTGGAGAATCGCATGGAATGTCGCGTCTGACAGGTAGCTGCGCGGCACCTTGAAATCGACGGACACTTCTGTCCCCTCTATGAGAGGTTCAAGCATGAGGCGCAAAGCCTTTTCGGCATCGTGCTCCTCGAATGTGCGGCTGCGCAGGTCGCTGAGGCAGTTGGTGAGTTCCCTGCGGCAGCTTGATAGCGTTTTCTGTGCCGCCGAGAGATGCCGTTCCAGCCGTTCAGGGTCTTTCTGCCACGCCCGCTCCGCCGCCTCGATCTGGAACGCGACGCCCGTCAGCGTCTGCGAAAGCGAGTCGTGCAGCTCCACGGCGAGCCGTGTCCGTTCCTCGATCTTCAGCTCCGCCTTCGCATGTGCGAGCTCCTCCCTGAATAGCTGCCGTCCGCGCACAGCCACGGCATGGCTCAGTGCCCTGTTCCAGACAAACACCCCAAGGAGCGCGGCGGCGAGAACGCCCAGCGCAACCATGAGCCTTCCTGGCGTCCACCAAGGCGGACGCGCCATAACCTTCACGTCCTTCGCGGTGCGCGGGACGATGTAGATTTCGCGCACTTTCGGCAGGGGCGCGTTCGGCCGCCATTCCTCCGCCTCCAATACGCACAGACCCGTTATCTCAAGTTCACAGCCAATGGCGATTTCTGCGATGCACGAGCGTACGCCGCTGAGATCGACAGGGATCACATACTGGTCGTGTTCGAGATACATCCGCGTCTGTCCGAGCTCAAGGGGCGGCACATTCCGCACAACGCCGCGGAATCTGACGAGTTCTCCATGGAGCGGAGCGTTCAAACTGTGCCGCTCTGTCGGGCCACGGACGATGTCTCTGATTTCAAGTTTCTTTGGTGGTTCAGCCTTGTGGGGCGGGGCGCTTTCCTTGCGCCACCGTGCATTCGCGATCTGGAGGTTGAAGAGGTCCGTATCGGGAAAGCCGACGGCCCGTACGGTTTCGCCGCAGGTTGGCGGTGCCAGGCCGGGCGCCAGCAATGCAAGTACCGTCTGTCCGTTTCCTGCCCGCATCAGGAAACGGTCACCGTTCCATGCTGCCAGCACGGCGCCGTCGATGCGCCGCATCCCCATTCCCACCATGTCTTCGGGGTCGTTGTACTGCGTGAGGTCCATCGGCGGCGCATCGAACGGATCGGCGGGTGGCGGGCGGACTACGACGATGCCGTTTTCGAGCGGCTTGATGATGTGCCCCTGAAACTGCCGCCAGTGGCCGCCTTGCGGAATGCAGAGCCCCGTGATTTCGATCTCCCCGTTTACGAGGTTGTCATATTGGATCTTGCCGCTGACGAAGACGGCGATCGTTTTCTTGCTAGCACCGACAAGCAGAATGCGGAAAGTCTTGTCGATCTCGTCAACGGTGTCGGAGATGACAAGACCCTTGACGCGCACGAGGCGTCCATCCCATGCGCTGGAAGCGATTTCCGGCAGCGTTGCGTCGGCTGGCTTTCGGACTTTCCCCCGTCCTTTTACGTCTACGCGCTTTGCATAGTGCAGATACAGGTGCTTGGGCGTGAGGTCGAGGTTGGGATAGGCATGCCCGTGCACGACCACGGCATCGCCGTTTGTGATGGAGATTCGCTTCTCGTTCTGTATGAGCGCCCATCCGGTATCGTCCTCAACGACGAAAGAACCTGGAAAGGACACTGCTATCACGCCCTCAATCCGAAACGGTGTTTTGTTCGTCATGCCGTGTGCGGTCAGTGTCTTCAGTTCGGCCGTGGTCGTTATCTCCTTAACGCCGCCGGCGGTTGCCGGAAGGAGCGCAGAAAACAGGTTTGCAATCAGAAATAGCGACGGTTTTATCTTCATTTGCGAAATGGATTATACCATATTTCGGTGCGGGGAATCATACCACCACAACCAAGGCACCTATGCCCATTCGGGCAGTAACGCTTCGGAGGGGAAGTGTGCTATACTTACCACGATTAAGGCAGATTGCCGAACCAACAAAGGAAACGGATGATGAAACGCGAATCCAACAACGGTATTTCACTTGGTGGAATTCTTCTGTCGGGCATTGTTGCCGTTGCTTTTTTGCAAGGTGCGCTTGCCGGTACAAGCACGTGGAAAGCCAACGCCACGGGCGGCTGGAACGATTCAGGCAGCTGGGAGGGCGGTGTGCCCAACTCATCCAGTACGGTGGTGGTGCCGGACAATGTCGATCTGCCGGTCTATGATGCCGATGCGGCCTGCGCCGGCGCGGTTGCGGCAATCACGCTCGGCACGGGGTCGCGCATTGTCTTCAACCTCACCGACAGCGAATGTACCATGTCCGGCACGATCACGGGCAACGGCACCATCGTGAAGTACGGCACGAACATCGTCCATCTCACCAATGAAACCCAGCATGGCTACTACGCGAAAGGTGGCGGCATGCAGGTGTTTGAGGGCATCCTGGAATGTCCGCAGACGTTTGTGAACAATTCTTCGGCTACCATGTACATAGGAGCACTTTATGTTGCCGAAGGTGCCACGTTCAAACCATACGCCAGGTATCGCACGACATTTGTCACGTCTCTCACGGGAAAGGGAACCATCTACAACACCCTGACGGGAGGCTATTGGCCTTTGCGCTATGATTCCGACGAGCTTTGCGTATTTGAGGGAACCATCACCGGGAAGATCAAGCTGCAAATCAATGGACCGATCGACATGACAACGGTCAGCAATTCGTTCGAGGGTTATTTTTCGCTCTACAATACCAAAGCCGACGTGGGGGTGACCAAGTTCGGCAACGGACAGGAAGCATACACGTCGCTCGGATGTTGTTGGTATCAATGGGATTCGGATCCGAACCGATACATCGACTATGGTGCCGCGTCAGGACGCATCCGGTATCTTGGCAATGGCGAAACGTCGAGCCGCATGTTCCGGTTGAATGAACCGGTGGGGCAGAATGTCGTACTTGATGCTGGTGCGCATGGTGGTCTTATCCTGACGGGACGCATCTTTGCGAACAAGGTCGGGCAGAAGATACTGACCTTTGACGGTTCCAATACGGCGGTGTGCGTCCACAGCGGCGGAACGGGCGACTATGGCGATAACACCATCTACCTCGCCAAGTCCGGTACGGGCACATGGCGATTTGAGGGGACTACAAACCGTCTCAGCAGAGGTGTAGTGGGCGTTGAACAGGGAACGCTCCAGTTCGATTCGCTCACCGAGACGAACATTCCCTGCTCGTTCGGTCTCTCGACGCGGCTCGCCAAGAAATATAAGACAACTGAATGGGACGAATCGCAAAGAGCCGACTATGCCATCCTGCTTGGCTCTGGGGATGCCGAAGGCGTGCTGGAATGGGTGGGCACGAACCTCTGGGACAACGCCTCGTCCACGCGTCCTGTAGCCGTCACGGGCAAGGGCGGTCGAATCGTGTCTTCCGTCGTCGGGCGGCGTATCGGCTTGAAGGGAGCATTCTCAGCCGATGCGGGCGGCGGCACGTTGACGCTTGATGGCGACGGAACGACCAATTACCTCTACAACGTCTCCGACGGTCATGGCAAGATGTCGCTCGCGAAGGACGGCAGCGGCACATGGATCCTTGCTGGCGACCAGACGTTCAGCGGTAAGCTGGCGGTGAACGCGGGTGAGATTGTTGTATCCTCGACATTCGGGAAAAAGTATTCGTGGTATCGGTTTACGTTGAAGGGGAATACGGGCAATCAGATTAGATTATATGAATTTGCGCTCTATGACGCATCCGGCAATCGCATTGACCGAGGGTTGACGTCCACTGTCGCGTCATATAATACGATCCCATCTCCAGGTACGGCCTGTTATTGGGGCAGGGAATTTGAAAACACTCTGTCGCACTTGTTTGATGGATATGCACAATGGGCAAGCGGGAATCCCTATCTCTTTGCGCCAATGGGTGCGCCAGATCCAGCCAACCCCGACACATGGATGCAGATTGTGATGCGACTGAACGATTCCGTCGCGAGTGCGGCCTACTACGACATCTGTTCAGAAGACTCTTCAGCGACGGCCGCCAAAAAGGTGACGGACTGGACAATGGAGGCAAGTGCGGACGGTCTGTTTTGGGACAAGGTGGCCGACGTGTCTTCCTTTTCTGGTACGTATGGCGGCAAGAGTTGGATCAGCAGCAGCACGGCGTTTACAAATAATCAGCGCATACCCTCCGGTGACGATTTTGCGTTTCGCCTCGACAACGGCAAGTCGCTGATCACGGGTACGCCAAGCCAGTTGTCGAACGCGACCGTCTCTGTTGCGCCGGGTGCGGTCCTTCGTGCAGAGGGAGACGTGACGATCTCTGGGCTTGAAGCGGATGCGACCGGTGCCGGTATCGGCACGATCGACGGTTTTGCATTCGCGGCAAACGGCACGCTCAACCTCACTGGCATCGACAGGCTGACGACGTCCGTGGAATTGCCGGTAGGATTCGTGAATGTCTCCGGAACGGAGAACATTCCGAACTGGTCGTTGAGCATTGGCGGCAGGCATGCCAACGGACGGATATCTTGTGCGAACGGCTGCATCACCGTGGCGCCGCTTGGAATGAGCGTCATAGTGCGCTGAAAGAGAGGTCGCATCAGATGAAGCGTATTGTTGCAGGGCTGGCTGCAGCCTGTTGTTTTGCTTGCGTTGGCGGCGTTTCCCCGGTGGAGCATGTGCCCGTGCCGAAAGCTGCCGTAAAGACCATCGCCGAATGTGGCGACGCAATCGGTCCTGCAAAGGTGTGGGATTTCACCAGGGGTGAGTTGCCGCCTGGCTGCCAGTTGCGGAAGAACGGCACGTTGTCGGAAAGGGGTCTGGGCACGACCGACTTCGCCGACAATTCGTCGCAGGGCGGTTGCGTCATTGCCGATGGATCAACGCCGCAGGGGGCATTTCTCTTCGAGGCCGAGATCGAGGTTGGCGATTATGCACCCGAGGCGAAGACAGAGCATGTCGGGCGAGTCTGGGACGACATGGGCATAAACTATTGCCCGAAGCGCGACAACACTGGCCTTGAAATCGGACTGAAGCAGATCCCCAACGGCTACTGGATTCCGTATGTCGTTCTGGGCATGGGCAATGAAACGTGTCGGGTTGAGGGTGAACGTCTCCGCTTCTATCGCGGTGCGCGCACGAAACTTGCGGTGTTCTTCGGAGCGAACGGGCACGTCGTGATCGAGTTGGGTGGCATTGTCGCCGAGCGGCAGATTCCTGTCTGCGGCGAACTTGCGCGATCAAAGCGCTATCGCCCGGTGATTGGTTCGCGTCCCGTCAGCAACTACGCGAACTTCGATGGTTTTGTGCGCCGTGTCTCCATCACGCCGATGCGGCGTGACCCCGTCGTGTTCATGATGCCAGGGCGCATGGCGTTTGTCAGGGGCGAAGAGGGCGCCTGTGCGGAGATTGACGTGCAGAACCGTTCAGTCGGTCCGCTCTCAGACGTTCGCGTCACACTGGAGCAGTTCTGCGAAGAAGGATGTGTTAAGAGCGAAGAGTTAAGTTTGAGTTCCGGTTTTGGTGTTGCGAGTTCCGCCTTAAGTCCGAAACCCAAAACCCAAAACCCGGAACCCGGAACCCTGCCGGATGGTGGAACGTTCAAGATTGAGTTCGCTCTTGAAACCCGCATCCGGCTGGGATGGCACCTGATCCGCGTTTCGTTTGAAGGGCGCGACTCCGCCGGCGCGGCGGTTAAGACGGTGAGGCTTATACGGTACGGCATCGGGCCTCGCACGGGCGACAGGATGCGCACCGTGATGTGGGGGCTCCCCGCGCTATTCCCTGCGGACACGCTCAAGGACATCGGCTTCACGCACGGCTACACATACGCTGGCGGACCAGGCGAGGCCGATTCCGCCTACGATCCAAAGAATGTGCTTAACCTTTTTGATACGGCGCTTGTCAGCGGACTCGGGGTTGTGAGAATCGCAAGCCCCTCCATCATTCCCTCGTGCGCCGACACCAACCGCTACATCCGTTACGACTGTCTGCACCGTCCGTCGAAGACCCTGCAGCCAGAGGTGTCGAACCCTGAACTTGTGGAACGGCTTCGCGCCATCTGCACTCGCGACGCCGACATCTTTGCCGACCACCCCGCCTTCCAGGGCGTGCTGCCGTATTCAGAACTGCGGGACCGGTCGTTCCCGTCGTTCAACACCGAGCCGTTGCGCTACAAGGAGGCGACCGGGTGCGATATTCCGAAGGGCGTCGACGGCAAGACCTTCCGCCTCGCGCTGGCGGAACAACGCTTCCCTGACGGCATCGTGCCGGAAGACGATGAAATCTACCGTTACTACAGCTGGTTCCTCCGGGGCGGAGATGGCTGGCCGAAGTTCCTCTCCGCCGCGTTCGATGCATTCGGCAAGCGCATCCGCAGGCCCGACTTCATAAGCTTCTGGGACCCTGCGGTGCGCTGGGCGCCGGCCTGGGGTTCCGGCGGCAGCGCGGACATGCTGAACCAGTGGTGCTATGCTGTGCCTGAGCCGATGAACGTGGCCGGGCCGTGCGAAGAGATTCTTGCCATGACGGCGGGCAGGCCAGGACAGAAGGCGGCCATCATGACGCAGCTTATCTGCTACCGTTCGCGGATGGCGCCGATGGACGAAGACGTGTCCCCGACGCCTGAATGGGCGAAGCGTTTCCCGAAAGCGGCGTTCCCGACCATCCCGCCGGACGTCCTGCAGGAAGCCACATGGTCCATGATCGCAAAGCCTGTGCAGTCGATAATGTATCACGGCTGGGGCACGATCGTGGATACGCACAACGAGACGTACTACTGCTTCACGAACCCGGAGTCGACCGGCCGCCTGCGGACGCTCCTGAAGGACGTGGTTGCTCCGCTCGGGCCGGTGCTGAAACGGCTCGGACGCGAACCCTCGCCGGTCGCGGTTCTCGAGAGCTTCACGACTTGCGCGATGGGCGGACCCGCCAGCTGGGGCTGGAGCGCGCCTTCCATCACCTGCTTGCAGCGGGCCCGGCTCGATCCGCGCGTCGTTTACGAAGATACGATCGTGCGCGACGGATTCAAGGGCATCAAGGTTCTCTACGCGCCGCAGTGCCGGTTCATGACGCCATCCATGATAGACCGGATCAAGTCGTTCCAGAAGTCCGGCGGCATGCTGATCGCGGACGATCAGCTCGTCTCCGCGCTTGTGCCGGACGTTCTCGTGCCGCTGATGAGTTTTGACGCGCCGCCGGAAAGCGACCACACCGAAGACGTCGATGCGCTGGAGAAGGCCAAGGCGAAGGCGCTGAAGACGCGCAACGCGACGGTCCGCGCGAAGAAGATCATGCAGGCCGCCGGCGACGAAATACGCGAGAAGCTTGCGGCGAAGGGGTACCGTCCCGCCGCCGACAGCTCTTCTCCGGAGATCGTGGTCTACAGCCGTCGCTGGTGCGATGTTCCCTATCTCTTTGCAATCAACGACGCGCGGACGTTCGGCGACTACGTCGGGCAATGGGGGCGCGTCATGGAAAAGGGTGTTCCTGAGGAAGGCTGGGTTTCTGTCAGCGATGCGGAGGGCACGATAGCCGCCGTCTATGAGCTTTCAAGAGGGACGAAATGCCGGTTCAGCCGCGAGGGCAGCACCGTCAAGGTGCCCGTTTCGTTCGACACGAACGACGGCCGCATGTTCGTGTTCCTGCCGGCGCCCATCGCGGACGTGAAGGTCGATGCGCCGTCCGCCGTCGGGCGCGGCGGCACGTTCGGCGTTGCAGTGACCGTCGCGGACGCGAAGGGGAGTGCCGTCCCCGCCTTGCTTCCGGTGGAGATTCGCCTTTACGATTCCGCCGGGCGCGAGATAGACGGCGGCGGCTATGCCTGTGCCGAGGGCGGCGTGGCGAAGGTTTCGTTCGTCACGAACCTGGATGACGCGGACGGCCCCTACCGGCTTGTCTGCAAGGACCGCGCGTCGGGGATTTCGGCGGAAAGAGCCGTCGCTCAAAAGTAGAAGCTGGTGATACGATGATCTTTGGCGTTATGCTGTTCCTCTGGGTCGAGCTGATCGGCTTCGACAATGCGAAGAGCGACTATGGCGTAGGCGAATACCTGGGGCGCATGGTGCGCAAGCCCGAAGTCGTCTCGCTCATGCTTGACGACGACCGGCTGTTCCGCACCTACAAGAAGTTTTCTCCCGACGAAAAGCTGTTGCCCGGCAACTGCGCATACGGGGCGCGGCCGTACAATTCCGAGCGGAGACGCCAGGAATGGACGATGGGTCAGCTCAAGGGGCTTGCCGCCGAGCTGCGCAAAAGCGGCGTTCAGGTGTTTGCCTCGTTCTTCTGCTGGCAGGACGTAATGCCAAAGGACGATGCCGAGATGAAGGAGGTGACTGAATCTCTTTCGGCGTTCGTCGAGGATCTCGGCTTCGACGGGTTCCACGGTGCGGACGGCTATGCGCCGCCGCGGTATCTTCTGCCGTCCTGCGCGGATGCGGACCGGGCGCGGATCGCGCGCGAAAGGGCCGGACGCTACGCGGCGAACTGGCGGACGATTGCCGACGCGCTCAAGGCGAAGGGCAAGAAGGTCTGGGTCAACACCTGCTGGACGCTCGATCCGTACGAGGCGCTGTACCGCTACGGCGTCGACTACCGGCTTCTCGCGAAGACGGGCATAGACGGATTCATCGTGGAATCTTCGGCTGCGGCGCGCGAAATGCTGGGCTGGAACTTCACGAAGGCCCCGTCCATCGACAAGTCGACAGCCATGCTCATGCGGCTGAAGGCGGCGGTCCCGGACATGCCGCTCGTGCTTCTGCACGGCATAAACGACGGCAACGAGCAGTGGAGCGCGCTGCGCCACACGCCTTCGCTCACGCGTTCCGAGGCGTTGGCGCTCGGGACGCTGTTCAGGGGCGACAAGCGCATACTTGACGGCTACCTTGCGTGCCTTGCGGACGGCATTCGCGCCGAGGAGTGGCGCGAGCTCGACAAGGCGTGGACTCTGCCGTTCGCCGCCGCGAAGGCTCCGCTTGGCGCACGCGTCGTCTGGAGCGACGCCGCGTTCGACCGGGAGTTCGACGACTGTACGGTTTCGCACGACGCGTCGTCATATACGCTTCTGTACGAACTCCTGGCGCACGGCGCGCCGCTGAGCGGCATCGTTTCTGTCCAAGAGGCGTTGTCCGACCAGTCTTACCCGATTGTGCTGCTCAATCCCGGGTTCTTCCCGAAAGAGGAGCTGAATGCGCTGAGGAACCGTAAGACGCGCGTCAACGAAATCGGGCGCGACGCGCGTTCGCGCTCGCCCGTCACCTACGTCCGGAGAAAGGACGAGTCGGCGTTTCCCGGCATGCCGGAGACGGACAGCTGCTACTGGAAGCGTCCGCTTTCGGAGAACATGCCTCCGGAGGTCTTCTTCCGCCACGAGGCGGAGGCGATCCAGGAGTCGATGCCCTTTGTCTGCCGCGAACCCGACATGCACTTCTGGGGGTTCGAGATGGCGGACGGGCGTCTTGCCGTTTTCGTGCGCAACGAGGGCGACGTTTACGGCGACGTTCTGATCCGCATGAAGGGCTGCATATCCGACGTGCGCGTCCACACCGATTTCCCGTCCCTGCCGGTCAAGACCTGCCTTTCGGGCAGGATCGCACCGCGCGACACGATGTTCATCTCGATAGGCGAGCATCAGTGGCCGTTTCCGTGCCCTCGGGTCGAATGACGTCGGCGGCTTCCAGCGGTTCAGGAACTGATCGACGCTGAACCTCCTTCCGTGCGCCGTTATGGTATAATAGCGCATCATGAAACTTCTGCTTGGCATTGACTACGGAACCGGCGGGTGCAAGGTTACGGCGATCGACGCGGACGGCTCGTTCGCGGGCGAGGCATCAACTGAGTTCCCGACCTATCACGAGCACCCTGGCTGGAGCGAACAGGATCCGCAGGACTGGTGGAGCGCGCTTGCCGCATCGCTGAAGAAGCTTGCGGCGAGTGGTATAGACCTGAAGTCCGTCGCCGCCTGCGCGCTGGACGGCTCCACGCACAACGCCGTGCTGCTTGACGCCGGCTGGAAGCCTGTCCGCCGCACGATCATGTGGACGGACCAGCGTGCTACTGCGGAGTGCGATGCGCTGAAGGCCGGCTGGGGCGAAAGGATATTCTCCACATGCTTCCAGATGCCTGCGCCCACGTGGACTCTCCCGCAGATGATGTGGCTCAGGGCGAACGAGCCGGAGGCACTTGCGAAGACGGAACACGTGCTGTTCGTAAAGGACTATGTGCGCTACTTGCTTACGGGTGAGGCGGCGACTGACCGCATCGAGGCCCAGGGCACTCTTTTCTTCGACATGGCGAAGGGCGACTGGTGCGACGAACTCGTCGGGCTGGCCGGTCTCTCCCGCGATAAGCTTCCGCGCTTCATCGAGCCTACGGACGTCGCCGGCCGTGTGACTGCAGAGGCCGCCGCCGCGACGGGGCTCCCCGAAGGCCTTCCGGTGGTGTGCGGGTCGAGCGACAGCGCGGTCGAGGACTATGGCGCGGGCGCGGTGGAGCCGGGCGACCTGATCATCAAGCTTGCGACGGCCGGCAACGTCAACTCCATGACGGCGGCGGCGCATCCGCATCCGAAAACCCTCACTTACTCGCACATCGTGCCGGGAATGTGGTATTCCGTTTCCGCGACGAACGCCGCTGCGCTATGCATGAGGTGGCTGCGGGATTCGTTCTACGGCGATTGCAGCGCGGAACGGTTGGAGGCGTGCGGAGGCATCTATTCGCTCATCGACAGCGAGGCGTCGTCTTCGAGCGTCGGCGCGAACGGCGTGTTCTTCCATCCCTACCTGCAGGGCGAGAGGTGCCCGTACTGGGATCCTAACCTTCGCGCGTCGTTCACAGGCGTCTCGATTTCGACTACTCGCGGCGACTTCGCCCGTGCGCTGATGGAGGGCGTGGCGTTCTCGCTCCGAGACTGCTATCGCACGTTGGAAGAGATGAAGCTTCCCGTGAAGCGCATATTCCTCATCGGCGGAGGGGCCCGTTCGCGGCTTTGGAGCGATATCGTCGCGAACGTGTTCGATTGCACGGTTGCCGTTCCCGAGCCTGGCGATGCAAGCTTCGGCGCCGCGCTTCTGGCTGGCGTCGGCGCGGGGCTTTTCCCCGACGTGAAGTCTGCGGTTGCGAAGTGCCTCAAGATTTCGCGGAGGATCGAGCCGGATCCGTCCGTCGCCGCGAAATACAGCCGTCTCTTCGCATGCTACCGCCGCATCCATGACGCGCTCGCGCCGGTGTATCGTCCGCGCCTGGACCCGTAATTTGAGGCTCTTGTGCGTTTTCGGCAATTATGATATAATACTCATTCAGTTTCAAGAAGGAGAATCATGAAGAGCGACATCCATCCTAAGTATGAAGACGCCACCATCACCTGCGCGTGCGGCAACGTCATCAAGACGCGTTCCACCCGCAAGGAGATGACGGTCAACACTTGCTCGGCCTGCCATCCTTACTTCACCGGCGCGAAGACCATGGTCGACACCGAGGGGCGTGTCGACTCGTTCCGCAAGCGCTACGCGAAGTTCGCGAAAAAGTGATCTGGCTTGGTTGACGTCGGCCAGATCGAGCAAGCGCTGGGTCGCCTGAAGTCCGTCGAGGCGGAGTTGGGCGACCCGTCTGTTTTCAACGACCGGGCGCGCTACCGCGCGGTGCTGGCCGATTATTCGGCGTTGAAGCGCCTGGACTACGCCTACGTGGCCTACCAGCTTGGCGAGGCGACTGAGCGCGACCTCGCCGCCGCGCTACTGCCGCCGGATCCTGTAGAGGGGCGCAACGCTGTGATGGAGATTCGCGCCGGCACCGGCGGCGAGGAAGCCGCTCTCTTCGCCGGCGACCTCTTTCGCATGTATTCGCGCTACTGCGAGTCGAAGGGCTGGAAGGTGTCGGTAATGCACTCCAACGCCACTTCTCTCGACGGCTTCAAGGAAATCGTATTCACCGTGGCCGGAGAAGGGGCTTACGGCGCGTTCAGGTTCGAGTCGGGCGGCCACCGCGTGCAGCGTGTCCCGGCGACGGAGGCGCAAGGCCGCATCCATACGTCGGCGGCGACAGTCGTTGTGTTTCCTGAGGCCGACGAGAGCGATGACATTGAGATCCCCGAGAAGGACATCCGCATTGACCTGTTCTGCGCCGGCGGGGCTGGCGGTCAGCACGTGAACAAGACGGAAAGCGCGGTGCGCATGACGCACCTGCCAACCGGGCTTGTGGCCGTATGCCAGGACGAGCGCAGCCAGATCCGCAACCGCGAGAAGTGCTTCGCGACTCTGAAGGCGCGCATACTTGACCTGCGGCGCCGCGAGGAGGAGGCCAAGGCCGGGGCTGACCGCATGACGCTGCGCGGTAGCGGTGACAGGTCGGAGAAGATACGCACCTACAACTTTCCGCAGAACAGGCTTACCGACCACCGCATAGGGCTTACGCTCCATTCGCTGGACACGATAATCGAGGGCGACATGCAGGCTCTGCTCGACGCCTTGCGCGACCACGACATCGACGACCGCGTCGGCCGCGCGCTTGCCGCGAAGGAGGGGTGACGCAGGCCGCTTGCGGCGGGCGATAGGCCGTCACGAGGTCTGGGACGCCTCTCGCGTGTTTTGGTGCGGCCTTGCGCGCGATTGACCGGAACGGGACGAATTTTGGTATACTACACAAACATATGAGCGAATCAGACACTTCCAGGCATTTTCTCAGGCAGTGGATCGAGAAGGACGTTGCCGACGGCAAGACCGGCGGCAAGGTCGTGACGCGCTTCCCGCCAGAGCCCAACGGCTACATTCACATCGGGCACGCGAAGGCCGTGTGCGTCGACTTCGGCATGGCGAAGCTGTTCGGCGGCGAATGCCATCTCCGCCTCGACGACACGAACCCAACGAAGGAGTCCGACGAGTACGCCGAGAACATCAAGCGTGACATCAACTGGCTTGGCTTCCAGTGGTCAGGCGAAGGCGATTCCGGAGAGCCCGGCTTCTACAATGCGTCGAACATGTTCGACACGATGTACGCCATAGCCGAGGAGCTTGTGCGCCGCGGACAGGCCTACTGCTGCAACCTGACGCAAGAGGAGTGGAAGACGTACCGCGGCGTGCCGGAGAAGCCGGGGAAGCCCAGCCCGTCCCGCGACACCGACCCCGAGCGCAACCTGCGCATCTTCCACGAGATGCGCGACGGCAAGTACGCCGACGGCGAGTGGTGCCTCCGCGCCAAGATAGACATGGCTTCGCCGAACATCCATTTCCGCGACCCGGTGATCTACCGTATCCGTCACGTCGCCCACTACCACCTCGGTGACAAGTGGTGCGTATACCCGATGTATGACTTCGCGCACCCGATCGAGGACGCGCTGGAGGGCGTGACGCATTCGATGTGCACGCTGGAGTTCGAGGTGCACCGTCCGCTCTACGACTGGGTCGTCGACCGCATGGACGAGCAGGGGCTCCTTCCCGTCAGGAACGGCGTCAAGATCCGCACGCAGCAGCGCGAGTTCGCGCGCCTCAACCTCACGTACACGGTCATGTCGAAGCGCCTCCTGCTGCAGATGGTGCAGGAGGGCGTGGTCTCCGGGTGGGACGATCCGCGCATGCCGACCGTGTGCGGAATGCGCCGGCGCGGCTACACGCCCGGGGCGATACGCGAGTTCTGCGACCGCATCGGCGTGTCGAAGGTGGAGTCGGAGAGCGACCCCGCGCTGCTGGAGTGGTGCGTCCGCGAGGAGCTGAACCGCACGGCGACGAGGCGCATGGCAGTGCTGGACCCGGTCAAGGTCGTCGTCGACAACTGGGAGGGCGGTGCGCGCGACGTTGAGCTGCCGAACAATCCGCTTGACGAGTCGGCCGGGACGCGGCGCATGCCGTTCGGCGGTACGGTCTGGATCGACCGCTCCGACTTTATGGAGGTTCCCGAGAAGAAGTTCTTCCGGATGGCGCCCGGACAGGAGGTCCGCCTGCGGGGCGCGTGCATCTTCCGCTGCACGGGCTGCGTGAAGGACGATTCGGGCAAGGTCGTCGAGATCCACGGCACTTGGGACGAGCAGTCGTGGGGCGGCAACGCGGCGGACGGACGCAAGGTGAAGGGGACTATCCACTGGGTTGACTGCGCTACTGGCGTCAAGGCCGAGGTTCGCCTTTACGACAGGCTCTTTACCGAGAAGGATCCGATGAAGGACGGGCCGGACAACTTCCTGAAGTATCTGAATCCCGATTCCCTGAAAGTCGTCTCGGCATACGTAGAGCCGGCGCTGGGCGAGGCGAAGGGGCTTGACCGCTTCCAGTTCGAGCGCACCGGATACTTTGTCGCCGACGAGTTCGATTCGAAGCCTGGCGCGCCGGTCTTCAACCGCACGTGTTCGCTGAAGGACGGCTACAAGCCTGCGTAAGGGCCTCCCATGAAGTTGCTCCTAGCCGTCATCGCGTTCATGCTCTGCGCACTCCCAGTGGAGCAGATGGTGTCGTCCCTGCTGCCGCAGGAGAAGCTCGACAGGGCGGCTGGGTTCTTCGGTCCGGTGACGAAGAAGTACATGCCGATGTTCGAGAGCTTCGGCGCCGAGTACGAGGCGGCAAACGAAAAGTTGCCGGTGATTGCAAAGTACCTTCCGCAGGCCGAGAAGGCTCTGGCGGAGGCACGCAAGATGCGGGTGCCGCCACGCTACGAGGCCGAGAAGGCCCAGTACATTCGGCTGTTTGAGATGGTATTGTCCTCAGCCAGGCTTTCCGTGCGCCTGGCCGGACTCAAGGTCGGCGCAAGCGCACGTTAGTGCCTGTGCGGTCGGCTTATTCGGCGGCGAGGGCTGCTTCGGCCTTCGCGTTGTCGTCGAACCTGAACACCAGTATGGCCTTTTCGCCGTGTCCGAGCGAGTAGGCGTAAGAGTATTCGATGTCGACTCCGGCGCGGTCGAGCTTCGCGGTGAGGTCGGCCATGCCGCCCGGCCTGTCCGGCACTGTCACGGCGACGACCTCTGTCTCGCGCACGGCGTAGCCGGCCTTCGCGAGCGCGTCCGCGCCCTTGACGTGATCGTCGGCGATCATGCGGACGATGCCGAACTCCGGCGCGTTGGCGAGAGAGAGCGTGACGATGTTCACGTCAGCCTCCGCCAGCGTTTTCATTATGCCGGCGAGCTGGCCGGGCTTGTTCTCCAGGAACACTGACAGCTGCTTGATGGTCATTGTTTCGCTCCTTTCACTTGCGGCGGTTGTCGATGACGCGCTTGATCTTGCCCTCGGAACGCGGCAGCGAGCCGGGCGCTACGAGCGTGATCTTCGGCGAGAGGCCGACTACGGACTTCACCGCGTCGAGGACGCGGCGGCGCAGGCCCTCGAGGGCGCGCATGTCGTCGGAGAACGCCTCCGCCGTAATCTCCACCTGGATCTCGAAGAGGTCCATCGTGTCGGTGGAGGAGAGGAGAATCTGGTAGTGCGGTGCGGCCTCCGGCACCTTCATGAGGCACGCCTCGATCTGGCTCGGGAACACGTTCACGCCGTGGATTATCAGCATGTCGTCGGAGCGGGCGTGAATGCGGTCCATGACGCGCATGGTGCGTCCGCAAGGGCACTCGCCGGTCTGCAGGCGCGAGATGTCGCGCGTGCGGTAGCGGATCATCGGGGTGCCGAAGCGGTCGAGCGTCGTGAAGACCAGCTCACCCTGTTCGCCGTCCGGCAGGACCTCCAGCGTGTCGGGATCGATGATTTCCGGGTAGAAGTGGTCCTCCCAGATGTGGAGGCCGTGGCAGTACGGGCAGTTGCCTGCGACGCCGGGACCGGCGATCTCGGTCAGCCCGTAGATGTCGTGGGCGGTGATTCCGGATATCTGTTCGATGCGCGTGCGGATCTCGTCCGTCCACGGTTCGGCTCCGAAGACGCCGTGCTTGAGCTTCGTATCGCGGCGGAAGTCCACGCCCATCTTCTCGGCGACCGTTGCGAGGTGCAGGAAGTAGCTCGGGGTGCAGCAGATGACGGTTACGCCGAGGTCCTGCATCAGCATGATCTGCTTTTCGGTGTTGCCTGCGCCGGTCGGGAGGACTGCGCAGCCGAGGCGTTCCGCGCCATAGTGGGCGCCCAGCCCGCCGGTGAAGAGTCCATAGCCGTACGAGACCTGCACTACGTCGTCCTGCGTTATACCGTACATCGCGAGGCACCGTGCCGCGCCTTCCGACCAGATGTCTAGGTCGCCCTGTGTGCTTGGAATGCAGATCGGCTTGCCGGTAGTGCCGGAGGAGCAGTGGAATCGCACGATGTCGCGCATCGGTGCGGCCGTGAGCCCGAGCGGATACTCGTCGCGGAGATCCGTTTTCTTCATGAAGGGGAACTTGGCGAGGTCGGCTAGCGTCACGAGGTCGCGCGGCTTCACGCCTTTTTCGTCGCAGCGCCGCCGGAAGAGGGCGACGTGCTCGTATTCGTAGGGTATGAGCTTCTGCAGCTTCTCAAGCTGCATCTTGCGCAGTTCGGGCACCGGCGTGAAGTCCGGCTTCGATATTGGGTTCATATTTGTCCTTCCGGGTTGACTTGTCGGTATTATACCAAAATATTATGCGCCAGTGCGGACGGTGTTTGAGGGAGTTGAAGTTCAGAGTTCGAGGAGGATATTGGGGACAGTCCCCGGTGGGGGTGACGGTCACCGGACAGAGTAAATGCAACTGTGGCAAGGTTAAATGCGCCGTAGTCTCAGGGGGTTGCATTTGAACTGCCAGGGTTGCGTTTAACCTGTGGCGGCAAGCGTCACCGCCTCCGGGGCGGGCGCTGCCGTTCGGTC
>JAFRDO010000071.1 GCA_017403825.1 Kiritimatiellia bacterium
ATCAGCTGTTTCATGCTTTCACTCCCATCCCACAGTATTTCGGGACACCATGCCCCAAAGCACGAGCGCATAATAGCATAAGCCGCCGCACACAGTCAACCTGAACCCGGCCGCCTCAAAGATTCCAAATCATGGGCGCCATTTCCAGAAGTGAATGCAAAGTGGTATTTGCTTTGAGTGCCAGAAACAGGCGACCCGTTACAGCCAACGCGACTTGTTTCACTTTTGGAATCACTGAGTGCGGAAAATGATATAATACAGTTTATGACACTGCAACAGCTCAAGTACGTCGATGCGGTCGCATCGTGCGGTTCCATAAGCGAGGCGGCAAGGCGCTGCTTCGTGACGCAGCCTACGCTCACCGAAGCGATACGCACGCTCGAAGAGGAGCTTAGGGTCGCGATCTTCACGCGCACTGCGAAGGGAACGAGCGTGACGCGAGAGGGCGACGAGTTCCTCGCCTCCGCCAGGCAGATACTCGACGACGCGGCGCGGATACAGGAGAAGTACACCGGCGAATCGGTCCGCCGTCCGCAGTTCGCCGTCTCGTGCCAGCATTACGCATTCGCCGTCTCGGCGTTCATGGAGGTCGTCCAGGCGAACGACGCCGACTCCTACGACTTCACCCTGCGCGAGACCGTGACAGGCGAGATCATCGACGATGTCGCGCGCCACCGCAGCGAGATCGGCATACTGTACCTGTCCAGGCGCAACGAGCGGCCCATACGCAAGATACTGCGCAAGGAAGAGCTTGTGTTCGAGGAACTGTTCGAGGCCAAACCGCACGTGTTCCTTGGCAAGAACCATCCGCTGGCGAAAAAGAAGAGCGTAAGCCCGGCCGATCTCGACGCATATCCGTACATCTCGTACGAACAAGGCGTGGAGAACGCGCTCTACTTCGCCGAAGAGGTCATGCCGGCCATAGACCGGAAGAAGAACATACGCGTCAGGGACCGCGCCACGATGACGAGCCTGATCATCGGCCTCCACGGCTTCACCGTCGCGTCCGGCGCACATGCGAAAGCCTACAACCCGGCCATCGTATCCGTGCCGCTCAAGTTCGACGACTCGATTCGCGTAGGCCTCGTCCGCCGCGCCGGCATTCCGCTCTCGCGTCCCGGAGAGGCGTTCGCGGCCGCCGTCCGCGCCAAGGTCGCAAACGCCGCAAGGCGATAGGTTCAGCCTATAGATGGCGCATCCATTTTCCAATTACCCTTTGGAATCCCCGATGTGAGATAATACCTGCCGTTGACACCACAAGAAAGGAGCAACGGCAATGAGCGAGAAAAAATACCACATCGAGACGCTGGCGATCCATGCAGGGCAGGACGCCCGCGGCGACAGCGCGACCGGAGCGCGGGCGGTGCCCGTCTACCGCACTACGGCGTACAACTTCCGCGATTCACAGCACGGGGCGAACCTCTTCGCCCTGCGCGAACTCGGCAACATCTACGCGCGCCTCATGAACCCGACCAACGACGTCCTCGCCAAGCGCATCGCCGCTCTCGAAGGTGGCGCGGCGGCGCAGACGCTCGCAAGCGGCACGGCGGCGATCTACTTCACGATAACGAACATCGCCAGGGCCGGCGACGAGATCGTGGCGCCGTCCAACCTCTACGGCGGCACGTTCGCGCAGTTCGACGCCATTCTTCCGAACGTCGGCATCAAGGTGAACTTCACGCCCGTAAACGACTTCGCAGCCGTCGAGGCCGCGATCAACGAGAAGACCAGGCTCGTGTTCATCGAGGCGGTCGGAAACCCTGCGCTTGACATAGCGGACATCGAGAAGTACGCAGAGATCGCCCACCGCAACCACCTGCCGCTCGTGGTGGACGCGACGTTCACGCCGCCGCCGCTCTTGAATCCGATCAGCCACGGGGCAGACTTCGTGATCCACTCGCTCTCGAAGTGGATCGGCGGACACGGCACCGGCATAGGCGGCATCGTCGTCGAAAAGGGCGGCTTCGACTGGAGCGACCCTAAGTTCGCGCTCTACAACGAGCCGGACAAGGGCTACCACGGACTCCGCTTTGCGCACGACCTGCCGGAGCCGCTGAAGCCCATCGCGTTCTCCATACGTCTCCTGACGGTCGGCATCCGCAACCAGGGTCCGACGCTTGCGCCTGACGCGGCATGGATCTTCCTGCAGGGCGTGGAGTCGCTGCCGCTCCGCATAGCGCGGCACAGCGAGAACGCGCTCGCCGTCGCGAAATGGCTCGAACGGCACCCGAAGGTCGCCTGGGTGAAGTACCCGACGCTCTCGCAGCCGGAGCTGGCGAAGAAGTACCTGCCGAACGGCGCGGGCGGAGTGGTCGTCTTCGGCGTCAAGGGCGGCGCGGAAGAGGCGCGAAAGGTTACGGACGCGGCGAACGGGGACATCTTCTCCATTCTCGCCAACGTCGGCGACGCGAAGAGCCTCATCATCCACCCCGCATCGACGACTCACTCGCAGCTCAGTGACGAAGACCTGCGCAAGGGCGGAGTCCTGCCGGAGCTGATACGGCTGTCGATCGGCCTGGAGCACATCGACGACATCATCGCCGCGCTGGACGAGGCGCTCGCGACGATCTGAGACGCTGCCCCCGGCATCATCACACCCTGCTTCGGAAACGGCCGAGGCAGGGTGTTTTTTTATCGCCTCTGTCAGATTCTTGTCATTGTCGGAAATATCTTAGTAGAGGGGGGAAAGATGCCAAAAGAATGTAGAAAATGCCTGCGCTTGCTAATGCAGCATAAAAATTGGTATAATGCAAACTGCAACAGCGTATTGGTGCCTGGATTGGAAACCGCTAAATTCACGTTCGGGAGCACTGTACAGTTGTGTGCCGCGATTAAAACCGCGGCGCACTTCTTTGTCGTGCTCTTGAACAGGCTCTTAGCGGTGCCTCAATCTGGGTGGGATCTAAGGGGTGCGCCGCTTTTCTTTCCGCGCAGAGCGACACAACCCATAATAATTAGCGCGGAAATCAGGAATAGGGAGATAATGTATGAACATCAAATGCCCATACTGTGGAACCAAATATGAATATAATGTACAAGTCCCAATCGCAAAAGCAAGCGATGCCACATCCACGCAAAGCACTAGATTCGGCGAGGAGACAAAACAGAATGGCCAACTAGCTCAACCTATTTTGTCGTCGTTTGGCACCCACCATGCAATAATCGCAGCCACAGTTATCGGACTGACGCTTGCAATGTGCGTGACAGCATATGGCAAGAATTATACAACCGCAACAGCCCGCGCCAATAGTTATAGGCAGTCTCAACCGCAACAAACACCAACAACCATTGAAATAGAATCAAAACAACAGCAGCAGAAGAAAGCCACACAGGGTGCAAATGTTACCGAATTGGGCAATCAAATCAAGTCAAATCTAGCAGAGATTGCAAAACTGAAAGCCGAGAATCCCGCATGCGTCCTAAACGCAAATCGCAAAACCATCCGCAACACGGAAATGCGCATGGCAACAAAGGCGGACCGGCAATATTGTAACAAGAAGCAAATTACATACGTAAGGGATCGATTTTACTGTGGCGCCTGTCATGCTGAAACTGAAGCATCAAAAGGAGCATGTTGTAATGTCTCCCGGAAAAAAGGGTTTGATGCATGGAAACAAGTTCGCCTTGATGTTGAGAAGACAACAAAGATCAATAAACAAATTGACGAATTACTTGAGCAAAACAAAGAATTGAAAAAACGAATCTCTACGATGTAATCGCATCTTGGTTGAACAAACAGCATAAGAGGCTAATATGAAAATTAAATGTCCACACTGTGGAACCGAATATGAAGTCGACAAAAAAGACTTGTTCCATTACACACAATGTAGAATCTGCGGCGAAGGGTTTGTTACAGGCGCAAACAACCACATGCCCAGCCAAAATAAATCCTCTGTCGTGATTCCTAAAGGATCCACAAAAAGAACATCAACAACATCATCCGAACAAAATCCAGGGACTTTGTCCAGACGCGGGCACAAGATTGGCATGATCTGTTCAATTGCGGGCGTAGTGTTGGCACTCTGTGCTGCAATTGCCTATGGAACATATAACTATTTTGGCAATGAACCGCGACTCAAGCGAGGCATTTCATACTACGAAGGCCGCAAATATCAAACCGCATATAAAATGCTTCTTCCTTTGGCAAAGAAAGGATACGCAAGGGCACAGTTGATTGTCGGCGACTGCCTTGCGAACGGACAAGGCGTGTTCATGGACACAAAAGAGGCAATAAAATGGTATCGTTTGGCCGCAGACCAAGGTCTGCCGAAAGCTCAGCATAGAATGTTTGTATGTTGCCGTGATGGAAACGGCATCGAACGCAATCAGGAAAACGCAGCCAAGTGGTGTCGTAAAGCTGCTGAAGCTGGATTTGAAGAATCCATGTTCGACATGGGAATGTTATATGTAACTGGAACAGGGGTTGAACAAAACGCCAAAAGTGCCCTCAAATGGTTCCGAAAAGGCGCAGAATGCGGCTATGCTATGGCCCTTTACAAACTTGGGCAATGTTACAAACTTGGATATGGCGTTGCAAAGGATGAGGATGAAGCGGCAAAGTGGCAGAATAAAGCTGTGTCGGCATGGCGAACAAATGCAAGCAAAGGAGACACACAGTCAATGATAAACCTTGCCGAACTGTATAAGGAAGGAGATGCCGTAGAACTCGATAAAGAAGCGGCTGCGCAATGGTATCGCAAAGCAGCCGAACTTGGCTCTGCCTATGCACAGCAGTGTCTCGCATTCTGTTATCAAAATGGCATTGGAGTTGATGAAGACAAGGAAGAAGCGGCAAAATGGATGCTTAAATCTGCAGAACAGGGCACTAATGGAAACAGCCAATATGCAATGGGAACTTTTTATCAAAACGGGATTGGTGTTGAGAAAAACTTGAAAGAGGCTGTAAAATGGTTTGAGCGTGCAACGAAGAAAGGTCTGGCGCAAGCAAAACGATCGCTTGCCATATGTTATCTGAACGGCGAAGGTATTCAAAAAGACGAAGCTATGGCTGAACAATTACTTGAAGAGGCTGCGGATGCGGGCGACAAATGTGCCAAGTCGGAATTGAGACATATTCGGGACGAAAGAGCAGCCGAAGAACGCAGGATTGCACATGAAAAAATGGAGAAAGAACGCAAAATCATGGAATTGTCTGAGATTGAGAATGTAATAAAAGAGCGCAAGGCATCTATTAATAACACCCTCAAAGGCAAGATAAAAGACAATTGGTCAGGATTTGATGCGAGCAAGGTGGCAACGATAGACATCTCCATAAGCGTTACAGAGGAACCGCCGCACAGGTGTGTTGCCGAAAACCTTTCCGAAAAGGACTCAATGGATGCCGTAAACATGGCACTTTCTGCTGCACAAAATGAGGCGAGTCGCCTTGAAGAGCGGCTAAAGAAACTCCTCCACATAAAAGATATTTTCGATGCAAAAGAACTCGAATCACGTAAAGAGACCTGCACTGTTTGTGGCGGGACAGGTACAATTAACTGTACACGATGCAAAGGCCAAGGGTCTGTTGGTTTGTCTAAAAGCGAGACATGTCCTTCTTGCTATGGCAGCGGACAAGTAGAACGAAATGTCAGATGTAAGAATTGTGGTGGCAAAGGCACAATAAATCAAAAATGTTCATATTGTTGGAGGCAAAACGGAATTAGGAAAAAGGATTGCTTTAATTGCGGCGGGAGTGGATATACACGGGAATCATGTCCTAGTTGTTTTTCCGGTTCGCGGATGGCTAATGTACAGTGCAGAAAATGTGGAGGCAGCGGCAGGGTGTCGGAATCTGAGGAGGTAAACTGTCCAGTATGCAATGGTAAAGGCTTACTCAAGTGTGAACGTTGCGATGGTAAAGGCTTTAGCTACAGGCTGGAAGATGACAAAGGTCGGACAATTATCATGACCGCTCACGCATCTGGCGATACCTGCAATCCTAACGATGATAGCGCACAGACGAATTCGACCGTACAATCTAGGGGGAGAAGGCGCAGGCGTGGCGGCGATGACTAAACCGTCACCCATTACAGACAAGACATTAGAAAGTGCCGCATAGACCCGTTCTCGGCAGCAAAAATGTTATGTCGCTTATCAATGCCAAGTTAGTGAACAAGCTATAACAGAATCTTGTTTGAAGCGAATTCTTGGCGGTCAATAAGAATGGGAGCGACATCCCATTGCTATAGGATATTCCTATCTATAGTCTAAAAATAATCCGATTATCCTTTCGCTGCCGGTTGCGCTATAATGTGCAGCGTCAACCACAGAAAGGAACTCACACAATGAACAACATCAAAAACATCAAGATCGCCGCAGTCGCCGGAATCGCAGCCGCCGCAAGCTCGCTCTTCGCCGGCGTGCCGCTCAACAACCTGCAGGGCACCGGAGGCATCGCCTTCAACCCGCTCGCATACACGGCAGGCCTGCCGTGGGACGAGGGCGGGGGAGACACGACTAACGCCGTAGGGCAATCGGCCCTGAACGGCGTCATATCGCGTCCGCAGGTCGGCGCGTGGTACGTCAACCTCACGGACGCAGAGATCAACTGGTTCGCGCTCGGAACGGCGGTGACGCTTTTCGACCGGCTTGAGATCTCCGGAGGCTACGGATTGATAAACGCCGACAACTACGGCGACAACGCCATAAACTCCTACAACGTCGGAGCGAAGCTTCGCTTCCTCGACGAGAACGCGTTCGACACCTCGTGGGTGCCGGCCCTGGCCGTCGGCGGCGTGTACAAGTACACCGACTCGAAGACGGTCGATGCGCTCGGACTCGACCACGACGGATTCGACGCTTACGTGGTGGCGTCCAAGCTCATCAAGCAAACGCCGATACCGGTGCTGCTTTCCGTCGGCGGGCTGCTCTCGGACGAGGTCGTAAACGGCGTCGTCGGGCATAACGACTACGGCGCCGCAGTGTTCGCCAACATCGACCTCATTCCGGTCGAGCAGGTGGCGATCGGCTTCGAGTACAAGCAGGGCGTGAACGTCGGCGACGGCATCACCAACCACGACTACTTCGACGGACACGTCGCGTGGTTCGTGACCGACACCCTCACGCTCGTCGGCGCCTACGCCTACACGGGCGACAAGGACAAGTTCTACCGCTACGGCAAGACGAAGGACCTCGGCGTCGGCGGCGGATTCGTCCTCTCGATACAGTACCAGTTCTAATCCACAAAGGCAAAATCGCCAATACATAGCAGCCGCGCGGGACGAACGCCCCGCGCGGCTGCTTGTTTGCTGACTTGGGCCAGCCTTCTTACTTCACCTTCTTGTACTTACTTCACCTTCTTGTAGCCGTACACCGCCTTGGCGCCAAGCTCCTCCTCGATGCGGAGAAGCTGGTTGTACTTGGCGATGCGGTCGGTGCGGCTCATCGAGCCGGTCTTGATCTGCCCGGAGTTCGTGGCGACGGCGATGTCGGCGATCGTCGCGTCCTCCGTCTCGCCCGAACGGTGCGAGGTGACGGACGTGTAGCCGGCACGGTGCGCCATCTCGATGGCGTCGAGCGTCTCGGAAAGCGAACCGATCTGGTTCACCTTGATGAGAATCGAGTTGGCCGCGCCGAGCTTGATGCCCTTCTCAAGGTACTTGACGTTCGTGACGAACAGGTCGTCGCCGACGAGCTGGCACTTGGCGCCAATGGCCTTAGTGAGCGCCACCCAGCCGTCCCAGTCGCCCTCGGCCATGCCGTCCTCGATGGAGTCGATCGGGTACTTCTTGACAAGCTCCTCGAGGTACTTCACCTGCTCGGCGCTCTTGAGCTTCTTGCCCTTCTTGCCTTCCTTCCAGGTGTAATCGTAGACGCCGTCCTTGAAGAACTCGCTGGACGCGCAGTCCATGGCGATCGTGACGTCCTTGCCCGGCTTGTAACCGGCCTTCTTGATGGCGGCGATGATGCAGTCAAGGGCGTCCTCGATGGAGTCGAGCGCGGGAGCGAAGCCGCCCTCGTCGCCGACGGCGGTGGAGAGCCCGCGGGCCTTCAGGACCTTCTTGAGGTTGTGGAACACCTCGGCGCCGCAGCGCAGGCCTTCCTTGAAGCTCTTCGCGCCGACCGGACGGATCATGAACTCCTGGAACGCGATCGGGGCGTCGGAGTGGGCGCCGCCGTTGATGATGTTCATCATCGGCACGGGCAGCGTGTAGGTGTTCGTGCCGCCGATGTAGCGGTAGAGCGGCATGCCGAGCGCGTTCGCGGCGGCCTTGGCTACGGCGAGCGAGACGCCGAGAATCGCATTCGCGCCGAGCTTGGACTTCGTCGGCGTACCGTCGAGCTTGAGCATGAGCGCATCAATGCCGCGCTGGTCGCACGCGCAACGCCCTACGAGCTTGGGCGCAATGACCTTGTTGACGTTCGCAACCGCCTTCTGAACGCCCTTGCCGAGATAGCGCTTCGGATCGCCGTCGCGCAGCTCGAGCGCCTCGTTTACGCCTGTCGACGCGCCGCTCGGAACCGCCGCGCGTCCGAGCGTTCCGTCGTCGAGAACCACGTCCACCTCAACCGTAGGATTGCCGCGGGAATCGATGATCTCGCGAGCCTTCACTTCCTTGATCGTCATGCTTGTTTCACTCCTTGTTTTTGCGCCCCGCCCGCCCTTTCGGACCAGGGGCCGTTTTGTGTTTTGCGTAGTATACCAAAAATTCGCGCCTGCGGGGGGACTTATGCTAGCCCGAGCAGCCGGCAGGCGTTGCCGCCGAAAACGTCAGGCCAGTCTGCCGGATCGCGCACGGAGCGGACCCAGCGCATCGCCTCCGGATAGTGCGACCACGGGAAGTCCGTGCCGAAGAGGACACGTTCGCGCGGCCACGACCGCAAGATGCGCACCGGCTCGTCCTTGTGCCAGCAGCTGTGCAGCATCGACGTGTCGATGAAGCATCCGGTGTCGAGCAGCACGTCCGTCGCATGCGGCGGATAGTCCCAGCAGCCGCCGAGATGGGCGGCGACAAGCTTCAGGCCCGGCACGCGCCGCAGCAGCTCAGCGACCTCGCCAGGTCCGCAGAGGCCGCGCACCCCGCGCCAGCACACGTCGCCCCCGCAATGGCATATCGCTACAAGCCCCAGAGACGCAATCTTCTCGAAGACCGGCCGAACCGCCGGATCGGCAAGCGAGAAGTCCTGATAGTAGCTGTGGAACTTCACGCCCTTTATTCCGGCTGAGGCGACCTGCTCCAGATGGCGTGCCGCATCCGGATCGAAAGGATGGATCGAGGCGAACGGCACGATCTTACGCCGCGCCCGTTCGCCGAAGGCGCCGTCGCGAAGCGCGACGGCAGCCTGCAGTATGCCGTCGAAGAGTTGTGGTTTTGTGGCTATCGGGCACGCCACGGCCATGTCGACCCCGGCGAGGTCGAGCGCGTCAAGCTGCGTCGCAAGCATGCCGTCGCCTGCCGGCCAGAGCGTTCCCTCGGTCTTGCGGCACATTCCGGCCATCGCCCGCACTGCAATCGCGGCGGGGAAATGGTGGCTGTGGAAGTCGACGATCATCGCCACGGGCCCCTACTTCATCATCAGGTCGGCGAGGAGCTTCGCGAACTTGGCTCCGTCTGCGACCGGCGAACCCTCGGCGATGAGCGCGGAGTCGTAGAGCAATTCTACCGCATCGCCGAACGCCTCGCCCTCAAGGCCCTTCAACTTCGCGACAAGCGGATGGGAGGCGTTGATCTCGAAGATACGCTTCTCGTCCGGGACATCCTGCTTCATCGCGCGCATCATGCGCACCATCGACGGCGGCAGCGCATGCTCCTGCGCGACGAGGCAGCAGGGCGAATCCGTGAGGCGCGTCGAGACGCGCACGTCCGACACCTTGTCGCCCAGTTCCTTCTTCACGCGCTCGAGGACCGGCTTGAGGTCTGCGGCGGCCTTCTCGTTCGCCTCCTTCTCGGCCTTCTTCTCGTCGTCGCTGCCGAACTGCACGTCGCCCTTGGCGACATCTACGAACGACTTGCCGTCAAATTCGCGCAGCGACTCGGTGAGGTAGTCGTCGACCGGATCGCACCAAAGCAGCACGTCGCAGCCGTGCTTGCGCGCGGCCTCCAGCTGCGGAGCGCGGCGCGCGTCCTCCTCGCGCTCGGCGCAGAGGTAATAGATGTCCTTCTGCCCGGAAGCCATGTCCTTCACGTAATCCTCCAGGAACACGGTCTTGCCGGCGTCCGTGCGGGCGGTCGGGTACTTCAGGAGCTTCTTGATGCGGTCGGCGTTCGTGTAGTCGGTGTGGACGCCCTCCTTCACGACCGTGCCGAAGGCGGACCAGAACTCGTCATACCGCTTCGCATCCTTCTTCTTCAGGTCCTCAAGCGTCGAGAGCACCTTGGCGGTGACGGCGCTCTTGATCTTCTGGACGATTGCGTCGTCCTGCAGCATCTCGCGCGATACGTTTAGCGGCAGGTCGCTGGAGTCGACAACGCCCTTCACAAACCTGAGCCAGTTCGGGAGCAGCATCTCGATGTCGTCGCCGATGAACACGTTGCGCACGTAGAGCGAGAGACCGCGCTTCTGCTGCGGCATGAACAGTTCCATCGTCGCCTTCTTAGGCAGGAAGAGGAGCGCCTTGAACTCGACCGCGCCCTCGCCGGAGAACGGTATCGTCTCGAACGGCGCCTCCCAGTCGTGCGTGAGGTGCTTGTAGAACTCGTCGTATTCCTCCTGCTTGACGTCCTTTTTCGCGCGCTTCCAGAGCGCGACCATCGTGTTCAGGGGCTTCGCCTCGCGTTCCTCGCGGCGCTTCCTCTCATCCTCGGCGGCCTTGGCGGCCTTTTCGTCGGCAGGCGGCGGAGTTTCCTTGACGATCTCGCGGAAGTAAATCGGATACGCGATGAAGTCGGAGTACTTCTTCACAAGCTCCCCGGCCCTCCACCAGTCCAGGTATTCGAGCTGGTCATCCCGCAGATGCAACGTGACGGACGTGCCGGGGAAGTCGCGCTCGCCGTCGGAGACAGTATAGCCGCCCGACATGTCGGATTCCCACTTGAGCGGAGTCTCGGTGCCGCGCTTCAGCGTTTCGACCGTCACCTTGTCGGCCACCATGAATGCGGCGTAGAACCCGACGCCGAACTGACCGATCAGTTCGGGAAGCGACTCCCCTCCCTTCTCCTTCAGCATCTCGCGGAACTTCTTCGTGCCGGAGCGCGCAATCGTGCCGAGGTTGTTCTCAAGGTCATCGGCGTCCATGCCTATGCCGTTGTCGGACACCATCAGCGTCTTAGCCTCGCGGTCGGCAGCGATCTGGATCTTCCACTCGGGGCTGTCGGCGACCAGAGCCTTGTCGGTGAGCCCCAGGAACTTGGCGCGGTCGATCGCGTCGGAGGCGTTGGAGATCAGCTCGCGTAGGAATATCTCCTTCTTGGAGTATAGCGAGTTCACGACGAGGTCGAGCATCTCGGCGATCTCGGCCTTGAAAGGATTCTTCTTCGTTTCCATAGTGATTGAATATTATATCACAAACCGGGCCATCCGGCGGAACCCGTGTCGCAACCCCGCCGGGTTTGGTATAATACGCGCATGAACTTTCCGCTATTTCTTGCATTGAAGTACCTGAAGCCGACGCGCTCGGTCGCTTCGGTCATAACCTGCGTCTCCGTGCTGGGCGTCATGCTCGGCGTGGCGGTGGTCATAATCGTGCGCAGCGTGATGACCGGATTCGGCGACATCTGGGAGGAAAAGATACTCGACTTCAAGCCACACGTGTCGCTCGTGCCCACGAGCGGGTACGCCGTGCGCGGAGAGGACGAGCTGTCGGCTAAGATCAGGAGCATTCCAGGCGTCACATGCGTCACGCCTGAGATCGACACTCGCGTTCTGCTGTCTCATGGCGGGAGGGTGCTCGCGCCAGTCATGCTCGGCGTGGACGGCGACGAGTTCACAAAGGCGTACCGGACGGGGTCGCCGGTCGCGGGAACATTCGACCTGTCGGGAGATTCGATAGTCATGGGCTCTACCGCGGCGCGGACGCTTGGCGTCTGGGTCGGCGACGAGGTAGTCGTCTATTCGCCGAAGACGCTTGTCGCCCGGGACGAGGTCTACCTGCCGGTCAAGTGGAAAGTCGTCGGAATCTTCTCCTGCGGCCAGCACGACTACGACTCGGGCTATGTCGTGGCATCGCTGGCAAACGTCCGCGACCTGATGGGCATGGAGAACGGGGTGCTGGCCGTCCACGTCAAGACCGACTGCCCGACCGACAAGTCCAAGTTCGACGCGCTCTGCGCGGAAATCGCCAAGTTCGCGCCGCAGCTTCGCCAGGTCACATGGCGCGAGGCGGACCGCGAGATATTCAACGCCCTTGCAGTAGAGAAGAACATGACGGCCCTGCTGCTGTCGCTCATCTCGCTCGTCGCCGTCTTCTGCGTCATGAACACGCTGCTCGTGCTGACGGTCCAGAAGACGCCGGAGATCGGCCTTCTGAAGGCGCTGGGATTCCGGAGCAGACAGATCATGAAAGTCTTTCTCGTGCATGGAATGATCCAGTGTGGAATCGGAATCGTGCTTGGCCTCCTGGCGTCGTGGGCGGTACTGGCGAACCTCCAGAGCATCGTCGAGTGGCTCGCCAAGATGGGACTCGAGGTCTTTCCGGCTTCAGTCTACGGCCTGGCCGCCATTCCCCACAGGCTCATAGTCTCGGACATCTTCTGGGTTGTGGGGCTGGTCTTCGTGTTCGGCCTTCTCGCCTCGTTCATTCCGGCGCTGTTCGCGGCGTCGAAGGATCCTGTCCGCGCGCTGAACCAGTAACAAGCGCCTGAACCGCCTTTTCGGAAGCTTTCGGCTTCGTCGACGGGAAGGTGTTGGCCTTGCAGTTGGTTACAAAGGCGTCCACGCCAATCTTGCGATAGCGTTCCGCCGTGTCGGAATCGTAGGCGAACCAGATAGAAATCCAATAGCCGACTTTCCTAAGGCGTTTCACCAGCTCCGGCGGCGTTGTGTACAGCAGCTTGCCCTTGCTGAAGACATGCGGCAGGTTGAAGCCGTAGAGCCCTAGATCCTTCGCGTGAGCCTCCAGCGCATCGCCCACGTCATCTATAGTCGGGTACACCCTGTCCTTGTCAGGATCGCCGGCGTTCGTCTTGAAGCCCCCCTCAGGCAGTCGCTTGATGAACGTATGCGCCACGCGCCGCACTGCCGGCCGGTTCGCCTGCACCCACTTGAGCGCCGGCTTGTTGAACGTAGCCACAATCACGCGATCCGCGCCAAACCCAGCTTCGTCAACGAGTCGGAACACCTTCTCCGCGAACGGAGGCCGAAAGTCCTTGAAGTCTATCCAGACGCCCTTCCGCATGCCCTTCGAAATCTCCAACGCCTCCTGAAGAGTCGTGATCGTCTCGTTCGTGTAGCCGCCGCGCGGCTTGCATCTTCCCTTCTCAAGAATCTCCGCGAGCGTCACCTTGCGTATCGGCACGTCCCATCCCATCGTGCTCTTCAGCGTGGCGTCGTGCTGCAGGACGACATGCCCGTCCTTCGTTTCCCGCACGTCAAGCTTCATGTAGTCAAGGCCATGCTTCACCGCCAGGCGATACGCCGCCTTGGAATGGCTGGGCGCCAGCGCCTCCTCGCCTTGATGGGCGACGTACGAGATCGGGTCAGAATCGAACGCCGAAAGGCCAAGAGCTTCAAACGCTTCCATCATCGGAGTGAGACGGTTGGTCATCACGAAGTCGATGCCGCGTTCCACCATAAGATCCTTCAGCTCAGCCGGCTTATCGGAGTGAAAGAGGATCACCTTCACTCCGCCGGCGTGTGCATCGTCCGAATACTGCCGCGGCCACGGACGCGACAGCTGAAGGTACTGGCACCGGTGCGCGATGGCGTCAGAGACGAACTTGGCGTTCTCCTGCGGCGTCCAGTCGCGGTTGCGAGGGCCGGGGCGTTCGATGTTGTTGGCCGCCACCTCAGGCGCGGCCTTCCGCGCAAGATCGATGTCCTTCAGCCTGGAAGTAACGAACGCCTGATGAAGCCTTCCGCGTTCCTTCAGCTTCCGCACGATGGCCTCGATGTTCTCGGACCCCGCATAGCAGTGAACGTTGATGAGAATGCCATCTTCTGGCAGGACGTCAAGAGCCTCGTCTAACGTGGGGATCCGGCACGCCTTCTCCGGAAACCTCCTGTACGTGTACGACTTCAGCTCCTCGAGCGTATGGTCGCAGATGCGCCCCTTGCCGGTGGTAAGCCTGTCGATGGTAGCGTCGTGCATCAGCACGAACTCGCCGGTCTTGCATCGCTGCACGTCGAACTCCACCATCGCCGCGCCCTTGCGCGCGGCGGACGCCAGCGCCTCCGCCGTGTTGCCGGGGAAGAACTGACAGTCACCCTGATGCGCGCAGATGCCGCGCACCGGCAGCCTGTAATTTCCGCCAAACACCGCCTGCGCCATTCCGAGCGCCAGCGAGAGAGCGAGAACCATCTTTTCTGCTTTATTCATGGTCCATCACTTCAACAACGTAATGCCGCCGATTTTCTTGGCCCAGTCAAACGCTTCCCGCCAATAGTTGCAGGTGAATCCCGTCGCCTTGAGCCTCTTCGCATGGCGAAGCTCCTCCTCGCTGTTCACGCCCCAGAGCCGGAAATCGAGGCCCGCCGCACGGACGGCGTCCGCCTCCTCTGCCTTGATCCTGTCAGCGAATATGCCGCCGGGACAAAGGATGTCGAAGTTCGCCGCCTTGCACTTCTCGATCTGCTCCTGCACGACATCGGAAAACTGCTTGCCCTTGGGAACCGTCGTGAGCCAAAGCGTACGGTACTTCGGGCGGCGTTTCTTGAAATCCCTCAGATCGTCGTAATGGAAGGACGAGACCATGATGTTCGTCTCCGAAAGTCCGGCATCCTTCACCGCCTTGTCGAACATGTCCGCATAGTCCTTCGTATAGCCCTTGATCTCAGCCTGAAGAACGCCATGCTTCGGCACCACAGCCAGCACCTGATGGAGAAGCGGGATGCGGAACACCTTGCCGGTATTCATCTTCGCGCCAAGGTTGATCATGGCGATGTCCTCCGGCGTCAAATCCACGATCTTCTTCTCCACGCCGGCGTATTTCCTCAGCTCGCGCGAACCGTGGATGCAGATGAACTGTCCGGCTTTCGTGACGTAGAAATCCGTCTCCACCCACGTCGCCCCCGAATCGTAGGCGAGCTTTATGGATTCGACCGTGTTCTCCGGAATGTTCCGGTTCTTCCAGATGCCACGATGCGCCACGTTCTGCATGACCAGCGGCGCCTCCGCCGCCGCGCGCGGGATGCAGGGCTCGACAGCGCCCGGTGGCGTTCTGTCGCACGCGAAAGTGATTTCCGCGAGCGTGGGCTTCGAGCGCGGACGCTCCGTGCGCGTCCACTCGCCCTTGTCGTTCTGGACGAACAGCCCGGGATAGGTCGCCACGGGGAAGGTGGTGCCGCGCGGATTGTCCTCAACCATGATCCGATCCGGCGCAACGCCCTTCTCCACCCATTCGACAATGGCCTTGCGCCCGTAGGCGGCGCACACCTTTCCCGCGCCGCCCTGCGTGGCGCGGCCCTTGCCGCCGCCGTGGGCGACGCCCGGCGCGCAGAAGAGGCGGCAATGCTCCATCGTCTTCTCAAGTCCGCCCTCGAACGCGCAGATGCGCTCGTAATGATCAACGATCGGGAGCGGCGAGATTGTCTGGTCCTCCCAGCCCGCGAGGATCATCATCCTGCCGCCGCGCGCGAAGAACGGTCTGAGGTCGGCGGAGTTGGCGTTGTACCAGTCGCCGTCGCGCTCCGCGAACTCCATGACGTCCTGCCAGCGTTTCGCCGCCGTGCGCTTCATGCGCTGGCCGAGGTACGTGCCAGGCGCGAATCCCGTAGCCAGGCACTTGCCGTCCACGCAGAACGGCGTGTAGAGCGCCTTGAGGCGCGCCATCTTGTCGCCCTCCTGAAGCGAGGGCATTTTCTTCGCCGCCAGGGCGAGCATCGCCTCCACCTCCTCCGGCGTGGCCCGCCCGTCCGCGAGGAAATGTCCGGCGTAAGACTTGGGGTCGCTCGTCGCCCGGTACTCCACCGCCGCATCGGCCACCGTCTGCATCTCGTTCGTGGAGAACACGAGATTCTCGTTCTTGTCGCGCGTGCAGTGATAGACAAGCCAGGCGTTGAACCTGTTCGCCATGTAGTTGTTGGCCGGCAGATGCGTCACGATTCCGTCGTAGTCCGCCGGGAAGCGGATCGCCTCGCTGAACGCCTGCCGTCCTCCGCACGATCCGCCGTGGAAGTACGACTTGCCGGGCGCCTTTCCGTAGTACGCCTCGACCATCCGCTTGCCGTAGACGGTCATCAGGTGCGTGGCCCGCCAGCTGTAGTCGCGCCGGACGGCCAACGGCCAGGTGTCGAGATCCCGTTTGCCAGCCACCATCGCCCATGTTCCGATATCCGTGGTGACGGCGGCGGCCCCTGTGCCGGTGTACGCATGGAGTTTCGGGATAAAGCCGCCAAGGCTACTGTTCCCCACGCCCCACATGCGACCGTCCCATTTCTCCGGCGACGGCAGTTCGGCCCGGCACCGGATGACGCTTTCCGGTTCGGCCCGCAGCACAAAGTCCACGCGCACAAGCCCCGTCTTGGCATCGACCACGACAAGGTTAGTGACGGAGCAGAGGCTGTCCTCCACCGCCCTGATGCGAGTCTGCCATGCCTGGGCAGAATCACTCTTCGCCTCCGGGAGGGCCGTGCAGGCCGCAGTCGCCGCCAGGCACAGCCCGCCAATCAAAACAGACGGGCCAAAAACCGTTGCGTTCACTTTCCTCCCTACATCAAGCGAAACATTACTTGATGGTAATTATAGCGCCAAAGGGTATCATTTCCACAGTGGCCGAAGCCGGCTCGCCTCTCACAGTTTCGTTGAACACGGCGTAGACCGGTACAACGGAATATATGCGCGTGTACGGTTTTTTGCGCGTCCACTCCACCGTCAACGAATCAGAGGTCTCGTTGTCAATCTTCTGCCCGTCCACATACCATTCGTAGGATCGCGCACCGGCGGCAAGGCAGGTCAACGTACCGGCACCGTCACTCTGCGCAATCCGCATGGGCTGCGGTAGAATCTGGAACTCCACGCCCCTGCACTTGGCGCCGCACACTTTGCCACCCGTATGCGGATAGAAAACCCCGTTCACAAGGTCATAAAGTCCTGCCTGTCCTCCATGCGTACACGGCACGAAGTCGCGCACCGGAACGCCCGCTTCGGACACCCTGCAGCTATAAAGTTTCATCAATGCCGGCCTGGTGGTGCCAGAGTAACTACATCCGATCCAGAGCCTCTTATTAGGGTCGGAGAGGTTGCGGGGAGCGTTATATAGATCCACGTCATGCAACGTATTCCCATTGCTTGTCATCATCACCTTGTTGTTGAAGCCGTCAAGCTTGAACTGCAACCGTTCATGGTTGATTGGAACTCTCGAGTTTACGGCTGAACCCAGCGCTTTCGCCGATACATCATAGTCGTGGAACCAGTAGTAGAAATTCTGCAAGGTTTTTTCGAATCCGAAACGCACATAAACACTGTTTGACGAGGAACCATAAGCGAAAATGTCCTGGCCTGCGCCACTGTTCCGCGTGGTGCTCCAAAGCGAGAAGTCAACCTCCACGCACGTGTCTTTTGTCATATAAAGGCCCGTGTTGATTGCATGCGACGACACACCGTCAAATTCAAGGTACGCCTCCTTCTCCACATCGCTGTCCGTGATGTTCCCACCCGCCTCGAACACGACGTTCGTCCGCACCCCGTCTGGTATCAGGTTTGAGCCGATATAGGTGCGGGACGTGAGAATATCGGTTGCATCAAGGCTGTTGGTCAGACCCGCCACGCCATTCGCATAGAACGGCAGATAGTCCTTCACCAGTTCATCTGCTTCAAAAATCTTAAGTCCATAGACCTTCATCGGGAGGAATCGCGACTTGCCGGTGAACGAAGCGCCGATCTTCAACTTGTAGGAGGTGACATCATTCGTAATCGCCTTGCCCACCGGCACGGTCTCCGTACAGTTCGTGAACCCGGCCGTGATGATACTTACGGAATTGCTGTTCATCGAGACGGTTCGCCGGATATTGTACGCCCGGTCAATGGCGTACTCCGTGAGGTTGCCGTTAGCCACCCCCCCCGATTCCGTAACGGAAATAGCCGGTCGATTCGGAATCTCCGTCCGCATAGAGGTAGAAGTTGTTGGGGGTTCCACTTGCACCGATAATGTAGGGATCTGCGGCGAACAGGCTGTTCGTCGCCCAGTTGGAGGTGAGCATGGCGAAGTCGAGTTCCACGCGGGTTGTCGGCTTGACCGTGTAGCCAGTATCAAGGAACACGCTCCTTGCTGAAACGGCAGAAAGTGTATTTCGGGGCGTATGGAGGTAGGGATCGTCCGGCGACTCCGTCACATCGCCGCCAGCCGTGCAGGCCCCGTCGATTTCACCTTGGACGAAGCGGCCCGGCCGACATAGATCCTTGAATCCCGCCACGCCGCCCTTCACATGCGGAACGAGATCCATCACAAGGTTCTCAGGAGCCGATCCACCTTCATAGAACTTCAGCCTGTACACCCTCATTTTGGAGGGATAGGCGAACACGTTTTCTTTCCCGCTGGTCTTTATGCCATAGATGCCGGAGTTCCGGTAGCATCGGCCGAAAAGCGCAAGCGGAACGCTGGAGCGATGGTTGCCCAGGAAAGACGGGTAGGAATGCGACCCAACCATCCTGTCGCCCGTCCACACCTGAAATTGGTTGGTCGATAGCGTGTAGTCCATGACGATCACATGACGGTTGGTATCTGCCGCATATACGTTCTTCCCGCTGCGCAAAGCCGAAATCGACGATTCATAAACCCCGTTCGTGTGCGTGTAGATGGAGAACCTCACATTACTCGCCGAACCGCCAAGGTAGATGGAACATTCGATGTTATCCTTGTAGCCGGTCACATTTCCATTGTAAGAGCTGAGCATCTGCTTGTCCAGCCCGATCTCCATCATTTGAAAATCAAGTTCAATCCTCGAGTTCGTGCACACGCAATAGCCGGTGTTGAGATACTGTGTGCCATCCGATTCGATATAGGCATCCTCGCCGAACGCAGCTGGTGCTACGGCCATCGCGGCGGCGGCAAACATGGCACTGATGAGTTTTTCCATGGCGTTTTCTCCTTTGTTTGGCAAATCCCTTGTCACTTTCGGTCGTTCATTGAAGATCCCGCGTCAACCAGCGGCTGGGGCGCATCGTGAACTGCAAACGCCCGGGTCAGCTCCGGATCCGCATCTGCGTCCCACGCAAGCGAGCAGCGGCGGAACGCTACGTCGTCCGCCTGCTGTATGCGAAAGGCGCCGTTGCGGTCGCAGGCGAGCATGCCGGCCTCGCTGTCGGACGGCACCTTACCGGGAGCGCGCACGACCCTGAACGCACAATCCGAGAATTCGACGCCGCGCGCGCGCGTGATGCCGTTGCCGGCCACAAAGCACGGAGCGAAGAACTCGGCGTCTATGCCGCTGAAGCGAATGTTCTCAAGCTTCGCCCGCGAGCTGGGGTAGCCGGCGACCACCAGCACCGCGCTCGCCGCGTTCCTGATCGAGATCCGCTCAAAGGTGACGTCAGAGATGTCAACGCCCCTAACCTCTACCTTGCCTTTAGACTTCACGTAACAGCACTGCACGTGAATGCCGCGTCCGGCGCGCTCGATCTTCATGTCTGAGACCTTCACGTCGCGGATCGCGCCATTGCCCACGCCCACGCGCACGCCGCTGGACGAAACGCGACAGACGATGTTCGAGACGCGGACGTTTTCGCACACCTTCGTCTTGTCCTTCAGGTGCCCCGGCGCACCGCGTATGGCGATGGCGTCGTCGCCGGTGGTGATGTCGCAGTCGCCTATCCTCACATTGCGGCAAGAATCGACGTCAAAGCCGTCCGTGTTGAATCCGCGAATGTTGTTTCGCACCGTCACGCCGCCGACAGTAACGTCGGCACAGCCGTAGAAAAGGCAGCTCCAGCAGCTCATGTCCCGGAACGTGACGTCGCGCACTGTCACGCCCTCGCACTCGACGAATACGATCTCCTGTCCGGGACGGCCCATGTTCTTGCGTCCGCCGCGCACCTCGCAACATCCGTCGCGCCAGCAGATCGCGCCGTAACGGGAAGGCTTTTCCTCAAGGAAGGCGCGCCCGTTGCCGTCGATTGCACCCCGCCCGGTGATCGAGACATTGCGCCGTTCGATGGCGAGGATCAAATGCTTCGCGCTCCACCCCTCACGCGGGCTGCTGAAGTTCTGCGGATAGGCGTCGTCGGCGTTATAGTCGCCGAGGTCGGGACTCCCGATGAGCGTAGCCCCTTCTTGCAGGTGAAGTTCCGTGTTGTCGCCGAGAAAGAGCGAGCCTGTCAGGTAGTTGCCGGGTGGCACCACCACGCGTCCGCCCGTCTTTGCGCAAGCATCGAGCGCCCGCTGCAACGCCGCCGTATCCTTGACGCTTCCGTTTCCAACCGCACCGAACGACTTCACGTCGTATGTCATCTTTTTCGTCTCAAGACACATTTCGTCTATCAGAGGAACGCTGCGCTTCACCTGCCTGACGTTCCACTTCCCCGCCGAGTCCTTGACATAGAGGCCTGGATAGGCCGCAATCGGCATGTCGAGTTTCTTGGACTTCCACGCGGAGTCAAGCATCTCGGGAGGCTGTCCGTTTTCGCACCACAGCACCAGCAGCCTGCGCGCCCTGACGCCGCTCGGCGTTCCTGTCATCGCGCGACCCTTGCCGCCGCCATGCGCACAGCCGGGAATGCAGAAGAGGCGGAACCACCTTTTCGTCGCCTCGAGTCCGCCGCTGCGCTCGCACACGCGCTCGTAGTATTCGACGATGGGCCCGGGCGGCACGGTCTGGTCCTCCCAGCCGAGGGACATCATGATCTTGCCGCCGCGCTTCCTGAACGCATCGAGATCCGGCGAACAGGCGTTGAACTCTGGCGCCCGCTCGCGCAGGTACATGTCGATTTCCTTCCAGCCGACTTCCGCCCACCTTTCCGCGCCAATTCCCTTCTCCATCAAGTAGAATTTCAGCGAGACAAGGCCATGCCATTCCATGTTCTTTCCAAGATACGAACCAGGAGCGTAGCCGCTGAAGTAGCACTTCCCGTCGTGCATGAGCGGCATGTAGAGCGACTTGAGCTGCGCGATCTTGTCGTCCTTCGCGAGCGACGGACACTTCTCCGCCGCAAGCGCGAGGAACCCGTCGATCTCAGCCGCGTCAAAACGGGCATCGGCGAGGATACGCCCTGCGTATGGCGCAGGATCCGTCTTCGCACGATAGCGCACCGCCGCATCCGCGACCTCCTGCATCTCGCCCGCAGTGAAGAGCGACTTGCCTGTAGCGTCATGAGTCTGCCGCCACAGATGCCAAGCGGCTATTTCGTTCACTGCGGCATTGTTGTCCGGCAGGCTCACGAGAAAACCATCGTAGTCCTCTGGATAGCGGATAGCCTCGCTCATCGCCTGACGCCCGCCCGTCGATCCACCGGCGAAATACGCCTTGTTCGCCGGTCTTCCATAGAACGCCTCGACTATGCGCTTGCCGTAAACGGTCATGAGATGCGTCGCCCGCCAGTGGAAATCACGCAAAATTGCGGGAGACCATACTACATCGGGCGATTCTACTCCCTTGCCGGCCACCGAACTCGTGCCGAGGTCCGTAGTGACGGCAGCGGTGCCAGCAGCCAGATAACCTTGCAACGCACGGATCGAGCCGGCCCTGCCGCTGTTGCCCTGGCCCCACAGGCGTCCGTCCCACTTCTCCGGGAGCGGAAGCTCGGCGCGGCACTTGATGTCGCTGCCCTCCTCGGGCGACAGCGAAAAGTCCACGCGGACGAACGCGTCCTTCAGCTCGACTTTCTCCTTTTCCTCCGCACGCCACATTTCCAGGGGATCTTTCCCTTCCGGTTCTGCCTTCGTGTGCAAAGTGACCTTCAGCGAGGCGACGGTCCCATCCTTCACCGCCATCACGCGCTCGATGCGCTGCTCCAGGTCGCCCGCACTGCCGCCGCTTGCTTCGCATGAAGGACATGCCAGCACGGCGGCAATGAAGAATGCTGCCGCAAGCAAACGGTTCAACTTCATCTCGCCCCCTTTCATTTCGCCTTCGCGAGCGGACGCAGCACCACGACCTTGGTGCGGTCCTTGAGGTAGTTGCTGTTGCGGCCATGCAGAAGTCCGTCGAATAGCGACTTCCTCAGACAACCATTGGTGCGACCGAGGACGGATGCCGCCTCCGCTCCGTCACCCGAAACGTGAAGCATCTGCGCGTGGCCGTCCTTGAGCGTATCGCCCACGTACAGCACCACATGGCAACGGCCGGGTTTCTTTTTCTTCGGCGAGGGGTGATCGGTCATGAACGCCACTACATCGCCCGGCTCGATGATGGACCACATCTTCTTCATCTCGCCCCAGAACCGCTTCTGCTCCGGATCCTTGCGGCAGTCGTACTCGAACATCACGATGCCGGGGGGCGGCGTCTCCACGAGATTCGAGACTGTCGTAGTGGCCGGATCGCACAGGCTATAGCCAATCGAGTTGAGATAGACGTCGTTCACGAACGAAACAGGCGTCTGGTAGATCGTATGAGCCGGACCCGCCGCCTCTGGCGGCTCGCCGTACTTCGGCACATAACCCAGCGCCTCGGCCACCGCGCCTGTCGGCGCCGCCTGCACAAACTCGCGCTTGCGGTAATACGCGAACGCCGTCGCCACCACCGCCTTCTCACGCGCAATGAAATCCTCCACGGACGGAAGCGCCGCCGGCCTAAGCGCCACGAAAAGGTCCTTTGCCAGCAGCGACGCCACCTCATCCTCCGTAACCCAACGGATGCCCTGCGGCGTCATCTCCTCCAGTCCGTCCCGGCCCTTCACCCAGAGGCGGAATTCCTTCGGCCTGGAGAGCCCGCGGCTCACGACCACCACATCCCCCTCCATCAGCTGGCGCGCGTGCGGATCGCGGTTGCGCACCATGCGCGGCGGATTCTTCGACCTGCGCCCGCCCGCCCAGCCGGCCACGCGGCAATCGGGCAGATTCGTGACGTTGTGGATGTTCGCCTCGGCCCATGCGCGCGCCACGGCGGCGGAAATGCGGCGCGGCACCACTTCCGTCACAAGCGTGTTGGACGGGATGTCAGCCGCCGTGCCGCCCGTCGCGACGACCTTGCTTCCCGCCGGAGCCGTCACCTTCACGCACCACTTGAGCGTCCGCTTCTCGCCCGGCGCCAGCGGCACATCCCAATTCAGTCGGGAGTTATGAGTTGAGAGTTGGTTGTTGGCGAACGGCAGTGCGGTATAGGAAACAAGCGCACACCCCTCCGGCACCTTTTCGCTCACCGGCACCGTGTAGGGGACCTTGGAGAAGTTCTGGAGCGTGATAGAGTAGTTCAACTCGCCACCAGTCACCACGCTGCCATAAGGCCCGACGTCCACGCAGCGGTCGATCCGGAGGCGCGGATGCAGATAGCGCGCCTTTGCGCTTTCCGAAAGCGGATACTTCTCCGCCGGGAGATCCAGCGGACGGAACGCCATGATCTTCGTGTGCGTCGTCATGGATGGCCCGTGGAAGAAACAAGCGTCAAAATCGTCGAGACGGATCGTGCCGCTCTTCTCCACCTGATCGTAACCGCCGTTCTCGAACTGGTACTTCGCGCCGCCGGAATGCATCACCATCGGATGCCCGTCGCCCGCCACGTCGCCCACGTACATGAGCGCATGGCCGCCGCCATCGACTTGACCAGTCTTGGGATCCTGCTTGATGTTGCTGTACACGAGGACGTCGCCAGGCTCCAGAAGCGAACGCAAGCGCATCATCTCAGGCTCATACTTCGACCCGTCGGGGTCAAGCCGCTTGTCGTAGTCGAACACGACGCAATCCTGGGGACGCGTGGTGAGGACGATGGTTACGGACGTATCGGAAGCGCCGGAAAGCTTGTAGCCGATGGCGTTGTAGTACGTCTCGTAGGGGAAGGACGAGCAGACGGTGTAGTAGGTGCTGTCGGGCGTCGCATCCTCTGGCGTACATTCCTTGTTGCGGCGCGAATATGCCAGCCAGCCCACGTCTTTGTACAAGGCGCTTACCACGAGCGGCACGGAACCGTACTGCACGCAGTCGGCCTTAAGGTAGTAGGCATATGCCGTCTCTAGGATGGCCTTCCGCCGCACTGCCCTGTCGGTCCAATTTATCGCGCCACAGCCGGACGGCGCAGGCGGATCGATCCCCGCCGTCGCCACCATCGCAACGCCAGCAAAAAACAAAACTGCGAATTTCTTCATTTAATGCCCCCTCTGTCGAAGAACTTATGATTGCTATTTCAGGATTGGCGTGAGTACCATGTTGCGGAAAGAGGCGTTAGAGTGGTCGCCCTGAAGCAGGATCGGCCCCGGAACCGTCTCATTTGAATCCACTGCCGCCGGCGTGACGCCGGCGATCGGCTTGTTGTCGATGATCTTCACGCCGTTCAGCGTCACGGTAAGATGCCGCCTGTAAAGCGTTACATCCACATGCTGCCATTCTCCGGCCGGCTTCTCCGCCGAGACGGAAGGTACAATCAAACTGTAGAGTGCACCCATCGTGTGCCCGTCAGGCTTACGTCCGTAGGAATCCCGCACCTGAATCTCATAGCGCCCTCTCAAGTACACTCCAGAGTTGCAGTTCTTCGGCACGAGCACATCGTAGGACAGGTCGAAATCGAAGAAATCCGCGCGTTTCGTCATAAGGTGCGTAGTACCTGCACCGCCACGAACCGTCTTGTCCGGGTCAATTCCCGTGTCATTAGTCAGCACGCCATCCTTCATTGACCACCCCATCCGCGCCTTGGGATCGGTGGCCACCCATCCGTCCATCCCGTCTGCAAAAAGGTCGACCTTCTCACCCCGCTCAGCCTTGACCGGATCGGGAATGTCTGCCGACGCCTCTGGCAGCTCCCGGATGAAAATATTGCGGAACTCTATAGGATCGCCATGGCACTGCAGCTCGATGCGGTCAATGAGCGGAATTGGGTAATCGGGCCGTTTCGAGTACTCGTATTTTACGTTGTCGACAACCTTCACGCCGTTGAGCCATACCGTAACGAGGTCGCCGACCATCTTGATCCGACAACGGTTCCAATCACCGATCCGGCGGTCCTGACGCGAAGCCGCGCTCGAAAAAGCCTTTGTGTTGTTGTAGAGTCCGCCCGATCCGAGTCCGCCCCACGTGGAAGGATCCCAAATCTGAATCTGCGCAAGACCCCGCAGGTAGAACCCCGAATCGCCATGGGTGCGCAGCAATCTCCAGTCAGCCTGAAACTCAAAATTCCCATAGTCCTTTGCCGTCGCAAGCGAGTAGCCGCCGGGGAGTCCATCGAAGAACAGCGCCCCATCGCGCACATGCCAGTGTTCGCGCATAGAGACATCTGCCTTCTGCTGCATCTCCTTCATCAACGAAGGCGCGGCAGCGCGACGGACGCCAGGCACATTGAAGCCACCTTCCTTCGTCACCCCCTTCCAGCCCGAAAGGTCTTGCCCGTTGAACAGTTCAATGAAACCATCCGGCGCTGCGATCCGTCCGTCTGAGGCGAGAGAATAGTCGGCCCCCACGAACTTGACGCGCACGTTGCGCGCCCCAGGCCTAAGCCATTTGACCCAGTTGCGTGGCTCGACCCGCTTCTTTGATTTCGAAAGGACCCCATCCGTAAGCACCGTGGAGCCTTCCTTCAGCTGCCGCACCTCCGTGAACACCCACCGCGGCATTCCCTTCATCCAGCGATTCGTGTAAACGCCATCTGGATATTCGTAGCGGATGATGAAATATTCACCCGGCGCATTCTGCGGCAGAGTGCCGTCAAACTCCGTGAATCCGTCAGCGTGGCATGGAGGAGAATCCAGTCCTGCCGCCGGAAGAGCCGCGCCGGTCTCGACCGCCGTTGCCGAAAATGCCGCCGCCAATGCAACAACACGCCATTCTCTCATGCCTTCAACTCCCAACCGTTGTGATGACGAACCTCCGCCATTGCGTTTGCCTCGGCGGCAAGCTTCCCCGTGAACGTCTCCTTCACCGGATCCCAATCCAGACGGTCCGTGCGCAGCTGCTCGCAGATGTTGGCGATGTGTGCGCAAGTAATCGTGCGATGCCCGATTTCGGCATCCGAGCAGATGGCGCGGTTCTCGACTATGCCGTCAATGAAATCCGCCTCGTGCCAGTGTCCGTTCGCAGGCGCATAGAGCTTTATGTCGCCGTCCTTCAGATCGGCCTCACGCCATTTCTCCAGCCCTTTGGGACGCTTTGCGCCCTTGCAGGTGGAGACGTCGCCTCGCTCACAATGGAACGTGACGCCGCGCACGAAGCCGCTTTTCTTGTCGACTGGCCGCACATGCACCCTTACGCCATTCCCATAGACGAACTCGAAGTCATACTTCCCCGCCCAGGTGAACACGCCGTTGTCCTTCCGGAGATCCGTCTTCATGTTCTCGACGGCGACCGGCCCAGAACGGTCCAGCCCCATCCCGCGTTGGACGACGTCAAACTCGTGAGCGCCAAAGTCCGGAATCATCCCGCCGCCGTAGCGGCGGTTCCAGCGCCAGCACGTCGGCTCGTGGATGCTTGGAATGAACGCATTGTTCTCCCAGTGCTCGGCCGGGCCCTGCCAGAGATCCCACGCCTCCTTGCTCATCCAGTCCGGCAGCGGCGCACGCGCTTCGGAATGGCCATGCCCCTCCCAGTGGTCGCCGCCTGGGATCGCCACCGTCACGGACTTCAGGTCGCCGAGAAGCCTGTTCAGCACAATCTCCTCCACGATGCGCTTGTCGGAGGCGCTACGGCCCTGATTGCCCACCTGGAACTTTACGCCCGTCTCCTTGGCCACCTTCACGAGAGCCTTGCCCTCCGAGATGTTCAGCGTGAGCGGCTTCTGGCAGAAGACGTGCTTGCCGGCGCGCATGGCCGCGATGGCGATCAGCACATGCCAGTGGTCGGGCGTGCAGATGCACACTGCGTCGATTGACGGATCGGCAACGACCTCGCGCCAATCGAACACCTCGCGGCAGGAGGTGTCGCCATAGTGCTTGTCCACAGCCGCCTTGATGACGCGCGACCCGCACACATCGCTCCGCGAGGAATTGTCCTTGACCGCAAGCCCCTCCGCGCCAAAGTTGCTCTTCTTGGCGCCGTAGAAATACCCCGGAGCCTCCTTGACCATGTCGCAGGCCACCGTAACGCGGCAGCGCGGATCCTTGAGGAACCCAGGCACGTTCGTGCCCTTCGCGATCACCCCGCATCCGATGATGCCCACGTTGATGCGTCCATTCGGCCCCGGCTGTCGCAAGGGGACCGCGGCGCACGCCGAGCCGCAACCGATGAAGAACGGCACTCCCGCACATGCAGCCGAACCGACAAAACTTCTTCTTGTGATGTTCATGATAGTTTTCCTGATGTTGAATGCATCTCAAATCACTTCAGCAGGCCGGCGAACCGCGCCAAATCGTCGGCGGAAGGCGTGCGACCGTAATCGCTCACCTCAAATACCTCGACGTATTTCGGCACGGGCACGTCCGGATAGCGCTCCCGCCACACGGCGGCGAAACGTTTCGCATCGTTCTTCTTGCGCCCAGCCCAGTGACGGATGAGATAGGCGTTACGCGCCTCTTTCGACTCCTTCACCTTGGCCAACTCCGCCTGATAACCCGAATCCCACGGCAACCATTCGTACACCTGCGACACATGGCAGTTCACGCCCTCGCACCACTGCTCAAGGTACGGTTCCACATCCACCATTACGTCAGGGCGCAGCAGACGCGGCTGAGAAAAGGTATCCGTAGCGAAAAGGATCACTGGGCGTTTGCGCTGCACCGGTGCCTCGGGGATCCAGTGCGGCACACCGAGCAGATAACCCGCATCCTGAACAAGCTGCCCTACGGCGCGGTGATCGGCATGGTAGTCGCACGTGCGGTGCGTCACGATGAAGTCGGGCTGGAACTCCCGGATGATCTTCACAATCTCCACGCGCCGTTCATAATCAGGCATGAGCGAACAATCGCTGTTGTCCAGCACGTCATAGCGTTCGATGCCGTACCGCTTACCGGCCTCCTCGGCCTCGCGCTTCCGGCGCGCGGCAAGCTCCGGCGGCATCATCGCCTGGTGTCCCATGTTGCCGTTGCACACCGAGACGAAGCGCACGCGCGCACCTTGCCTGGCAAGCTTGACGGCAAGGCACCCCATGCGGAAGTCTGCATCGTCGGGGTGCGCCACGATGGCCATCACGCGCAGCACGCCCTCAGCGCGCGGAATCTCCTTGGAGCTCCAGCTCCGCAGCCCCGCTTTCGTGGTGCCCGTGTTCTCATCGCCGAAAGCGCCGATCGCAAGTGTCGCGGCGAACGCAGCCAGCACAATGCCGACGGCAACTTCATCCGGCTTCATCTTCGCCTCCCCTTACCGCACGATTACAGTGAAACCTGCGCCATATGAGTTGAAATCGACTACAGCATTCTCAGAGCCAAACGTAAGATACGTCCGCGTCTCGAGCTGCTGCGAATATGGCGACGAAGCGATTGCGGCGGTGTCCTGCGAGATACCGACGGCCTGACTCGCCGTCGCATTGCCCGTCGGCGTCGCCGCCGTCACCATGTTCGTAACGGTCTGCCAATAGTTCGCAGGCCACACCTTGTCCTCAGCGAATGCGCAGAACGCCACCGCTACGACCAACATAACAAGCACTTTTTTCATGACACATTCTCCTCTCATCTGTCAACTACCGAACCATCCAATCCGGCGCCTTCGCCGGACACGCCACGCGGAAGCCCTTCGCCTCGATTCCGGACGATGAAATGTATCGTCCGCTCGTGGTTCTCGCCGAACAGCGGATAAAGCCGGAATTGTTGTTGTTGGCCCAATTCATACCTCTAGTAGCTCGATTTTGGCCTCTGACAGCTGCACTATTGGCTCCCACTGTCGGCCCTGTCGGCTCTATCGCCTCCGCGCCCATGTAGAAATCGACCGCCGGACCACGGCCATAGGCGACACCACCGTACACGGTAGTCGGATTCGCCAGAACATCCAGGCAGAATTCGCTTACATTACCCAGCATATCGTAAAGCCCCCACGCATTCGGCTTGAGCTGCCCGACGGCATGGGTCTGGTTCTTGTTCCCGCAGGCAACGCTCATCGGATCGTTCGCCCAATTTCCGGAATACCAGGCAATCGTATCGACCTCCGTTCCCGCATACGTCTTTGTCGTCGTCCCCGCCCGGCAGGCGTATTCCCACTGCGCCTCTGTCGGCAGGTCGATCTCTACGCCCGTCAGCTGACGGTAGGTGTACAGGTAACCAGCGGGATCGACATCGTGCCCATTTGTGGGCCATACGGGCACGGAGCCATCAACAGGCCGAAGGGTATGATACCCAAGAGACTCCATCGGACGGACATCCGAATCGGGATATCCTTTGGCATTGGCCGTGTGGTTCGTTCCGCAGACGTTGGCAAACTGCTTCTGCGTCATTTCATACACGCCAATGTAATAGTTGTTCGTGAGCGTCACCCAATGCGCCATCATGTCAGCGACAGCCGCCGTAAGATTAAGTCCGTCTCCAATAGGTTGCCCCATCAGCCAGCGGACACCGGCGGCGTCAATCCGGCGCAGAAGCAGGAAATCCGTCTTGTTGATTCGGTTCGTGACGCCGCCAGGCACCATCTCGGCGGAGGCGTAGTACGTGACATTGCTCGCCCTGGTCAGATCCAGCGCCATGTAGTCCGGCGGCAGGGATTGTGTCCACACGGTCAATTCCGCCGTCAGGTTCGCGCCCTTGATGTCAAGGTCTGGCATGGTGTTGTGGGCCTTCCAGATTATCTTGTGCGGTCCATTCGCCAGCAGTTTCCCCGCATCGCCGCCCATGCCGTCACGGTAGAGCGCGGCGTCGAGCGGAACGCCGTTCGTGGCGAACGTCGCCGTCACCACCGCCGGTCCGCCAGACAGCGTGAAATCGACGAATGCCTTGCCTTGCGCCATTGAGACCGTCACGTTGCTTGCCGTCGGCATTGCCGCCGTAAGTGTCGCACTTGTCGTAACCGCCAGAATCACTCCTAAAATCTTTCTCATCTTATTCTCCTCTCTTACCTATTCACTATTCCCTCTAACCTATTCCCTATCACGGTATCACCGCCGGCAACACAAACCTGTAGGCTGTTGCCGGGTATTGAACGGTATATGAGATGTTTTTACGCATATCACTCCGGCTGTAGGTAAAAGTCATGGCCGCATGGTACTTCGTTGACGTCGAATCAAACACCGACCCGCCGCGCCGCGCCCGACGGCCGCTTTGCGTTACATAATTCGGCCAAGTGTATTGTGTTTTGCCGGCCGTGTCTATATAAGTGCCGCCTTCCGTTTGTGCCAACGCCCCCTGCTCGGCTGTTGGTCCACCAGGATTCTCGACATCCTCACCCTTGTAAGGGTCGATCTGGTAAGGATCTGTTTCCTTATCGCTCATAACGTCTAGACAAACCTCAAAGCCATTGCCGAGCATATCGTACAATCCCCATGCATTCGGCTTCAGCAATCCAACCTCGTGCAGCTGGTTGGAGGAACAGGCAGGGTCTTGATTCCAGTTGCTTGAGGACCAAGCCAATTCGGCGACATTGGCGGCGGTGAAACTCTTACCCGTGTACAGGATCTTTGATTCTCCGGCACGGCAAGCATATTCCCATTCCGCCTCCGTCGGGAGATCGAGGTCAAGCCCCGTCCGTTGGCGGAACAGGCCGATTCCAGAAGATGCTGGCACCCTGTGCCCGTGCACGGGCCAGTAATAAGATGGCTTGTAACCCCGCATATCCGACGGCGCAAGCCATGGGGCGGGCCAGAACATAGACTGCTCCTGTTCCCTCGGGATGACATCGCGGTCTATCCCGCCGATGGTTATGTAGCCAACCTCCGTGTTGTTGGTATATGTCTTGTTATAAGAGGAATAGCTGGAAGCATTGCGGTACTGGCTGTATGTCATCTCGTAGATGCCGATGTAGTAGTTGTAGGTGAGCGTAACGTAATGCGGACGATGCAGAATGTTGGTGCCGTATGTCTGGGAACCATCCATACGGTCCGACGAGATACCCATCGGCCAGGTAATGTCCTTGGCGTAGATCTTGCGCATCAGCATCTTCGCGGACTTGTACAGGCGGTTCGTCACGCCGAGCGGCACGTCCTCAGCCGTCTCATAGAAGCGCCAGCAGTTCGTGGCCAGAAGATCAATGGCAAGGTAGTCCGGCGGATCGTCCTTCGCCCATGCCGAAAGTTTCACGGTGGCATTGTCCGGCAGACCGACCGGTCGCCGCCACCATATCTGGCAACCCGTGCCCTGCGCCACCGTGCGGTGGACCTTGCCGGCCATGTTGCCGCAATCGGCATGCGGCAGGGCCACGCCATTGGTCACGACCTGCGCCGTCACGATGGCGTCTTCCGAAAGGTCATAGCTGATCGTAACAAGACCGGTCGCCTCATTGCGGGAAAGGCTGACGTTCGATATCGCCGGCGTTGCGCACGCCGCGAATGGAACCGCTGTAATCAAAAGAAGCATATGTTTCATGTCTTATTCTCCTTCCACGGCATTTGCAGGAACAGGAATTGACGCCGGGCAGACAAAGCGCACACCCGTATTGCCTCCCGCCCCGTTGAAATCGGGGCTGGCGGATTCGTCTAAGTTGGTCGAGGCACCGGTGGACGTGTTGTTGATGGAAAGCCGCCGCCCGGCACGGACGCCACGCGCACTGCTGCTGAACGCGCTGCTACGCATGAAATGGCGGGTGTTGCAGCTGGTGGGTACACAATATCCCACAGGCTCCACTTCGTCCGCCCCTTTGGACTCGTTTCCGCCAAACCCGTTTTCTGTCGTCGCTGACGGTTCAAGACAGAACTCAAAGACATTGCCCAGCATATCATAGAGGCCAAAGGCATTCGGCTTCAGCAAGCCAACCTCATGCGGCCCCTTTTTCCCGTCCAGCAAGACACAGGCGTTCGGATCCTTGTCCCAGTTTCCGGCGTACCAGGCAATGTCGTCAAGCGTCGCCGATGCCGTCGTGTTGGTGATCTCCTTGCCGTTGTAGAGAGCGGTGGGGCATCCGGCGCGGCAGGCGAACTCCCACTGCGCTTCTGTGGGGAAGTCCAGTTCCAGCCCGGTGAATGCACGGAACTTCACAAAATACGCACCATCGGTCTCCACAATCTGATGTCCGGAGCGCGGCCAGCAGATGTCATAATTTGCAAGTTCAGAGGTTGATGTTCCCGAACGCACCCGCCACTGGTAATGCCTGGAGCCCGTTACAGGCAGGACGTCCACATCCACGCTAGCGACCACGGCGCCGTTTGTGTACCCCCACCAAGGCGGGTTGCCAGACATGACGCGCCGGAACTGGCGGTACGTCAGCTCGAATATGCCCATGTAGTAGTCGTTCGTCATCGTTACGGCGTGGGGAGTCAGTTCATTGTCGAAACGCCCCAGCTCGGTGCGCCCGGCGCCGTTCTTGTTCACCGGCGTCCCCATGATGAACTCGGCCCCTGCCGCCGGAATCTTGCGCATCAAAAGCACATCGGTCTTGTAGCGGCGGTTCGTCACACCGCCCGGCACCGCCTCGGCATTGGGATAGAAGCTGAGGGAGTTCGAGACCGTAAGGTCCACCGCCATGTAGTCCGGCGGACAAGCGCGATCCCACACCGCCAGCTTGGCGGTTACCGCATTGGGATCAAGCACAACCCCAGGCAGATCAATGCGCGGCTGCCAGTAGGCCGTGCAAACGCCGCCCGTTGGGACAATCAGCTTGTTGATGTCGCCCGAGAGCGCGCTCACCGCCCCAACGGGAACGCCGTTGGTTAAGATGTCCGCAGTCACGATGGTCGGCGTGTCACCGGTCAGCGTGTAAGTTATCGTGACGAGCCGCGTGTCGTCGTTCTGCGACAACGCGATATTCGAGACTGTCGGCAGCGCCGCCGTTGCCGACATTGTCAGCATCGTTGCCACCGCAAAACTCCCATACCGTATTCTCATTCCAGTTTTCCTTTCTCCGTTAAATTGACCGACCCTACTCTATTTCCACAAGACACCCGTCCCTTCCACGGCCCACATTATACCATAACCTTAGCCATAAAAACGCAAAAATCACAAATTTTTTCAAATGGGTGACAAGACAGAGTGAATGCAACCCCTCCGCGAAGCGGAGGTTGCATTCACTCTGTCGTTCCGATTGATTGCATTGAGTCTGCCTGTATCATGGGGGGGGTGCATTCTCTCCGCCACAGGCAAGGATGGGGAAAAGAT
>JAFRDO010000072.1 GCA_017403825.1 Kiritimatiellia bacterium
GAGTTCGCGCGTTCGGCAGGGCGAGCTGCCCGGACGGAGCCGACAACGCCAGATTGCCAACCTTAACGAAACGAGAAGCCCCTTCTTCCGGCTAAACTTTCGTTTAACCTTTCTAAGTTTCGTTTACTTTGGCAAACAACCTCAACAGCTTCTTGAACATTTGGCAAGGCACCGTCACCGACGCAATTCGTCAATCGCACCGTCAAGAATCGCCGTGCCCTCGGGCGTGCCGGAGAGGACGTCCAGCCCGAACGCCGCCATATGCCGCCCCTCCCCGCATTTCACCTCGCCTAGATAGAGATAGCAGTCCTTCCGCCCTTCGCCGACGATTATCGGCTCGGCGAGCTTCAGCCCGCCCTCGCCAAGAGGATGCGCTCCCTTCTTGACGATGCGAAACAATAGCGGTGTCAGCGCCCCTTCATGCGGCAGACCTGCAAGAACCGGATTGCCTTTCGCGAGCGCCGTTCCGACCTGATTGCCCATCGACCACCAGCCAAGAGAAACGTTCGGCTTGCCATCACCGCCGGAAATCGTCAGCACGCGCCGCCCTCGCGCAAGCGCATCTGCGGCAGCCGGCGAGCCATACGGCGCAACCACTATCCGCGCCTGTGCGGCGGCGGGGGAAGCAGAATCGACCACGCCGACATAAAGCTTCGAGAGAAGCGGCAGGAGCGCGGCGTCCGCGGCGATGTCAGAGCCGGGGCGCGGGGCGCGCTTTGGGAATATCCAAAAATCCCATTCGTTCGCCGTGCCGGCAATCTCGGCACGGAGCACGGCCTTCACCGCCTTGGCTACGGACGGCATCGCAAGCGTAACGTCGGCGACATGGCGCGCCGCCCCTTCCAGAATGTCTCCTATCTTTTCCTCTCCGCCCAGAAGCGTCCGGCCTTCAGCTGCGAGCGTCCAGCGCAACGTAGCGTTCCGCTTCGGAGCACCGTCATAGTTGGCGAAGAGAAAGGCAACGTTGCGAGTCTCGCCCACCTCTGCAACAGAACATTCCGGCGAAAAATCGGCAAGCACGGCGCTGGGACCGTTGAAGAGGGCGAACCGTTCCGGCGTCAGGCCTCCCATCTTCACCTGCCAGAACGGATCGAAGAGGCCTTGCGCCGAATGGATCGGGCCGTTGGCGACCACTACGTCCACAGCCGTCCAGAAGCAATACCCGTCGCAGTACGGATCCTTGCGCGCCCATTCGATGCCGCGCTTCTGGTAAACGCCCTGAAGCACATGCTGGGCGTCCTGAAGCGCATCGCCCCACGCAAGATCAAGTCCGTGCGCGGCGAGCCAGGCGGCGCGGTCGGTCCGCGAATCCGGGGCAGCCCAGACGCCAGTGAAAAGCGGTTCGATACGCGTGTCCTGCTTGACGCAGAGGTTAAGGTACTCATGACACACGAACGGACGACCCGTCTTGAACGTGCCGCGCGGCCACACGTCGCGCGGACCGATGTCATAGTCGGAATTGCCGACGTCGTTGCAGCCCTCGTCGTCATCGCGCTCCTGCCACAGCATGCGGTCGCCGTCCTGGTGGTTGACAAGCCTATCCGGATCGGTGCGCTTAACGAACGCATACATCTCTTTTTCGACATACGGCCCGAGCCGCCCCTCGTTGCCGCCGCAGTACACGGCAAACGACGGATAGCGCCGGTAGTGCGTCTGCAGCTCGCGCAGGTCGCGCAGCGGATCGAAGGTGAATGCCTCCGTCGGCACGTCGGTATAGTACGGCAATTCGGCCTGAACGAGGATGCCCGCCTCGTCCGCAGCCTCGAAATACTCCGGCACCTCGCAGTGCGTGTGCAAGCGCACGAAGTTGAAGCCAGCCGCATGCGCCTTCTTCAGGTGGGCAAGATGCGTCTCGCGGTCAGGCGGCGGCATACCCGTAAGTGGATATACGCTGTCGTCACCGAACCCACGCAGGAAGTACGGATGCCCGTTCAGGTAGAACGAGTCGCCGCGGACCTCTATCTTGCGGACGCCAAACCGCTCGCGCCAAGTCTGCACCACATTGCCTTCCGCGTCAAGGAGATCGATCTCCGCCCAATAGAGATTCGGATGCTCCGGCGACCACGGACGGAAATCGCGGAGCGGCAGACGTATGACCGTTTCGCCGGTCTCGCGGACCGGGCAGGTCGCCGTCTCGCCTTCCACCGCCACGCGAACCTGCCTCGCCCCAACCGCCGAACCGGCGACCGTCACATGCGCTTCGGCCGCCTTCTCGTCAAACAGCCCGCGCACCCATGCGTAGTCGATGCGGGTCTCGGGCGTCGCCTCCAGCTCGACGTCGCGGTAGATGCCGCCCCAGCGATGGACGTTGCTCATCAGGCCCTTGCGCGACGGCAATGCATTGTTGACGCAGACAAGGATGCGGTTGGTCTCGCCCGGCTTTACGAACGGCGTGATGTCGTACTTGTACGTGCCGCAGTAGTTGTCCACCCACGCGACTGGATGCCGGTTCACCCAGAACCATCCCTGCGACCTCACGCCCCCGACCTTGAGCCACACCTTCCTGCCGCTCCAGCCGGACGGCAGAAGCACATCCTTGCGGTACCAGCCCTCGCCCATGTAGATGTGGTTCAGTTTCTTGGAGCTTGAATCCCAGAGCGGATCCCACGGTATCGACATGCCGGGCTCGCCAACGCCCTGTGCCTCCCATGCGCCCGGAACGCGGATCTTGCGCCCTTCCGACCATGCCTTGTCGTTCGACGACTTGATCTGCCCCGGAATCCGCTCGTCGTACTTGGCGAACGGCGTCTTCGTATGCCGATACCTGCGGCAGAACGCCGTGGGCTGGGTGACGAATTCCCAGTCGCCGCGCAGGGATATGAGATACGGCGATGCCTCGCGCCCAACAGGGTTTACCACCGCGGGCAAAGGCTTGATTCCCGCCCAAGTGTCAACGCCCCGCAGCTCCTCTCCTTGCGCCGCGCCCGCTGTCCATGCGACGGCGACCAACAGCGTCACAACCCTCGTCATCGTGGCATCGGCTTCTTGAATCCGATGTATTTCGAAATGTCAGAGATCTTTCCGTCCTTGAGTTCGCCAAACAGGACAAGCACCTGCGAAACGATGGGAGACTTCTTGTCCCAGTTGTTGTTGAGCGTCGTCGCCCATGCGAAGCGCACCGCGCCGTCCTTGCCGCCGGGAATGACGTCCACCCCGTGCGTCCAGCCGAACAAGTACTTGCCCACCACATTGAAGTCCTTGTCGTACACGATGAAATTCGGCGTCCGCGCCGCCTCGTCGACCGTGTAATAGCACGAGTAGATGTACGTGCCGTCCGTAGTGATGTTCTGCGCCGCGCAAGACGACTCCTCGCCATGATTCACCAAGAACGGCTTGCCGATCGGCTCCAGCGTCTCGGCGTCGAACTTGCCATAGTAGTTCGAGTACCCTTTGTCCGAGCCGCCCCAGTCCTTCATGCCCATCGCGAGGATTATCACCCCGTCGAGGCACGTGATGCCGTCGGCGGCGTTCTGCCATTCGGGCATGCGACGTTCCTTGACCGGCTCCAGCGTCTCCGCATCATACACCTTGATTGCGGTGCAACCCTTCTCGCCCTTCTTCGGCGGCTCCCACACGCCCACATAGACGCGCCCTTTCCAGTAGCAGATGTCGCCTCCGTGAGGGGTTACCTCCACGCGCTTCAGGAGCTGCCCCTTCCAGTCCGTCTTGACGATCTGGTTGTGGAAGGAGAAGTAGAACGCGTTGGACGTAACGCACATTCCCTGCGAGTGTCCGGGACAAGTGCCGCCAACTATTTTCTTCACAGCGTCAGGCGCAGTGAGGACAGGAGTCCAGCTCGGCACCTGCCATGTCCCGACATCCGCCCACGCCGCCGAAGCGGCAACCGCTAACATGCCAGCAACTATCTTTTTCATGCCGTGAATTATACCATATCACGCGCACGAGTTTCCAGCGCAGACACTGAGCAAAATCGGACATCTGGGGACTGCCCCCCCCTTTTTTACTCCCAGTTCACTACCAGGGACAGCCCCCCCCCTGTTTCATCCGGGGACAGTCCCCATTTAATGCCGCAATCCATTGTTCCGCCCTCGCTCACGCCGCCGCCTCCAGTCGCGCCGCCAGCTTCCAGCCGTGGGACGCGAACCCGATCCCATCCACCGCCCTCGCCCGCGCGCTCCGCGACCGCACCCTGTCCGAGAACCGCCACAGCATCTCCGCCACGAACGCCGCGCTCCCGAGTATCTTACCGCAAGACACCTGCGCTATACGCCTCATAAGTCGCCCCTCCTCATGGGGACTGTCCCCGGTTATGACGCCGAGGATTGAGAGCAGCCACTTGCGGCAGCGGGCCGCGAACGCGTCGCCCCTCCTCGCCGCCCCGACGGTGTTCCACGCGTAGTCGGCCGCGCGCGCGGCGAGCCCGGCCCTCACGGGGTTCATCTCCACGTAAGCCGCGCACCTCCTCAGGTACTCCGCCCCACCTATGAGAGTGCTCCTGAACCTCCCTTCCCACAGCGTCCCGGGGAACGGGCCGCGCCTGCGGAAGAGACGCCCGAACTCCTCCTTGAACGTCTTCACGAACTGGCTGAGGTCATGCATCCGCGCACGAAGCCTGCCGAGCTCGGCCTCGGCGACGGCAGCGTCGCCTCTTTCACGGAGGCTGCTGAGGCGCGCCTCCAGCCGCAATGACGCCCTGCCGCCCATGAGGACCGCATAGCGCCGCAGCACCTCCTCCTCGGGGACAGTCCCCGCATGCGCGGGCACCTGGACGACCACGTGGAAGTGGTTGTCCATGACGGCGAACGCACCGACGTTCACCCCGCTGAACTCCGCCGCGCGCCTCAGGGCGTCCAGCATGTCGCACTTGGCCGC
>JAFRDO010000011.1 GCA_017403825.1 Kiritimatiellia bacterium
ACGGCGAGTCGGTAAAACAGGCTATCGAGGGATGCCCCGTGGCCGCAATACGAGAAACGGAATAACGCGCACAATTTCATTGCTTAAAAAGGAGAATACGACAATGGAACAGAAGATGTTTTGCTGGCAATGCCAGGAGACCGCCGGAAACAAGGGCTGCACGGTATGCGGCGTGTGCGGCAAGACGGCGGACGTCGCCGCGTTGCAGGATGAACTGGTCTTTGAGACCAAGCTTCTCTCGCAAGTCACGACGGCGATGCGCAAGGATGGTAAGCCGGTCGACAAGTCCATCAATCACATCGTGACTGTTAATCTCTTTATCACCATCACGAACGCGAACTTCGATGCCGACGCAATCAAGGCCGCGATTGCCAAGACGCGGGAGGTAAAAGAGACACTCGCCGCCAATCTTGCAAATCCAGTGAATCCTGCCAAAGAACAGATCGGCGTACTCGCGACTGCGGACGAGGACATTCGCTCTTTGCGCGAGCTGATCACCTACGGCTTGAAAGGTCTTGCCGCCTACTCGAAACACGCGAATGCGCTCATGCAGGACGACGAGGAGGTGGACGCATTCATCCAGCGCGTGTTGACGGCGACGCTCGACGATTCGCTTTCGGTAAACGATCTCGTCGCGCTTGCCCTTGAAACCGGAAAGTTCGGCGTCGCGGGCATGGCACTCCTCGACAAGGCAAACACGTCCGCCTACGGCAACCCTGAGATCACGGAGGTCGATATCGGCGTTCGGGGCAATCCCGGCATATTGATTTCAGGCCACGATCTGCGCGACCTTGAAATGCTGCTTGAGCAGACGACTGGGACGGGCGTCGATGTCTATACACATTCCGAGATGCTTCCGGCCCACTACTATCCGGCGTTCAAGAAGTATCCGCACTTCGCGGGCAACTACGGGAACGCGTGGTGGAAGCAGAAGGATGAGTTCGAGAAGTTCAACGGCCCGATCCTGATGACGACTAACTGCGTCGTGCCGCCCGCCGCGTCCTACAAGGACAGGCTCTGGACTACTGGCGCGGCGGGATTTCCCGGCTGCCGCCATATCGCCGGAGAGTACGGCGCGCAAAAGGACTTCTCCGCGCTCATCGAGCAGGCGAAGAAATGCCCGCCGCCCACGCAGATCGAATCCGGCAAGATCGTCGGCGGGTTCGCGCACGAGCAGGTGTTCGCGCTGGCGGACAAGGTCGTCGAGGCCGTGAAGTCGGGAGCGATCAGGAAGTTTGTGGTGATGGCGGGCTGCGACGGACGCCACAAGTCCCGCGACTACTACGCCGAGTTTGCCAAGGCGCTGCCGAAGGATGTCGTGATCCTCACGGCGGGATGCGCAAAGTACAAGTACAACAAGCTGGATCTGGGCGACATCGGCGGCATTCCGCGCGTCCTCGATGCCGGTCAGTGCAACGATTCCTATTCGCTCGCACTCATCGCGTTGAAACTCAAGGAGGTTTTCGGGCTTGACGACATCAACAAGTTGCCGCTCGCATTCAACATCGCCTGGTACGAGCAGAAGGCCGTCATCGTGCTGCTTGCGCTCCTTTACCTTGGCGTGAAGAACATTCATCTCGGACCGACGCTTCCGGCATTCCTCTCGCCAAACGTAGCCAAAGTTCTTGTGGAGAACTTCGGTATCGCCGGCATCAGGACGGTTGACGACGACATAAAACTCCTCGTTGGCTGATGAAGCATAATCTCTCCATAGTCCGCGTCTACGACATCCAGCCAGCCACACCCGGCTGGCGGGTGCTCGTGGACAGGCTATGGCCGAGGGGCGTTCCCAAAGACGCTCTGCATCCAGACCTTTGGGCCAAGGATGTAGCGCCATCCACGGAACTGCGCAAATGGTTCGCACACGAAGAGGGCCGCTTCGACGAGTTTGCGGCGCGCTATCGCATGGAGCTTGACGAGAATGCTGCCGCAATTCCTTTCGTAGAGGATGTAAGACGTCACACCAAAGATAACGATGTCCTGCTCCTCTATGCGGCAAAGAATCCTAAATGCAATCATGCAATCGTATTGCACGATTGGCTGATGGAGAGATTGGAATCTCAACGTGACACACCAAAAGAAGGGAAAGAAACTATACAATGCACCTGCCATCGTATTTGGGGACAAGCGAATCCTGATTGGCGCGGCAAGGACAAAATTGCAGAATGTTGTCGCGCTAATATGTTTTCGCAACCGGAAATGCTATAGTATGTGCCATCAACAAGACAAGAAAGGTTGAGTTCTATGGAACTGAAGAAGGTTGCGTTTTTCGACACCAAGCCGTACGACAAGGAGTCGTTCGAGCGGCTGAACAGCGGGCGGTATGACATCCGCTACTTCGAGACGCGGCTGACGGCGGCGGCATTGCCGCTTGCCGACGGATGCGACGCGGCATGCGCGTTCGTGAACGCCGAAATAGACCGCGCCGTGGTGGAAGGTCTTGTCGCGCGCGGCGTCAAGGTTCTCGCCATGCGGTGCGCGGGCTACAACAACGTCGATTTTAAGGCAGCGTATGAGGCCGGGCTTACGGTCGTGCGCGTTCCGGCGTACTCGCCATACGCGGTCGCAGAACACGCTGCTGCGCTGCTCCTGTCGCTCAACCGCCACATCCACAAGGCGGCGGCAAGGACGCGCGACTTCAACTTCTCGCTGGCTGGTCTCACCGGCTTCGATCTGCACGGCAAAACGGCAGGCGTAGTCGGCACGGGCAAGATCGGACGCATCTTCGCCGACATCTGCACGGGGTTCGGAATGCGAGTCCTCGCCTACGACGCATTCCCGAATCCGGCGACGGGGCTTGAATATGTCACGCTCGACAGGCTTCTCGCCGAGTCGGATATCGTCTCGCTGCATTGTCCGCTTCTCCCCGAAACGAAGCACCTCATCAACGCAGACACGCTCGCCAAGGCAAAGCGCGGCTTCACGCTCATCAACACCTCGCGCGGCGGGCTTGTCGATTCGGAGGCACTGCTCTCGGCATTGCGCGACGGAACGGTCGGCGCAGCCGGGCTGGACGTGTACGAAGAGGAAAGCGAATGGTTCTACGAGGATCGTTCGGACGTTACGCGGCAGAACATCGTGCACCAATCGGGACTGCAGGTTTGCCTTATGGAAAGACAACCGGTTCCTGCAGAGCATCGGCATGAACCTGACCAGGGATCTGGCGGTGAGGCTGATCTCCGGAGAGAAGGTGAAGCTCA
>JAFRDO010000073.1 GCA_017403825.1 Kiritimatiellia bacterium
CGCCGAACGGCGCCTGCGCCGCCGGCGGGGCGGCCTGCGCGGAGGCGGTCGCGAAGATACTCGGCGTGGAGGCAACGGCTACGGAGCGCCGCGTCGCGCTCGTCAAGTGCTGCGGCACGCGCTCCGAGGCGATCCGCGTCGGCGACTACAACGGCATCTGCGACTGCAATGTCGCGGCGGCGACGGCCGGCGGCGACAAGGGCTGCACCTACGGCTGCCTCGGCTACGGCGCGTGCGCGAACGTCTGCCCGAAAGGCGCGATAACGGTGACTGACGGTCTCGCCAAGGTGGACAAGCGGCTCTGCATAGGCTGCGGAAAGTGCGTCAAGGCCTGTCCGAAGCACATCATCGAGCTCGTCCCCGCGTCCGCGACGGTCCACGTCCTCTGCGCGAACCCCGACAAGGGTCCGGCTGTCCGCAAGGTCTGCGGCGTCGGCTGCATGGGCTGCCATCTCTGCGAGAAGAATTCCGGCGGCAAGGAGGCCGGACACTTCATTTTCCAGGGCTTTCTCGCCAAGGTCAACTACGAGAACCCGCCGACGGACGAGCAGATCGCCGCGAAATGTCCGGCGAAGTGCATGTCGGTCGACCCCCACTTCGAAACGGGACACTGATCATGAAGACCGTAAAATCGTCATTTCGCTTCAAGGGCGGGGTCCACCCCGACTACAACAAGGAGCTCGCTCGCGACAAGGCGATCGAGAGCCTGCCGCTTCCGGCGGAACTCGTCATCTCGATGAGCCAGCACCTCGGCGCACCCGCGAAGTGCATCGTGAAGCCAGGCGACTTCGTGACGCGCGGACAGCTGATTGGCGAGAAGAACGGCTTCATCTCCGTCTGCGTGCGCGCGAGCGCTTCGGGCAAGGTCAAGGCCGTTGAGAAACGTCCCGGTCCCACCGGCGGCAAGGCCGACGCCGTGATCCTTGACACGACAGCCCAGCCACCGGAAAGTCCGGAATCTCCTGAAAGTCCGGTTGCTTCGACGGGGACAGTCCCCATTCTTCCTCCTCTCGACTGGCGTACCGCGACGCGCGAAGAGCTGCTGAAGCGAGTCGAGGAGGCTGGCATCTGCGGCATGGGCGGCGCGGGCTTTCCGACGTCCGTCAAGCTGAACCCGCCGCCCGGCAAGCGCTGCGAATACCTCGTGCTGAACGGCGCGGAGTGCGAGCCGTACCTGACGGCCGACTTCCGCGTCATGCTCGAGCGCGCCGACCGCATACGCGTCGGCATCGAGATAATGCGCAAGATTCTCGGCCAGTGCGCCGTGCGCGTCGCCGTCGAGGCCAACAAGCCTGAGGCGATCGCCGCGCTGGAGAAGGCGCTTGCGGACATCGAGGGCAACGTCGAGATCGTCGTGCTGCCGGTGCTCTATCCGCAGGGCAGTGAGAAGCACCAGATATTCGCGACCGTCGGCCGCGTAGTGCCCGAGCCTCCCGCCCTGCCGATTGACGTCGGCTGCGTTGTCGAGAACGTCGGCACCGTCGCCGCCATCGCCGATGCCGTCGAGAAGGGCGAGCCGCTCCTTTCCCGCGTCACCACGGTTTCCGGCGACGCCGTCGCCGAGCCGAAGAACGTGCTGGCGCCGTGCGGCACGAAGTATGCCGATCTCGTGGCGTTCTGCGGCGGAGAGAAGGAGCCGCCCGCGAAAGTCATCTCCGGCGGAACAATGATGGGCTTCGCCGTGCCGACGATGGAGATCGCTACGACCAAGACGACGTCGGGACTGCTGCTCCTTTCGCGCCGCCGCGTGTTCCAGTACGGCTCGGGCCCGTGCATCAACTGCGGACGTTGCCTGAGGGCGTGTCCGATGAACCTGAACCCGGCCGAGATCTCGAAGGCGGTGGAAGCGGACGACATTCAGGCCGCCGAGAAGGAATACCACGTGATGGACTGCATCGAGTGCGGCGCGTGCAGCTTCGGCTGCCCCGAGTATCGCACGATAACCCAGATGTGCCGCCGCGCCAAGAACTCCATCCGCGCGCGCATCGCCGCCGAAAAGGCCAAGGCCCAAGCCGCGGCAGGGAAATGACTAAGCGGGAGATAGTCGAGAGGATCGCTCAGGGCGAGGACAGCCGGACGCAGTTCAAGCGCGGACCGGTTGGTGTCGCCAAGCTTGCGGCGGAACTTGCGGCTTTCTCTAACGCCTCCGGCGGTACTGTCATCTTCGGCGTCGGTGACAACGGCAAGGTCATCGGGCTCCGTGCAACGGATAAAAAACTTCTCGACAGCGAGATCAGCAATGCGGCGAACGACAACGTGCGCCCGTCCGTCTATCCGCAAACCGAATACCATACCGTTCGCGGCAAGCAGATCCTGTGCGTCACTGTCGCCGAGGGCGTGTCGAAGCCTTATGCCGACAAGAGCGGCAACTATTGGATGAAGTCCGGTCCCGACAAGCGGCGCATAACCTCACGCGAGGAGCTTCAGCGCATCTTGCAGAAATCGCACCTGCTTTATGCCGATGAAGTCCCAGTCTGTGGCACAAGCGCCAAGGACATCGACCTCTATCACTTCGGGGAATTCCTCGAACGCAACTACGGCATATCGGCGGAGGACGTCTTGGAGCCGGGCAAGGTTGATATCCCGCAAATGCTGCGCAATCTCGGCTTCGCGGACGGGCAGCAGCTGACACTTGCTGGCCTCTTGCTCTTCGGAAAGAATCCGCAGCGCCATGCGCCGATGAACGTTGTCAAGTGCGTCTCCTATGTTGGCAACGATATGGCCGGATCAAGATACCGCGACAGCGAGGATTTCCGCGGCACGATACGTGATATGTATAAGTCGACGATGCAGTTCATACTCCGCAACCTGCGGCACGAGCAGGCAGGGCAGGGCTTCAACTCCATTGGCGTTCCGGAAATTCCCGAGGAGGCTCTGCAGGAACTTGTTGCGAACATGTTCCTGCATCGCGACTATTTCATGTCGTCGCCTTGGAGGGTGATGGTGTTCGACGATCGCGTGGAACTGATCAGCCCTGGCTCGCTGCCGAACCACCTCACAGTAGAGATGATTAAGTCCGGCGTGTCCGTCGCCCGCAATCCGCTCATCTTCACCTTCGCCACGAAGGAGATTCCTTATCGCGGACTTGGCTCCTGCATAAAGCGCGTCATGGAGATTGCCCCGAAGGTAGAGTTTGTCTCTGATGGCGAGACCAACTATTTTACTGCAAGAATCTTTCGACAAAAGGCGGCAACTTTTGGAGCTGGACCTGTAAAACGGGGTGCAGGACCAGTAAAAGGACCCGTAAAGTTTGGAGCTGGACCTGTAAAACGGGGTGCTGGACCAGTAAAAGGACGGGTAAACCCTGTGGATGCACCTGTAAATTGCATAGTAAAAGGCAAATACGACAGTGCGGTGTATCTGCTTGAGATTATTCGTGCAAATCCAGGCATTAACAAAAGTGCGCTTTCGAGGTTGTCTGGCATCAATATACGAACGGTCAAGCGGCGCATAGAAGAAACATTGTGCGACAAGATTGAGTTTCGAGGTGCGCCGAAGAACGGCGGATATTATTTGAAGGAGCAATAATGAAACCGAAAGAGACATCCGAACATTACATTTTGAGTTCGTCGCCGCACGCGCACGCTCATTCGTCCGTGAGGCGGATCATGCTTGACGTGATCATCGCGCTTCTGCCGACGACGGCGGCTGGAATATTCTTCTTCGGGATGCCGGTCGTATGGACGATCGCCGCATGCGTCTCGACGTGCATCGTGACTGAGGCCCTCTGCCGCATGGCGATGAAGCGCGACAACACGATCGGCGACCTCTCCGCCGTCGTGACGGGGCTTCTCCTGGCGCTGAACCTGCCGGCGGGCATTCCTCTCTGGATGGCGGTCGTCGGCTCAGTCTTCGCGATCGGCGTCGCCAAGCAGGTCTTCGGCGGCCTCGGCATGAATCCGTTCAACCCGGCCCTCGCCGCGCGAGCGTTCATGCTCATCTCGTTCACCGGGCCTATGACTACGTGGCTCAAGCCGTTCTGGTGGAAGACGCCCGAGGCGGCGACCACCGCGACTCCGCTTGCGACGATGAAGACGTGGTTCGCCGCGGAGGCGACGGCCTCCGCCTCGCCGCATGGGCTTTGTGACAGCGCCGCGACGGGCGTTCCCTGCCTCTGGGACATGCTGACGGGCAACATGCCGGGCTGCATAGGCGAAGTGTCGGCGATTGCGCTCGCCATCGGCGCGGCGTACCTTCTTGTCCGCAAGGTGATAACCTGGCACATTCCGGTCGCCTTCATCGCTACGGTGTTCGTCTATTCCCTGATTGCCGGCGGAGCGCCTGCGATGATGCAGGTGCTGACGGGCGGCGTGATGATCGGCGCATGCTTCATGGCTACGGACTACGTGACGTCGCCGACGACGGCGAAGGGCAAGCTGATCTTCGGCTTCGGCTGCGGCCTCATCTGCATGCTGATCCGCCAGTTCGGCGGCTATCCTGAGGGGTGCAGCTTCGCGATACTCATCATGAACTCGGTGTGCCCACTGATCAACCGATGGACGCAGCCGAAGCCTTTCGGAAGCAAGAAGTAAGAGGGAGGGGACGCGATGAAGAAGATGCTTTTGCTTGTGGTGAGCCTGACGGCCATCAGTGCCGTGTGCGCGGCGGTTCTCGCCTACGTAAACGAGATCACGAAGGGACCGATCTCCGAGATGGAAGTGAAGCAGGAGCAGGCTGCCGTCAAGGCCGTGCTGCCTCATGGCACGGAGAAGGTCGAGGCGTCCGACGGGTTCTACGTCGGAACCGACGCCTCCGGCAAGGTCGTCGGCTATGCGGCCCGTGGTGCCGACGGCGACGGCTACGGTGGCGACATCGTGCTGATGGTCGGCTTTCAGGCGGACAAGAAGACCGTAGTGTGCTACAAGACGCTGTCCGCGTCCGAGACGCCGGGGCTGGGCATGAACATGAAATCCGACGAGTTTTCGTCCCAGTTCTCCGGCAAGGACGGCTCGTCCCTGCGCGTGAAGAAGGACGGCGGCGATATCGAGGCCATAACCTCGGCGACCATAACTTCCCGTGCGGTCTGCCGCGCCATCGCCGACGCCCAGAAGAAGCTGAGGTAGCGCTGCCCGGTCCGGACTGCGCGAGGTTAGAGATGGCGAAGGGCAGGCTGGCGACAAACCTGGAATACGGCGCGCTGCGGTGCGCCTGCGCGCTCGTCAACATCGTGCCGTACCGTGCGGCGATGGCGGCGGCGCGCGGACTGGGCGTCATTGCGTTCCGCGTGTTCCGATTCAAGCGGCGCCGCACGCTGGAGCGCATCATGTCGGTCTTCCCGGAGAAAAGCCGCCGTGAGGCCGAGGCGATCGCCGTGCAGTCGCTGCAGAACGTCCTGATGACTGGCGTTGAGATGATGCGGGCGCCGTCGCTCGACCGTGCGTGGATGGACCGGTACGTGCGGGACGGCCTCATGTACAAGGATCGGCTCCAGTCGTACGTGGACGAGGGACGCGGCGTCGTCATCATGGTTCCGCACTGCGGAAACTGGTACATGGCGGCCTGGTCGATGGCGAAGTACGGCCTGCCGCTCTTCGCCATAGCGGCGCGTCAGCGCAACCCGAAGATCAACGCATGGATGACCCGCCATTACGGAGACATCGAGGTGCTGGACCGCGACGACCGCGACACGCTTGCCAGGATACGCGAGAGGCTGTCGGCGGGGCGCGCATTCGCCATCTTGCCCGACTTGCGCGTGCGCAAGCGCGATGTCGATGCGCCGTTCTTCGGTGGCACGGCGAACGTGTCGCGTGCGGGCGCGATGTTCGCGGTGCATTGCGGGTGCCCTATTGTGGTGGCGATGATGCGCCGGGAAGGGGGACGGCATGTATTCGACCATTTGGGCACGCTGCGGCCCGATCCCGCCGCGACCGACCGGAAGACCGAGGCCGCGCGGCTAACGCGCCAGGCGCTTGGAATGCTGGACGCCAACATTCGCCGCTATCCGGGCGAATGGTACTGGTACAACAAGCGCTGGATTCTGGAGCCGCCCGAAGCGAGCTAACGGTTCCATAGGCGGAATGTGATAAAATATTCGCCGGTTGAAGAAACTCATCGCAATGCCTTGAGGAAATATCGCAGGAGGGTTGGCAGATGGCACTCGACAGCACCATAGCCGGGACATGGTATCCGGGAACCGAAAAGGGCATTCGCGCCCTCGCCGAGAAGTGGGAAGCTGCCGCCGCGCGCGGAGCGGCGGCGGTGGGCGAGGTTCCGAACGTCCTCATCTTGCCGCACGCCGGATGGGCCTATTCCGGCGAAACGGCCTGGGCCGCAGTTCGCACCGTGCGCAGTGGGAAGTTTCGTCGCGTCGTCGTGCTCGCTCCGAGCCATCGCGCCTGGATCGAGAACCGCCTTGTCGCTCCGGAGTCCGACGCTGTGTCGACGCCGCTCGGCGAAATCAAGATCGACCGCGACTGGCTCGACCGCCTTGCACTCGTTGCGCCCGTGGCCAGGAACGACCGCCTACACGCCGCCGAGCATTCCGCACAGATCGAGTATCCGCTTCTCCAGGTCGCGCTTGGCGCCGGCTTTACGGTCGTGCCGCTTGTGGTCGGCTCCTTCGGAGAAGATCAGATGGGAATGTGCGTCCGCGCGCTGGCGCGGTTGATGGACGCTGAGACGCTGCTCGTCCTGTCGTCCGACTTCACTCACTACGGCGACGACTTCTCCTACACTCCGTACGGCACCGGCGGAGGCGAGGACGTCCGGCGGCAGGTCGCGGCAACGGACGCCGAGGCGTTCGCGTTTGCCGAGAAGGGCGAGGCGGACGGTTTCGCCGCGTTCGTCAAGCGCACGGGCGTGACGATTTGCGGACACGTTCCGATCGAAATCGCGCTCCGCGCCTTTCCGCGCGGCACGGCTCTCGTCCGGCGGCGGTACGCGACTTCGGGCGACGCTGGCGGCGACTATTCGCGCTTCGTGTGCTATCTTTCGGCGACCGGGTGCGCGAAATGGCAGGGGGAGGGGGCTGCGGTCCTTTCCGCAGACGACAGGGCGTATCTCCTGCGCGTCGCGCGAACGTCGCTTGAGCGGGCGGTCCGGGACGGATCTCGCCGTGGCGCTGGACCGGATACCGTATCCGCGCCAAAGGCGACGCTTGCGAAGATGGGTGCCTTTGTGACGTTGAACGACAAGGCGACTGGTGCGCTGCGCGGCTGCATCGGCGAGATCCTGCCGATGCGTCCGCTTGTCGAGGCGGTGGCCGCGCGCGCCGTTGACGCGGCGCTTCGCGACCCTCGTTTTTCGCCCGTCACGGAACGCGAACTTGGCGGACTCCGCGTAGAAGTCTCGGCCCTGACGCCGCCGAGACGCGTTGCGTCATGGCGCGATATCGTGCTGGGACGGGACGGCATGACGCTGGAGAAGGACGGCTGTTTCGCCGTGTTTCTTCCCCAGGTCGCGCCGGAGCAAGGCTGGGATTTGCCGACGACGCTTTCCTATCTCTCGCAGAAGGCGGGGCTTTCCGCAGACGCATGGCGGGAAGGGGCGAAGTTCGAGACGTTCCAGGCCGAAGTATTCCATGAGTGACGCGGTGGCGGTCTGTGGAACGTGTCCGCGCAGTTGCCGGCTAGCGGACGGCGCTTTCGGCTTCTGCCGCGCACGGCGTGCGGAGCGCGGACGCGTCGTTGCGGCGAACTATGGAATGATTTCGTCGCTTGCGCTTGACCCTATCGAGAAGAAGCCAATCGCGTTCTTCAAGCCGAGGAGCATGGTCCTTTCCGTGGGTTCCTTCGGATGCAACTTGCGTTGTCCGTTCTGCCAGAACGACGGCATATCGCAGCATGGCGGGGACGAGGTGCCGTGCCGGACGGCGACGCCGGCGGATCTAACCGACCTTGCGTCGAAGCTCAGGGAGGAGCGTGGCAACATCGGGCTTGCGTACACGTACAACGAGCCGCTTGTCGGATGGGAGTTCGTGCGCGATTGCGCACGGGAAGTCCGCGCACGGGGAATGTGCAACGTCCTCGTCTCGAACGGTTGCGCGAGCGAAGAGGTTATCGCGGACCTTGCGCCGCTTATCGACGCGGCGAACATCGATATCAAAGGGCCATCGCAGAAATATTACGATTGGCTCGGCGGCGACTTCAACTCCGTCTGTCAGACCGTCAGAACGCTTCACGCCGCCGGATGCCATGTCGAGGTTACGACGCTAGTCGTGCCGGGGCGGAACGATACGGACGCCGACATGGAGGCGATCGCAGCCTTCGTTGCGTCCGTATCGCCGGACATGCCGTTGCATGTTACGCGTTTCTTTCCGCGCTGGCACATGGCGGACGCGACCCCGACACCCGTCGCGACAGTCCGACACCTTGCGGACGTCGCCCGCCGTCACCTCCGCCGCGTCCTCGTCGGCAACTGCTGATTTACTCTTTATTTTTTAGCCGCAAAGGACGCAAAGAACATTTACTTGGCGATCTCGACCCAATCTGGCGAAGAGATTTTGACGTCGGTCTTGCCGTCGGGGAGCTTGCGGAGCTTGACGTTTACCGATGAGCCGTCTGGCAGGGCCATTGAGCCCTCCGCCCATTCGAGATCGCCGAGGAACGGCCTTACCTCGATGCGGCGGCAGCCGACGTCAAGGGGCCTGATGCCGAGCACATGGTTGATGCACCACGAGGCCGGTCCGCCGGCCCAGCCGTGGCAGAGCGAGTGGCGGAAGCCCGGATAGCAGAACTCGCCGTAGTCTCCGTGTATGTCCTTCTTCCCGGCGACAGGCATCTCGTCGATGCGGAAGCATCCGTTCGTCCAGGCGAGCTTGAAGTCCTCCCAGAAGCTTGTCGCGCCAACATCAAGCATCGCGCCCCAGTAGTCGCGCACCGTATCGAGCGCCCGCTGGTTCTCGCCTGCCGCGCTCATCGCCTCGATCATGTAGTAGCCGTAGAACGTAGAGACGCCGTCGTGTCCGTTCTGCCCGAGGACTTGCGAGAACATCTCCTTTGGATCTCGCAGACCGGAAAGCGCAAGCATAGCGGCGGCGGACTTTGCGCCGTGCGGGTCTGGACGGAGCTTCGCCAGCTCCGCCTCCAGGGCGCGCGCCTTGTCCGCAAGCGCCGTCCGTCCGGCCACGTTCGCCAGGAACGCCGTTTCGCGCGCGGTGACGAGCGCAAGCCCCTGCGTGCCAGCCCATGCCGCCTCGCCGTTGTGCTTTGTCGGCCAGTCGAGGAAATTGCCAGCGCGCCATTCTCCGTCCTTCATGCCGGAAAGCACGTGGTCGAACGTCTTCTCAAGATAGTCGGCGTGGCGGCGCACATAGTCCGCGTCGCCCGTATAGCGGTACCATTCCGCCAGGTTGCGGATCCACCACAGCGTGTAAGTGGGCATGCCGTGCATCCAGCGGTCGGTCGGCGTGGTGGCCGCCATGTAGTCCAGGGACTCCGGCAGGATAGATGCCGCGCCGAACACGTTAAGGATAGCCATCGTCTCCGGGTGCGTGTCGCCCATCCACACGAGCCGATCGCGCTTGATGCCGTCCCACAGGTAGTCCTGGCAGCAGAGGTGCACGGTGCGCACGGCGGTCTCGAACACGCGGTTGAGGCGTTCGTCGGACGAGCGGAACGCCCCGATCGCCTTCATCGGGCGCATCAGCGAGACGGCGCGTATGAATTCGAAACCCACTTCGCCGCCGGTCACGAGATCGATTCGCAAGAAGCGGAATCCGGTGTTTCCAATCTCAATGCTACCGAAGTACGGCACGGACAACTCGAAGTCGCGCATGGCGTGGTCGTTCGAGGCGTGCTTGCCGTCGCCAATGGTGCTCATCGTTTCCGAGACCGATTCGCCGAAGCGCAGCCTGAGGCGTGCGCCGGGCGTGCCGCCAGGGCTCATGCCAAGCGAAACGCCGCCATGAATCTCGCGCCCGAAATCCAGCAACACCCCTGCCGGTTCGCCCTTGTTGATCAGCTTCGTGCCGCATGCAGACCCGAACGGCCCTTCGCAGACCTGGCCGAACTTCCGTTCGAGAAGCTTCTCCGTCTTCTCCGATTTGGCGCGCATATGCCACCCGCCGTCAGGATTCTGTCCCGAAGTCTGCCACACGATCCGCTTGGGATAGACGAACGTGCGGACGCGTGAATCCCGCACGTCTTCCTGTGCTCCAGGGCAGGCGAAGGCGCAAGCCGTCGCCGACAACAACATCAGATTCTTCAATGCCATCATGTTTTGTAACCTATGTGCTGGGCTGACGCGGGATTACCTGTTGCCCATAAGCTTGAATATGCGCTTGAGTCCCTTGCGGGCGAGCTTGCGCAGCGCGTCGAGGGACTCTTCCGTGAACGGCTTGTGTTCGGCCGTACCCTGAAGCTCCACGTACCGTCCGTCGTCCGTCATGACGACGTTCAGGTCCACCTCTGCCGTGGAGTCGTGGACATAGTCGAGGTCCAGGTTGGGCTTGCCGTCGCACACCCCGACCGACACTGCCGCGACGCGGTGGACGATCGGATTCTCTGCGAGCGTTCCGTCGGCTAGGAGCTTGGCTATCGCATCTTCGAGCGCGACCATTCCGCCCGTGATCGAAGCGCACCGCGTGCCGCCGTCGGCCTGCAGCACGTCGCAGTCGATGGTGATCTGCCGTTCGCCGAGCTTCGTCATGTCCACGGCAGCGCGAAGGGAGCGTCCGATCAGCCGCTGGATCTCGGTCGAGCGCGCGTCCTGCCGCAGCTTCTTTATGTCGCGCTCCTTCCTGCCGCCGCCCGTGGAGGAGGGGAGCATGGAATACTCGGCCGTAACCCAGCCCCTGCCAGTGTCTCGCAGGAACGGAGGAACCTTTTCCTCGACGCTTGCGGTGCACAGCACCCAAGTGTCGCCCCATTTCACAAGCACGCTCCCTGCGGCGTGCCGTGTAAAGTTTCTGATGAATTCTATTTTCCTCAACTGGTCCCTTTTCTTCATGTCCCCGCCTCTCGTTCTTTTGGCTTTGCCGCATATTATATCAATTCTTCGGGAGCGCAGGGAGCACCCCGAGTTTTTTGGGCCCTCGGTTGTCCTCTCCCGTCTCCGCCCGACATCGTCTATTTCTGCTGCTGCTGACGTGAATGCGTGAAACACGGCGCGGCTATAATACGCACGTTGCTAACTCGCCAAAACGTGATGAAACCGGGTTTGCTAACTCGCCAAAACGTGATTGCGCTATTGATTCCGAGCCGTATTTATGCTATAATTCCGCTTGAACATGGTGGAGGCATTGCATGAAGCGGAAAATCTATGACAGACTTCTCGAATGGAAGCGGAATGAGGCTAGGGAATCGGCACTGTTGATAGACGGCGCCCGACGTGTCGGCAAGAGCTACATAGCCGAGGCATTTGCCAAGAACGAATATCGGTCATATCTTATGATTGACTTCGCCAAGGCGCCGATGGAGATAAAGGCCCTGTTCGAGAACTATCAGGACAAGTTGGACAGGCTTTTCCTGAAGTTATCGGAATATTATGGCGTGAGACTGCATGTTGGGGAGACGTTGTTCATATTCGACGAAGTGCAGATGTGCCCGAAGGCTCGGGAATCTATCAAGTCGCTTGTCGCCGACGGGCGCTATGATTTTCTTGAAACGGGTTCGTTGGTTTCCATAGACGAGAACGTGCGAGACATTGTGATCCCGTCGGATGAAACGCGCGTGAAGATGCATCCGATGGATTTTGAGGAGTTCCTTTGGGCGCGTGGTGACGACATGACAATGGATGCCATTCGGAGCCATTATGCGGAGAAGAAGCCTATGGGTGCGTTGTTGCACAGGAAGGCGCTTGATCTTTTCCGTGAATATATGGTTGTCGGGGGTATGCCGCAGGCGGTGGCGGAATTTGTCAAGTCCTCTGACCTCGGCAAGGTTGACGCCGTCAAACGCAGAATACTTAAACTCTACCGCGAGGACATAAGGAAACACTCCGGGAAGTATGCTCTCAAGACGGAACTCGTGTTCGACGGAATCGCCGCGCAGCTCTCGAAGCACGAGAAGAAGTTCCGTCTCTCCTCTCTTGGCGCGAATGCGCGGATGCGGGAATACGAGGACGCGTTTCTGTGGCTGAAGGAAGCTATGATCGTCAATGTCTGCTATAGGTCCACCGAGCCAAACATTGGGCTTGGCATCAACGCCGGCCATGCCATGCTCAAGTGCTATGCGGCAGATACGGGACTTTTGGTGTCGCTTGCGTTCAGCGGACGTCAGATTGTGTCTGAACAGGTGCACAAACGGCTTCTCTTTGATTCGCTGGAGCTGAACAAGGGGATGTTCATGGAAAACATCGTTGCGCAGATGCTGACGGCAGCGGACCAGGAACTCTATTTCTTTTCGTCGTCATCAGTCGAGAAGTCTGACCGAATGGAAATAGATTTTCTGGTTCCCGTGGCATCGATTGGAAGGCGGCACAACATCCGTCCCGTGGACGTCAAGTCGTCCAAGAGGTATGACCACACTTCGCTCGACAAGTTCTTTGCGAAATACAAGTACAACCTTACCGTGCCAACGGTTCTTCACACGAAGGATGTGACTGAGAAGGACGGCATAGTCTATTTGCCGATTTACATGACGCCATGCCTGTAGGCGTTTTGGCAGGAGGACAAGGTTCTCCACAAGCTGATCGCTGCATTCGGCGTGGACGTTGAGAAGTTCATGGCATGGTTTCGCAGGCGTTTGGTAGCCCGATGGAAATTCTCAAGTTTTTCCAGTTGCGGACGGAATGAGCTTTTGATATCCTATTGCCAAATACGATGGATTGTCGCCTTGCGGCGGCAATTTGCGGGACAATTTAATAAAAGGAGATGACGATGAAACTCGTGGGAACCCTTGCAATGGCGATAGCCGCTCTTGTGGCGCACCAATGCTCTGCGAACACCTGGTGGGTGGACGACGACTGGTACGACCAGGGCGGAGACGGAACGGAGGCAAGGCCGTTCGGCACGATCCAGACCGCGCTCGACAACCCCAGTTTTGTCGCGGGCGACACGGTGAACGTGAAGGCCGGCGTATACAACAGGGGCGCGACGCAGAATACGTCATACGGCGGCACCATCAGCAACCGCGTGGTCATCACGAAGAAAGTTCACATCAAGGCCGTGGAAGGGCGTGAGAAGACGTTCATCGTGGGCGCGGCGTCTCCCGGCAGCGGCAGCAACGGCTTGGGTTCCTATGCCACACGCTGCATTCTCTACTGCGATCAGAACAAGTATTCCTCAGGCGGCGCCATCGTCGAGGGGTTCACCATCTGCGGCGGACGGACGGCGGACGCTGATGCCAATGCCGGATATGGCGCAGGCGTGTTCGATGCTGGCGGGTCGGGCGGAAGCCGGTTCCAGATATGGGTTGTCGATTGCACGATTTCCAACTGCATTGCAAATGCGGGCGGCGCCACGCGTTTTTCAAGCCTTTACCGTACTCTTGTTTCGGACTGCAGAGCCTCCAAGCGCGTTTCGGGCATTCATGGCGCGCACGCGCATTCCTGCGTCATTCAGCACTGTGCGGAGTCTGGCACCAATCCTCAGGGGCTTGCCATTCAGGTCACGGCAGTCAACTGCACGTTCTTCGGAAACAAGACGTATCTTGCACCCGAGGTCAACAACAGGATGTACAGCTACAACTGCATCATTGCCGGCGACGGAAACTATGAGTTCCCATACTCAAGAACCACCAGCACGGCGGTGGACGGTTTCTACCAGCTTTTCGCCCCTGCGGTGGGCGACTACCGTCCGCTTCCCGGCTCGCGCGCGGCGACGTTGGGCGATGCCGCAAGCCTGAGCGGACAGGTCACGGTCATCGACGAAGCGAAGCCCTTGATCAACGGCGTTCGCACGCTGGTCGATTATGCGGGCAATCCATATCCCTCTTCCGGTACGATTGCCGCCGGTGCGGTGCAGGAGATCGCTCCGGCCCCGGCTGGCGGCGCGCTGCAGTTCGACATCGACCAATGCACGGTCAACGGTAACATCGCCCACGATGGCGCGTATGTCTTCCCCGAAACCTATCCCACCCAGTATGTTCTTGCCGCCACAGAGAAGCAGGTCTATTGCTACTGGCGCAAGGTCGGCGATGCGACGGAGATGGTCGTGCCGCGCATGGACGACACCGCGCTTCTGATGCCGCCGCCGACCGTTGCGGAAGTCTCCACGAACACGGTGCAGTACGCTGTAGCCGAACTGTACATTGATCCGGTTGCTGGCAACGACGGGAACAACGGCAGTGCGGCGGCACCGTTCAAGACGTTGCAGAAGGGATTCGACGCCATACGTAATGTTGGCGATTACAGGGTAATCCACGCGGCCGCTGGCGACTACCGCGAGGGCGGAGTTCCAATACATCCGAACTATAACAACCCTGACGGTCCTGCTGTTCTGACTAACCGTCTCTGCATCGGCACGGGTCGTGCCGTCCGCTTCAAGGGCGCGGGCGCGGGACGTTCCTTCATCTACGGCGCACCCGATCCGGACACGACAACGGGACTTGGCCCAGCCGCAATCCGTCCGCTCTGCATCTACAGCGCCAACTCCATCGTGCAGGGCTTTACATTGGCGGACGGCTATTCGGGCAGCACTGGAAAGACGACGGCTACCTACAGGTCGGACGATTTCATCGTTTACGGGCGCACCGAGTCGACGCCGGCGCATGTGGCGGACTGTATCGTCACAAACTGCCATGCGGCGCGAGCACTGACGATTTACGTCCAGTGGCATAGGTCGAAGTTCATTGACAATTCGAGTGGAGACGACGATTCTGAAGGCGCTTGGCTCAACTATCGTTGCACCATGGAGTCCTGTGCCTTTGTCGGCAACAGGTATCGTGCGGGATCTTCTGGTTTGTGTTGTGCTTGCTACAACTGTTCGTTCAGCGGCGATAGGCAGAGCGACATTCCGTTCGCCAACGACTATGTTGTGGCGGCCTGCGCTATCGACGGATGCAAAGAGCTGCGTTCAGGAACACTGTACAGAGGAAGCGTGGCCGACAATGTGACGAAGGTGTTCGGCTATGACGGTGTGGCAGATGACGTGGTGGGCTTTGCGGACGCGGCGCACGGCGACTTCCGCGTGAAGTCCTATTCCGGCGCGACACGTTGCGTGCCTGCGCCGAGTGATGATGTGACCTTCTGGGAAGACTACTGGCGTCATGCCTGCGGTGATGTGGAGGGCAGACCGCTGATCATCTTCCCGAACGGCAGTTTCCTTGCGGGTGCGGTGCAGGAGATGGTCGATGCGCCGGGCAAGGTCTATGTGCGGGTTTCGCGCGGTGGCCTTGGCGACGGCACGTCTGCATACGCCAACGGCGAGTATGATGCCGGCGGCGGAACGCTGTCCGTCAGCCCGGCGGCGGGCACGCGCCCCTGCGTCGGATTTACCGTCGATGGCGTGACGAATCTCTTTGCTGAGGCGGCGTCGTGGCCTATCACGGTCCCCGTCGCCGCGTCCGGCTCGATGGTAAGTGCCATTTACGGTACGGATTGGTATGTGGACGACGAGAACGGCAGCGACGCAAACTACGGCTATCTGCCGAGCATGGCGAAGAAGACGCTTGCCGCCGCGCTGGGCGTAAGCGGCATCGCTTCGGGCGATACCGTCCATGCCGCCGCCGGCACGTATGCGGATGGCGTGATGACGAACGGCGTCAACACCGAGATGGGATCGCGTGCCCTCGTTCCGCAGGGCGTCACGCTCAAGGGCGCGGGCGCGGCGGACACGTTCATCGTCGGCGCGATCGCTACGGTTGCAGCCGACGACAATGGTTGCGGCACGAACGCCGTCCGGTGCGTGGCGCTCAACCGGTACGCGACGGTGCAGGGCTTCACCCTCACGGGCGGACGCACCTGCTGCCATGCTGGCGGCAAGACGCTTCTCGACAATCTTGGAGCCGGCGTCGTGGCAGTGGGGACATCTGTATCCTCGACGGTGGCCGACCGCAAGGTGATCGACTGCGTGATCTCCAACAACGTCGCCTATCGTGGCGGCGGTGCGGCGTATGTCTCGCTTTGCCGTTCCTTCGTAACGGGGAACAGAGGCGTCGACTCCACCGGCAACGGCTCCGGCACTTACTATTGCCGCCACTACGGCTCCATCGTGGCCAATCAGCGGGCCCAGTACAATGCCATGTATCCCTATTCCGTCTGCGAGTCGACGTTGCGCGAGAGCGAGACAGGATACTGGGCGTTCTATGACAACGATAATGCACCGGACTGCGAAATCCGTAATTCTCTGATCCTCGGCAAGTCGCAGATACTGAGATCCGCATCGGTGGCGACCAACTCGTACTTCTCTCGTACGCCAACGATAACTTCTGGACATGATGTCATTGGTCCTGGCAGTCTCGTTACGGGCATAGCCAATCTTCTGGTGGATGGCGCGTTCCGTCCTGTCATCGGCTCGAACGTCGCCATTGACAAGGGCGACCTCTCGCTAGTACCCGAGGCGGACCGCGCGACGGATCTCCTAGGCGGGCAGCGCGTGTACAACGGTGCGCTGGACGTTGGCGCGGCCGAGGCCGACTGGCGCGCCAAGTATGCCTCGGACCTTGGCGGTCGGCGCGGCTTTGAGGTAACGGAAGCGTCACCCGACGTGTCGGAGACGGAGGCGGGGAAGGTGCGGCTGGTCGCTGGAACGGAGCTGGCGGCGCAATGGACGACGACGGCAGGGAAGACGCAGTACTACGAGGTATCTGTGCGCGTCGACGACGGTTCTGCAGTCGTCGTCAAGCTGAACGGCGAGACAGTTGCGACCTATGATTCGGCGGGTGAGCACGAGCTGAAGTTCGACAATGCGCTTGCGTTGAACGCCCTGACGTTCTCATGCACGGCAGGCAGCGCGGAAATCCTCTCTGCAAACCTGTTCAGGGGCATGGTGCTGTCCATCAGATAGCGGAACGCATGGCGCTGTACAGGCGACGCTTCGTCTCATGTGGAGCTGAAAGAAGATGAATATTGCATCGGTCGCCTTGTGCGTCAGCTTTCTTGCCTCCGCCGCGCTCGGCGCGGCGTTGCCGCCGGAGTGGGCGGCAATGCTCGTGAAGGTTCGCTCCACGCTTGACGGCACGGAGCAGCCATGTTACTTCTGGGTGCCGGAGAGGGCTAAGGCCGAGGCGGTGCCGCTTGTCGTCGGGCTGCACACGTGGAGCGGTGACTACAAGTACGTCAGCCACTACGGGCCGGTGTTCGGCTACGCGAAGAAGCTGGGATGGGCGTTCGTCGGGCCCGACTTCCGCGGCGCTAACGACAAGCCGGTTGCCTGCGGGTCGGATTACGTCGTGCAGGACATCGTGGACGCGGTCAACTATGCGAGGGCCAGGGCGAAGATTGATTCATCCCGCATCTATATCGTAGGCGGGTCGGGCGGCGGACACATGACGCTCTTGATGCTGGGCCGCCACCCCGAGCTGTTCGCGGCGGGCGCGGCGTTCTGTCCGATCTCCGATCTCGCCCGCTGGCACGCCGATTCGATGGAGAAGCATCCGGGGCGCAACAAGACGTATGCGAAAATGCTGGAGAAGTCGTGCGGCGGCGTCCCGGCGGAGCGCCCGTGGGAATACGCGCTTCGCTCTCCGCTCACATGGATAGGAAGGGCGAGGGACGCGGGCGTTCCGGCGTACATTTGCACGGGCATTCACGACGGCTGGCGGGGGTCTGTCCCCGTCGGGCACTCCGTCCGCGCGTTCAACGCGCTCGCCGACAAAGCGGACCGCATAGGCGAATCAGACATCGCGTCGATCGAGAAGGACCAGGCGGTGCCCGATTCTCTGGCGTTTGCCGGACATGACCCGTTCTACGGCGAGAGCCGCCGCATCCACCTGCGGCGCACGAGCGCGAACGTGCGGCTGACAGTGTTCGAGGGCGGGCACGACGGAAACTACGCTGCCGGCTTCGACTTCCTCGCGCGCCAGCGAAAGGGGCGTAGTGCCGATTGGACGATTCCGGTGCAGGGCAGCGGCGACAGCATGTCGTTGACGAAATAGGGAACATGAAATGAAACGACTGGTTGTTCTCGCGGCGGTAGCCGCAACTTGCTCGATAGCTTTGGCGGCGACGCCGTGGACAGGCAAGAAGGTCGCATTCCTTGGCGACTCGATCACCGATCCGGCGCAGACGAACCGTCCGCAGCGCATATTCTGGCAATATCTGGCGGAGGATCTCGGAATCGAGCCGCACGTTTATGCCGTCAGCGGATACCAGTGGGACCGCGTTTACAAGGCGGCTCAGAAGATGAAGGACGAAATGGACGGAGAGGTTGATGCCATCTTTGTTTTTGCCGGCACGAACGATTACATGAACGGTATCCCCCTCGGCGAGTGGTTCGAAGAGAGGGAGGAGGAAGTGTATCTCAAGGGCCGGACTCTCAAGCTGCCGCGGCGTCATTTCATTAAGGACATGAAAACGTTCAGAGGCCGCGTCAATACGGTGATGGACTTCCTCAAGACGAACTTCCCTGACCAGCAGATCGTGATCATGACGCCTCTTCACCGGGGCAGGTACGATCTTGGGCGGCCGAACGTTCAGATTGACGAGACCTTCCCCAACGCCATTGGGAGCCGTCTGGAAGAGTATGTAGCCGCCCTGCGCGAGGCCGCGGACATCTGGAGCGTGCCGGTCATAGACCTCTACCGCGAGAGCGGACTTTATCCATTGAACGACTCGTATGCGAAATGCTTCCGTTTCGACGGCCCCAAAGTCTGGGATAGGCTTCACCCGAACACAGAGGGGCATCGCAGGCTTGCCAAGGTAATAGCCGCGCATATGACCGTGCTGCCTCCGGACTTCAAATGACGAGACATATTATGGACAAGTGGATTGCATTTGCTTCGTTTATGACAGCTGCGGCGTCCGTCTGTGCGGAGTTGTCGCCTGAATGGCAGAAGACAACCCCAGAAGCGTGTGGCTTCAGCTGCAGCACACGAACGGTCGTATCCGGGGTCAAGGACGGGCTCATGGCCAACCAGACGGCGGCGTTTCAGAAGGAGATCGACGACCTTTCCGCTTCCGGCGGCGGAACGCTGCGCATACCGGCGGGCGAGTACGTTGTCTCGTCGCTGCGTATCAGAAGCGGCGTAACGCTGCAGCTTGATCGCAACGCATATCTCTACGGCACCACCAACGAGTGCGAGTACGTGCGGTACGTCAACAAGGGCGACACCGCCTATTCGGTCGTATACGCCGAGGGCGCCACTAACGTCGCTGTCGTTGGAGAGGGCGTGATCGACGGACGCGGACGCTTCCACAATCGCCATCGCGACCACAAGCTTTACCCTGGTTGGGACGACCTCTATTTCCAGGACTGCAAGAACGTGCGTGTCGAGAATGTCACCCTTCGGAATGCGTCCAGCTGGTGCTGCTTCTTCCGTGGCTGTGACGGCGTCGTCGCGCGCAAGGTGAAGATATTCAACCACTGCAGCTGGTCGAACGACGGCATTGACATCGAGTCGTCCAACGTCCTTGTGGAGGACTGCGACATCGATTCCGAGGACGACTCCCTCGTGATGAAGGCGCGCGAGCCGTGGCGGGTCGTGGAGAATGTCGTCGTGCGCAACTGTCGGCTCTCCTGCAACGCCGAGCACATCAAGATCGGCACCGAGTCGCTCGGTTCGTTCCGCAACATTCTCGTGGAGGACTGCGACGTCGCGTGCCGAACGCCGAAGTGCGCGACAGGCGGCTACCTAAGGGTTCCGGGCGTGATGTCGCTCCAGACGGCGCTCTCGGCGATCTCTGTCTTCGTGGTGGACGGCGGCAGTCTGGAGGACGTTACCGTAAGGCGCATCGCGGTAGGCGAGGGTATCATCACGCCGATCTGCATACGCTACGCCGCGCGGAAGGAGCGGCAGTCGCCAGGGGAGGGCTTCTTCCGCAACGTGCTGATCGAGGACGTGAAGATGTCCGCTCCAAGCGCCAGCTCTGTCGCCTGCTCTATCACCGGGCTCCCAGACAAGCGTCCACACGACATCACCCTGCGCAATGTCGACCTGGTCTTCAAGGGCGGCGGACGTGCCAAAGATGCAGCGCAGAAGATCACCGAGGAGTACCCGGACCGGTATCCGGCTCCTTACTATATCTTTCGATCCACGTTTCCGGCGTATGCGTTCTACCTGCGCCATGCGGACAACATTCGCTTCGAGAACGTCAGGCTTCGCGTGACGGATCCCGACGAGGCCCGTCCACCCGTCGTGGCCGACGATGCGACATATGAGGTGGTGCCGTAATGGGGAAAGGGATTTTATCTGGGCGGGGCTGTTCCACCTTTTTGAAAGCATTATCGTGAGAAAGGTATTCTGTCTGGCTGTTCTCAGTGTAGTTTCCACCGCGGGCGCAGTGGACTTTGAGAAGATAGCTCTTGTGGACAGCTTTGACTTTGCGACATTCTGCGATCCTGAGACGAGCACGGGAAATACGGCGATCATCGACCATGTGCTTGGTACGGGCGCGACCGCCGTGTATTGGCGCAATCAATCGGCAGACTGGCCCCGCTATCCCAGCAGAGAGATGGATCGCCGGCAGATGGCGCATGGCCTGGACAAGAGACGGCGGGCAAACTGGAACCTGGTTTACGGCTGGCTGCGGCTTGACAGGGGGCGGGATGTGAAAAACCTCATGGCCGATGCGTTCTCGCAGTTGCGTGCGCGAGGCGTGGACACGGGCATCCACCTTACGTTTGAGGAGACCCATTGCCGTATAGCCTGGACGTTCTCGCCGTGGAATCTTGACCATGGTTCAACCGCCTTGCCTATGATTTCAGTCAGCCGCCCGAGAAACGCAAGACCTGGACGGTGTGGAACATAGGCGGTGCAACGCCTCCATGCCTGAAACCAAACGCTCAGCTCCGCGAATCAGGGCTTTTGGGGCCTGTCGTCCTCCGCTAGGAGTCACGGAGGCCGCAGGCGTCGTGCAACTGCCGGCTTTCCGAGACAAAGGCGGCGGTTGGATAGGGATGGCTACTTTATCGTCCCTCGGGCGGAGGCGCGGAAGTCGCGCATGGACATGCCGAAGCGGCGGCGGAAGAGAACCTTCGGCGGTGCCGGGTTCTTCCATCCGCAGGCGGCGGTGATTTCGGAAATGGGGTCGTCAGTCTGCCGCAGACGGCGTTTGACCTCTTCCAGCCTGAAGCGCAGCATCGCCTCATAGACGCTCTCGCCCTGAAGTTCGCGGAAGCGGAGTTCAAGAAGCGAACGCGACACCTTGAATCTACGGGCTATGTCCTCTACGCTCATTCCTTTCACGGCGTTCCGCTCGATGTAGGCGAGAACCTTCTGGACGAGCTTGCCCGATTCCGATTGTGCCACGGTGGACTCCCTGTGGACGACTGCGCGTATGCCGACTTCCCTGAATTTTTCGTTCGGTTGAATCGTGCCGCCGGACATCATTTGTTCCAGCAGTTCCGCCGCGACCGTATGTCAACATTGAGGCTTCATTCGGCTTTTCTGGCGCGCTATTCAGGGCGGGATATGACCAGGTTGACCTTGAAGTCATTTACGGACCAGACCAGGAGCGGTGCTATGCAGGAGTGAAAACGGCTGCCGAGGTTTTCGGACGGCGTTTTGGAGTAGACATGGCGATGGCGTGGTACGGCGGCGTGCAACACGATTCACTGTGGAACTCCAGGTGGCGCACATCGCTTTACCATGCCTTTATGTGCGGTGCAGATTCGATATATCTCGAACACGGGCTGCTGTCGTTCAAGGGGCAAGGTCTTTCATGTGGGGTTGACCATCCATATATTGCGAAGCGTTCACCAGCATGAGGCTTACGTGGGACGAGAACTTCCGCGACCTCAAGGAGCAGGCCGTTCGACATTTCGCGCGCGGTGTGACGCATTTCGTGTTCCACACCTGTACGCACAATCCGCAGACGGACGGTCGTGTCCCCGGCACGAGCTTCGGCACGTTCATCGGTACCCCGTTCATAAGGGGGCAGACATGGTGGCCGTTCATGCGCTCGTTTACCGAATGGACGGCCGAATGCTGCGCGTTCCTCGAACGCGGGCTGCCCGTTGTAGATGTGCTGCGCTACCTCGGCGACGAGCTTGACCACAAGCCGGACGAGCAGGAGTATTTCCCGGAAGGTTTCAAGAATGACTATCTCAACGCGGATGTTCTTTTCAATCGGCTGGATGTTGAGAACGGACGCTTTGTGCTGCCTGGCGGCATGTCGTACGCGGCCATCTGGGTGCCGCCGTCCGTGCTGTTGCTGCCTAAGTCCCGAGCGCGGCTCGATGCTCTTGCCGCGAAGGGGGGACGTGTGGTGTATGGCTCGGCGGACGCTTCTGTGGCTGGACTGACGCCGCAGGTCGTGGCGGACTCTTCGCTGCTCTGGTACCACCGTGTCGACGGAGATGCGGACTGCTTTTTTGTCGCAGCTGACGAGAAGGGGTTCCGGGCAAAGCGACGTTCCGCACGCAGCATGGCGAACGGGTGCGTAAGTTCAGCCTTGCGCCGTTCGAGACGCGTCTGCTGGAATTTGGCAAGGGCGGCATTAATGATGACAATTGCCCCAAGTGTTCGCACGTCTCGCCTATGACTTCAATCAACCTCCCGAGAAACGCAAGACGTGGACGATTTGGCAGATTGACGAAAGAACACCGCCGTGCCTAAAGCCAGAGGCGAACCTAAGACCGTCTGGACTTCTTGGGCCGGTAATCTTGCGCTGAAACAAGGAGTAAAGCCGATGCCCTCGATTCGCGGGCTGCTTGAAGGCGGACAATGCCATATTGGACGCTTTCAACATAGATGATGCGCGATACATAGTTCAGATGGTCTGGAGATGCAGACATCTGCCGGGGGATTTGATATAATGATAGCGTCATGGAAAAGGACGAAATGAGAAGCTGTCTTGCGATTATGATACTCGGCCTGTTCTGCGGGCTTCAGTCCGTGGCGCAGGCGGCTCAGGATCGCTCTTTGATGAGCGACGCATACTGGAAGATTTGGAACGACGCCGAGCAGGCGCGTATCGATGCCGACATCGAGGCGAACCGCAAAGCCGACGGTGCGTTCGACGTCGATGCGCCAGACGGCGCGGCGGTGCGCGTCGAACAGCTGACGCACGACTTCCGCTTCGGCGCGCATATCTTCAACTTCAACCAGCTCGGGAAGACGGAATACAACGACGCCTACAAGGCGAGCTACGGCAAGGGCGGCCTCTTTAACCAGGCAACCGTTGCGTTCTACTGGAAGGACTACGAACCAGAGCCTGGTAAACTCCGTGCGCAGGGCGCCTACGAGGACACTGAGGCATACTGGAACTCGCTTTCGTACGAACAGGCCCGGCTCGATCGCTTCTGGCGCCGCCCGGCGCCCGGCCCCGTCATCGATTTTCTCAAGTACAAGGACGTGCGCATTCACGGTCACATCCTCGTTTGGGGAAGCGCCAAGCCATATTGGATCTACGATTGGTATTGTCCCGAGAGCGAGAAGCGGAACCTCGACTGTCTCGGCATTCCGCGTCATTCTGACTACGCCCAGCACGAGCGTGCGGGCGCGGGCGAGCACCACGGCTTCCAGAAGCCATGGTGCAAGGCGTGGGCGGCCCTGAACGACAAGATGTCCGAGACAGAGATCGCCGCGCAGATGCCGGTCTTTGCGAAGGAGATGCGGCGGATATTCCGGAAGCGCGTCATGGATGTCGGACGAGACTTCGGCGCGGTAGTCGACAGCTGGGACGTAGTCAACGAGAGTCTGAGCGACTGGAAGCGGTACGGCAAGGCGCGCACGGGGTTTCCGGTCTGGAAGACGAAGCGCTACGGCATCATGCCTGGCGACTATCCCCTGAACGCGCTTTTGGACGCCAAGGAGGCGATGAGCCCGTCCGCAGACCTTTGCATCAACGAGACGACCGGCGGCCTGGGCCCAGAGTTCCTACAGCAGATCCAGCAGCTTGAAGCCGAGGGTGCGAAGATCGACGTCATCGGCTGCCAGATGCACATCTTCGACACGAATGCCTGCATGCGCCTCGCGCAGGGCGCAACGGACGTGCGCTGGGTCGGTACGCCGCAGAAGATCCGCGAGACGCTCGACATCATGGCGAAGACGGGTCGTCCTCTGCACGTGTCGGAAGTGACGATCGCCGCGCCAGGTGAGGATGCGCGTAGCCGCGACATCCAGGCGACTCTCGTCAGGAACATCTACCGCGCGTGGTTCTCGCACCCAAAGACGGCTGGCATCACCTGGTGGAACACCGTCGACGGCGGCGGTGTCTATGGCGAGCCGCTCGTTTCCGGGCTCTTCACTCGGGACATGAAGAAGAAGCCCGCCTACCACGCGCTCGACCAGCTCATCAACCACGAATGGAAAACGACGCTTGACGTCTCGGCTAAGGGCGGCAAGGTGGCGTTTCGCGGCTTCCGTGGGCGCTACTGCCTCACCTGGGCGGGCGCGGACGGCAAGTCGCGTTCCAAGCTCGTTGAATTGAAGTGACTTTAAACTGTAAGCACGAAAGGAAATATTGGGGTGGGACCCCAATGGCGTTAAGGTCTGCGCTGCGGGTCTTAAATTGCATCGGTGGCAATTGTATCGGTGACTGTCCCCAAATTGTATTGGCGGCTGTCTCCAGACGGGAGAGAAAGCCCCCAGATTATTATGCGCGGAGAATGGATCTCCACGCGCTCAATGTCATACCTGTTTAGCGGCGGTTTCAGAATTTAAGCAGGCTCTTGCGCAGCGCGATGGCAACGGCTTCGGCTCGGTTCGACGCGTCGAGCTTCGCCATGATGTTTGCGACATGCTCCCTTACGGTGAACTCGTTGATGCCGAACACTTCCGCGATTTCGGCGTTTGAGTAGCCCTGAGACAACGAGTTCAGTATCTCTAGCTGACGAGGGGTAAGCTCCGGCGCTGGCGGGTTTTCCGCTATGAGGCGCTTGATTTCATCGGATATGGCACGGCCGCCTGCGGCGACTGTGCGTATAGAGGCGATTATCTCGGATTCGTCCGATGTTTTCATCAACGCTCCGGCCGCTCCGGCTTCAAGGGCTTTCGTGACGTCATCTGCAGTCCCGAACGTCGTCAGCAGAAGTATCCGCGTCTCAGGAAGTTCGGCAAGGATCTCGGCAGTCGCTTCGCTGCCGCTTTTCTCCGGCATGATAAGGTCCATGATGACGACATGCGGCTTGAGTTGCCTTGCCATCTCAACGGCCTCGGTGCCGTTCGCCGCCTCGCCTGCTATCAGGAAATCCTTTTCGATCTGAAGGATGGAGCGAAGCCCGCGCCGGACAACGGCGTGGTCATCGGCAATCAGGATGCGGATCGGCTGTTTCATGTTTTTATGGCGACGGTTACGTGGGTGCCTTTGCCGGGTGTAGATTCAATCTTGAAATATTGGGGTGGGACCCCAATGGCGTTATGATTCTTGGCGAAGAAATGCGCCGTTTTGCGTGGTTATCGCGTTTTGAGAATTTAATGCGGAAAATTCTGATCAGGGAAACTCCGAGGTTGGAAAAGACCTCCGTTAACACTTCGGCTCATGCTTCGCGTATTTCAACCAGCGATATGTTACATTTATGATTTTGGAACTGTGTGGGGACGGGCTCTGAAAACCACTCACAATTCGTTGGGACAAGCCCTATGTGGCTGTGCTTGAAGGTGTCGGTTTACTTCTTTGCCATGATGTTGGGGATGTTGGAGCCGCCGAGGGATGGGGAGGCGAAGCAGAGGAGTTTGAGCGGAGTAAGAATGTGAAGTGTGAACAAGAGGTCAGATACCCGTCGCCATGTAGTACGGAAATTTCTTGAAATTTTATACCGCATGGCGTTATCCTATTTGGTATAATACGCGCCAAAGGAGAATAGTCATGAATCCATTCAAGTATGGTTGCGTTGTCGCAGGAGAGAACTACTGCCGTCGTCCGGAATTGCAGCGGCAGCTTGGCGAGCTTGTCAAAAGCGGTCAGAACGTCGTGGTGCAGGGGCCGCGCAGGATGGGCAAGACTTCGCTTGTCGTTGAAACAGTGAATTCGCTCCGTGGAATTGCTCTTCTGTATGTGGATCTTTTCAGCGTGAAAAGTGTCGGGGATTTCTGTCGCAAGGTCGTGGCGGCGACCGCGAAATGCGGCAAGCGCTCGTTTCTCGAACGTACGGCGGAACTCGTCAAGAGCTTGCGTCCTGTCTTTACCGTTGACCGGGATACAGGCGCTCCCACAATTTCAGTCGATCTCAAGGCTGCGCGAAACGTGGAGTCCGTTGAGGAGGTAATGGACATGATTGCGAGCCATTCCGCCGCGAAGCGATTTTGCGTTGTTTTTGACGAGTTCCAGGATGTGTTGGACATCCCCGAAGCTGATGCCGTTCTCGCTTCGCTCCGCTCCAAGATTCAGTTCTTGCCAGACACGCCGTTCATCTTTCTTGGCAGCGTTAGGAACAGGATGCGCGACATCTTTGATTCGCCGAGGAGTCCGTTTTTCAAAAGTGCAATCTCCTTTGGCGTTGAGCGCATAGAGGAATCTGCTATGACTGATTTCCTAATTGGGCGATTCAGAGCTGGAAACCGTAGCATAGATCGTGAAACGGTGGGAAAGATACTGGCTACTGCCGACTACATTTCAGGTGACATTCAGGAGCTTTGCGAAACCACATGGCTTGTCACGGGTGATGGACATAGGATTTCGGCGGGTGATGTTGCGAAAGGTCTTGAGGCTGTATTTGCTCGCGAGTCCCGGGCGTTTATTTCAACATTCGGCAAGCTCACCGCCGTTCAGGCAAGTGTATTGAAAGGGCTAGCAGATCCAGACCATTGCAAAGTATTTTCCGGAGAGTTTCTGGAGACATATGGTATACGGAACGTAGGTAGCGTTTCGAAAGCTCTTAAGCGTCTAATACGCGATGAAATCATTTATGAGTTTAATGGAGAATATCTTTTTGAGAATCCGTTTTTCAGGGAGTGGGTTCGCAGAAGATGAAATAATTGAATGGAATATTGGGGTGAGACCCCAACGGCGTTGTGGTTTTTAGCGCGCTGAAAACGGAAATATTACAGTTGTTTGTTAAAGGGCTTTTTACTATAATATGCGCCAGAAAAGTAGTAACAAGAATGAAAAACAAACATGCAATAGGCATTGCCGCCATGATGATGGCGGTGACCGTTACGGCGAAACCGTTTGAGGTTTTGGTCCCGGTCGATTGGTCTGGAGAGCCGCCAGAGAAGCATGTTATGGAACTGCGGCGCATGCACGACGAGTTCGGCATCAGGAAATTCGTTCTCATCGGACCGTGGAACAAGCGGTATTCATGCGAAGCCGATGTTGCGGCCTACGCGAAGACAGGGCGTGACATCGCCTACGCGAAGAAGGCCCTTGCCGACCTCAAGGATGTCGAAATCGGATGGTGGCTTGCGCCTTCGATAGGGGCATCCCGCGATTTCCCAGGACAGCGTATGATGGATTGCGACGGTAACGTGACGTATGCTTCCTGTCCGTTGTCGCGCGAGTTCACCGACGCTCTTTGCGCGAGGATCGAGGCGTGCTTGCGCGAGGCGCGGCCAACCGTGATGTTCGTGGAAGACGACTACACCCTTGCGAACCACGGCGGCATGAACAGCATGAAGGGGTGCTTCTGTCCGCTGCATTTGGCCGAATTCGCCCGTCGCACGGGGCGAAGCCTTTCGGCGAAGGAGATCGCTGCAATGTTCCGCGCGCCGACATCAGAGAACGCACGGGAGCGGAGGGCGTTCGCGGAGCTTTCGCGCGATTCGCTCGCACAGCTTGCCGCCGAAATCCGCAAGACGATTGACAAAGTCGATCCGGCGATCCGCGTGTGCATCTGCCAGAGCGGCTACGTGGATGTTGACGGCGCTTCGACGGAGGCGGTGGCGAGGGCGTTTGCCGGGCGTACGCAGCCGATGATTCGTGTCTGCGGGGCGGGCTATTTCGAAGAGACCCCAGCTAGGATTCCCAGGATCGTGGCCCATGCGATATGGAGCGCGCAGCATTTCGGACCCGACATCGAGATCATCCACGAGACCGACCCCTATCCCCACACGCGCTTCTACAATTCGTCGCTCTTTCTCGTTTCTGAGCTGGCGGGCGCTGTCATGGGCGGTGCGAGCGGAACGTATTACTACTGCACGCAGTATGTTGACGATCCGATGGGCGATCCCGGCTATGCGCTCAGGCTGAACGAATACAGGAAGCGTTTCGAGATCGTGCGCGACATGCGCGCCGCAATGAAGCCTTGCGGCATCAACGTAGTCTACGATCCCGCCGAAGTGTACATGTACCGCGTGTCGGAGAGAGGCAATCCGTTCGGAACGCTTCCCGGTGGCGCCCACTTCATCTCCAAGTTCGGTTTCCCGATGCAGACCACATCCGATGCGGCGGCAAGCGTCCTGTTCGGAACGGCCCCCAACGGACTTTCGGACGAGGCCATCGCCAAGCTACTTGAAGGAGGCGTGCTGATAGACGCAGAGGCGGCGGTTCTGCTCACCAAGAGGGGATTTGCCGACCTCATGGGCTGCACGGCGGAAGAGATGCCGGAGGATCTGCTCCATAACTACGAAATGATACTTCCTGCCGCCGGATGCAAGCAACGCGGCAAAAAGCTGTACAACCGCAAGATCGTATCAAAGCCCATTCTCGGCTGGACGCCCAAGAAGAGCGTGATAGCGCTCCTGAAACCCGCATCGGGGGCGGAGGAATGGTCGACGCTCTTTTCTCTGCACGGCGAGAAGGTCGCTCCCGCGACTTTGGTGTTCCGCAACGCGAAAGGCGGTACGGTGGCCGTGATCAGCCGTTCGGTCGATGCGGCTCAGGCCCATCCGTCGCTCTATTCCGAACGCAAGCAGGAGCTGTTCATGAACCTGTTCGACCGGCTTTCGGGCGGTACGCTGGATGTATGTGCGCCCTATACGCCGTCCACATGGGTCCTTGCGGCCAAGAACGACAGGGAACTTCTTGTGATGGTCGAAAACCTTGCGGGAGAACCGCGTGACGACATCGCGCTCAAGTTCTCCGGCAAGTGGTACGGCTCGCCGGTCGAGATTTTGCGCGAACAGGGCACTTGGGAGCGGATCGCCACAGCCTCTGCGCGGACGCTTCTGCCGAGATCCGAGGTGATGCCAACGGTGCCGGTGTTTCTCCGCGTTTCAGTGCCGGAGTCGATGCCGATTGCTGGGGCACGTGTGGTAGTGCCCGACGGATTCGACGGCGGCGTTCCAGAAGCTCATAGACAACAAGGTGAGCAAGGGAAATGTGGTCATCGCCGACGGCGGCACCACATGAATTCGTATTATACGTTGAAGAGGCATGGACATGACGATTAGAGACGTGAATATCGGGCGCAGGAAATTCATCGGCGGTCTTGGCGCGGGCATGGCGCTTGGACTGGCGAACCGCCTGTACGGCGCGGAGCCCGTCGCTCCTCTTGTCGGCGAGCGGTATCCGGGCTGGCGGCCCGGCGAGCTGGACATTCACTTCATTCAGACTGGCGTCGGGGAACAGACGTTCTTCATCTTTCCCGACGGGACGACCATGCTCTTCGACTGCGGCGATTTCTACTGGGAGAAGTGGGCGGACCACACCATTCCCCGCCGTCCGTCGCCCGAACGGCTGGGAGGGGAATGGGTTAGCCGCTACGTGCAGCGGCTCATTCCGCAGCGCACCATCGACTATTTCCTCCTCTCGCACTGGCACGGCGACCACTGCGGCAACCCGAACCGCCGCCACAAGAAGCTGGCCGACGGACGCGAGGTGTGCGGCGTCGCGCTCTTCGCAGAGGACTTCGGCATACGCCACTACTTCGACCACCAGTGGCCGCGTGCCGGCGTGTACAAGTACGGCGTTGACGAATACGGGCTTAAGATGGTGAAGGAGATGATCTCGGTTCTTCAGAAGCGCTGCGGCATGGAGCCGCATTCCTTCAAAGTGGGCGCGCTCAACCAGATCGCGCTTCTGCACGACGCCGCCGGGAAGTACGCCCAGTCTTTCTCCGTTCGCAACCTCTTCGCCAATGCCGTCTATTGGGACGGGGCGGACGGCACCATAGACTATGCGCCGGAATATATCAAGAGAAACCCGAAGACGAATGGCGGAATAGACGAGAATTCGCTCTCTGCGGGAATCCGCATCCACTACGGACCGTTCACGGCGTATTTCGGCGGCGACATCGACTATCCGGACTTCGAGGCGCGGCTTGCGAAGATCGTCGGGCCGGTGGACGTGTGCAAGACCAACCACCACGCCTGCCCCAGCTCGATGGGTGCGCCGTTTTGCGCGGCGGTGCGCGCGCAGGCGTACATGACGAGCGTATGGAGCCCGTCGCAGATAAACTCGGCCAATCTGCCGCACATGACCTCGCGCGAGCTGTATCCAGGTGACCGCATCGTCATGCTTGGGAATCTGCCGGAGATCCGCCGCGCGCACTATGCCGACCGCCCCTTCATGAAGGACGTCCTGCCGGTGCAGGGCCATTCCGTGTTCAAGGTGGCGCCGGGCGGCAGGACGTTCGACGCGTTCGTGCTGACGGACAGGGATGAATCGATGCGCATTCTCTATCGTCGCCGCTTTACAAGCGGGGTCACAGCCTAGCGATGCCTGAAAATGGTTTCATCTGGGCAGGGCTTTTCCACATGGGCACGAACATGTGGAACGACAGCGTCCCAGAATCGGGATGGGAGCCTTACGTCGGCGAATACAGGCATCTGATAGGCGCGGCGGACCATGTGCGGTTCGACGAGAAGGTCTGGCGCTCGCTTACGGCCCATATGGCCGAGGTCGGCATGAACATGGTGGTCATCGACCTTGGCGAGGCAGTCCGGTATCCGAGCCATCCGGAACTGAGCGTGAAGGGGAGCTGGGATGCGGGGCGCCTTCGCGAGGAGCTGACGCGCCTGAGGGCCATTGGCCTTGAGCCGATTCCCAAGTTGAACTTCTCGGCCACGCATGACATTTGGCTGAAGGAATATGCGCGCAAGGTCGCCACGCCGGAATACTACAGGGTCTGTGCTGACGTGATCCGTGACGTTTGCGAAATGTTCGACAGCCCGCGGCTGATGCACCTCGGCTACGACGAAGAGTCATACGAGCACCAGAAGAGCTTCAGGCTCTGCGTAACGCGGCAGGGCGAACTGTGGTGGCATGACTTCCTGTTCCTGGCGAAGGAGGTGGAGCGGCATGGGGTGCGTCCCTGGATCTGGAGCGACTACGTGTGGCAGCACCGCGAGGAGTTCTTCAGGCGGATGCCCAGGAGCGTGATGCAGTCCAACTGGCATTACGATGGCGAATTCGACTTCTTTAAGATATCAAAGAGCCGTGCCGCGCGCATCAGGATATACGAGGACTTTGACAAGGCCGGCTTTGACCAGATTCCTACCGGATCGAACTGGGCATGCGACACGAACTTCGCTTCTACGGTCAAGTATTGCCGGCGCGTCTGCTCCCCGGAGCACCTAAAGGGCTTCCTGATGACCACCTGGCATTTCACCCTGCCGCAGTGGGAGAAGAAGAATCTCGAGGCCATAGACCAGGTAGGAGAGGTCATTAGAATGCTTTGACAAATTATACGGTGTAACAACTTCATGGTTGATAAAGATTCATTATAATGAATATTCATTGCAATTCCCTGTTGCGTCATGGCAAAAAAAAGAGTATTATTCACTCTGATGAACAAAAAAGAAATAGGAATGGCAATAGTCGAACGGCGTGATACGCTTGACATAACGCAGGCGCGGCTAGCAAAGTTGAGCGGGGTGTCGGTGCATACTCTTTCCAACCTTGAAACTGGCGAGGGCAACGTTACTCTTGATACGCTTTTGAAGGTTGCGGGAACGGTAGGCTTCAAAGTTAGGATCGGCGTATGAAGAGCGGAACCGTCTATTATCGTGACACACCGGCCGGCGTTCTTGTCAAGGACGACGACGGGTATCTCTTCCGCTACGATCCGACTTATTTTGTCGATCCGTCTATGCCGGACGTGTCCGCCACGCTTCCCAAGACGCAGCGCGAGTACCGTTCGCGCACGTTGTTCCCATTCTTCTTCGGGCTTCTTGCGGAAGGTGCGCAGAAGGATCGCCAGTGCCGCGAACTGCACATCGACGAAAACGACCATTTCACGCGGCTACTAGAAACGAGCGCCTACGGTGCGATAGGAGCGGTGTATGTCAAGGCTTGACTTCTCCGTCTCCGACCTGAATCTCCCTGCGATTCGCGACAAGACGCGCAGGGCGTCCGTTTCCGGCGTTCAGGACAAGGTGCAGCTCAAGCGCGTGCGCGGCAAGTACATCGTTGTCGATTCTGGCGGTGACTACATCTTGAAGCCCGTCCCGCGCAATACGTCCGCGGAACTTGCGGCGGACATTCCGGCAAACGAGGCGATTACGATGGATATCGCGGGGCGTCTTTTCGGAATCAGGGTCGCGGAACACGAGTTAGTTGAGATGAAGGATGGCGAGAAGGCATATCTTACACGGCGTTTTGACAGGCGAGGCGGCGAGCGCATCCAGCAGGAGGACTTCTGCCAGCTTGCGGGCCGCTCGCCAGAGACACATGGAGAGAACTACAAGTACGACGCGAGCTATGAGGAGCTTGCGGAACTCGTACGGCGGTTCTGTCCTGCTGCCGCGGTGGAGAATCCGAAGGTGTTTTTCATCATCCTGTTCAACTATGTTTTCGCGAATGGCGATGCGCATCTCAAGAATTTCTCGCTCTACCGAAGCGTGCAGGGCGACTATGTCTTGACGCCGGCCTACGATCTCTTGAACACTTCTGTGCATTTCCCAGGCGAACCTACCGCGACCGGACTTGACTTCTTTGCCGACGGACGTTTTACGGCGGCGTACGAAACGCTTGGATTCTACTCGTCCGCCGACTTCATCGAGCTTGGACGGGTCTTTGGCGTTGCGGAGGCCGAGGTGCGTGGGCAGATTGCCATGTTTGCCGAGCGTCGCGATGCCGTGGAAAAAATGCTCGCGGAGTCTGTACTCTCCGACGAGGCCAAGTCGCGCTACCTATTCCGCTTCCATGATCGACTGCGGGCAATTGCGCAATAACCGCAGTTCGCAATGGCCATGAAGAAATCAGACTTTGCGAAATGGCGCCAGTGTTTTCATGGAAAATCAGTAAATGCCAGGCGATTCTTTGTCCGCATTGCGGAAAAGAAGTCGAGACCGAACGCCCCCGCATACCACTTGCAACACACGGGCGCATGAATTTTTGATATAATATATGCAATGGGTTACACAAGTATTCTGACTGTGTTTGGCACAAGGCCTGAAGCCATAAAAATGGCTCCGGTCGTAAAGGCTTTGCGCAGGTTTGCGCCGTCTGGCGCAGTTGTCAAGACATGTGTGACTGCGCAACATCGCCAGATGCTCGATCAGGTGATGGAAACGTTCGGCCTGAAGGCAGATTACGATCTTGACGTCATGTCGCCAAACCAGACGCTCGGCGACGTGACGTGCAAGGTCCTCAAGGGGATGGACGGAGTGCTGCAGGCCTTCAACCCCGACCTAGTCCTCGTCCAGGGAGACACCACCACGGTGATGGCGACGGCCCTCGCGGCGTTCTACCGCAGAATCGACGTCGGGCACGTGGAGGCGGGGCTTCGCACCGGCGACATATATTCGCCGTGGCCGGAGGAGATGAACCGCCTCGTCGCCGGCAACGTGGCCAGGTTCCATTTCGCGCCGACGGCAAGGGCGAAGGAAAACCTGCTTAGGGAAAACAAGCAGTCCGCGAACATATTCGTAACTGGCAACACGGTAATCGACGCGCTGCACGACGCCTGCTCCATCATAGACTCCGACCCTTCGCTCAAGGCGCGGCTGGGTGCGCGCTTCCCCTTTCTCGACGACGGGAAGAAGCTGATTCTTGTCACCGGGCACCGCCGCGAAAACTTCGGCGGAGGGTTCATTTCCATCTGCAATTCCATAGCAAAGATCGCCGAGCGTGCCGACGTCCAGTTCGTGTACCCTGTGCACATGAACCCGAACGTGCGGAAACCGGTCAACGATATTCTTGCCGACAAAGGCAACGTATTTCTGATTGAACCCCTTGACTACCTTTCGTTCCTGTATCTGATGCGCAGGGCGTATCTGGTCCTCACCGATTCCGGCGGCGTCCAGGAGGAGGCTCCTTCCCTCGGCAAGCCCGTCGTCGTGATGCGCGACACAACGGAGCGTCCGGAAGCGGTTGACGCCGGAGCGGTCGTGCTTGCCGGGACGGACGAGGAGAAGATCGTCGGCAGCGTGATGCGACTCCTCGACGACAGCGGCTTCTACTCGCAGATGTCCGAGGCCGTGAATCCGTATGGCGACGGCCTTGCGGCCGAGAGGATCGCAAAGATTGTGTTCGGGATTCCTTGGGGCGGCGATTTCGACGCCGGTCAGGCAAGGCGGAAGGCATAGGCCAGATGTCGCAGTCGCAGAACGGGAGAAGTCGGCGTTTTGACGTTCGCATAGGCGTTATCTGCGATACATTTTTCTATGAATCGGTATGCTCGGCAGCCGACTTCGTCTACATACCCCCGGACAAGGCGACCTGGGCCGACGTGAAGGGCATTGAGGTCCTTCTCGTCGTATCGACATGGCAAGGTCTCAACGGCAATGAATGGGTCGGTTTCGCCACTGCCGGAACCGAGCGCCGCGCATGCGTCATGCGCCTCATAGCAGAATGCAGGGCGAACGGCGTAAAGGCCGTTTTCTACTCCAAGGAGGACCCGCCGAACTTCGCAAGGTTCACGGAGATCGCATCGGCGTGCGAATTCGTGTTCACCTCGTGCGAGGAAATGATTCCGAAGTACAGGGAGCTGTGCGGGCACGACCGCGTGTGGACGATGCCGTTCTGCGTGTGTGACTCCATTGAATACTCCGGATGCCGCCGCGATGCGGGCGTCGACGGCAAGGTAATCTTCTCGGGTTCGTGGAGAAAAAAGTATCCGAAGCGCTGCGCGCATCTCCGCATGCTCTTCAAGGGTGCGCTCAAGGCCGGGTTCCCGATGGACATATACGACCGAAACTCCTGCCGTGGCAAGTCAAAATACATGTACCCCAGGAAATTCAGGGAGTTCGTGCGCCCCGCCGTCGAGCACAAGGACCTCCAGAAGATCCACGAAGCGGCCAAATGGGCGATAAACATCAACACTGTCACTTCGAGCGCGACGATGTTCGCGTATCGTGTGTACGAGCTTCTTGCCGCTGGCGTCAACGTGGTCTCGAACTACAGCTACGGCATGCACAGGCTTTTCCCGTCCGTATCGATAGCATATTCGGCGAGGATCGCCGCCGACATAATGGGACGGACGCCCGATGGCGTCCTTGAGCTTCAGCGGATCGTCGGCCGGCGCGACGTGATGACCGGGTACTCGGCAAGCAAGGTTCTCGGCGAGCTGCTCGGGCGCATTGGCCTGCCGCAGTCTGCCGCCGGAACTCCAGAGGCGCCGGAGTTGCCTTCCCTGCCATCCCCGTCGGAGCCCCTTTACGGCGACTGCCACGTGAAGATTTCGCCGAAGCGCAGGCTCAGGGTCGCGATCTCGGTCGGTTCTGACTGGCGCGGGCTTGTCCTTGCAACCGTTCCCTCGCTCCTGAGGTGCGAGAGGTTCGGCAAGTTCGACATTGCGTTGCGCGGAATTGCCGACGACAATCCCCAGGCTCGCGCCTTCGCCGAATGGCTCGCACGCGATTTCGCCAACATTCACATCGAGGAAGGCAGCACCGAGAGGTCCAAGGGTGCGGTGTTGCTTGCCGCTGGAGACGAAGTGTTTGCGACTGCATTCGATGAATTCGCGGCGCTGGCGGAGAGGCGGATCCTGTCGTCCGTCACCGCTCCAGAGATACTGTGCGGCAGAACCCTGCGATTCCGCAGGAACGGAGTGCGCGTCGGATCGCGCTATGCGTGGCGGGTGCGGAATGTGGAGATCCCGGTGCTGTGCCACTATGGCGACTTCGGCGACGACGTCGGGGAGAAATATCCGCCTAAACGGAAGAAATCCACCTCCGCCCTCCAGAGGGCGGTTGCGTGCTACCGGGACAATGGGTTGGCAAAGACGTTTCGCAGAGTGCTTCTCGGCAAATGTGAGAAAGGAACAGGGAAAAAATGAAAATATGTGTTGTAGGACTCGGGTATATAGGCCTTCCGACTGCGGCCCTGATGGCCAAGGCAGGACATGACGTAATCGGCGTGGACGTCAACAAAAAGGCCGTTGACACCATAAACGCCGGGCACATCCACATCATAGAGAACGGGCTCGAGGAGCTCGTGAGGGACGTGGTCGAGGCCGGCAAGCTCAAGGCGCAGACTCTGCCGTGCGAGGCGGATGCGTTCATCATCGCCGTGCCGACCCCGGTGCATGAGGACGCCGGCCACACGCCGGGTCTAGAATATGTCGACGCCGCCGCACAGTCGATAGCTCCTTACGTAAGGCCTGGCAACATGGTCATTCTCGAATCGACGTCCCCTGTCGGCACCACGGAGCGCATCGCGGAGACGCTCTCGAGTCGTGGAGTCGATGCGAACAAGGTGTTCTTCGCCCACTGCCCGGAGCGCGTGATCCCCGGGCGGGCCCTGATCGAGCTTGTCGGTAATGATAGGATCGTCGGGGGCATGACGAAGGAGGCTACTGCGGCGGTGAAGGCGCTCTACGCCACGTTTGTCAAGGGAGAGCTCCTCGAGACGGATTCGCGCACTGCGGAGATGTCCAAGCTGACGGAGAACTCGTTCCGCGACGTCAACATAGCCTTCGCCAACGAGCTTTCCATCATCTGCGATGAGCTGGGCATAGACACGATGGAGCTTATCCGGCTCGCCAACCACCATCCGCGGGTGAACATCCTCACGCCCGGGTGCGGCGTCGGCGGGCATTGCATCGCGGTCGATCCGTGGTTCATAGTAAGCCGCTCTCCGGAGTGCGCGAAGCTCATACGGTGCGCGCGCGAGCGCAACGACTACAAGAGCGACTGGGTCATCGGCAAGGTTCGCGAGACGTACCGCGCCTTCGGCAAGTTCCGTCCGAAGATAGCGATCCTCGGCCTTGCGTTCAAGCCGGACATCGACGACCTCCGCGCATCGCCCGCAATCAAGATCGCCGCGAAGCTCACCAAGGAAAGCTTTGCGGAGTGGATGGTCGTGGAGCCGAACATCAAAAGCCATCCGCAGTTCGAACTGACCCCTTACGAGGAGGCGGTCGCCAAGGCCGACGTAATCGTAGCGCTCGTCAAGCATTCTAAGTTCAAGGGGCTGAAGGGACGCAACCCTGCCGCACGGATCCTGAACTTCTGCGATCTTGAGGTGGATTGAAGCGATAGTTAGGAAACTGAGGAATGGAGATATCCGATGGATAGAATCGACGACGCTTACAACGGCCTCATGGGCGAGGAGTTCATGCGCAAGACGCGAGAGCGTCTGCATTGGATCTGCTCGCAGGTCAATGGCGAAAGAATCCTGGACGTTGGATGCTCCCAGGGAACCATGTCGCGCCTTTTGGCTTCAATGGGCAAATCGATCACAGGGCTTGACATAAACAAGGATGCAATAGCGTACGCAGAGGGCAAGGCGGCCGAACTTGACTCCGGAGCCCGGGGCAGGCTTTGCTATCAGGCCGTAAACTTTGCCGACTTCAATTCAAGCGAGCTGTTCGACACTGTTGTCATGGGTGAGATCCTCGAACATCTTGCAGCTCCTGCGTTGTTTGTGGGCAAGGCCCATTCGCTGCTTAAGCCTGGCGGTACTTTTGTGGTGACTGTGCCGTTCGGCATCAACGACGATCCTGACCACCGCCAGACGTTCTATTGGACGTGGATCAAGGAGATCGTCGAGCCGTTTTTTGACGTGGTCGAGATGAGGATATTCGGCAAGTGGATCGGCGTGACCGGAAAACGTCGCGAGCGTAAGATCGCCATTGAGAAGTCCGTTCCGCTTTCGGCGGTCAAGGAACTTGAAGCGGCGTTCTATGGGCTTGAAAGGCCGCTCGTCAACGATTGCAAGTCGAGAGGGCTGAAGCTTCAGGCGCAGAGGAAGGATATTGACGAGACGCGGAAGGCGCTTGCGAGCAGAACGGCGGAGAAAAAGGCTGGGGACGAGTCTGCAGCCCGGCAGAAGGTGGTCCTCGACGCGGAAATTGCGAAGCAGAAGGCGGCTGTAGTCGCGGAGCAGGCAAAGGTCAAGGCTGCGGAGACTCGTTTGCTCGAGTGTTCGCAGGAAGTGCGTGACTTGCGGACTGCGCTCGATGCTCGGCACGACGAAGCTGTCGAGAGCGCGGAACGCCTCGGCAGGATGTCCGGACAGATTGAGGCCTTGCGTGGCGAGCGTGATGCGGCAAGGGCCTCATGCGTTGCCGCGCAAACCCAATGCGATGCCTTTAAGGCCGAAAAGGAGAGGCTTCTCTCCCGTCTTTCGGAAGTGGAGGCTTCGCTCGCGGATGCAGAAGAAAAGGTTGCGGAGAATGCGCAAAAGGCGGAAAACGCCGAGGAGGTTTCCGGGCGGCTGAAAGCGCAATGCGACGGATATGAGCGTGAAATCGAGAAGGTCGCATCCGAAAGGGATGCAGCGAACACGGCATTGGCGAAAGCGCAGACAGAGTTGGCTAATGCCAAAGCGGCATTGACGAAGGCCCAGGCGGAATGCAGTTCCCTGAAGGCTGGACTCCAGAAGAAAGATGCAGACCTGTCGTATGCGGAGCAGAAGCTCGCCAGCGAGACTGCCCGTCGCCGCCAGCTCTCGAAAAAGTCTTCGCGTGCGGAAAAGTCCGTCGCCAAACTTGAAAAGAGATATTCCGCCCTGGCCCGCTCCAAGCTCGGACGTCTTACGCTCAGATGGTGGAAGGTTAAGGACCGTATATTGGGACGCAGCGGCGGCAAGGGCGTTGCCAAGGCTTCCTCCTCGCCTGGTGTGAAGGTTCCGAAGTCACCGCAGGTGTCGCTCCCGGTCGAGACCTGGGCTCAGCAGCGTGAAAACGAGCGGCGTTATTTTGCCAAATGAGAAGGTTTGGAGAGGGAGCTTTTCAATGGTGAATTTTCTTTTCTGCGGGCATGACCTGAAATTCCTCACGCCGATCGTTGAATTCGTCAAGTCAATGCCCGACGTATCCATTGTCGTGCAGCAGACTCATGGGCACAAGTTGTCGTCCGAAGAAAAGATCGATGCCAAAAAACATGTCGCCACCGCAGATATTGTCTTTTGCGAATGGGCGCTAGGCAATGCCGTATGGTACTCGCGTCATAAACGGGCGGGGCAGTTGCTTGTCGTTCGGATGCATGCTCAGGAATTCCATGCGAACCTTCCCTATTTGTCGCAGATTGATTTCAACAACGTTGATTCACTTGTCGTAATTTGCCCAGAGGGTTTTGATTTCATCGGGGAGCACTATCCAACGGTCAAGGATAAGACCAAGTTGATCTGCAATCCGCTTGATGTCGTAAATCGGTTCAGCTGCGCCAAGGTCGCCGCATCAGATCACCATTTGGGGTTTCTTGGGATGGTTCCATTCATTAAGCGGCCCGATCTGGCGCTGGAGATTTTTGAGAAATGCGTTACGGTTGACCGTTATTTCAAGCTGTACATCAAGGGAAAGAGGCCTTCCGACTATCCGTGGATGTCTTCGCGAAAAGATGAAATGGTTCAGTATGAGGAGCGCTTTGACCGGCCTTTAGCTCAATCGCCTCACAAATCTTCTGTCTACTTCGATGGCTTTGACCCGAGTCCAGGTTCGTGGTATGCCAAATGCGGATTCATTCTTTCGACGAGCGATTTTGAAGGGTCGCATCAGGCTGTGGCCGAGGGGATGGCTCAAGGTTGCATTCCGATCATCCGTGATTGGAAAAGCGCGGATAGGCTCTACCCTAAAGAATACGTTTGGCATGATGTCAAGGAAGCCGTGCGGAAGATCCGGGCCTGTCGCCGTTCGCCGACAGTCTTCTTCTCGGAAATGCAGAAGTGCCGCCAGTACGCATTGCGTCACTTCGATGCCCGTGCCATCTGCCTTCAGTACGATGAGATATTTTCGCGTCATCCGTCATGGACATCCGTTCGTAAACTGTTCCCGTTAAATGACATATGCGTGGCTCAATTGGTGTGGATTCCCGTCGGTTGCCACAATGGTTATCGAGTTCGCGTTGAGAAGTTTTCGGCGCAGTACAGGCAATTGGGAATGCGTACGGTCTTGATCTGCCTCCATGACGGCAAGGCCTCTGAGGACGACTTGGATCTGCACAGACGGGATTTCGAGCGCCTTGGCTGCCATGCATATGTGGTCCCTGTGTCGGAATTCTTCGCTTCAAGGATCAGTACTGGAGCGCAAGATGATATTGTGCGGAAGCTCAAGCCGATTCTGGACAATGAACATGTTGACGTGCTGCAGGCGCATGCGCTTTATTGCGGTCGCATAGGCAAGCTTTTAAAGGCGGCCCGACCTGAGACATTGTTTGCGTGTGTGTTCCATGGCGTAAATCCGGAAGAGGCGGCCATGAGCGGTTCGGCGCCGGCTCGCGTGAAGATGCTTGAGGAGTTGGAGCGGGACATTCTCAAGTCGGTGGATTTCGCGAATTACGTGTCCAATGCAATGGAAGCGCACTATCTGGCCAAATACGGGTTGTTGAGGCCGTCGTGCATCGTTCCGTCCGCTTTGCGCAAGGAGGCGTTGCGCAGCAACATCAAGAATCGGCGAATCCTCTCTTTGCCGTCGGGACGTCCGGTTTTGGGATATGTCGGGACGTTGGTCGCCTGGCAGTGCAAAGACGAGATGTTCAAGTTGTTCGGAAAAATCCATCAGCTTCATGAAGATGTGTTTTTCGCCGTCTTGACGCAGGCTCCTTATCATGAGGAAGTCCACCGTTTGATGGCAAAGCATGGCATTGGCGAACGAGACTATCTCGTGCAGGAGGTAAAGTTCGACGATGTCTCGGCTGCCGTTTCGCAGTTCAACGCGGGCGTGATGCTTCGCAAGTGGTCGCCTGTCAACCGTGTCGCATCTCCGACGAAGTTTGGCGAGATGATCGCGGCGGGCGTGCCGATCGTGGCGACGGACGGGATCGGCGATTTCAGCGAAGACGTCCGTGCAAATGACTTTGGCGTCATAGTCCCATTGTCCGAGCTGGATGCGCAGGATTTCTCCGCAGGGACCTGCGAGGCCATCTACGGGTTGCTGAAGGAACGGAGAAACGAGTCGAAGGAATACATCCTTCGGTCGGAGAAGTTCTGCCGCGACAACTTGATATGGGAAGAGCATGTCACGCGCATGGCGGGCTGGTACTGGAAGCTTCTTAACGTGAAGGTGGACGGATCGTCGGCTCCGCTCCCCAAGGGGGATGAGGGCTTCCCGTCGCGAATGCTGCGCAGGATATCGGGAATGCCGGTGAGCAATGGTTGCAGGTATTACGAACGGCTTGCGATTCGCATCGGCATCATCTGCGATGAATTTTACTGGGACAGCGTTTTGGCTGCGGCGGACTTTGTATATTTGAGTTGCGACGACTGGCAGGAAAAGGTCGATTCCATTGACTGCCTCTACATAGTGTCGGCATGGCATGGTCTAAAAAACGATGACTGGCTGAATCTATCCCGTGAGGGGACTCCCAAGCGCAAGACAGTCTACGAAATGATAGATCGGTGCCGTGCACGGAACGTTCCGGTCGTGTTTTACTCCAAGGAAGATCCGCCGAACTACGATCGATTCGTGGGAATAGCGAAGAGATGCGATTTTGTGTTTACGTCTTGCGAGGAAGTGATTCAGAAGTATCGTACGGATTGCGGGCATGATCGTGTATATGCCATGCGCTTCGGGATAAATCCAGTTGTGCACAATCCCGTCGGGCGGAGTCTCGGAAAGGGGATGCCTAACGTAATCTTTTCTGGTTCTTGGATGGCGAAATATCCAGAGCGGTGCAAAGATTTATGCATGCTTTTCGACGGGGTATTGGCCGCAGGCAGAAAGTTGGACATAGTGGCGAGAAACTATGCCAGCAGGGGGAATCCGGCGTACCATTGGCCAGACAAGTACTTCTCGATGATCTCGCCGGCCATGCCGCATGACGAGTTGCAGAAGGTACATCGTCTATACGATTGGGCTGTGAATATCAATTCCGTCCAGAATAGCCGCACGATGTTTGCCAATCGCGTGTACGAACTTCAGGCATGCGGCAATCTGCTTCTTTCAAACTTCAGTCTCGGTGTCAAGGAAACCTTCCCGGGCGTGTTTATAGTCAAGTCGCAGGAAGATGTAGTCAAGGCATTGTCGTTGTCGCCCGAAACGGTTGCCGCGCGACAGGCGGCTGGTGTGCGCCGTGTTATGACAGGCGAGACGTGCTTTGACCGGATAGCCTTTATGCTGAGCACGGTGGGCTTGTCGGCCAAGGTCTCGTCTCGAAAGGTCCTTGTCATCGCGCAGGACGTAAAGAAAGTTCAGCGTGCATTTGATGCACAAAGTTACCAAGACAAGTTTTTGCGCGAAATTACAGATGTGACCGCAAGGGATTTCGACGAAGCCGACATTGTAGCATTCTTCGGCAATCACGAGAAATACGACGAATTTTACCTTGAGGACATGACCAATGCGTTTAAATACACGAATTGCGATTATGTCTGCAAGGCAAAAGACGGGGAGGACGGCTGTCATGGCTATGTTTCCCGTATCGGCAGCAAATGGCGCACGGTGTTCTGGCGTGCGTCTTTTGAGATGAATGGGCTCTTGGCGGGAAGCGATTCCTTTGATTGTGAAAATGGCTATCAAATTCCATGACGGAACTGCAAGCCCGATGAAGTTGCATTCGCTTGTGCCTTTCAATGTTAAATTTCCAAACACCAAATAGGAATCGATGATGGCTAACGAGGTCCAAGTTCCAAGTGATTCTATCGAGCGTGAATTGAAGGGACCGGAACGGCATTTTTTTGTTATTGATTCGCATTCGCTTGCTTCCGTAGAATCTTCTTTGTACGGCTATATCATAGATCGACGGGGTGTGTTTACAGACTACCTTAGCGGTGAATTGAATGGTGACGGTTGCTATGTCAGGATTACAGCGGATTTGCAGCAAATAAAGATTGAACAGGATTCCAATGGCTCGTTTGGCCTCTATCTTTATCAGTCAGACAACTATTTTGCAATCTCAAATTCTTTTTTCAGATTGCAGGACTTTTTGAAGACTAGGGTCTCGCTCAGTGTCAATTATGATTATATTTATCAGTTTTTAGCTCTTGATCTTTGCAGTTTGGCTTATGAGGAAACCGCCATAAATGAGATTAAACTTTTGGATAGAAACGTAGAAGTTATTGTTGACAAATCGAGTGGGAATGTCAGGATTATACAGAACAAAGAGACGAGGTCGGAAGACGTACCGCTGGAACTGGGGTTGGAAATATTGGATGGATGGTTTGAGAAGTGGACAGATATCTTACGTGGAATTGCTGCCCAAACGAACAGGCTCACCATAAACCTTTCAGGAGGATTCGACAGCAGATTAACATTCTCGCTGGCTTTGGCTTCAGGTTGTGATTTAAGCGCTGTACGAGTGTTTTCAATGATCGATGATGATAATCCAGTCATTAAGGAAGATTATCAGATTGCATGTAAGATTGCTGACGAATATGGCTTTTGCTTGAACAATAAGGATTTTCAACTTGGACGGAAATCGTTCTTCACTTTTAATCAGAGCGTGGATTTGGCTTTTGATACGAAAATGTCTTTCCATAAAAAGGTTCATTTAAGGACTGGGCAGCTAGAAGAGCCCCTTTATCAACTTCCTGGTGTTGCCGGAGAACTTTTAAGAAAATATTGGAACATGAATGCCAGGGAGCTGATAGAGGCAAAGGGACGTTACGCTGACTTGTTTGGCAATTCCATCGCAAAAATGATGCGAGCATCCATTGAGAATGTTCTCACCCGTTCCATACGACGGGTATGTGAAAAATATGGTTTAAGTGAAGAATCTCCCAAGGTTGGGCATTGTCTCTACCGTGAGACAAGATGCAGGTATCATTTTGGCAAGGGTATGGTTGAAGATATGGCACAGGGCATTTATTGGTTGACTCCGTTGCTTGATAAGGAAATTCATCGTCTTAAAACTAATTTTGCTGATTCCGAAGATGATAATGGCTTGGTAACCTTGATATATGAAAGATTTTGCCCGAAGTTGCTTGGGTTCCCTTTCCAGGGTGGACGGTGCATAGCTGCAAATACGCTGGAGCGGGCCAAGGCTTTGTGCGATAGGTTTAGATACGTAAGGCGAGAGATCTATTCAAAGCCGGAGAACTTTCACTTGCTTGGCAAGTCCTTGACGGGTTTCAATAATAACAACAGTGTGATTGAAGCCAATGATGTCGATGACTATTTTAAACGAGTGATACTTTCAAAGGCAACGAAAAGTTTTATCAGCCGAAATCTTGCCAAAGAGACATATGATTTTGCTATTCGTGGAATTGAGAAAACAGGTTTTGTGTCTACAAAGCCTTGGCACGCGATGGTAGGAATTATAAAGATATTGGACAATGTGGAAACAAGCAAACGAGCATTTGCGTCTAATAAGACAATTCTTGATGATTATTTTTGCGATAAAGACAATATTGTCCTGCCGTCAAAAAGGATGCCTATAGTTCAAAGGTTTGAAGTTCCTCAAGATTCCAATGTTGTCGTATCTGGCAGTATTTGTGGTCATAAACTGGTGACGCCTAAAAGCAATGCGGTGGTATTGCGCATTAATTTCTATAACAAAACGGGACTTCCTCTTAAGACGGGCAAATTGGATTGGAATACGGAATTCGGCGAGTATATGTATTTGGGCGCGAGCTCAGAAGAAATTGGCTTTATGCATTCTATTGCTGCGCCTGACGATGCCTTTTCTGTTGAAGTAGGGGTCTTTCGTTATTCTTGTCCAAGCATTGTTCGGTTGATTGATTATTCGGTAGAAATCAAACAGAAGCATGTCGCAATTCCAGCTGCCGAAAACCGATTTAATTGGAAACCTGTTGCTAAGAATCTTGTGGCAGGTGCGGATTATGACTTTACGGGGGCCGAGGTAATAGTCGAGTCTGGTGAGACGGAATTCGTGGAAGCGATTTTATACGAGACGCGGTCAAAGCGGTTTTGCCTTCGAAAGAAATTCGCCATTAAAGATTTGCATAGTGAAAAGATTACATGGCATTTCTCTGTTCCGTCAAGTGAGGGGGAATATTGGCTTCTCGTTTATGCGGGTGTCGCAGGCAAATGTGATGGCGTTGGTGTTTTGTGGAAGGGTATTGCACTAAACCGATCTAACGCGTCCAATAAAGGAGCGTAATCCTATTGGGCTATGATCTTATGAGTAAATGCAAGGCAACATTGAAGAGCGCGAGGTTGCTGATTCCTGCAATGACAAAACCACTGTTTTTGTTTCTTGCGTTCGCAGTTTCCGTTGCAGCACGTGCCGACTCTCGCATTGTACGCGAGTTCAATGTCAACGGTGGCAATTTCTATGAATTGGAGGTGTCTGGGTTGCTTGGCTCGGCGGACGCTGCAAAAGAGCAGGCAATCGGAGCCGCGTACGTGGAATTCAGCAGCCGTTACAGACGCCTAAAGGCGAGAAGTTCGTACATCTCTGGCGTCTTGCCAAACGATCCATATCGTGTCTATGAATGCTTTTTCCCCGATACCGCCGTGTTCAACTGTGGAACCAATCATTGGCGCTTCCAGTTTCGAGCGCCAGAAGCAGCCGACAAGGTGTCTGTGGAGGTGAAGCCCTGGAGGAACTTTTCCAATGTGGATTTTTTAGGCGTGAAACTCTCGGCGGCGTGTCCGGTGCGGCATCAGCTTGCGCTTGGGCGTGTCGAGAAAACTCTCCAGCCAGGACCGCTTGACAATGAAATTATGATAACAGGCAGAACGAGCCTGCCGACCAGTCTGCGCGTCTCCCTGTATAATGCGAACGGCGAAAGGCCCATATTTGCCACAAATGTCCTTTCAAGCGCAACTAACGGATTTCGACTTGCATTTCCGCTGCCCTCCCTTGCCTCCAGAAAAGTCATAGTAAAAGTCAAGATGAAAAATGGCGAGCGGGACAAGGCGGAACTCTGGGATCTCAAAACCATCTCAAGATTCAAGCCCATTGCGCTGCCGTCAAAGAACAAGCCGGTTTGGCTGAAAGTCCCTGTAATGCAGGCGGACTCAATCTCAATAAGCGGGAATCTTGTTGCATCTGACACCTCGGATCGCACTGCCAAATCAGGGCTGATGCGAATAAGCTTTACCGATGACGACGACGAGTTTCTTAGAGTCGAGAACATGGCATGGTCGAAAGAAAACGGCAATTTCGCTTACCTCCATTCAGGGAACACTACAACAAACGGAAATTTTAAAGTCAACATATCCATACCGGAATCGGCGCGAACGCTTTATCTTGGCTTTTCGAAATGGGCGATTCCTAACACCCAGATGCTTGCTGGCCTCAAGGTTGACTTTTCGCATGCCAGGTTTGCCCTGCCGGACTACATAACGTCGCTCAAACAGCAGGGAATTGACAGCAAGTCGGTCAATCGCTTCCTGATTGAACAGCTTGGAACTAATTACATTGATTTGCTAAAGCTCCGCAATGAGTTCCCGCAATACAAGGCATCGCAATTTCAGGGGCCACTCCTCCGTCGCGACAAGTTTTCCTCTTCTGGCGTCTTTAGGTTAATAGGCTGCCCAGACTTTGACGTCTCGACCAAGATTGACTGGGCGGCGAATCCTTTCAACAACTCTATGTGGCTTCTCAAGTACGATTCTGGGTTCTGGATTCCGTTTGCCGCTCCGGAAAATGAAATTGAACGCCGATATGCTTATTGTCGTGATGCGTGGTTCGGTTTTTGGAGTCTGAATGCATTTTATCCATCAGCAGCAAATTCAATGGTCTTTACGGATCAAGTTCTTGCAGCAAGAATCAAAGCGATTCTGGTTTTAATGTTTGGGCTGGAGGATGACATCAGCATGGGAAAGGCCATTCCTCCGCTTTGGGATCACATCGTCGCTGATGAAGATTTCCTTTCGATGCTTATGTATCAGTTGTGTGTAGATGCGGGAATAGCCGAGGGGAATCTTCAGGCCAAACAGATGGGAATCCACGTCTACAATTTGATAATGGCCAAGGCATTGCTCCTGTTTGCTGACGCATTCCCGATGCTTGAGACAAGCGCTCGCTACAAACAGGTTGCGGTTGATTCAATTTTCAGGCATGTTAACGCCCTATACGGTCAAGATGGCTTTGTTCGCGAACAGTCGGCGGCATTCCATCATGCTTATATACAATATTTCTTGGACTTCCATCAATATTTTCGAGACAACAATACAGTGGAGCCCGCACGTATCAGGAAACTGGAGCGTTTTCTTGCGAAGATATTGCGCGTGGACGCGCAAGTATGTTTCCCGGACGGGGTACGGTTTGTTCCAATTGGAGACTTGGCGTCAGGAAATCAAAGACAGGAGTTGCGCCAGTATGTCGGAAAATTCAAGACGGTCGCAAAACTGTCTGAAAAGGTTCCTGTTGAATTCAAAGACATGGCACAAGTTACAGTGCTTAAGCAAAGCGGACTGTATGTTTTCAGAAACACTGCAAAGGGAAAGATGCTCATTATTGACATATCACCGAACAAGGTGGCACACGGTCATTACGATTGCGGCAGCTATCATTATTTCTCCGACGGCGTCAGGTGGCTTGCCGACCGCGGCGGCCCATACAAGTACGCCTCACGACTGTGCAGGGAGATGATGTCGTCTGCAAGCCATTCTGTAGCATGCCCTGCGGATGCGAACCAAATGGTTGGCATTGCGTACAATGTGGACTTCAAGAAGACTGAGGAAGGATGGTCTTTATCTTTCTGGACCAATGTGTATGGATCAAAGTATAGGCACAAACGAGAATTCGTCATCGGCAGGGATGTCTCCAAGTTCTCAGTCGAGGACACATTCTATGGGCCCAAAGCTGCAGGTTACGTAAACAGAATGGTCTTGGGCCAGGGCGTAAAAGCGCGGATTGTAGAGGCTGCGAGATACGAGGCTGTTTTAAGGTCTGGCGCGTCAACATTGCACATTCAATCATCGCACAGCATGCACAAACGTGGAAGCACTGCGTCATATGCGCCTGGCGCGCTTTCACAGATAAAGGTGCTTGAGGCAGATGGACTCTCAAATGAGAATGGCGAAATGCGCTTTTCGTACAAAGTCGAGGCGTCGGCGAACACTACACAGATAATCCTGAGATAGGACAGGTGTTTTGCTGTCGTGACTATGCGGTTGACATGATGACGCGCAAGGCGATATACAGGACTCCGCCTGGCTTTTCAGACATGGTGATGACGTCCGACGGCAAGGTTCTTACAGGGCTGCACTTCACGGATTCGTGCAAGGTAGCCGAAGGTTGTCGCGAATCCATAGAACGCGACCTGCCGGCCTTCCGCGAGACTCGTCGCTGGCTCGACGGGTATTTTGGCGGATGCGAGCCAAACTTCGCGCCGCCGTATCGTGTCGACGGATTGACTCCGTTCCGAAAGGACATAATCGATGCAATGCTCAGGATCCCGTTCGGCAAGACCGTCACCTACGGCGACATTGCGGCGAAAATTGCGAAAAAGCGCGGAGTGAAAAAGATGTCCGCGCAGGCGGTTGGCGGTGCGGTAGGGTGGAACCCGATCTGCATCATCATTCCATGCCACCGCGTCATCGGCGCGAACGGCGCGCTTGTCGGCTACGGTGGCGGAATCAGGAACAAGGTTGCGCTGCTCAGGCACGAAAGGCATATCTATGAGGAACGCGCTTAAGCATACTCCGGTCAAGCTGGCGATTGTCGGCGGGGGCGCCGCCGGGATGTTCGCCGCAGCGGTCGCCGCGGAACGCAAAATCCCGTGCGTGGTCATCGAGCGCAAGGTCCGCCTCGGGTCGAAGGTGCTGATGACGGCAAACGGACGCTGCAACTTCGCGAAGGACATCTCCGCCGAGCAGTTCCTTGCGGACGTCGGCCCCGCCGCGCAGTTCGTCGCGCAGGCCGTCCGCGAGTGTCCGCCGCGCAAAATCATCGCCGGGTTCAAGTCGCTCGGTGTCCCGCTAAAGCGGATGGCTGACGCGCGGATGTTCCCGGCGGACGGCAAGGCCGCGACGATCGTCCATGCGTTCGGCGATCTGTTGCGCGAAAGCGGCGTGCCGCTTCTCACCAACTGTCCCGTCACCGGAATCCAGCCGCAGAAGACAGGCTTTATCGTAGCGACGAAAAACTTCACCATCTGGGCCGAGAACGTATTGCTGGCGACAGGCGGCGTCAGCTATCCGAAGCTCGGTTCCGTCGGCGACGGCCAGCGCTTTGCGGCCGAACTCGGACACAGCCTCGTCCCATACCGCCCGGGGTTGATCGGGCTGGAGACGTCCGACCCGCGCGTCACGCGCCGTGCCGGACGCCGTTTCGAGGACGCGTGCGCAAGGGTGATCGCTCCAGACGGCGCCATGCTGTACGAGTACAAGGGCGAGATCGATTGCGAGACTTTTGGCTTGAGCGGCGCGGCAATCTACAACTGCCAGCGCTTCATTGAACATTGGCTGCGTGAGAAGCCTGCTCTTAAAGTCTGTGACATTACGGTCGAGGCATCGTTTGATCGCGAGTGCGTGCGACTCAAAGACCCGAGACCGCGTCCGTTAAAAGGGGCGATTGTCACCATCGGCGGCGTCGCGTTGGACGAAGTGAACCCGGCTACGATGGAGTCCCGCAAGGTTCCCGGGCTCTACTTCGCCGGCGAAGTCCTTGACATCGACGGCCCGACGGGCGGCTACAACCTGACGCTCGCCTTCGCGACAGCCCGCCGCGCCATCGAATCCATTGCGTCAAGCAACAATTCGCGGGAGACTCGGCTTGCCAGCCGTGCCCGACACAGGCTGATTTATGATATAATATAAATAATACGGTTAAAATGCAGAAATTAAGGTAGTCGAAGGCAAAGTTAAGGAGGTTTGACGCTATGCATTTCTTCGTTTTAGATTCTTATTCTCTAAGTTCTGTTGTTTCCTCTTTGTACGGATACGTCATAGATGAGCGCGGCTTCTTCACGGATTATGTCGATGGCAAGCTGGATGGCAATGGATGTTATGTCAGGATTACTGCGGATGCGCGGCAAATCAGAATTGAACAAGACTCTAACGGATCGTTTGGGCTTTATATTTACCAATCCGGCAACTATTTTGCAATCTCCAACTCATTTTTCAAATTGCAGGATTTTCTGAAGACGAGAGTTCCGCTGAGCGTCAATTATGACTACTGTGTCGCATTTCTCGCCATTGGCCTGGCCAGCCTTGCCTATGAGGAAACTGCCATCAACGAAATAAAGTGGCTGGACAGAAATGCCGAGGTAATCATCGACAGAATCTCAGGTAGTCTTCGGATCGTCAGTAAGAAAGAAGAATTGAATGTCATTTCGCTCGAATCCAGGGAGGGCTGCGAAATACTTGACCGTTGGTTCGACCGTTGGTCAGGCATTGTACGTCGCGCCGGAAAGACCAATCGGTTGGCTGTCGATCTTTCAGGCGGATTAGACACCAGATTGACATTCATGCTGGCTTTGGCCTCAAGGTGCGACTTGAATGCGGCTCAGGTCTTTACTATGGTTTCCGAAAACGACGTACACCAACAGGATTATGCCATTGCACAGAAGATTGCCGGGCATTTCGGCTTTGACTTGAAAAAGAGATCCTACCATGAATGCAAGGCAACTGATTTCACGATAGACCAGATCCTTAATTTGATGTATGATTCAAAAATGACATTCCATCAGGACATTCTGCTATGGGTGGAACGCATGGACGGGGTGTCGTTCAGAATGTCAGGTGCGGCAGGCGAATTGTTAAGATCGCTTTGGCCTATGAACGCTGAAGAGTTTTTGTGTTGGATGCGACGTCGTTCCATGGCATTCGGTAAAAGACACACTCAATGGGTTTCGCAGGCAATCTGGAGCGTGATTCAAAGGGCGATCGAGGGCGTCAGCGGCAAGTACTCACTGCCCGCCGATTCCCGTATGGTCGGCCATTGCCTGTACCGAGAAACGCGGTGTCGAAATCATTTCGGTCGGCTTATGCTCGGCGGCATGGCGGCTGGGATTTATTGGCTTGCGCCATTGCTCGACAGTGAACTGCATCGCCTGAAGAAACGGTTTGTTGACGGAACTGACGACAACGCCTTGATAGCACTTATGTTTGAACGCTATCGATCGGAGCTGCTGGAATTCCCTATAGAGGGGGGCAGGACCATTGCCGCAGAAACTGTTGAGAGAGCAAAAGTGGTCAATGCCAATTTTGCTAGGAAAGCCCATGCACAAAGTTTCGTTATGCCGTTTGACGTCCCCCCGCACACTCCACAAGAGGATTGCCAGCGCCATGTTTCCATAGACGACGCCGACTGTTACTTCAGAAATCTGATTCGTTCTGATGCAACAAAGAAGTTGATTGTGCAGAACTTTTCCGAAGGCGCCTACGATTGGGCGATCTCAGGAATGAGCAAAAAGGGATTCCTCCCCCAAAAGCCGTGGCAGGCGATGGCTGGCATCCTTAAGGTCATTGACAATGTGGAATATAGCCGAATGGCTTCGGATGCAAACAAATCGGCGCTTGATCGCTACATTTACGGGGACGGGAAATTTGTCTTGCCGCCACTGTCAATGCCTGTCGTGTATCATCTGAGCGTGGCAAGATGGCATAAAGTTGTAGTGTCGGGCGAGGCATGGTGCGACGGCTGTAATGAACGCCAAAAGGACATCATTCTGGTACAGATCAATTTTACAGACAAGGGCAACAACCCTATAGCCATTAAAAACCCGAATTGTTCGGATGCGTATGGGCAACATCTCTTTATCGATGTCGATTCAGTGCATAGAACATTCTTGCATGAGTTTCGCGTCCCAGAAGGGGCGACATCAGTCGCCGTCGGCATATCAAATCTTGATGACAGCAAAAACATCCAGATTTCCAAGTATTCCGTAGTAAAGGCGATTTGGGAGGATATTTCCGAGAGTGACATAAGGCTCTTCGCTGCGCAAGACAGATACAATTGGGATAAGGCGGCCGTGAAACTCCTGCCTGGTGCTGATTATGAATTTACAGCCGACGAGGCAATTGTCGAGGCTGGCAAGACGGATGCTGTGGAAGCGCTGCTGTATGAAGCACAGTCAAAGAAATTCTGCCTTCGCAAGAAGTTTGCCATTGAGAATTCACGCAGTGGAAAGATCGTATGGCGGTTTACAGTCCCTTCCGTTGTCGGCGAATATTGGCTGCTTGTTTACGCAGGTGTTGCTGGCAAATGCGAAGACATCGGCGTTTTATGGAAAAATGTCGCGGTGAACAAAAGAGAGCAGGGGGTCCAAGCCTGAAGCGAAGCCCGCCAGCTGGATGTGCAGAACTTTCGAATTGGTAAGACAAGCAAACTAAATGGAGTGTAAAATGACTAAAATTGTTCTTTCCTGCGCCCTGGCCTTTGTCCAGGTTTTTGCAGCTTCTGCCTGCATGACATTTGTCGCAGGCAAAAAGGTCTCGGCCACCGGGCGTGTCATCGTAGGACACAATGAAGACGACTTTCCTCCGCTTGTTGTCCATCACGGAATTGTCCCGGCCCGTGACTGGCCGGCGGGAAGCGTCCTCCCGGCCACGCGAGGCTGTTGCGCGACTGTTCCGCAGGCGGCGCATACGCTTGCGTGCTACTGGAGCGAAGTCAAGTTTCCGCAGGGCGACAAGAACGCTGATGTCTTCCTCAATGAGAAGGGAGTGTTGGTTGTGAGCGATTCTGGCGGCAGGTCCACCGAACGGAAGGACGATCCGACCCTGCTCACCGAAGGCGGAGTGCAGTTCAACCTGCGGCGCGCCGTTGGAGAGCGTGCGACGAGCGCCCGCGACGGCGTTCGCATAATCGGCGAACTGGTCGAGAAGTACGGCTATGCGCCGTCCGCCAGGATCTACACCGTGGCGGACCGGGACGAGGCATGGCTGGTGCAGGTGGTGCATGGGCGGAATTACGTGGCGGTGCGGTGCCCTGACGACGAGATCACGATCATGCCCAATCTCTTTACCGTATACGAACTTGACGCTTACTCGCCCGGTGACGTGGTCGTTTCGTCCAATCTCGTCGGGAATGCGCTAGCGAAGGGGTTCTGGGACGGCACGGGCAAGTTCAACTTTGCGAAGGCGTATCAGGGATCGTACAACTATGGCCCTGACCACGCGTTCGAGCATCCGAACAACACTGGGCGCTTCCGACAGGCCATTCGCCTGCTTACGGGGCGGGAGTGGCCGGAGGGCAAGAGGTTCCCGTTCTCTGTGAAGCCGACTAAGACGCGTTTTTCCGTGACGGACATGGAGGCTCTCCTTTCCGCGCACAACGCGCCGCTAAAGGACGGGAAGCACGAGCGCGAGACCTGGTCGATCTGCGCCGAGTCAACCATCGAGTCATCTGTTTGCGAATTCACAGCATCTCCGCAGGACACCATACTGCATGTTGCTTTCGGACATGGATGCGAAAAGCCCTATCAGAGGCTTAGGCCGTTTGCTGATCCGCTTCCGGCGGAAATCGACGAATCTGCAACGGCGGAGGTTCGGCTCGCCAGCCATGTCCGTCCGGCACAGGATGCGCGGCCCGGCGAGGTTAGGGTGCGCGGTTACGTGGGGCGGAGGATCGACAGCTGTTTTTGCAACCACCTGCTGAAGCATGATGCCGTCTATCTGACCGATCCATACAAGGACAGGACGGAAGAGCACTACTGGCAGTGCGAGTTCTGGGGCAAGTGGATGCACAGCGCGGCGCCGTTCCTGTCATACACGGGCAGCGACACGCTCCGCGCCAACATCACCGCTTCGGTCGAGAACCTGCTGCCGTGCCAGGAGCCCTGCGGTTATCTCGGCAACTACGCGCCCGCCGCCCGCTGCGGCGTCGCCAGCAGGACGTCCTACGGCGGCTGGGACGTGTGGTGCCAGAAGTACACGCTTCTCGGGCTGCTCTATGCTGACGAGTGTCTTGGCGACAAGCGATGCCTTGATGCCGCATGCCGCCATCTCGACTGGCTCATGACGCAAGTCGGGCCCTCCTTCGCCAATCTGTCCGCCAAGGCACAAAGCGCGGAGGCGGAGGCTACGGCGGACAAGTCAGACAAGAAGGACATCGGAAAGACGGGCCGCTATCATGGGCTTGCAAGCCTCTCGATACTTGAGCCGGTCGTGCGCCTCTACCGTCGCACCGGCAAGAAAGAATACCTGAAATTCGCCACATACATCGTTTCGCGCATGGACGCGGAAGAAGGCGGCGGCGGACTTGTCACAAAGGCGCTTGCCGGCGTTGACGTGGCGGACCGCACGCCTGGCAAGGACGAGTTGGAGAAGTTCGCCTGCAGCAAGAAGGCATATGAGATGCTTTCGTGCTATCAGGGGCTTCTTGAGTATCATCTCGCCACCGGCGACAAGCGATGCCTTGATGCCGTTGTCGCGACCGCAAAGAACGTAATCGCTACGGAGCTTAACGTCGTGGGCGGGGCGGCGAGCCAGGAATTGTGGTATCACGGCAAGGACAAGCAGACCCACCCCTATTACCGGATGAACGAGACCTGCGTTGTCACAACCTGGCTGCGTCTCTGCGAAAGCCTGCTTGCCGTGACCGGCGATCCGTCCTGGGCGGATGAGTTGGAGCGCACGTTCTACAACATCTATCTTGCCACCCTCAGCCGTGACGGCTCGGTGTTCGCGCAGTACACGGGACTGGAGGGCGCCCGCTCGGCAGGCCTGAACAACTGCTTCATGGAGGAGAACTGCTGCAACGCGAACGGGCCGCGCGGCTTCGTCGCGTTCATGCGCGCGCTTATGACGGCCGAAGGCGATGTGGCCTCCATCAACCTCTACGAGACGTCCACCGCGTCCGTGGAGCTTCCGGCGCTTAAGGAGAAGGCGTCGTTCGAGACATTCACGCTTTATCCGAAGGAGAACTGGGTGCGCATCGTCAACCGCACTGAGAAGCCTCTCGACTTCGCGCTCAGGCTTCGTATCCCGTCATGGTCGGAGAAAACCGATGTGAAGGTGAATGGAGAGGCTGTCAAGGGCGTAACCGCAGGAACGTACTGCAAACTGAGGCGTCGCTGGCTGCCGGGCGACAAGGTGGAGGTCACGTTTGACATGCCTTGCAAAGTGCATCTGCTCAACAACCATGTTGCCTTCACGCGCGGACCGGTCGTGCTGGCACGCGACGCGCGTTTCCGCGACGGCAACCTCGTGGAAAGGATGCGGGCGATTGATTTCGAGAAGGGCGTTGAGATGCGTCCGGTTCCGACTGGCGATGGCGACATATGGATGGCGTTCGCCGCATTCTTGCCGATGGGCGCGCATTCGGAAAGCCCGGACAACGTTCACCCGCAGGTCGTGCGCTTCTGCGACTTCGCGTCCGCCGGCAACACTTGGACGGACGAGTCGTCATATCGCGTATGGCTGCCGGTTGAGCTGCGTCCGTGGGACCGCCCGTCTGTCCAGTAAGGTTCAAAGATCATGAAGCGGTCATATTGGAACAAAGCTCGCGGTGGTTCGCCTTGCCGCCGGAAACGGGGAATGCTATACTATATTCCACATGCCTTGGCTGTGGAAAGGAAGTGAGGTAAGGAATGAAGTTCTTTAAGTGCGAAGATGGGACGCTGTTCTCTCTTGAGGACATTGTCTATATAGGATTGAATTTCGTTGAGCATCCTGATGGCAAGGTGCGTGCTGACCTAGAAAACCCTTGGGCGGTACGACTTGATGCCAGTAAAGCCCCGAGTGGGAGATTCGCCCTTTCCAAAGCTGATTATAATCGATTGGTGAAGGTGTTGGAAGAGGCCGGTGGGGTCAAATGATATAATTTGCGCCGCTAGAGCAAATTACAAGGAATTGTTATGCAAAAGAAGACAAGGTCTGTTCTCGTGTTATGTGCGCTTTTGTGCGCATCATCCGCATTTGCCTGACTATGGCTATGATTTCACGGCGAGGATTCGTCGGCGGGGCGCTGGCGGTGGGCGGCGCGGCAATTTTGCCGTCCGGAGCATTTGCGGCTGCGACGCCACGCCTGACGTTTGGCGTGGTGAGTGACATACATATCGGCGGCAAGCCGGATGCGGAGGAGCAGCTCGAGAAGGTGCTGCGATGGTTCGCGGAGAAGAATGTAGATGCGGTGCTGTGCCCAGGCGACATCGCGCATTCGGGGTTGATCAGCGACATTGAGAAATTCGCCGCCGCATGGCACAGGGCGTTCCCGGACGGACGCGCCGCCGACGGACGCAAGGTTGAGCTGATGATCTCGACTGGCAACCACGATGTCGATGCATGGGGCGGGCGCTGGAAGAACTTTTCGGAAGGGCAGATGCTCGCTCAGCGTTTCTGCTACAAGGACAATCCTGAGAGGACATGGCAGCGGCTCTTCGGCCAGCCGTGGGAGCTGATCTGGCGTCGCGAGGTGAAGGGCTACACCTTCATCGGCTCGCAGTGGTCGAGCCTCAAGCCGCCGATTGAAGCGTATATGAAGGAGAACGCCGCGACGTTCGATCCGTCCAAGCCGTTCTTCTACTGTCAGCACGAGCACCCGAAGGGGACGTGTCACGGTGCGTACTCCATGGGCGACGACCGAGGCGAGTCCGTGCGGGCGTTGTCGCCGTTCCCTAACGCGGTTGCGATTACGGGACACTCCCACTGCGCGATTTCTGACGAACGCACCGTATGGCAGGGCGCGTTCACGTCCATCGGCGCTGGGTGCATGCACGAGGGCGCAGGCGGCTTCAACTACGACAATGTCACCGCCAGCTGGCACCCGAGTTACAGGACACGGCTGATGACGTCGCTGGCAGACCCTAACTCATGGGGAGGCGATGCGAAGGGCGGCGGATGCGAGCTGGTGGAGGTGTTCGACGGACACCTGGTCGTGCATCGCCGGTCTGTCGCGTTCGGCAGCCCGATAGGTCCGGCGTGGGTCGTGCCGATTCCGGCTCGGAAGGACGGTCCGTTCGACTTTACGAAACGGACGGCGCAACGCAAGGCGCAGGGGGCTGTTCCGCAATTTGCGGCAGACGCGAAGATTTCGGCGAGGTTCTGTCCACAGGGTCATGCGTTGGAAAGCGCGGCACACAAGGGCGAGCCGTGCATTTACGTGACCTTCCCTCGCGCAAGGACCGTGAAGGGGAGTCGCGTGTTCGACTATACGGTGGAAGCGATTGCGGATGGCATGGCGTCGCCAGTCGTGCGCAAGCTCATCGCGGCGGGATTTGCCTATCCCGAAGAGTACGCCGACATTCCGGGCGAATGCCTTTTCTCTGCCGCGGAACTCCCGCCCGACAAGCCGATCCGCTTTACGGTCACGCCGCGCGACTGCTTCGGTCTCGCCGGGAAACCGCTTATTGGCAAGTTCCAGTCGTGAGCCATGATTGACCGATGCACTGGTGCGGAGTGCGGTGTTCCGCTTCCGCTGGAATGCGGTTTTGGTTTGTGGTAGAATATTGGGCATGAAGATAGATAGACGCAGGTTCATCGGGGGGGGTGCCGCGGTTGCGGCGTTTGTCGTGTTTACGTCGCTTGCGGCATTGTCCGGCTTGGCGGCGCAGGTGTATCCGGTGCCGGACGGCGAACGGACGTATCCGGGCTATGCGGTCGAGGTCGACGGCGAGAAGGCGCCCGTCTCCGAGGTCCGCTGCTCGGCGATGCCGTTCAACAGGCGGTGGCCCGGGCACCAGCGCCAGATCGAACAGACGGAACTGTGCGGCATGGTGCGCTTCGCGTTCGCCGGCAATGCGACGATCTCGGTGACTGCGGCGCATGACTTCAAGGAGGTCAAGATACGTCCGCTTTCGCGCAACGTCGCCTTCTGCCGGAAGGGGCGCACGGTCACGTTCGACATTACCCGGCCTGGCGGCTACTCTGTGGAGTTCGACGGCTACCACAACAACCTCCATGTGTTCGCGGACGCGGCCGCGGAGCAAGCGCCGCCGTCGAACGCCATCGTGTTCGGGCCGGGTTCCCACGACATCGGCATCAGGGAGCTCAAGAGCGGCGACACGGTGTATCTCGACCCCGGTGCGGTCGTCTACGGGGGATTCCACGCCTCCGACGCCAGGGACATCGCCATTCTCGGGCGCGGCATCATCGACATGAGCAGGGTGAAGGAGAAGATCCTCTTTGCCGCGAGCGGGGACGGTCATGAGGCGGTGAAGAATGCGAAGCGCTGGCACACCCTCGAGTTCAGGAACTGCCGGAACGTGAAGATTGACGGTGTCGTCATACGCGATTCGCTCCTCTACAACATAGCGATGTGGGGATGCGAGGATGTCGCCATAAGCGGAGTGAAGATCATCGGGCAGTGGCGGTTCAACACTGACGGCATTGACCTGCACAACTGCCGCCGCGCCAGGGTGTCGGACTGCTTCGCGCGCACGTTCGACGACACGTTCTGTTTCAAGGCGCATGAAGGCTACGGCAACTGCGAGGACTGCACGTTCGAGCGGTGCGTGGCGTGGAACGACTGGGGGAAGGCGTTCGAGGTGGGCGTCGAGTGCCGCGCCGAGCATCTGCGGAGACTCGTGTTCCGCGACTGCGACTGCATTCATGCCGTAGGCTGGGCTATCGACGTAACGAACGTCGATTACGGGCGCGTGTCGGACGTCCTGTTCGACAGCATTCGCATCGAGCGCGACGATCCGATGCCGGCCACCCAGCTGCAGAATGCGGACGATTCGCCGTTTGATGCGACGAAGGGTCTTGACGATCCTCCGCGGCTGTTCCTGGCGTCGGTCAACTTCCACCACGAATACAGCAAGGAGAACGGAGGCAAGTGGAACGGCGGCGGGTTCATCGGCGGCGTGACCGTGCGAAACGTCAGCGTCACGACGGACGGGCGCAAGCAGCTGGTGCAGACGCGAGCGATAGACGCGGCGCACCGTCCGGAGAACGTGACGTTCGAGGATCTGACGGTGGACGGCAAGCCTGTCTCCGGTGCGGACGGCGTAGTGCTGAACGTCGGCGACCATGCGGTGCCGCCGCAGTTCCTCGTGAGCGATGCGAAGCGCATGGGCGCGGAGATGATGAACCCCGGCGGCGGTCTCGGAGGCCGCGAGCGCAAGTGCGGCGGGGCGTTCAGGGTGCTGATCTACGGAAACTCCATCGCGCTTCACGGCTGTGCGCCCAAGATCGGGTGGAACAACGAGTGGGGCATGGCGGCTAGCGCACAGGAGAAGGACTTCGCCCACTTGGTGGTCGCCGGACTTGAGGCGCGGCGCGGCGAACGCGCCGACTTCCGGATCCGCAACCTCGCCGTGCTGGAGCGGAACTTCAACACCAACCTCACGGACTTCGCGGCGCTTGCCGATGACGTGGCGTATGCGCCCGACTACGTGGTGATCGCCATAGGCGAGAACGTGCCGTCTATTGGGGCGGCCGAGGCGCCCGGCTACACGCAGTTCCTCGTGCGCCTCGCAAAGCCCCTCGTGGAGAGCGCGAAGCGTCCGACGGTGGTGATGCGTTCCCCGTTCTGGCGCAACGACACAAAGGCGGACTGCACGTCCAGGGCGGCTGCGGAGGTGGGCGCTGTCTATGTAGATGCCGGGGGGCTTGGCGACAAAGACGAGAACATGGCGCTCGGGCTTTTCTCGCACAATGGCGTGGCGAGGCACCCCGGAGACCTTGGCATGAAACGGCTTGCGGAACTGATACTTTCCGGATTTGACGAAAAATCTAGGTAGGGACATGGGCGCGAGCATCAGGAAGATAGTCGTTTCGTGCTTTTGACATGACATACGAAGAGGCGTTTGCAAGGCTTGACGGGTCTGCGTTCAGGCGTCGGTTTCGCCTGACGGCGGAATTGCAGCGGTATGTCGCCGAGAAGGGGATTGAGACGGTCCGCCGACATGCAGAGGATTTCGTGCGCCTTCGTCTTGCGCCAGCCAATCCGCAGAATGACGGGCGGCAAACGCCCATGAAAGGGCATCCGGTGTTTGTCGCCCAGCACGCTACGGCGACTTGCTGCCGAGGGTGCCTCAACAAATGGTGGAAGGTGCCGCTTGGCGTTTCGCTTTCCGAGAGGCAGCAGGCAAAAGTCGTTAATCTCATCATGGCGTGGATTGCCAGCCGTTGTTCTTCAGCTGGTGTTCGTGCTAGCCGAAGCCTACCGCCGCGGCTACGCCACTTCCAAGCTCATCTGGGTGCGGCAGAAGGAATAGTTGTTTCCAAGCCAATTCCAGCCTGAATAAAGGGGACGTGTCGTCTCGATGGTTTTTGATATAATTATGTGTGTGGTTGGCCCTGGGGATGGAAAAAACAGAAAAGGAGAATTGAGATGAGACATATTGGAAGTTTGAGATTGTGCTTTGCGTTTACGGCGGCTGCGGTGCTTTTCGGCGTGTCGGCGGCCCCGGTAAAAACCGCCGTGTTTACTGGCGCCGGTCCGCGTGGGAGAGGACTCGTCTCATGGCTTCGGCTTGTCGAATCGTCTCCGGAACTTGAACTCGTCCTTGTCGATGCCGACATGATACGGGCGGGTGCTTTGGACGGTGCGGACCTGCTTATCATTCCGGGCGGCGCGTCCGTCGTCGAGAAAAAGGATCTCGGACCTGAAGGCGCGGCGCGGATACGCGATTTCGTCCGCAAGGGCGGCGGTTACATCGGGGCGTGCGCCGGCTGTTGCCTTGCCCTTGAAGAGAAGGACGATCCCGACCGTGGCATAGGTCTCATACCATACAGGCGCATCGGAAGCAAGGGCGGATTCATGATGCCGATCGAGCTGAACGAGAAGGGCGCTGCTGCGATGGGCATGGATGCGGGCGAGTACCTCGTCAGCTACCACGGCGGCCCGGCTCTTGTGCCGTCCACCAACTCCGTGCCCGACGCGAATGTCGAAGCCTGGGCCACATATGCAAGCGATTTCGACTGTCCGAAGTCAAGCCTCAAGATGTTCGGCCATGTCGCCCTTGTCGGGGGAACTTATGGCAAGGGACGGCTTTTCGCGATTGCGTGTCACCCCGAGTCCAATGCCTTTTCGCTAGCTCTCGTCAAGGGCGCGTTCCGCTTCGTGCTCGGCCGTGAAGTGACTTTCCCGGTGGTGCGTGTCCGCCGTCCGCGCTCGCTTGTCGTCGGAGCGTTCACGTCCGCGATGAGCGGAGTCGAGACCGCGCGTGCCATCCTTGACATCGCCGCTTGCGAAGGCGTGGATTTCTTCCCGATGACGCCCGACGAGATACTCACGAGCCAGCTTGACCGCGTTGACTGTCTCGTGCTGCCGGCCGGCTATGAGAAGTTCTACAAGTCGAAGCTCTCCGGCCAGACGCGGGAGCTGGTCGAGCAGTTCGTCTCGGCAGGCGGCAAGGTCCTCGCGTGGGGCAACGCGGCGGCTTTCGCTCCGTCCGGGACGCGAGTGTTTGCCTCCGCCGGCGAATGTGTCGATTACATACGTCGGGAAGGCGCGGACCAGCAAAGGCGATGATTGGATTGGAGGCAGAGAAGGTTTTGCGTCGGCTGACTGAAGATGACTATCGGCGTGATGTCGTGACGGTGGCCAAATCGCTTTTGGGCGCGACGCTGTGCCGCCGCCTTGGCGACGGAACGGTGCTGCGCGCGCGGATCACGGAGACCGAAGCATATCGCGGCGAGGAGGACACCGCCTGCCATGCGCACAATGGCCGGACGCAGCGGACGGACGTCATGTATGCGCCAGGCGGTTTTGCCTACATCTATCTCTGCTACGGAATGCACGAGATGCTGAACGTCGTGACCGGCCCGGCGGAGCGTCCCGAGGCTGTGCTGATTCGCGGCGTCGAAGGCGCGGAAGGGCCGGGACGTCTGACGAAGGCTCTTCAGATATCGCGCTTGCTCAACCGCGAGAACCTTGTTGTGTCCGACCGGCTCTGGATCGAGACGGACGGCTCAAAGCCGAAGTTCGCGTCCGCCCCGCGCATCGGCATCGGCTATGCCTCGGCGCGCGACCAGGCCCGCAAATGGCGGTTTACGGTTTGCAAGACGTCAGGGAGATCCTGCCGACATGATTCATGGCGCAAGGTTCATGGTATAATGTCCGTCAAGAAAGGAATGCACAATGAAAAAGAACCTCGGTAAGAAGAACTGGATGTTTCCGATGCCGGTCTTGATGATCGGCTCGTACGGCGAGGACGGGACGCCGGATGTGATGAACGCTGCGTGGGGCGGGATCACGCTGGAGGACGAGATCACGATTTGCATCGACACGTCGCACAAGACATGGGCGAACATCGCCGCGCGAAAGGCGTTCACGGTCGCCTTCGGCACGGCGTCTGCGGTGACGGCTTGCGACTATTTGGGGCTCGTCAGCGGCAACAAGACGCCGGACAAGGTGGCGCGCAGCGGCTTCACTGTCACGAAGAGCGAATTCGTCGATGCGCCTGTCGTCAACGAGCTGCCTCTTGTTCTCGAATGCGAGCTCATCTCGATGAACGAGGAGAACTGCAATGTCGTCGGCAAGATCGTCAACTGCGCGGTCGACGAGGAGGCGCTGACGGACGGCAAACCCGATGCCGACAAGATGAAGCCGATTTGCTTCGACACTTGTGCGCATGTCTATCGCCAGATGGGAGAAATCGTCGCCAAGGCATTCTCCGTCGGCCGTTCGCTGGCGGACAAGTAAAAGTTCCGGTAGGGCGGTTGACGTCAGCTGTCTTGCGCTTATTTTGCCTGCTTGTCCAAGACCTCTATGGCGGCAAGATAGACGTCTGACGGCATGCCGTTGCTGAACGACGGCATCTTGAATGTCGTTATGGGACAGAGTCGATATTTGTCTGCGGCTTTGCGGCAGTGCTTAAGGACATCGGTATGCCGTGAATCGGCGAGAGCGTACAGTTTTGCGTTTGGCTCTGACTTAAGGATTGATTCGATGACCGGAATCGGATTGCTGTTTGCAGCAAACGTGGAGGCAGTTCGTATTGGCAGGGACATGAGCATCTGATTCGACCGTTCGCCGATGACTATGGCGTCTTTCGGAAGAATCTTCTCGAGTTCCTTCGCTGCGACTTGGTGCCGATGCGTTCCGCGGCGGACAAGGTCCTGGAAGGCAGTTGTCCAGTTGGGCGTGGCAATGTAACACGCGAGAATGCACGGCGGTACGGCAATGGAAAGAGCTTTCCGCCAGGGAATCATTTCGCGAAAGCCAAAATGTTGTCAATGTGCCCTTAGGCATAGACAGCGGGGGGCAAAAATGGTAAGATATATGAGTTTCAATGGCAGAAGGAGAACTTTCAGATGAGTCCTAAAGCAATGATACCGGCTTTGGCGGCAGCGGTGGCCGCGCTTATGCTTGGCTGTGCGTCGTCGGGGAGAATCGGCGACCCGTACTTTGCGAACGTGGACTCGAAAGCCAATGTCTACGCGCGGCAGAGCCAAGCCGGAATCCTGAAGATAGCGGTGATGCCGTTTAAGGCGTCGACAGAGCTCATAGGCTCGTCTGTGTCCGATATGGTTGTGACGGAGCTCTTGCGCACCCAGAAGTATCAGCTTGTCGAGCGTGGCCAGATGTCGAAGGTGCTGGGCGAGGCGGAGCTGGCGATGGCGGGCCTTTCCGAGGCCAAGGCCGTGGAGGCCGCGAAGATGCTCGGCGCAGAGGCGGTGGTCATCGGCACGGTGGACGAATACGGAACGCAGGCCAAGGGGGGCGACACGTATGCGGTGGTCGGCCTTTCTATCCGTCTCATAAACTGCGCAAGCGGCAACATCATCTGGTCGGCGGACCTGGCTAAGATGGCATCCGACGACGACATACCTCTCGCTACGCATGCCCGTGACGTCGTGCATGAACTTGTCGCAGGCCTCTACCAGAACATGACAGGGCAGTGCGGCACGCTGCCGCCACCCGCACCCGCCGGCGTGAACGTCTCGGAGATGGGCCTCAGGGAGGCTGTGGTTCAGTGGGCCAAGCCGCCCCATCCGGCTAGGTACCGCGTCGAGCGCGCCGAGTCGCAGTCCGGCCCGTTTATGCCAATCGCGGAGGTGGACGCCGCGGCTGGGCGGTTCGTAGACTCCGGCGAGACAATTAAAGATGCCACCGTCTACTACTATCGTCTTTCCGGCATCGGTAAGACCGGCACGCTTAGCGACCCCTCGCAGGCTGTCGAGACGATGACGGCACCTCCGCCCGACCCTCCACTCAAGGTGTCGGCGACCGCGCCGTCGTCGCGATGCGTAAGCGTCTCGTGGGCGCCACCGCGATCGGACGGGGTGGTGAGCTACAGGATCGAAAGGACTGTCGCGGGGGCGAAGAGCTGGAAACAGATCGGAACTTCCGCGACAACGAGTTTCAAGGACGGAGGAGTGAAGGGCTGTGACCTCGCCGACTCGACCGAGTACCTCTACCGCGTGATAGCGGTGAACCGCGTCGGAGCCGTCGGCAGCCACTCGAAGGAGGCCAAGGTCAAGACGCTCCCGCCTCCGGCCGTGGTGGCTGGATTTGTAGCCGCCGCAGGGCAGGTACGTTGCGTGCCACTTTCGTGGAAAGTCAGTCAGGAGAAGGATGTTGTCGGCTACGAACTAGAGCGTGCGGATTCCGAGACAGGCGAGTTCTCGCGGCTCAAGGAGTTCAAGTCCGACGTTGAGACCTTCCTCGATGGAGACAGTGACCCCGGCGACCTCGAAGACGACCATGCCTACCGCTACCGCATACGGGCGTTCAACGACATGGGCTCCTACGGAGAGTGGACGAAGCCAGCAACAGTACGCACGCGCCCCGTGCCGCCCGCGCCGCAGGGCATCGTGGCGGAGAGCGGTTTGCCGCGTAGCGTGAAGGTCAAGTGGACCATGTCGCCAGACGATAAGGTTGTCGGTTACGTGGTGGAGCGCTTCGATGACGGCGACGGCGCATGGAGCAAAATTGCTAAGATCAAGAGCCGCGAGACTGTTTCGTTCTACGACAGAGATGGCGCTTCCGAGGATGCGATCACAGGCAAGCTGAAGGACGGCACTGCCTACCTCTATAGGGTGACGGCGTTTAACACGGCTAACGCGAAGTCGGCTCCGTCGGAACCGGCACGTGCCGTCACAAAGCCGGCGCCCAAGACGCCGTCAGGCGTGGCGGCGACGAAGGACGTTGCCGGCAAGATCAAGGTTTCGTGGAGCAGGAACCCCGAGCCCGACATCGTGGAGTACTGGGTGGAGATGCAGTCGATGGGTGGGCTCATGTGGCGGTCGCTCGCGAAGGTGAAGAAGGACGTGTGCGAGGCGTTTGAGGAGGGGCTCGGCAACGGAGAGGTGCGCAGGTACCGCGTAAAGGCGGTCGACGCGAACACCCATGAGAGCGAATGGTCGGAAATCGTCGAGGGCTCGTCGCGTCCGCTTCCGGATTCGCCGCGCGACGTGAAGGCGGCGCGCGACGGCGGTGGGTATAAGCTGACGTTCACGCCGCCGCGCGAGGGGATGGCGGCGTTCAAGGTCTACCGTAGCAAGCTCATGGGCGACGAGCTCGTCAAGACCGTGCAGGCGCCAGAGGCAACGGTGGAAGCGCCGCCAACCGGCGAGACGGCGGACTACGTTGTGACGGCGGTAGACGAATGCGGCCTTGAATCCGGGAAGTCCGAGAAGGTGACGGTGGGGCAATGAGGGCCGGCTTCCCCATGATGCGCCTTGCGGCCGCCTGCGCCGTCCTCATTGTGACGGCGACCGCGTTCGGGGAGGAGGACGAGAGCGGCGGAAATGCCGTGAACAGCACCAGCAAGCTCATCGATGGCGTCAACCAGACCGCCCAGAAGATCATCGACCAGAAAGCTTCCGACAGCAAGGCCATCGAGGCCAACTCGAAGTATAAGCCGACCGACAAGGAGGCGAAGCAGGGCATCACGGCCACCGACAAGGCGCAGAACGACAACATGCGTGAGACCGTCAAGCGCCAGTTCGACGTCGACGAGGCGAAGGTGGCCCAGAAGGAGGCGCACGGCGACCTCAACAAGGCGAAGACCACGGAGACGCGCGCCAACGCCGAACTCAAGGACGCGAAGGCGACCAAGCGGACGTACGATGCCAACGCCAGCGTGTCCCAGAAGGAGGCGAACAGCCTCGGACAGAAGGCGCAGAACCAGCGCAACTCGGCGAACGAATTCCAGCGGCAGGCGGACACGTACAGGGCTCAGGGCAACGACGCGATGGCCAACAAGTTCCAGAAGAACGCCAACACCATGAACCAGCGCGCCGCCGAGACGGAGTCTCTGCAGAAGGCCAAGCAGGTCGAGGCGAACGACTGGAAGGCGAAGTCGACCGCGCAGGACGATATAATCTCTCAGAAGACGTCCGCAGCAAACAAGGCCACGAAGACCAGGACCGACGCCGAGGTAAAGTTCAAGGAGAAGACGAAGGTCGTCGAAACCAAACAGGCGGATCTGGACAGCTACAAGAAGACCGATGTCGGCAAGAAGACGCAGACGAAGACGTCCAAGAACCTGGAGGACGCCGGCAAGCTTGCGAACGTCATCAACTACGGCGCCATCGGCATCGACATGGCGGACTCGGCCGCGAAGGGCGACTACGACGGAACCAAGAAGGCCATGAACGACCTGGCCGTGAACGTCGCCGACGACCTCACGCTTGGCGCGGTAAGTGCGGGAAAGAACGTCTATCAGGCCGGCAAGGAGGGCGTAGGATACCTGAACGAGAAGAACGCGGCGAACAAGCAGATCACCGAGCAGCTCATCTACCAGCAGCTCCGCAGGGACGGCTACAGCGACGCGGACGCGAGCGCCGCCGCCTCCGGCTACGTCAACGGAGACAAGAATTCGATATCCAAGGTGAAGGACGCCTACAGCAAGAACGGAAAGGACATCCCCGACGGCGACCACGTGGGGCGGACATGGGGAGAGTTGGGCAAGGACACGGCGTCTGCCACCTGCGAAACCATCAAGGACGCCGCCGTAGGCATCGGCGAGGGCGTTGTCAAGGTCGGCAAGGGCGTTATCAATGCCGGCGAGATTGCCGTGGGCATGACGGAGAAAGGGGTCGCAGAGGAGACGGCCAAGGTGGTTGGGGAGAACGTAGGCGGCGACAATATCGCAGCCGGCGCTGAGGTCGCGTGGAACACGGTGAAGGACAACTTCAACGATGCGGCCGAAGAGGTCAAGAGCTGGTTCGGAAAGGACACCAACTCGACGATCCACGACCACATTGTAGATTCTCTCACCAAGCAGGGCGCGACGAAGGACGAGGCGGAGGCCGCCGCAAAGCAGTATCTGTCCGACAAGGCTAACAACCCGGGCAAAGCCTCCAATGCGATCTCGGACCTGAAGAACAAGCTGAAGAACGCGGGCCGCCTTGTGGACAAGGACACAGGCGAGAAGATATCGAACGGCAGCACCAGCGACAGCCAGAAGACCAACGCAGGCACGCAGCGGAAGCCCAAGCCCAAGGACAAGGACAAAGAAGGCAAGGGTTCTGCCCCCAGCGATCCTTCGTCGGGCGATGACGATACGGACAGCGACGGCGAGACGTCCGGTACCGGCAAGGACAGCGACCTTGGCCGGAACGAGCCTGTTTCCGGCGATCCCACGGGCGAGGGCAGCCAGATCCCCAACGGCCCGGCAGGTCCGTCGCTGTCGGGCTTCCTGGAGAATTGGCTGACTGACCAGGGCCAGAAGTTTCTCGAGAACAACAACCTGAACCAGTACACCCGACAGGAATACGAGCAGGCGTTCAGGAATGCCATCGCACAGCAGAATGCACAGCATACTGTCAACCAGGGAGGCGAGACGGCGAATCAGATATCCACCGACTCTGCGAACACGACGGCCAACGCGCAGGACGAGAACAGCTGGGGCAAGCACCTCTCGGACGCCGTCCAGCAGAGCATATCGGCTGGCCTGTCTGCGATGGGCACGTCGTTCGGGAACGCCACAGGGTCGCATGTCGCCAACGAACTTCTAAAGGACATAGACAAACCAAAGAATGAAGGTGACAGCGGCGAATCAGGCGGCTCCGGCGGCGATTCCGGGGGTTCCGGGAACTCCGGCGAATCTGGAGACTCGGGCAACTCCGGCGAATCCGGCAGTTCAGGAGATTCCGGTAGTTCCGGAGAGCCAGGCAGCTCTGACGGCAATAGCGGGCACGGCGACGACAGCGATCTAGACACTGACTTCGACGACCCTGACGACAGCGACCTGTTCGGGCCGGATTCCGGCGGAGGCAGCCATCATGGCGGAAGCAACGTTACGAAGAGTGGCTCGAAGAAGAACAACGGCAGCAAGAAGAGCTCGAAGAAGAGCGGGAAAAAGAAGAAAAATGACTCCGCCACTTCAAGCGATCCGCATGGTTCAAAGAAGTGTATTCTCTGCGGCAAGAGAAAAAACTCGCTTGAATGGGACAAGGACAAGGTCGGCTGGGTCTGCTATGACTGCCTCGGGCGGAACGTGCATGGAGGAGATAAAAAGGATGACAGTACGTCCACGCAGAAGGCCGAGGAGTATCATGGCCCTAAGCACAAAGGCTGCGGAGGCCCACTTGACCAGGTACAGTACCCGGATCAGGGCGGCGTTTTCTGGAAATGTACGCGTTGCGGACACGAGGACAGGTGGGGTGACTGGGTTGAATAATTTAAAAGTAAAAGTGATGGCATTCAATCGAAAGGAAGAACTATGAAGGCTCAGATGGTTGCAGTTGCGGCATTTGTTGCCGCGTTCGCCGCCGACGCGGCGATGCCGAAGGTGCTGGTGATGGTCGATGAGAAGGCTCTTGGCTCCGTCTCCACTTCTGAGATCGAGACGATGGCGGTGAGGAAGCTCGCCGAAAAGGGCGTCGAGACGGTAGACCAGAGCATGGTGCAGGCCAACCTCGAACGCATACAGAAGGCGCTCAGGGGCGCGGGCGACAGCCGCGCCTCCGCCGTGATGGGGCGCGAATTCGGCGCAGACGTCATGCTCATAGGCGAGGCGGTGGCCAAGCCCAACGCCGCGAAGATCGGCGACTCCAACCTGCATTCCTACATTGCGTCCGTCTCATTCCGCGCTGTGCGCGTCGACAACTCCGTCAACATCGCGTCGTCGTCGGAGTCTGCGAGGGTTGTGGCGATGGACGACATCACCGGCTCCTCCAAGGTGCTGAGGGCGGCGGGCGAGAAGGCGCTTGACGCTGTCATACCCGCGCTTGTCGCCCGGTGGAACAGTTCCTCCGCAGAGTCAGCTCAGGCGCAGGAGAAAACGGCGATAGAGATTACCGTCGGCGGCATGGACCAGATATGGAAGCTCAAGGAGACGCGCGTCAGGCTCAAGAGCATGAAGAAGGCCGTCGAGAGCGTTGCCCAGAAAAGCTATGCGCAGGGCGTGGCGATGTTTCGCGTCGAGTCTCTGATTCCGGCCGAGGAGCTGGCTGAGGAACTTGTGCTGAACCCGCCGGAAGGGCTTAAGATCCAGGTCGTGGAGATCAAGCCGACCGTCCTTAGCCTGCGCGTGGTGGAAACGCCGGAGGAATGAAAAATGAAAAGTGTCATGGGTATCCTGTCCGTCTTGCTCGTCCTGTCCTCAGTCTTCGCCGCGTCGAATGACCGCGATCGAGCCATGATGGGGGCTCTCATGCGTATGGAGCTCGGCGGACAGGTTGTGGCAGAGGCGCAGAAGATGTCGGAACTGAAGGAAGTCGCCGCCGCTGCGGAGCGCCACCGTGACCTTCTTATGGACGTTGCGAGGAAAAAGCTCGTTGAGGCGTTTCCGTCCGCCGAGGAGGCGCGGCCGGCGTTCGCCGCTTTCGTCGACGCGGTGAACTCAAAGCCGGCTGACTATGCTTCGTTGCGCGGTGAGGTCGCGAAGGCGGATCTTGCGCAGGATCTGTCCGATGCCGGGAAGTTCCTCGGCGACGTGCAGTCGTGGCTCAGGCTCCGCGAAAAGGGCGAAACGCTGCCGCTCAATGCCTGGATTGCTCGCGATGAAAAAGCGCCCAAGGCAAACAGTTCCGTGACAAAGAAGAAAAAAAAGCGCAATTCGCTGCGCGACGCAGAGGCGGCGCCCGGCGCGTTCGTGGAGGCGCCGGACGACGGCGGAAGCGTGCTGGGCACGTTCAGCGTGTCACGCAAGATGCGCCGCGACAAGGCGCTGAAGGATGCCGAGGCCGGAATGGCGCAGGTCGCCGATCAGCGGCGCATCGCCGACGACGAGTACAACGCTCGGCGTCAGGCGGCCGCCACTGCCGAGGCCGCAGCGCTCCAGGCGCATGCGCAGAAGCTCGCCGCTGTCGAGCAACAGGCGGTCGTACAGGACCAGAACAGTTGGCGGACCCGTATCAAGGGTGTGATTGCGACGGCGATCGGAGCCACAGGAAGTGCGTTCCTCGGCAATGTGGGCGGACGCGCCGGAGAGGCTGCAGCCAATGCGCTGCTGAGGTGAATCGGGGTAAGAAGCCACGAAAGACTGCCGAGAAGAATGGTTTGACGCGGAACGGAAGGTCGCCGTTACAATCGTCGACGTCACGTCCGCCGCGCAGGCGCTTGTGCGCGGACATCTTTGCGGACCGACCAGCGCCTATTACCTGACGAAGGCGCTTGCCGCCGCCGCGCTGCTGGGTGCGGAGACATCAGAGCCAGACGAGACCGTAATTGTCCAGATGAAGTGCGAGGGACCGCTTGGAGGCTTCAACGTGGAATGCACTGCGGCGGGGACGTTGCGCGGATATACTGAGCGCAAGACGCTCGACGACTTTGATGGACTTGGCAGGCCCGACGACCGCAAGGTGCTTGGCGCACGCCAGGTGCAGGTGACGCGGTCGGTGCCGGGACGAATCCTCTCGCAAGGCATCGCCGCGTCACTTGACGGTTATCTCGCCGGTTCGCTGCAACGCCGCGCCTGTCTGCGCACCGAAGCTGCGGTCACCGACGAGGCGGAGGTGACGGTGGCCCGTGGTATCATGATAGAGGACATGCCGGACACGGCGCCCCCGCTAGTATGCTGTCATATAGCCGAACTCAAGAGCCTGACGGTCGCCTCGAGGAACATGCTGCGTCAGCTCGGGTTGGAGCATGCGGAACTGCGCCGGACGACTCCGCTTTCGTTCGCATGCCGCTGTTCTCCGGACCGCGCCGTTGCCATGCTGGCGGCGCTGCCGGAAGAGGAAAGGCGCGCGCTGCCGCCGACGGTCGACGTAACGTGCCACATGTGCGGGCGCACGTTTTCCGTAAAGGGCAGTCTGAAATGAAGCTTGGAACAGGAGGAATTAAAAAAGTGAGCAACACAATGAAGCGGCGGGTCCGCGTTGAGATAGACCTTGCCGCGCTGACGCGGAACTACCGGCGGATCGTCGCGCACGTGAAGCCGGCGAAGGTACTGTGCGTTTTGAAGGCGAACGCATACGGACTGGGAGTAGGCGCCTACGCTCGGACGCTCGCCGAGGCCGGCTGCAAGATGTTCGGCGTGGCCGAGCCGTTCGAGGCGCTTGAGTTGAAGAAGTGCCTGCGCGGGTCCGATGCCGACATTCAGATATTGTCGAGTGCCTTGCCCGACGAGATTCCGGCGATGGTCCGGGCAGGGGTGATCCTTCCGGTGACGGACGTTGCGACGGCGAAGCTCATCAGCGTGGCGGCTGTCCGGGCGAGGAAGGTCGCGAGGGTTCACTTCAAGATCGACACTGGTATGGGCCGTCTCGGAATCCTTGCGGACGATGCGCTTGACGTGATGGGTGAAGTGCTGGCGCTGCCGGGCCTGGACTGCGAGGGCGTCTTCTCCCATTGCCCGATGGCCTATGACCCGAAGGACCCGTTCACGAAGCGCCAGATTGCACGGTTTAAGAAGCTGGTGTCCGACGCCGCTGCAAGAGGCATAGTCTTCCGCAAGGTCCACATGGCTGCGTCCGACGCCATCAACAACTTTCCGGAGGCGGCGCGTCCGCCGTTCAACGTGGTGCGCACCGGCATCAACCTGCACGGCAGCTTCGATCCGAACGGACGCAGGGCGCTCAAGGTCGAGCCGGTACTTTCGCTGAAAACACGTGTCGCGCAAGTGCGGAAGCTTCCTGCCGGAACAACGCTCGGCTATGGACGCACCTGGTGCCTGAACGCGCCGACGCGGGTGGCGACGATCTCGGCTGGCTATGCTGACGGGCTGCCGCTTGCGCTTACCAACCGTGGTTTTGTGCTGATAGGAGGGCATCGCTGCCGGATCATCGGGCGGATTTCGATGGATTACACAACGGTTGACGTCTCGGACGTGCCGGACGTAAAGGCCGGAGACGAGGTCGTGTGCTTCGGCCGTTGCGGCCGCGAATCCATCACGCCGGACGATTGGGCGGTTGTCAAGGGCACGCACGCCTATGACATCATCTGCTCGCTCGGCAACCGCGTCCAGCGCATCGTCCGTCAGTAATAAGTCAGGTGTTAGTTTTGAGTTAATGCGACGGGTGCCCCGCACTCCGCCGGAATTTGGTATACTACAAAACTAACATGGCAAAGGAATACGGAGATACCAGCATCAAGACGCTGGACCCGGTGACGCACATCAGGATGCGTCCCGGAATGTATGTCGGCGAGCCCGGCACGGGCGCGATGTACCATGACTGCATCTATATCTTGATGAAGGAAGTCATCGACAACGCCGTCGACGAGTTCGGGCAGGGCTTCGGCAAGAGGATCGACGTGACGGTGAACTACGACACTGGCGAGGTGTCGGTGCGCGACTACGGGCGCGGCATTCCGCTCGGCAAGGTCGTGGACTGCGTCAGCCAGATGAACACTGGCGGCAAGTATGACAACGAGAACTACCAGTTTTCCGCCGGCATGAACGGCGTCGGTACCAAGGCCGTGAACGCGCTCTCTGAGTTCTTCGAGGTGCGCTCATTCCGCGAGGGAGAGTTCTCCGAGGCGTACTTCGAGGAGGGGCGGATCAAGTCCAAGAAGCGCGGGAAGCTGAAGACGGCCGAGCGCGACGGTACGTTCATACGCTACAAGCCCGACGTTAAGGTGCTGAAGCACTTCAAGGTGCGCGAGGAGCACGTGCTCCGGCGCATGAAGATGTACTGCTACGTGAACGCCGGACTTACGATATGCCTCAACGGGCAGGAGATACGTTCCGATCGCGGCCTGGCGGACCTTATCTCCGACGAGGCGCAGTTCGAGAAGCTGTACCAGCCGTTTCATGTGAAGACGAAGTCTCTGGAGATCATCTTCACGCACACCAACCGCTTCGGCGAGGAGTACCACACGTTCGTGAACGGGCAGTACACGACCGACGGCGGCACACACCTGACGGCGTTCAAGGAGGCGCTGACCAAAGCGCTCAACGACTACGACGCGAAGAAGAAGTTCGATGGCGACGACATACGCGACGGCCTCATAGGCGCGGTGTCGGTGCGGATCATGAACCCGGTCTTCGAGGGGCAGACGAAGATCAAGTTCGTGATGAACGACATACGCGCGGACCTCGTCGCCGAGATGAAGAAGGCCATCGAGGCCGAACTGCACCGCTCTCCTGCGGAGACCGACCGCCTCATCGCGAAGATAGAGGAGACCGGGAAGATCCGCAGCCAGCTGAACACCATAAAGAAGCAGGCGCGTGAGCGCTCGCAGGCCGTGTCTGTGCGCGTGCCGCAGCTGAAGGACTGCAAGAATCACCTGCGCCTCGACAAGGTGAACAAGAAGACGGGCCGCCCCGAGGGCGATGACACGATGATCTTCCTCACCGAGGGGCAGTCCGCCGGCGGTACGCTCGGCGGCGCACGCGACGCGATGAACCAGGCGGTGTTCTTCCTGCGGGGCAAGTGCCTCAACACTTGCGGGCTTGCGAAGGACGTGCTCTACAAGAACGAGGAGTTCTTCAACCTCATCAAGACGCTCGACATAGAGGACACGCTCGAGCACCTCCGCTACGGCAAGATCATCTTTGCGACGGACGCCGACGTGGACGGGCTGCACATCCGCATGCTCCTTACGACGTTCTTCATGCGCTTCTTCCGCCAGCTGATCCTCGACGGGCGCGTATACATACTCGAGACGCCGCTCTTCCGGGTCCGCAACAGGAAGGAGCACTACTTCTGCTACACGGACGAGGAACGCGAAGACGCCATCAGGAAGTGCGGCCGCGGCTGCGAGATAACGCGCTTCAAGGGCCTGGGCGAGATCGACAAGGAGGACTTCAAGGGTTTCATCGGCGAGGACATGCGCCTGACGCCGGTCACCTGCTCCGACGACACCGACGTCGAGAAGACCATCAAGTTCTACATGGGCGCCAACACGCCCGAGCGCAAGGACTACATCATGGAGTCCCTCGTCTGCGACTCCAGCGAGTTCTGAGAGGCGGCGGCGAGTACATTGAGGAGGGAAGCAGCTTTGCTATGAAACGTCCGCTGAGAACGCTGTTTTACGGTATGCACCACGAGCATGCTCCGGGCAAGATGCAGACCTTGCGCAAGCTTAAGGACGACTTCGAAGTCGTTGCAGTCGCGGACGACACGCCGCGCGGAGCGCCATGGTTCCATGACGACGGATTTGATGCGTCGGACTGCAACGTCGTCTCGGAGGCCGAGGCTCTCTCGCTGGAGGACATTGACGTGGTGTTCGTGGAGGTGGCGAACCGCGACCTCATCGAGGTGGCGTCCGTCTTCGCAGAGCGCGGCGTGGCGATGCACTGCGACAAGCCGTGCGGCGAGTCAATGGAGCCGTACAGGACGGTTGTGGAGCGCTGCCGCGGAAAGAACGTGCCGTTCCAGATAGGATACATGTATCGGGGGAACCCCGCGCTGCAGTGGCTTTGGAAGTTTGTCGCGGGCGGCGGACTCGGGGAGGTCCGCTTTATTGAGGCGGACATGAACCACAACTATCAGGCAGAAGGGTATGCTGAATATCTCTCCACGTTCAAGGGCGGCATTCTTTACAACCTCGGCTGCCATCTCGTAGACACGGTGCTTCCTATGGTGCGCGGCAGGCTCGTAGATGTCCATTCACACATCGACGTGATGAGAGGTGCGGCGTTCATTCGCTTCGAGGGGACGGATGTCCTGATTCGCGCTGCAGCGGAGATGCCTGGCTCCATACTGTGCCGCCGTCTTCGCGTGGACGGCACGAAAGGCACGGCCGACCTCTGTCCCATAGAACGTTTCGACGGCAGAAATCTCGTGCTGAAGCTGTCCATTGGCGGAGAGGAGCGCTCGATTGATTTCGGCGTTCAGGCTGACAGGTACGCGCCGCAGCTCGTCGACCTGGCGGCAATCGTCCGCGGCGAGAAGGCGAACGATCAGGATTATGACCGTGACTTGCGGACGCATGAGGTGACATTGAGGGTGTGCGGGCTATGAACAGGAACATAATTTTTACGAAGGAGAACACGGCGGAGCTTGTCGAGAAGCCGATGCCGGAGCCAGGGGCCGGGCAAGTGCGCGTGAGGCTCGTGCGCTCTACCGTGTCGTCTGGAACGGAACGTGCGAATGTGACCGGCTGCAATGTCGTCTCGATCTTGGATCCGCCGGATGCGCCTGTCGTCTGGCCGCGGCAGGGCGGCTACAGTTCCTCGGGAATCGTGGACGCCATTGGCGAGGGCGTGAAGACCGTCAAGGTGGGCGACCGCGTCGCCATGAGCTGGACTCTCCATTCCGAGTACGTTGTCGTCCCCGAAGACCGCGTCTACAAGTTGCCGGACTGTGTCTCGTTCGAGGCCGGCGCCCTTGCGCATATCGCGACGTTCCCGATGGCGGCGATACGAAAGTGCAGGCTGGAGCTGGGCGAGTCGGCGATTGTCATGGGCCAGGGCGTTCTCGGTCAGCTTGCGGTCATGCTGCTCAAGGGTGCTGGCGCGGCGCCCGTCATTGCCGCGGATCCTATTCCCGAAAGGCGAGAGATTGCGCTTAGGCTCGGCGCAGACCTTGCGCTTGATCCGACTGCGCCTGACTTCCGCGAAAAGGTGCTCGCAGCGTGTCCGCTTGAGGACAAGGGCATCTACACGGGCGAAAGGGCGTGTGGCGTCAAGGTCGCGATAGAGGTGACCGGTGTGGGAGCGGGCCTTGATTCCGTCCTGGACGTGATGGCGCCGATGGGGCGTGTCGCCCTGCTTGGCTGCACTCGCAACTCGAACTTCTCGATCGACTACTACCACAAGGTTCACGGACGTGGTGTCGCGCTCCTTGGCGCGCACACGTGGGCGCGCCCGTTGAACGAGTCGTCGCCGGGGCTATTTACGCATCGCGACGACGCCAAGACGTTCCTGAAGCTTCTGTCGTTCGGCAGGATGTCGGTCGACGGATTTGTCTCGGACGTTCGCTCCCCGGCTGAATGTGGCGAAGTCTACGCGAGGCTTGCGAAGGGCGGGGCGTTTCCGACAACTCAGTTTGACTGGACAAGGCTATGAAACCGAACAGCCTCTAGACATTGACACGCGCAAAGACTGAAGACAAAATGGCAAAGAAAGACAAGAAAGACAGCAACCAGCCGCCAAGCCTTTTTGACAATCTCGACCTGTTTGCTCCGGCCTCCGCCGAGAAAAAGAAATCCGCGTCTGGCTCAAGCCCGGCGCAATCTCCGGCACAGCCGCCACCGAAAGGCCTTACCGGGGTGGGGCCGATGCGTGATCTCTACGACTTCAACTTCCGCCAGTATTCCGCCTACGTGATCTGCTCGCGTGCGATTCCGGCGGTGGAAGACGGACTGAAGCCCGTGCAGCGTCGCATAATGCATGCGCTCTACGAGCAGGACGACGGCAGGTACACGAAGGTCGCGAACATCGTCGGCCAGACGATGCAGTACCACCCGCACGGCGACGCGTCCATCGGCGACGCGATAGTAGTGCTGGCCAACAAGCTCTGGGGCAAGGGCAAGGGCTATCTCATCGACGGGCAGGGCAACTTCGGCTCGCTCCTGACTGGCATGCCGCACGCGGCCGTCCGTTACATCGAGTGCCGCCTCACGGAGCTTGCGAAGAACGAGGTCTTCAACCGCAAGACCACGTCGTACGTGCCCAACTACGACGGACGCAAGGAGGAACCAGTATACCTGCCGGCCAAGATACCGCTGCTGCTCATGATGGGAGCTGACGGCATCGCGGTCGGGCTATCGACGGCAATCCTGCCGCATAACTTCATCGAGCTCCTTGAAGCCGAGATATGCATTCTCCAGAAGAAGCCGTTCGCGCTCTACCCCGACTTCCAGCTCGGCGGAATAATGGACGTCTCGGAATACCAGGACGGCTTGGGTAAGGTTCGGGTGCGTGCCAAGATCGAGAAGGAGGACAAGGGTAAGCTCGTCATCACCGAGCTGCCGTGGGGCGAAACGACGGACTCCATTGCGGAGTCCATCGAGGACGCCATAAAGAAGAAGAAGGTGCCGGTGAGGAAGCTTCACGACCTCACGAGCGACACGGTCCGGATAGAGCTGGAGCTTCAGGCCGGCGAAAGCCAGGAGAAGGCGATTGTCGCGCTCTACGCGTTCACGAACTGCGAGAAGTCGATATCGTCGCGTCCGGTCGTTCTTGACCAGGGGCGTCCGCGGCTCATGAGCGTGACGGATATCCTGAAGAGGAACGTCGAGCGGCTTACGGAGCTGACGAAGCGCGAGCAGGAGATACGCCTTGGAGAGCTGGACGACCTCTATCACGCGCGTACGCTTGACCGCATCTTCATTGAGGAGCGCATCTACAAGCGCATCGAGCAGGAGAAAACGATGGAGGGCGTCAGGAACGCCGTGCGCACCGGCTTCGTGCCGCACATGAAGGAGCTGCGCCGCAAGGTCATCACCGATGACGACATAGAGCGCCTCCTCAAGCTCCAGATTCGCCGCATCTCGCAGTTCGACATCGACAAGAACCGCGAGGAGATCGAGTCGATACGCAAGGAGGAAGCCGAGGTCAAGGACAACCTCGCCCACCTTCGGGCCTTCGTCGTGAAGTACCTGAAGGGGCTCGTGAAGACGTATGCGAAGCGCTATCCGCGTTGCACGAAGGTCGAGACGGCCGCGTTCAAGCAGGTGGACGTACGGGCCATAACGGCGAGCGAGCTGACGATAAGGTGGGACAAGGAGAACCATTACCTCGGTTCGGGCATCCGCAACGGCGACGAGCTGTTCAAGTGTTCCTCGCTCGACGAGCTGATCCTTGTTTGGAGGGACGGGCGCTTTCGCAAGGTCCAGCCGGAGGACAAGATATTCGTCGACAAGGACCTCATGACCGTACTGCGCTACAATCAGGAGAAGGACCGCGAGACTCGCGAGTTCACCTGCGTGTACGAGGAGGGCGGCTACGGCTTCAGCTACATCAAGCGCTTCCGTTTCGGCGGGCTGATCCGCAACAAGGACTACCGCCTGGCGCCGGAGAAGCCCAAGTCCAAGGTGATTTTCTTCCAGGAAGGCTGCCCCGACACGCTCTACGTTAAGTTCAAGCCCGCGAAGAACCAGAAGATACACCAGCAGTATTTCCTGCCCAAGGAACAGACGAAGCGCATAAACCCTGCGACCGGCAAGCCCGAAGACCAGGACGTCGTGCTGATCCGCAGCGCGTCCGCTCGCGGCAAGCAGCTCACGACCAAGCCGATTGCACGCATCGCTTCTGCGAAGGGATCGTGGTGGGATGACAGGGAGCCGCCGTCGAAGGGCGTGCTAGACTGACCTCGTCCACGGTTTTCGCCGGGAGCCCTATGGCTCCAGCTGCGCCCATGTCGGGAGCGGTGTGCGGATTTCCGCCGGATCGCCTGATACGGGATGGCGGAACGCGGCGGAGAGCGCGTGCAGGCAGTGGCCTGTCTGGTTCTCGACCGCAAACGCTCCGTATAGCCTGTCATTGACGATGTGAATGCCGGCGAACGCTAGCTGGGCACGGATCTGATGCGTGACGCCGGTGAGTATCGTGACTTCTAGGAGCGTGCGTTCCTCGCATGCGACCGACGTGTAGCCGACCGGACGGAATGTCGTTACGGCGTGCAGCGGACGGAGCGCCGCGCACTGCGCGTGCGTCAGGCGGTTGTGTCGGAAGTCGATCATCCGGCAGAATGGGAGCGTCGGGTCGTGGGCGAGATCGTTCTCGAGCGTGCCGCCGGCGGCGACGGCGCCCTCTACGAGCGCGAGATACGTCTTGCGGACTGTCTGCTCCGCGAATTGCGCGCGCAAGTTCGCAAACGAGTCCGCGGTACGGGCGACAAGGACCAGTCCTGACGTGTCGGCGTCGATGCGGTGCACCGCGCCTGCCATGAGGGGCCTGTCCCCAATGTCGCGGCATTCGGGGTGGCGGGCGACGACGCCGTTCATCAGCGTGCCGGTCTCGTTGTAGGCTAGCGGCTGGACGGGCATTCCGGCCGGCTTGTCGTATGCCAGCAGCCACTCGTCCTCGAAGATGCAGGGTGCGTGCACGTCATGGTCAGGCATGACGCGGTTGTCTGCGTTTTCCGCCAGCCGTATGACTTCCACCTGTTCTCCGCCGCGAAGCTTCGCTCCCTTGACGGCACGTCGTCCGTTCACCAGCACGTCGCCGGCGGCTATGGCATCGCGCACGAACGTTCGCGTGGTGGACGGGAACGCGGAGAGAAGGGCGGCATCCAGCCGGATGCCGCCCTTGACTGCGGAGATCGTCTTGCGTTCGATCACTAGTCGTAACGGTCCATAAGCGCGGGGGCGATCGGCGCAATGCCTTCCCAGCTGCGGTTGGAGGCCCACGGAAGCTCCGTGTCCTCCGCCGTGTCGGCGAGACAGCCTGCGAGCGCGACAAGCGCACAGGCTGCTGCAATCGCCTTAATCAGCGAAGATGACGTCATTGACGGCGAGCTTGTCCTGCTCCCAAGAGCCGAGGATGTCGCAGATGACGTAGTTCTTGCCCTTCACCTCCTGACGGAGGCGGATCTTGCCGACGAACTCGCCGGCGGGACCGTTGAAGCCAGGACGCTTCACGCCGAGCTCGATGGCCGGCAAGGCGTTGCTCGGGTTGTCGCCCTTGAGTTCCTTCATCGCTTCGTCGGAGAACTGCACGATCGCGAACATGTTCTCATTGTCGGCCTCGATGACCTTGCCCTTGTCGCCTGCCGGGAGCGATGCCACGACGGCGCTTGCCGTTCCGGCTGCTGCAGCGCCCTGGGTCTGGACGGAATTCTTCAGCAGCTCCTTCAGCTTCTCGATAAGCTGCTTGGCCTTCTCCAGCTCTTCCTCCTTCGCGGCAATCTCGTCCTTGGCGCGGGCGATCTCGTCGTTCTTGGAGGTGATTTCGCCGTTGAGCTCTTCGGTCTCGGTCTTGTGCTTGAGTATCTTGCCTTCGAATTCGGTTTTCTCTTCCTCAAGCTTGGCGATCTTCTCGTTCAGTTCCTCGATCGTCATCTTGTCCTGCCGCGACTCGGGCTTGAGCTTGTTGATCTCGGCGACGGCGGACTCGAGCTTCTCACGTATGTCGGCGAGTGCGGCGCGCGTCGAGTTGAGCCGCGACTGCTGCGTCTTGGCCGAGTTGAAGAGCTGCTCCAGCATCTTGTCTTCGTCGCTGTTGCGGGTCTGCGGATGGTTGCCGTCCATGACCGGATGGCCGTCGAAGTCGCGGACATACACGGAGCGGAGGCCATTGCGCTGCCCGTCCCAGTTGTACGTCTCGAGGTTGACCTGCTCCAGCTCCGCTTTATACGATTCGAGGACGTTCTCCATTTCAGGAGAATCCACCGGCTTCGCCTCTACGGGGGAGATGTCCTTGCGGATCTCGAGGGTCGCGGCATTCTTGTCCGGCTCGGCCTTTTCGATCGTGCGCGCCAGCTTTACGAGGTAGTCCTCTTGCATGCGGTTGCGGTCGGTGAGCTCGTCGCGCTTGGCGTTAAGCTGCAATTCGAACCAGAGCGCTGCGGACGCGAGCGCCAGGAACACGTAAACGAGAACGTGCAGAACTTTATTCATTTCGTAGGTACCTTTTTTCTGTCTGAGGTGAATGATACACAATTTTTGACTTTTCCGCAAGTGGGAATTGTCAGATTTTGGTAAAATATGCGGCGTGAGCTTCGAGGTCATTTTAGAGGACGACCGCACGCAGGCGCGGCTCGGACGTCTCTCCACCCCGCACGGGGACGTGGAGACGCCCGTTTTCATGGACGTCGGAACCTGCGCTACGGTGAAGGCCCTGGAGCCGAGGGATCTCGCCGAGACCGGCGTGCAGGTCGTGCTGGGCAACACCTACCACCTCATGCTGCGCCCCGGCGCGGAGGTCATCGCGGCTGCGGGCGGGCTGCACAGGTTCATGCGCTGGGACGGGCCTTTGCTCACCGACTCGGGCGGTTTCCAGGTGTTTTCGCTCGCGAAGATGCGCAAGCTCACCGAGGACGGCTGCCTCTTCAACTCGCACATCGACGGGCACGAGTTCTTCCTCGGACCGAAGGAATCGATGGCGATGCAGCGCGTCCTCGGCAGCGACATCGCGATGGTGTTCGACGAGTGCCTGCCGTACCCGTGCGACCGTGCGCGCGCCGAGAGGTCGGTGGAGCAGACGATACGCTGGGCGGAGCGCTCGAAGGCGGAGCCCCATGCCGACGGACAGCAGGTGTTCGGCATCGTGCAGGGCGGAGTCTACGGAGACCTTCGGAGGCGCTGCGCGGATGCGCTGACCGGAATCGGCTTCGACGGCTATGCCATCGGCGGCGTCTCCGTGGGCGAGCCGGAGGCCGAGATGTATCGCGCCGTCGAGGCGTCGGTGCCGTTCCTGCCGACGGACAGGCCGCGCTACGTGATGGGGCTCGGGGTCATGCACCAGATGGCGGAGTGCGTCGCGCGCGGCGTAGACATGTTCGACTGCGTAATTCCAACGCGAGTCGCGCGCCACGGCACTGCGATTACGCGGCGCGGCAACGTCGCGATCAAGGCGGCGAAGTGGACGTTCGACCAGGGCCCGGTCGAAGAAGGCTGCGAGTGCTACTGCTGCCGCAACTTCACCCGCTCGTACGTCCGCCACCTGCTGAACTGCGACGAGATACTCGGGCTCAGGCTGCTCACCATACACAACGTCTTCGCACTCAACCGGTTTATGAGGGAGATGCGGGCCGCCCTGGCGGACGGCTCGTTCTCAGAATGGAAAGAACAAGTAAGGAAGGACACAACAAGAAATGAATAGCGCAATCATGTTCTGCGACGCGGCTCCCGCCGCAGCGCCGGCAGCAACCGCGACGGAGGTCCAGTGCGCGAAGCCCGCGCCGGGCGCGGCGCAGCAGGCGCCGCAGCAAGGCGGGATGGGCATGCTCGTGCCGATGCTGCTCATACTGGCGATCTTCTACTTCATGATGATCAGGCCCCAGCAGCGCAAGGAGAAGGAGCGCCGCCAGATGATCGACGAGCTCCGCGCCGGTGCGAAGATCGTCTTCGCGGGCGGTCTCATGGGCACCATCGTCGAGGCTACCGAGAAGACCTTCAAGGTCGAGATCGCTCCGGGAACGGTCATCGAGATCGCCCGCAGCTGCGTAACCGGGGTTGTCCCTTCGGCTGAGGCCGAGACTAAGAAGTAGGCGTCGCACGTGGCATTTGCGCGCGGCAAGTTCGGCGTAGAGTACAATACTACGAGGCAAAGGGACGACGGGTCGTCTGGCCTCGGGTGGGTGTTTGCTGTCGTCGCGCTGGTTACGTTGGCATCCTTTGCCTGGACGCTGGCCAAGCGCTTTGTTGACGAGCGGAACGAGCGCGACGCCGATCGGCCGGTGGTCGCGCCAGCCCCTGCCGCGCCAGCTCCCGTCCCGGCCGCCAGCAACGCGCCGCCACCGGTCGTTGCCGGTCCGCCCGCCCCTGCGCTGCCGGTCACGCTGAGGAACCGTCCGGTGAAGGCGCAGAACCTGCTGATGAGGCTGGAGGAGGCGGAGCGCCGGCACGACGTGGAGATGACCGTCACCACAATCGAGCAGCTGCGGGCCCTGCCGGGCTCGCCCGTCGCCGACATCGACGACGAGCTTGCGCGTCGCTTGGGCGCGCTTAACGTGCTGCGCCTCTTCTCGGACAGGAACGGCCAGTGGGTGAAGCAGGTGACGGTGAAGCGCGGCGACTCTGCCTCTCGCATTGCCGCGGAGAACGGCTCGACGCTGGCGTCGCTCGCGCGCCTCAACGGAGGGAACGTCGACAAGATCGTGCTGGGCAGCCGCTTGTATGTCATGGACCACCCGCGCTTCAACCTGGTCATACACCGTCGCACTCGCACCGCCGACTTGTCGCTGAACGGAAAGTTCTTCCGACGCTACGACCTTGTCGGTGAAGTCCGCGGCGAGACAGGTGCATATGAGATGTCCTCAAACCCGCGCGCCATCTGGCGGAAGGTCGGGGCGGAGTTCCGTCCCGCCGACCGCGCCGAACTGGAACTTCTGATGCCGGCCGGCGCGCGTGTGCTGGTTGCGGAGATGTAGCCCGGCCTCAGGAGCCGTGGAACGGCAGGTTGTCATGCCATTGCTGCAGCGGTCGCGGCGGCTCGCAGCCGGAACCTGATACGGCCGCCATTCCGCGGACCGCCTCGGCGAACCCAGCAAGCGTGGTGGTGACGGGGATGCCGGCGAGCGTTGCAGCAGTGCGTATCTTCAGGCTGTCGGAATGTGCGGACTCGCCGTCTTCGCGCGTGTTGACGACCCACTTGACCTTGCCGAGCCTGATGAGGTCCAGCGCGTTGGGCGAGCCGAGAGGAATCTTGTACAGCGCGTTCGACTCTACGCCTGTCTTCCACAACGCGGTGGAAGTCCCGCGCGTCGCCCAGATTTCGTAGCCGAGCTCGTCCAACGTCTTGGCGAGACGCACTACCTCTTCCTTGTCCTCGTCGCGGATCGAGAGAATGACTCCTCCCTGCCCCGGAAGCGGCAGCGGACTGCCGGCGGCGACCTGGCTCTTGTAGTAGGCCGTTGCCGCGTCGCGTCCGAATGCCATCACTTCGCCAGTGGACTTCATCTCCGGCGTGAGCGTGATGTCCGCGCCGGGGAACTTTACGAAGGGGAAGACCGCTTCCTTTGCGCAGAAGAAGTTGCGGTTGCGGCCGGCTGCAGCCGATTGCAGTCGGTCGCCAAGTATTGCCTTTAGCTTCTCCCCGGCCATGCACCTTGAGGCGACGCCGGCGAGCGACCAGCCCACAGCCTTCGAGACGAACGGCACTGTGCGCGAGGCACGCGGGTTCACCTCGATCATCCATATTTCGCCGTCCTTCACGGCGAGCTGTATGTTCATCAGTCCGGTGACGTGAAGCCGTTCCGCGAACTTGCGGGCGATGGACTCTACTTCTTCAATCGTCTTTTCCGAAAGCGACACAGGTGGCGTGACGGCGGCTGCGTCTCCCGAATGGCAGCCGGCCGCCTCGATGTGCTCGAGTATCGCGCCGACCACGGTCGTTTCGCCGTCAGCGACGCAGTCGACGTCCAGCTCGATCGCGTGAGTCAGGAACTTGTCGATGAGGATCGGCTTGCCATCCGAGATGCGTACGGCCTCGTCGACGTATTCGCGAAGCCGGTCTTCGTGGTAGACGATCGCCATGCCGCGTCCGCCAAGGACGAACGAGGGGCGCACGAGGACGGGGTAACCGATCTGCTCGGCGATCTTGAGCGCGTCTTCGACGGAGTGCGCGATGCCGCTCGGCGGCTGCTTCACCCCGACTTCCGCGACGAGCGCGCGGAAGAAGTCGCGGTCTTCGGCGAGGGCGATGTCATGCGGTGACGTGCCCAGCACCCTCACGCCCGCCGCTTCCAGGCGCTCCGCGAGGTTGAGCGGGGTCTGTCCCCCGAACTGCACGATTGCGCCGTCGCACTGCTCACGCTCGTATATTTCCATCACGTCCTCGAACGTGAGCGGTTCGAAGTAAAGGCGGTCTGAAGTGTCGTAGTCGGTCGAAACGGTCTCCGGGTTTGAGTTGACCATCACCACTTCGTAGCCGCGCTTCCTGAGCGCGAACGCCGCATGGCAGCAGCACCAGTCGAACTCGATGCCTTGCCCGATGCGGTTGGGCCCGCCCCCGAGGATCATGATCTTTTTCTTTTGTCCGGCGGTCTTCGGTTGCTCCAGGCCGCCCTTTGACGCCATCGACGCCATCGAATAATAGGAATAGTAATAGGGCGTCTTGGCCTCGAACTCCCCCGCGCATGTGTCGACTTCGCCGAACTCCGGGTGTATCCCTAGCGCGAGCCGGCTGTTCCGCACTGAATTCTCATCCGTGCCAACCGCCTTGGCGATTTCCCTGTCGCTGAAGCCGAGTGCCTTTGCCTGGCGAAGCGCGTCTCCCTCCAACGCCTTTTCGCCCTTTGCGGTCAAGAACCCCTTGAACGCCTCGATTTCCTCCAGCTGAGTCCTGAACCACGGGTCGAAAGACGTGATGTCATGTCCGGCGAGCGGGGCTTCCAACGACCTGACGGCCTTCAGGTACGCCTGCTTGAACGTGCGGCCTATCGCCATGGCCTCGCCGACGGACTTCATCTGCGTGCCGAGCCGCTTGTCCGCTCCGGGGAACTTCTCGAACGTGAAGCGCGGCACCTTTACGACGACGTAGTCGAGCGCCGGCTCGAAGCAGGCTGGCGTCACTTGCGTTATGTCGTTCTTGAGCTCGTCGAGCGTGTAGCCGACGGCTAGAAGGGCGGCGATCTTCGCAATCGGGAAGCCCGTTGCCTTAGACGCAAGTGCGGACGAGCGCGAGACGCGCGGATTCATCTCGATGATGATTCTCCGTCCCGTCTTCGGGTTCACCGCCCACTGTACGTTGGAGCCGCCCGTTTCGATTCCGATTTTCTCAAGCACGCGTATCGAGTCGTCGCGCATCTCCTGATATTCGCGGTCTGTCAGCGTCTGGATTGGCGCGACGGTGATGGAGTCGCCTGTGTGCACGCCCATCGGGTCCATGTTCTCGATGGAGCATACGATGACGGCGTTTCCGGCCTTGTCGCGCATCACCTCCATTTCGAACTCTTTCCAGCCGATAAGCGATTCCTCCACCAGCACCTCGTGGTTGAGCGACGCCTCAAGCCCCAGCGTCACGATCTTGCGGAACTCGTCCGCGTTGCGTGCGATGCCGCCGCCGGTGCCGCCGAGCGTGAAACCTGGACGGATTATGAGCGGCCATGAGCCGATTTCTGCTGCGATTTTTTCCGCTTCTTCCAGCGAATGGGCGCTTCCAGACTTCGGCATGTCAAGCCCGAGCTCGGACATTGCCGCCTTGAAGAGGTTGCGGTCTTCGGCCCTTGCGATGGCCTCCGCGTTCGCGCCGATCATCTCGACGCCGCACTCGTCGAGGACGCCCGAGCGCTTCAGCCCCGTCGCGAGGTTTAGCGCGGTCTGCCCGCCGAGCGTCGGAAGAAGCGCGTCAGGACGTTCCTTGCGTATGATGGCTGAGACGGAATCAACGGTCAGCGGTTCGATGTACGTGGCTTCCGCCATCTCAGGGTCGGTCATCACCGTCGCCGGATTGGAGTTCACGAGGACGATTTCATAGCCTTCCCGGCGCAAGGCCTTTACGGCCTGACAGCCCGAATAGTCAAATTCGCACCCCTGCCCGATAACTATCGGCCCCGAGCCGATGATGAGAATCTTCTTCAAGTCTGTACGCTTCATACCTTTAATGCAAACGAGCATAATCCGTGCCAAACGCCCGGCTTTACATTCAACTTGGCGGTTCCCGACAGCAGCGTTACAAAAAATGTAATGCATCATCGCCGTCTTTTACATTTCAAAACCTAGATTCCAGAAGCAAATGCACCCCCGCCTCATCGATTTTTTTGGTATAATGGCGGCGTGACTGGCAGGAGAGGAAAACACGCAGAATGAAACGAATCGGAATAATTGGAGCCGGACGCTTCGGCATGTCCTTGGCTGAGTCGCTTTCCAATGCCGGGGCGGAGGTAATCCTCATCGACCGCAACCGTCCGGCGATGCAGCAGGCGAACGAGTTCGCAAGCGCAGTGCAGGGCGATGCCACGCAGCCTCATGTGCTTGAAGAGGCTGGCTTCGGCGAGTGTGATGTGGTTGTCGTTGCAATCGGCAGTAACATCGAGGCGTCCATGATGGCGACTGCAAACTGCAAGGAGCTCGGCGTTCCCAACGTCGTTTCGAAGGCAACGAGCGAGCTGCACGGCAAGATTCTCCGCCGCATCGGCGCAGATTCTGTCGTCTATCCCGACCGCGACAGCGCCCACCGCCTGGCGCGCGCAATCGCCAACCACGACGTAGTGGACTTTCTCGAAGTGTCCGAGGGCTATTCCATCGCAGAAGTCGATGTGCCGGACGGTGTCCGCGGCCGCTCTCTCGCAGAAGCCGATTTCCGCCGCAAGACAGGCGTGACGGTTCTCTGCATACGCCGCGCCGACCCCGACCCGAAGAAGCCGCGCCGCGTGATCATACCGCAGGCTTCCGACATAGTGGAGCCGGGTGACCGCCTGATAGTCTTCGGCGAGACGAAGAAGCTGGACGGGCTCTCCTGATGAGCCGTCTGCTGATTCGCGGCAGGAAGGCTGTTTCCGGAACGCATCGCGTCTCCGGGAACAAGAACGCCGCGCTGCCGATGATCGCAGCTTCGCTCCTCACTTCCGAGCCGGTCACGCTTGCCAACCTGCCCGACATCGACGACGTGGCGGCGATGCTCGACGTGGCGCGGAGCTTCGGCGCGCGCGTCTCTCGCAACCTTGCGGAAGGAACGGTCACGCTAGCCGCACCGAAGCTTAAGACCGCGCGGATTGATCCTGAGGCTGCCGCGAAGATACGGACGAGTTTCCTCTTCGCAGGTCCCGTCCTCGCCCGCCTCGGCCGCGTCTCTCTGCCGCCTCCAGGAGGTGACGCAATCGGCCACCGCCGTCTTGACACGCACTTCGCCGGCTTCCGCGCCCTTGGCGCGAAGGCGTCCGCCGGACGCAAGATGCTTGGCTTCAAGGGTTCCTTGAAAGGCACGCGCATCCTGCTCGACGAAGCGTCCGTCACCGCGACCGAGAACATACTGATGGCCGCAGTGCTGGCCGAGGGCAGGACAGTGATCGACAACGCCGCGTGCGAGCCGCATGTCGCGGACCTCGCCGCGATGCTGAACGCGATGGGCGCGAAGGTATCCGGCGCGGGCACGAACCGTCTCATGGTGGACGGCGTCACGGAATTGCACGGTTGCACGGCGCGCATCGGCTGCGACTACATCGAGGCCGGCAGCTACATCGCCGCCGCCGCTGTGACTGGCGGAGAGCTGACGCTTACCGGCATCGAGCCGGAGCCGTTCGAGGTGCTGCGCGGCGCCTTCTCACGCTTCGGCGTGTCGTGGACCATCGATGCGGCGGCGGGCACGCTCCGCTATTCGCCGCGCCGGCGGCTGAAGATGAAGTACGACCTTGGCGACGCGATACCGTCCGTCTCCGACGGTACCTGGCCCGCGTTCCCCTCCGACCTCTTGTCGATTCTGATCGTCGTCGCAACTCAGGCGCGGGGCACATGCCTCTTCTTCGAGAAGATGTTTGAGAGCCGCCTCTACTTCGTGGACCACCTGCGGCAGATGGGTGCGAAGATAGTTCAGTGCGACCCGCACCGCGTGGTCGTGACGGGCCCGTCCGCCCTGTCCGGCTGCACCGTCACCTCGCCGGACATTCGCGCCGGCATAGCGCTTGTCATCGCCGCCCTCTGCGCGAAAGGCGAGACGCGAATACTTAACGCGGAGTCGATCGACCGCGGCTACGTGTCCGTCGAGTCGTCGCTCGGCGCGCTCGGCGCGGACATCGCGAGGAAGCCATGACAGCGAGGAACAAGCAGACTTGTGGGGACTGTCCCCAAACCTGTGGGGACTGTCCCCAATTGCAGACTCATGGGGCCTGTCCCCAGTTGTGAAACATGTCCGATTGCTTGAGAACAGTCTGTGCTGACGATGCTGGGCTTGCCGCCGCCGCCGCGACGCTGAACGGCGGCGGAGTGGCCGTCATTCCTACCGACACGGTCTACGGGCTTGCCGCGCGCCCGGATTGCCCTGATGCCGTGGCGAGGCTTTATTCGATAAAGGCGCGGGACGCGAAGAAGCCGATCGCCATCTTGGCGAGCGACGCGGAAGACGCCGCGAGATTCGTCGGCGCAGATGCCGCGAGAATCGGCGCGAAGCACTGGCCCGGCGCGCTCACCGTCGTCGGCTGCGGCGAGGGCGCGCGTGTGCCCGACCACGAATGGACGCGGCGGCTGATTGCGGCTTGCGGCGGCGCGCTGCGCGTGACTAGCGCCAATCTCTCGGGCGGGCAGGCCTCGACTGACTCCGCCGCCGCGCTAGCGTCCGTAGGTCTTTCCGCCGACATCGTGGCGGACGGAGGCGTGTCGCCGGGTGGCGTCGCGTCTACCGTCGTCCGTGTCGCCGACAATGGATGCCTTGAGCTCCTGCGGGACGGTCCGGTGAAGTTCCTCACTCTGGCGAGCGGCAGTCCGCGCCGCGCGAAGATACTGCGCGACCTCGGCATCGATTTCTTCGTCGAGAAGACGGACGCGCCAGAGGTCAGCTATCCGCACGACCCGAAGCGAACCGTCAGTGAGAATGCCATCGCGAAGGGGGCCGCGCTTGCTGGACGGCAGCAAGTGCTGAGCGCCGACACGATCGTCTGGTTTGGCAACCGCATATACGGCAAGCCGCGCGATCTGGACGAGTCGAAGGATTTTCTGCGCGAACTCTCCGGGCGGACGCACACCGTGTTCACGGGCGTTGCCTACGACGGCGACGTGAAGGTCGTGGAGTCAGGCGTTACCTTTCGCAAGCTGTCGGAGGCGGCGATTTGCGAGTACGTGGCGCGGGTGAAACCCACTGACCGCGCCGGAGCCTACGACATTGACGAATTCGGAAACCTGATCGTCGAAGGCTGGACCGGCAGTTACGAGAACATCATGGGGCTGCCTGTCGAACCTCTGCGAGAATGGGGGATTGTCCGATGAAGCGCGGCGAGACGGTCATACTTGCCGCAGGCGACTTCCCGCGCAAGGGAGGCGAGGCGTGGAGTCTGCTTGCCGGTGCGAAGCGCGTCGTCGCTTGCGATTCCGCTGCAGACGCCTATCGGCGGCGCTTCGGACGCTGGCCGACAGTCGCAGTCGGCGATATGGACAGCGCCAAGGCCGCAGTCGCCGCGTCGTCTGGTTGCCGCGTCGTGCGCATGGCGGGGCAGGATGACAACGACCTCGCCAAGGCCATTGCATACTGCCGCCGTGAAGGGTGGAAGAACCCCGTGATTCTTGGAGCGTGCGGCAAGCGCGAAGACCACGCGATAGGCAACGTCTTCCGGGCCCTTGAGTTCGGACTTGAGATTGTCACCGGCTCCGGACGCTTCGTGCCGATGTGCGGACGGAAGACCTTTCGCGTCAGTCCTGGCACGGCGGTTTCTGTATTCGCACCCGACTCAACGACGCGGATGACGTCGCGTGGCCTAGAATGGCCGCTTGACGGAGTCCGTTTCCAGAATCTTTACTGCGCCACGCTTAACCGCGCCACCTCTTCCCGTGTCGCGCTTACGGCGAATCGTCCCGTCTCCGTATTTATCTGTCAGTAGCGCAGTAGCGTTGCAATTTTCCGCTTGAGCGTGTGCTCCCACAAAATGCATGGTGTTGTTGCTCCGTCTGGAACGACGCGTGGTGGTTGGACTCGGGAGCACGGTGCATGTGAATTTGTGGTATAATTCATGGCGGAGGCAGAACGATATGGACATCTTCAGGATTGCAAGCGACGAAGGCGGGATTTCCAACGACGAGATTGCCGCGTTGCTCGAACAGGTGCTGGCCGACTGGGAGGCACGGCGCGGCAAAGTGCGCAATGCGCTCGTCATACCGCCGGACTTCACGCGCTTCCACTCCAACGCCGGCTTTATCACGCAGGTCTTCTACCGCCTGCTGACGGCGAAAGGCGCGGCAGTGGAAATTCTGCCAGCCCTCGGCACCCACGTGCCCGTCTCGGAATCGCAGTGGAAGACGATGTTTGGCGACATACCTTACGACAAGATGATCGTCCACAACTGGCGCACAGACGTCGTGCGCCTCGGCGAGGTTCCGTCCGACGCCGTGGAGAAGATATCGGAAGGGCTGTGGAAGGATCCGGTTTCCGTAGAGGTCAACCGCCGGCTCATGGACGAAAAGTACGACCTGATCGTCTCGCCCGGGCAGGTCGTGCCGCACGAGGTGATCGGCATGGCCAACCACGCCAAGAACATCTTCGTCGGCACAGGCGGCAGCGACATGATCAACAAGTCGCATATGATCGGCGCCGTCTGCGGCATGGAGAAGGCGATGGGACGCGACCATACGCCGGTGCGGCAGCTCTTTGACTATGCGTTCGAGCACTATATGGCCGACCGTCCGATTCTATGGGTGCTGACCGTAAATACCGCGCCGGGTGGGAAGATACGCTCGCACGGCATCTTCATCGGCGAAGGCCGCAACTGCCTCACGGAGGCGGTCAGGCTCGCACAGGAGAAGAACATCGACTACGTGGAGCATGGGATAAAGAAGTGTGTCGTCTACCTTGACCCGTCGGAGTTCACCTCCACCTGGCTGGGCAACAAGGCCATCTACCGCACTCGCATGGCTATGGCGGACGGCGGCGAACTGATCATTCTCGCACCGGGCGTCCATCAGTTCGGCGAGGACAAGACGGTGGACGGGCTGATACGCAAGTACGGCTACCGCGGTCGCCTGCACACACTGGAAGTGTTCCGGCGCGAAGACGCGGACGACTTGCGCGCGAACATGGGTGCGGCGGCGCATCTCATTCACGGCTCGTCAGACGGACGCTTCTCCATCACCTACTGCGTGAAGAACATCACGCGGGAGGAAGTCGAAGGCGTAGGCTTCAAGTCGGCTGACTATGACGAGATGGCCGCGAAGTACGACCCGGCGAAGCTGAAGTACGGCTACAACACCGTCGACGGCGAGGAGATATACTTCATTCCCAATCCGGCGTTAGGCCTTTGGATCAACCGTGAGAAGTTCAACGCCTGACATCTACGAGTTCGCCCGGCTCGACTTTGACCGAGACCGTCGTACCGGTTTCGGCGAGACAGTCTATGGTCCCGGCAAGACAGCAGGTCAGCTTGCGGAGATATTCGCCGCGTTTCGGCGCAAGGGGCGTCCGGTCCTGGCGACGCGCGTATCGGCGGAGCAGGCCGCCGCGCTTGCGGAGCGCTTGCCGGACGCGTGCTACGACCCCGTCTCCCGGACGCTGGCGAGTGCATGGCGCACGCGGCGTCCGGTGTCGAGACTGGACGGCACGACAGCGGTTCTCGCTGCCGGCACGGCTGACCTGCCTGTCGCCGAGGAGGCCGCAAAGACAGTTGAGTTTTTCGGCGGTCGCGTCGAGCGGTTTTACGACGTCGGCATAGCGGGGCTTCATCGTCTGCTCGGCGTAATCGGCAAGGTGCGCAAGGCCGACGTCGTCATTGCCGCCGCCGGCATGGAGGGCGCGCTGCCTAGCGTCGTGGCCGGTCTCGTGTCCGCGCCGGTCATCGCTCTTCCGACGTCCGTGGGCTACGGGTGCGGGGCCGGAGGCGTGGCCGCCGTGTTGTCCATGCTTTCGAGCTGCGCCGAGGGCGTGACCGTCGTTAACATCGACAATGGCTTCGGCGCGGCGGTCGCCGCCTGCCGCATACTGCGGAACCGCCGCGCCTGAGGCAATCCTCTGCAATTGCCTCGCGGAGCAAGGTGACGGTTTTCAGATCGCCGCCGAGGAAGAAAGCAACGAATTCGAATGGACGTGGCAGATGGCGAGGCCGAGCGCGTCGGCTGCATCGTTCTGCGGCAGCTCCTGCAGGTTCAGCAACGTCTTCACCATGCGCTGGATCTGCTCCTTCTCGGCAAGTCCGTTGCCGCAGATTGCCTTCTTCATGCGGCGGGGCTCGTATTCGTAGACTGGCAGCCCGGCAGCGGCGGCGGCGGTCAGCACTGCGCCGCGTGCTTCGCCAAGCACAAGCATCGTGCCGGCGTTCTTGCCGTAGATTACAGACTCGATCGCCATCACGTCGGGACGGTGTTCCGCAATGAGTTCCGAAACCTTCTCATGGATGGCCTTCAGGCAGGCGGTGAGTGGTAGACGCGGCGCATTGCGGATATTGCCGCAATCAAGCATTTGCAGACGGTTTCCGACTGCGTTCAGGACGCCGTAGCCGGTGCTCCTGAGCGACGTGTCTATGCCGAGAACCGTCACAAAGCCTCCTCCTGGCTGCGCAAGAACTCCTTGGCCAGCCCCAGACCTTCCACGGACTCCAGCCCGCCGACTGCCTCGGCGAGTTCGCTGCGCGAGATCGAGTATTCGCCGTTCCCCGTGCGGTGGGTGAAGGCCATCTCGAAGTTGCCGGGGTAGTTGAACAGCGTGGTGACTGTCTCGGCGAGGTCTCCCATCGGCGGCAGGTCTATGTTCGTGGCGTCGAAACTGTAGCGGAGCGTCGTGCCGACGCCTTTCTCGCTCTCCAGCGAGAGATTGCCGCCGCACGCTTCACAGAGCTGCTTCAGTATCGGCAGCCCGAGGCCGACGCGTCGCTTGTCGTGCTTGCCGGCTTCGGAGAAGAACGGGTCGAACGCCCGCTGCTTCGTCGCGTCGTCCATGCCCTTGCCGTTGTCCGTGATGGTGACGGCGATGGTCACTCCGTCCTCGACGAGCGTCACGTCGATCCGCGACGCCCCGGCCTCGATGGAGTTTTGCGCTGTGTCGGCAATCACGTCAGCTATCGTCGCGTGCATCTGATCTCCTGAACTTCGGGTTGTCTCCGGCGATGACCAGCGTCACTTCGCCCTTGACTTCGGCGCCGCGGAACTCCCGGACAAGGTCCGACAGGTAGCCGCGGGAGACGCGCTCGTGCAGCTTCGTGAGCTCGATGCATACGGCGGCCTCGCGGTCGCCTAGTGCGTCCAACGCCGCCTCGAGTGTTGCTGCGACGCGGAATGGCGACTCGTAGCAGACGAGCGTATGCGGCTTGTCACGGTCTTCAGCGAACCAGTTGCGGAGCGCGCCTGGTCCGCGCGGAGGGAAACCGCGGAACGTGAAGGACGACGTGGAGAGTCCGCTCATCAGGAGCGCGACGTTGACCGCGCTTGCGCCTGGAATCACGTCGTAGGGGACATTGGCTTGCGCGCAGGCGCGGATCAGGCGGTAGCCCGGATCTGATATTCCCGGGTATCCGCCGTCCGAGCAGAGGGCGACCTCGCGTCCTGCCCGGACCGCCGCGACGATGCGGTCGACGAGGCGCTCCTCGTTGCCCTGGCGGTACGAGAGCATCTCCGGGCGCGGCACGCCGATGTGCGAGAGCAGCTGCCACGTGCGCCGCGTGTCCTCGCAGGCGACGAGCGAGGCGGAGCGGAGTGCGTCTTGCGCGCGTGGCGAAAGGTCGCCGAGGTTGCCGATCGGCGTTGCGATGACGTGCAGCATTGTCCTGTCAGAGCCCCGTGTTCTCTATCATCTCGCGTCCGGCGGCGACGATGCGGCGGTCGACGCGCGTCTTGATCTGGCTTACAAGGTTCCGCGAGATGCCGAAGCGGCGGGCGACGGCTGCGATGTCCTCGCCTTCAAGCGCATAGGCGCGGTAGACCTGACGGTCGCGGTCGGAGAGAGCCGTGTGCATGAGGACATGGTTGACCGCGCTCTGCAGAACCGCTTGTCGCCAGTCCTCGTCGATCTTCTCGGGCGATTCGTCCGGCGCAGCCAGCCTTTCGGCTATGGAGGCCCCCGTTTCGTCGTCGCGGCCGTCGGACGCGGCGTCGAGCGACACCCTGCGGTCGCCTGCACGCGCCATGTTCTTGCGGTGGGCCATGTGCACCTCGTTGACGATCATCGTCGCGAGGTAGGAGTGGAAGCGACCCTTCTCCGGGGTATATTGGCCGTTGCGCAAGACGTCGACAAGCTTGCCGAGCACCTGCATGACTATGTCGTCGGCGTTCTGTTCGCCGCCCTTGAGCGCCGCAAACTGGCGGATCGCGCCCTGGTACATGTCCCAGAACCGGACCCATGCCGCAGCGTCCTCGCCGGGCGCGAGATCCTTGATCTTCGCGATCAGCGTGACTGACGTAACTGGAAACGACCCTGCCATTGCTGTTATTATACCAAAAAAACGAGGTGTGGGCGGGCCCTGTCGGGAAAAGTGCATCCCATCGCCAGCATGGCTTTGCCGGCATGTTCTGCCTTTATGGCTTAACGGCGTTAATCATCCTTGAGGCCGACGTAGTTAGGTCCTCCGGCGGCAAGATAGCCGCCGGACCTGCCTGAAGCATCCCTCGAGACCCAGAACGCATAGAGCGTGGCGACCTTCATCCGGAAGCGAAAGCGCACGGGCTTCCCGGCGAAACGGGAGAGATCGCCGCCTTTCCATGTCACAGCCTGCTTAGTTGCATCGAAGCGCACCAGTCCGTTGCAATCCGCTGCCGCATAGCCGTGGAACGGCTTTCCTTCCTCATCAAGCACCTCAGCCGAAAGACTGCCGAACCTTGCATCGGCATTGACAAACAGATGTGAACCCGAGAACACCACAGGTCGCGTAACAATCTCACCCGCTCCGTCCGCCACCATGCCCGCAAACCCGTCGCGCCGCAGCTTGGCGATGCCGACGGAGAAGTTGGCATGCATGCCGTTGTCAATTCCTTTCGTGACGGTGCCATCGCCACGTGCGCCCACATAGTAGAACCACAGCTGCTCGTCCTTGATGACGAATCCGCTGGAGCACGGGCCGAGATAGCCGGTATCCCATGCGCCGCTTCCCCAGTCCGAATCGGCGATGGCCGGCGTGCGGTCCGGGCGGTCGAAATGGAAGCCGTCGCGCGAATAGGCGAAATGGATGGTCGTCGTCTTGGGCATTCCACTCCGGGCGGACTCCTTGTTGTCGCGTCCGCAGATGATCTTGAAGAGCCCGACCATGAGCGACTCATAGGGCACGGCATCGACATTGTAGAGCTGCGGCTTGCGCACCGTTCCGCCGATGGTGCGCGTGATGTCGGCATCGTCGCAGGCAAGCCAAGGAAACACCTCCGCCTTGCCGTCCGCATCGTAGCGTCCAGACCGGATATCATCTTCCGTGGCGGATTTCCAGACGGCGCCCTTGATGAATCCCTCGTGTTCCCGATAGACGCGGCAACGGTCGCCGCCGCTCCAGTAGTGCCGGACGCTCCATACCCATTTGCCTCTGAACGGATTGTAGAAGAGCGTAGAACTGTCGCCGACCTTGCCGCCCGCATCAACCGCGGTCCAATTGCATCCATCGGGCGAAGCGAACTGCCGGCTGCGCACCGGACATCCCGGCGGCGCAATGAACAGCCGCCAGCTGGCGTAGGGATTTGCGGCTGCATAGTCCGGCCATACGCTGAACGTATCGACCGTAAGCCCCGGCAGCAGAACGTTGTCTCCGTTCGGTCCCACGGGCGGCCGCTCCCACTTGAGACCGTCTGCGGACTCCGCCAGCGAAAGTGGACCGTTCCAGCCCGAAAGATACCACATGCGGAAGCGTCGGCGCGTCGGATCCCACCATACGCCTCCGCCCGGCATGCAGCAGCCTGGCGCGCGCATGGTGCAGTCTGGCGGGCGTTCAATCTTGTCTAGCTCGGCTTTCGTCTCTGGCCACATCACGGGGTTGCCGATGTACTTGACGGGCTTGTTGAACTTCCTCACGACACCCGTAGACGAGCCAATAAGGAAATCATCGACAAACAGCTGCCGTCCGACGTCAATCGGAATCGCTGTCGGGATGTTCTGAGGGGCAAGGTATGGCGCGCGCAGCGGCGCACGGCTCATTGGGTCGATGCGAGGCGGCCACTTCTCCGGCAGAACGATGCCGTTGTACAAAATCTCCCCGCAAGCGGAAAACGCCGATGCGGCCGCAAGCGATAGTGAAACAAATGCAAGCTTTAAGTTCTTTTCCATGCTTTCCTACAAGTTGGCAGATGTTCGTTCGGACACAACGCTATTTACTTAACTTCTTTGCTGGTTGGTGAAATGGCGTTCATATTTTCATCGACTGGCCAACGAGGTCGATTGAATGCAGAAGGATGTTACGGTTCTTGGCATCTGTCGGCACCCATGGTGCCATGAGAAAGCCTTTCAACCGCTCCGATGAGAGGACATTCCGGCAATGTGCCACCGTCAGCGGAAAGTTCACGTCATTACTCTTGAGATTGAACTCCTTGTAGTACATTGGAACCCAGGTTGTCGCGCATGGAATCTGATCATAACCGGCTTTGTCAAGCCCCTGATATCGACGAATAGCCGGCCCAAGGTATTCAGCCGATATAAAACGTCCGCAATCCACCTTATTGACATCAAATGTTCGGCCATAATATGCATGGGAGGTCAAAACACTTTTCGGGCATCGAGCCGTCCATTCGTCAAATTCGCGGGCATGCCATGCCCACGGCCTAACACCCCATTCCTCAACCACCTTGAGAGTGAAGAGGAAATCGTGCCACCAGAGGTCGCCGTGCCGCTCCAATCGCAGCACGTACTGCTGCTGAAGGCCGCCGTTCTCCTCCTCGTCCCAGCCAAGATGCATGAAACGCGGCTTTCCGAACACCTCTATCGCCTCACCAATCGTATCTTCCACAACTTGATAGTATTCCGGCGTAGAGAGCATCCACTGGTACTCGCCCAGCCAAGCGTCGTGAAGGGACGAGAAGTTGAGCTTGGGAATCGGCTCTAAGCCCAACCCACGCAGACGGTCCAGTTCGCGGCGCATCTTGTCCTGCGACCACGTACCCTTCACCGCCAGTTCGGGATGCTTCTTGAACGCCATTCCCTCCCCCAAGTCGATGACGACCATGTTCATGCCTACGTCATGCATCGCCTGCGTGACATCACACCATACGTTCTCGTCAAACCACAGATGATCGCGCACCGGCTTCAACGGTGCCATCTGGTCGTGCCACATGTTCATTCCAAGATGCAACAGTGCCGCCCAGATGAACGCCCCCTTATTCTGCTTGGCGACTTTCCCATCATCAAGCCGTACACAAGGTCTTCCCGCATACAGCTTTTCTTGCACAGTTTCCTCCTTCACGATTTATCCAATGTTCGACAGGTGAAACTGCCGCACACGGCCACTAAATAAATGTTCACCGCGCATCTTTGCCGTCGCCTTATGGTAGAGTGATGGCGAGACGAACGCCACACCCAGGGTAGCAGACATTCAGGTCTGCAGATGTGAAGAAAGCGCTTCTGCAAGCAAATGTATCATCTGAATAAGAAGCACCTTTCCTGACGCAAAAGTTGCCACTTGATTGAATTCCTGCTCCAAAGCCGTTTGAAGCATCCCATCCGTCAAGGCAGAATTCATAGACGTTGCCGTGCATGTCATAGAGCCCCCAGCTGTTAGGACGATAAGTTCCGACCTTAGCCGTGCCGCCGCTTTCAGCCGACACACCCTGAGCGCCGTTGCTGCCGCCGTTGCGTTTGTTGCGACCCAATCTGTTGAGATTGTCGTCGTTGGCCTCTGCCGCCAAGATAAGCGAGCCGTCGCCCCACTTGCCGTCACCGTTGCCCGCGCGGCAGGCATACTCCCACTGCGCCACACCTGGCAGATCAAACTTCAGGCCGCCGGACTTCGTCCGCAGAAGATTCAGAAACGAGCCCGTGCACGGGTCCGCCGGATAGTAATAGGCCGTCTGTACAGTGCTGTTGTTGTAGTTGTTCAACCGTACCATCGCGAAGGCGATGTTCTCCATCGGACGCTCGTCCCAGTCGGCGGCGTTGTTGAAATAGGCGCGGTTCGACTCGCCGGTCACATAGTACCACTGCTTCTGCGTCAGTTCATAGACGCCGATGTAGTAGTCGTTCGTAAGCGTGACCTCATGCTGATTCTCGCGGGCCATGTGACCGATTTCGTTGCCCGCGCTTCCAATCAGCCACGGAATGCCCCGTGCATAGATGCGGCGCATCAGTATGGAACCGGTCTTGTAGAGGCTGTTTGTCACGCCGCCCGGCACCGCCTCGGCGCACGTGTAGTATTTCACGTCGCCGGTCTGAAGCAGGTTGACGGCCAGGTACATCGGCGGATCGTTCACGGCCCACGCCGTCACCTTCGCCGAAACCACGCCTGCGCCGAACTTTTGGTTTGGCCACGATTTGTCGGGATGCCAGATGATGGCCTTCGTGTCTGAGCCGTTCTGCACGACCGTGTTAACGTCGCCCGCAAGCGACCAGACGTTCTCCTGGCCGATGCTGACTCCGTTCGTCAGCACGTCAAGCGTTATGATGGCGGGCGCATCGCTGAGAGTGTACGTTACCGTCACCTTGCGTGAGTCGGCATTCTGCGTCATCGTCACGTCGGAGACGGACGGCGTGATGGCATCCGCAGACGCCACTAAGGCCGCTGCGAGCGCGAAGCTAGCGGCGACAATGGTTTTTGCTTCAACTTTCATCGTTCTTTCCTTTCCGGGATTACCTGAAGATGATTTGCATGCCGCGCGGTTCGCTTGAATTGAACTTTGGCAGCGCGCCCGTCTCGACCGCCTGCGAGACGAACGAATGGAAACTTTCCGTCAATGCGGGCTGGGACATGCTGCCGTGGGCGGCGAACGAACTGAACGACGCCATAGGAGTCGATGTGGCCGATGTCAGGCCTGCGCATGCAGGCGGCGCAATGCCAACTGCCGTTGCGGCAGCTGCTGCAAGTGCCGTTTTCTTTTTGATGTCAATGTTCATTTCAGTTTCTCCTTGGTTGGCTTCAAGCCGGCAGTCGGCGGCTGACAGTCGGCAAATGTCGGGCGGATCCGGCACGAAGGGGACAACGAGCCCTGCCATTTCATCGCCGCCCGCCAAATCTGGCGCAGCACCTTCCCCGCCGAGTCCTGCCAGACTGCCGTTGTTCACCGCCACTGCCGCCGCGAACACAAGCCCTGCCAATGCGACGCAAGCTGCGATTGACGCCGCGATCTTGAAGGCTTTGCCATGCCAGACGGGTTGCGCCCGCCCGATCATCGTTTCGACACGGGAGGCGAAGCCCGCCGAGAGTTCCGGGCAGTCCGCCATGTCCTGCAGCGCGCTTTTCACCGCTTCTTCAAGCGGCATTCCTTTTTCGTAGGCAGATTCTGCAATATCGTTTTCCATTTCTTCCCACCCTTTCCAATGCCGCATCACTGCAAAAGGTTAGCGGCAAGCATCTCCTTGAGTTTTCGCCGCGCTGCATGGAGCCGCACCTTGACGGCTCCGACGGTTGTTTCAAGAGCCTTGGCTATCTCCGCCTCCGGAAGATCGTCGAAATACCGGAGAATTACTGCCTCCCGAAGCGGAGGGGAGAGCTGCATCACTGCCGCGCGGACGGCGGCGGCATTGGTTTTCGTCTCCAGCACCTCGGCGGGGCCGGGGTGCGCATCCGCCGCCTCCGGCGGCGCATCCGTGAACGCCAGAGAGTTTGCGGCCTTCTTGCGCATGTCCATTCGATGGAAATTCACGAGAATGGCGCAAAGCCAACCGAAGAATGAAACGGTTGTATTGAACTGGTCGATGCACTTGATGGCCTGAACGATGGTTCGTGCCGTCAGATCTTCTGCTGTCGCTGCATTGGAGCAGAGCCGAAAGGCCGTTTTGAACAAACGCTCCTTATAGCCGTCCATCAGCGCTTTTGCGCCATGGATTGGATCTTGCCGGATGTAATCCCAAATTTCCACCTGTAATTCTTATAATGCCGCATAGGTGAAAAAGGTTAGCATCGTCTTGCTGCTGCGGAAGAGAAAACATCAGCCGCACGCGCTTGGATGCACATGCGGCCGATAGTTGCCTTTGCCGTAGCAAACGGTTGGGCAATTACTCCGCCGCCGGGCGGACCTTGCCTTCCTTGATGCGCTTCTGCACGACCTCTTCGGCAATTGCCTTCGGAACGGCCTCGTACTGCTTGAAGATCATCGTGAAGGTTCCGCGGCCCTGCGTGACCGTGCGGATCGCATTCGAGTAGCCGAACATCTCGCCGAGCGGGACGGTCGCCTTGATGAGCTTGACGCCCGCGCGGTCCTCCATGCCCTCGACGCGTCCGCGGCGCTGGTTGATGGAGCCGTTCGCGGCGCCCATGTACTGCTCGGGCACTGCGACCTCGACGTCCATCATCGGCTCCAGCAGCTGCGGCTTAGCCTTCATGAACGCCTGCTTGAAGCACATCTGCGCGCAGGTGATGAACGCGAACTCGTTAGAGTCGACCTCGTGGTAGCTGCCGAAGTAGACCGTAACCTTGACGTCCACCACCGGGAAGCCTGCGAGCGGGCCGGACTCGAGCGCCTTCTTGACGCCTTTCTCGACCGCCGGTATGTATTCCGTGGGAATGACGCCGCCCTTGATCTCGTTGACGAACTCGAAGCCCTTGCCGGGCTCCTGCGGCTCAAGCCTGAGGCAAACGTGCGCGTACTGGCCGCGGCCGCCGGACTGCTTGACGTGCTTGTACTCGTTCTCGACCTTCGTCTGTATGGTCTCGCGGTAGGCGACCTGCGGGGCGCCAACGTCGCAGTCGACGTTGAACTCGCGCTTCAGGCGGTCCACGATGACCTCGAGGTAGAGCTCGCCCATGCCGGCGATGATCGTCTCGCTCGTCTCCTGGTCGAAGCTCACGACGAACGTCGGGTCTTCCATTGCAAGCGCGTGCAGCGCGACGCCGAGCTTCTCGTTGTCACCGCGGCTCTTCGGCTTCACCGCGACCGAGATGACCGGCGCCGGGAAGTCGATGGACTCGAGCGTGATCGGATGCGCCGGGTCGCACAGCGTGTCGCCGGTGCGCGTCTGGGTGAGGCCGACGCACGCGACGATGTCGCCGGCGCGGGCCTCCTCCAGCGGCTCCTGCTTGTTCGCATGCATGCGGAACAGGCGGGAGATGCGCTGCTCCTGGTTGATCGTCGAGTCGAGAAGCTCGGCGCCGAGCTTCATCGTGCCGGAATAGACGCGCACGAAGGTGATCTTGCCCATGTTCTTGTCGGACATGATCTTGAACGCCAGGCCGCAGAACGGCTCGTCGTCGCTGACCTCGCGCTTCTGGCTCGGATCGTCCGCCGAGACCGCCGCGCCGGTGTCGAGAGGCGACGGCAGGTAGTCGCAGATCGCGTCGAGAAGGGGCTGCACGCCCTTGTCCTTGAACGCGCTGCCGCAGAACGCGGGCGTGATGTCGCGGGAGAGGCACCCCTTGCGTATCGCGCGCTTGATCTCGTCGATGGTCAGCTCTTCGCCGCCAAGGAACTTCTCGGCCAGCTCGTCGTCCTGCGCGGCGGCCGCGTCGACCATCTTCTCGCGGTACTCCTTCGCCTTCTCCAGGTACTCCTCGGGAATGTCCTTCTCGATCACCGTCTTGCCGAGCGACTTCATGTCGAAGTACAGCGCCCTCATGCGCACCAGGTCGATGACGCCCTCGAACGTCTCCGCCGCGCCGATCGGAATGACCATCGGAACCGGGTTCGCGCCGAGCTGGTTCTTCATCTGGTCCATCACGCTGTAGAAGTTCGCGCCCACGCGGTCCATCTTGTTCACGAACGCGATCTTGGGCACCTTGTACTTCTCGCTCTGGCGCCACACCTGCTCGGACTGCGGCTGCACGCCGCCGACCGCGCAGTAGAGGGCGACCGCGCCGTCGAGTACGCGCAGCGAACGCTCCACCTCGGCCGTGAAGTCGACGTGTCCGGGAGTGTCGATTAGCGCGAGGCGGTAGTTGCCCCACATGACGGTCGTAGCCGCCGACTGGATCGTGATGCCGCGCTCCTGCTCCTGGACCATGAAGTCCATCGTCGCCGCGCCGTCGTGCACCTCTCCGATCTTGTAGTTCTTGCCGGAATAGTAAAGGATTCGCTCCGACGTAGTCGTCTTGCCGCCATCGATGTGAGCCATGATGCCGAAGTTGCGCACTCTTTCGAGCGGTATGTCACGCTTTGCCATTTCTTCTCTTCTCCTTGGTTTTACGGCCCTCTTGACCGCAAAGTTCTGTATATTATCTCAAATCTGCGCCGATTGCGCAAGTGGGTCAAAATCCTGCCGCGCGGAAGTTGCCATGTCATTCTGGCAGGCGGCTGCGGAATATGGTAATATGTACGGTATGAAAAGGTTGTTTTGTCTCGGTTGTGCGATGCTTTGCGCGGCGGCCATGGCCGACGTTTCCTTCAAAGCGGGGCGCTGGCGTGTTTCTTTCGCCGACGAGGGGGCGCGGCTTTCGCTGTCGCATGAAGACGGAAGGGCGGCGGTAGAAGGGGCTCTTGCGTTCTCGGGGCCTTCCGCCGTTACGGGGGCCGGAGTCGCGAGGGGCTCCGCTACCGTGACCGTGTGGCGCGTCGTCTCGCCCCGCGACGGCGTGCGGAACCGCCTGGCGCTCGTCTGCCCCGACGGCAACGTGGACGGGTACGTGTCGTTCCAGCATGACGGCGAAGGCGTTTCGATGCTCGTCTATCACCGTACCGCGTTCGCCTATGACGGAACGCTCGCCTACGATGCTGCCGTCCGCTACCGCGACGATGCATATCCGTGCGCGCTCACGCCTAGGAAGGGTGACCGCGTGCTTGCGGTGAAGAGCGGCCCGGCGTCGTCGCTCCACGATGACGCGCTCTATTCGCCGTCGGCGGACGAGGCGCTGCAGTTCGGGAACGCGGAATGCAGGGTTGAGAACGGGACCTGCCGCGTCTTGGCAAAGCTCGACATCGCGGACCCGGCGGCGGACTCCCTTTCGTTCAAGGTCGTGAAGGGGTGGTACGGGAACCGCTGGGTTCCTTACTGGCGGGCCCCGGACCGCAAGCGGTCGCCCCATGCGCCGACCGGGTGGCTCAGCTGGAACACCTATTTCGACACCGCTGGCTCGAAGGAGAACCTGGACGAGGCGCGCTTCGCCGCCAGGCACTTCAAGCCGTTCGGAATGGAGATATGGAACATTGAGTCGTGGCAGGACAATTCGCCGCACCTTCCCGTCAGCGATTACCACAACATGAACCTCGAGACATACGCCGTCCAGTTCCCGGAAGGCATGAAGTGGCTCGCCGGCGAAATCAGGAAGCTGGGCTTCAAGCCGGGATTGTGGATGGCGCCGTTCGGCACCGGCAGCACGAACTTCTACAAGGCGCATACGGACTGGTTCCTGCACGATGCACAGGGCCATCCGATCCGCTCCTGGAACGGACGGTTCACGCTCGACCCCACGGTGGTCGAGGCGCGTGAGCACCTGAAGCGCATCTTCGACAAGGCGTCGCACGACTGGGGGTACGAGTTCTTCAAGATCGACGGCATGTCCGGACGCAACCACGGCTATTGCGCCCACCTCTACGAGAGGCCGGAGGTCCGTGCGCGGTTCCGCGATCCTTCCTGTCCGAACCCGTTCGAGCTGTGCGTCAAGGCTTTCCGCGAGGGGATCGGCGACGACCGGACGTTCCTTGCCTGTCAGGGACATTTCACCGGTGCGGAGGCGGCGTATGCGGACGCGAGCCGGACCGGCGCCGACATAGTGCACCCCGGCCAGCCCGTGAAGTGGGCGAACATTCTTCTTCAGGCGCGTTGCACCGTGAACCAGATATTCGCGCACTCGAACGTGTTCTGGTCCGACCCGGACTGCATGCTCGTCAGCCAGGCGGCGCTGGCGCGCGAGCAGGCCCAGGTCGAGGCGACTGTCGTGGCGCTGCCCGGTCAGCAGACGTTCGCAGGCGACAAGCTTGCGGAGCTGGCCCCGGACCGCGTGAGGCTGATCCAGCAGGCGCTCCCCGCCTGTCCGACGCAGCCTGCGAAGCTCTATCCGCAGTTCGGGCATCTGCCGGTATGGGATCTGCACGTGTCGCGTCCGTTCGGCGACTGGCATGTCGTCGCGCTGTTCAACTGGAGCGACGCGGAAAGCAGCGTGGGCTTCGGCTGGGACGAGATCGGCGAACGTGAAGGGCGCCGGTTCGTAGGCTGGGAATTCTGGGGCGAACGTTATCTTGGGCCTGTCGCCGGACGCCTGGAGCTGCCTGTCCCCCCGCGCAGCGTCCGGCTCGTCACGCTTCAGCCCGACCTCGGGCGTCCCCAGTTCCTCACGTCCGACCGCCACATTACGCAAGGGGCCGTGGAACTGAGTGACCAGCAATGGAGCGACGGCAGGCTCGCCGTGAAATTCGAGGCCGTGGGCGGCTTTCCGCAGACGCTCCGGTTCGCAGTGCCTGACGGATTCTCGCTTGTGTCTGCAGTTGTTTCCGAAGGCAGCGCCGCCGCATCGTCAGAATGCGGCGGACGCGTCGTCGCCGTGACCGTCAGGACCGACGAGACGGCGACGGTCGAGCTTTCGCTTGCGTTTGCAGTGCATCCTGTAAAAGACTGAGGCCGGCCCTGACTGGCTGACAATAACCGCGAGCATGGCGACGGCAATGGGCAGCACCTTCTTTTGACGAGATGTCAGTTTCCAGAAATGCGAAACGCACCATGCGATGCGACGAAAAGCGCATCGTTGGCAAATAGGATCGGCTGTCTCGCCGGTGTATCGGCGAAAACACGCATCAGCACTGCCGAGGATCCGCTTGCTCCGCGAGGAATGGGAACGGAAAACACTCGGCTTTTCCCCGGTCGAAGCGTCCGCAAGTCAAACGGCATTTCGGCTTTCTGGGTGCCCGCCGACACTTCGGCTTCGAGACGGTGAACGTGGAGGCGGAAGCGGACGCGCCAAGCGCCGCCACAAGCAGCAAAACGACGATGTTCTTCTTCATCGCATCAATTGCATGCCTTAGTTGACAGGCACGATGATTTCGATGTGTTCCGCCGCCCGGAGGCGGAAGAAACGCGAGGGACTGCCGTTCTGCGGAATCACCGTGGTGCCGGAAGGATCGAGAGAATACGTCGTGCCGTCGCTGCCGCTTGAATTGTCCTTGGTGTAGTAGAGGTGGATGGCGTCGCCTCCGGCGTTGCTGTTCAGGTCGTAGACGATTGTCGACAAACCTTCGTTTTGGTACTGGGTCCTCAACGTGTCCGTTTTGTCCAGCGTGCCGCCGATGAGCATCACGTCCTTGATAAATACTTCGGCGCGCGCCGAAAACTTCGCCCCCCCAGTGCCAGCGTTGCCGCCAGCGCCGCAGTTGCAAACCGTTTGGTTGCCTTCATAATCCTGCTCCCTGCTCAAATATTAGGGTTCTCAAAATCATTGTTGAAGGCCGCGATCGTTTTCATGATGTCCTCATAAGGTTATAGTTTAGCAAACCCCCTCGCGCTCAACGGCGAATCACTCCTCCACCTTGAGCCTGTAGAACCGGGAGGGGGCGTCGGTGTTGTGTTCGAAAACGAGTTCTCCGGAAAGGCCGATTTCGGGATACAACACGTCAGCGTCAGCCCACGACGTGAGATTTGTGGAGGAAAGCAACGAAATCGAGACGCCATCGGTGTTCACCGGGGCGAGTGTCTGGACGACGGGTCTGCCCTGTGCGTTGAAGGAAATGTCCACGAACGGGTTGCAGGCGTTGGTCGGGCAGTTGAAGACATAGCGGATGAGGTTGGGCGTCCCGTCCGTTACCGCATCCGCCGCGCCGAGGTTGTTTGTGGCGGCCCAGGTGTCGTAGGGCGTCTGGAAGTCGAAAGCCAGGCATGCGCGGACGTTCGCAATACCACGGGTTGTGGCAATCTTGAGGAAAGTGACGGCATGAAAATCAAAGCACCAGGTTTGCGACCCTTCCCCGGTGGAGGATGCGTAGGGGTCCGTCGACGAAAATGCCGTTCCGCCTGCTATTTGAAGCATCTCGCCGATATAGCCAGTATTGTATGCCGTGTTCGCTGTGAGAGCGGAATCGGGATTTTCGCCGCCGCAGCCGGCGAAGATCAGCCGCCAGTCGGCAAGCGACGGCAGCCGCCAGTCGGCATGCGCGACATTGTGGTTTGACGCCCAACCGTTGGCGACAGTGTCGGATGCTTCGCGAATCCTGGTCATCGTGCCGGCATCCGCGAGCGCGATCGCGAGACCCGTGCGGTTGGTCATGTCGAGATAGGCGATCATCGCCTCGGCGGTCGTTCCGGACGTTGTGGCTTCTTCCGCATTCCAATAGAGTCGGCCGTTAGCCCCGATGACCTTGCCGACATCACCCGACGTGGCCACGATGGCACTGAGTTCCGGCTCCGGCTCGTAGCCGGGAACCGAAATCGAGATGCAGTAGCTTTCAGTGAACGTCGCGGGTGTTTCGACATAGTCGCCGATTTCTGGATCCCACTCGTAGGTTGATCCCGGGTATTCATACTCGCCGTTTATGTCGATCGTTCCGGTGAAAGGACGTGAAATCGTCAGTGTGAAGCCACCGCCGGGGGCAGAGTCCAGAGTCGCTTCGTCGCCAGTCTGGGAAAGCCATTCGCTGGACGCCACAAAATGGTCGAAGGACGCGACCATGAAGAGGTTGTCAAAGATGTCGCGAAACGAACCCCAGCTAAATTCGTCGACGGAGAGTTCGAGCGGGAACGACTGGCTGTACAGCGTGTAGGTTGTCCCGTTGGCCTCGAACAGGATATCGAAAGACGAGGACTGTGCATGAGCGTCAGGACAGGAAATGAGCGTCGCGACTGCGGCGGTGAGGGATAGCATTTTCTTCATGGTGTTGCTCCTTTGCGTCAAAGTGCGTGTTATGTATGAATATGTTTATTATACCAAAACTTTGCCCTCGCGCGCAAGAAGCTGCGTGGGGAAACTCCAGAATGCCGAGGACGGTTTGCCACCGGAAGCCCGTCAAGCGTCTCGAACGCAAACGAATCCGCCTTTATCGCCGCCATACGCGGCTCTATGTGATGCAGATAGAAGCGCGTATAATTGTCGTGTATTCGACAATACCCGATCTTGGCGGGTTTGACGGTCTCAGGATTGAGACCGATGTCGCATTGCGCTAGCGCTGGTCGATGCGGAGCTTGAAGAAGTTGTAGCCCGTATCGAAGCTCACCGTATAGGTGTTCTCGATAAGGCCGAACTCGTCACGCGCGGAGGGAATGTCCGTGACAACGGCCTCCCAGTTCTCGAGGTCGTTGCTGCCGAGAATCGAGTACTTCTGCCCCCAGCCGTTGCTCCATCTCAGTGTCACGCCTTCGGCGGAGATGGAGATATGGAGATTGATCTGGCTGAGTTCGTAGGTGAGGTTGTTCTGGTTGTCGCCCTTGCTGTATTCGGTCTCGATCTCTTCGATGTCGGCGTAGGCGATCACGCGGCAGACGCCGCTCACGTCGGGGGCCGTAAGGCCGCCGAAGGAGTAGACGCGGGACTGGCCGGCGGGAATCCGCCCCAGCTCGACGGTGCGCACCGCCGTGTTCTTTTCGGTCGCGGGAATCGTGACGTCGTGGTTGGTATTCACGAGGTAGAGGCCGAGGATGGCGCCCTCGCCGTCAGCGTCGCCGGTGTTCGCAACACGGACGTTGACCGTGAAGGTCTCGCCGGCGAAGGTCGGCACGCAGGAGAACCACATTTCCGTGATGCCGTAGTCGGCCTTCGCCGCCGGCGCGGGCGGAGCCGAGTTGGCGGCCGTCTCGTTCGAGACGACGCCGTCGATGACGGTTGCCGCACAGGAGCCGTCGCTGAACTCGACGACGGCCACGTCGGATGCCGTGACGCTGGGACGCGACGCAATGGCGGCGACGTTGCCGGCGTCGAACGCCGCGGCCGTGACGGTCGCGGAGTAGGTGTAGCGGCCGACGGCATCGCTCGTGATGGTCGTCGTCGCAAAGGCGCTGGCACCGGGGGCGAGGTCGTCAAGCGAAACTGTCGTGCCGTCCGAGCCGACGAGGGTGACGGAGCGGAGCCAGTATTCGCTGGGGTTGGAGACGTAGTTTGTGATGACGACCGTCGCGCCTGCCGCGGCACCGAGAATCGCGCCGTCTGGGGCAAAGCCGGCCGTGGTGGTCAGAACCACTTCGGGAACCGTCGGGCAGAAGAAGACGTCGAGGCCGAAGTTGTGGAACTCGAAGCCGCCTTTGCTCACGACCGAGCCACCGAGAATTGCGATGCCCTCGATCGCGCCGCCGGTGAAGGAGCCGGAGGCGTAGGGGGCGAGAACGGAGCCGCTGTGGGCGATGTAGGCAAGGGAGATGCCCGTCGCGTCAACGTAGTTCACGAGGACGTCCACGTTGGAAACGCCTTCGGGGAGAACCATGCGGCCGTTGGCCATGTCGACGAAGTCGCCGACGACATTGACGATGATCTTGCTGCCGGACGGGACGTCGAAGATCCAGTCGCGCAGCGAACCGCTCCACTGCGAGGCCGTGACCTCGAAGACATTGCGGCGTGTGTCGGTACCGGTCAGGACGAGACAGCCGTCCGCTGTGTTGGTGATGACGCCGTTGGCCTCCATCTCCGCCACGCGCTGCGAAAGTTCGCAGACGGCCGCGAGCAGGTCAGCCGCCGTGCGGCCCGATCCGTCGGCGGGGACGTTGCCATGGCTGTCGATTGTCACGGGCTCGACATGGCGGAACGCATAGTTCCACCAGCGCGCCGGTCCCTGGAAGGTGCCGCCGTAGACGATATTGCCGTTGACTGGCTGGGGGCCGATGACGAGGTTGCCGCCGACGATGAGTCCGTCGTCGCGTTCGCCCGCATCTGGGGTCGGTTCGCCTACGCCAGAGTTGAGCCCGACCGTATAGCCGTCAGGAAGGGTGGCGTCGCCCCAGACGAGGAGGGCGCCTTCGCTGTCGCCGCCGGAAACAGCGAGGTCGCCGAAGACAACGGCGTTGAAGCGTTTGCCGAAGTCCATGAGTTCGCAGAGGGTGAGGACGTTGGTGATGGCGGGCGGCGGAACGTCCGGCGGTGTCGGCGGCGTCGGCGGCGGCTGGATGTTGGGCCATGTCAGGACGATGTCGTCGCCCTCGTTGACGAGAATCTGCACCGTCCAGCTGTTCTCATGCTGAACCGTTCTTCCAGGCTCCGACGACACGACCGGTCCCAGCGTATAGAGGGGATTTTCGGATTCGGTGATTTCATGAAGCCCCGGCTCAAGGTCGGCGATTTCCACGGTTTGCCCGCCCGTCAGGGTATAGGGAACGCCATCGACGGAAATGACAAAAGACGGCTGGGTCTCGTAGGGGACGCCCGTATGATACCAGATCCGCCCGTTGTTGAAGGTGATCCAGTAGATGCGCTCGCCAACGCGGATGTCCGCGTAGGACATCGGCTCCTGGAAGTTCTGCTTGTACTTTGCCAGGCATTCCGGGCGGTCGGGATTGCCGATGTTGGCGATTTCCTCGTCCGTCATGGTCTCCTTCGTGCGATAGACGACCGTTGGCAGCGTGCCGCCGGTCGCGCCGGACTTGATTTCGTCCATGCGGTAGGGCACGCCATTGGTCCCCACCCAGATCACCCAGTGCTCGTCGTCGCCGCACTTGTTCTTGCGGTGGCCTTCGTTGCTTGTGACTCCCTCCGGGTTCGTGATCCAGTCCCGCTTCCACAAAGTGCTGTTTATGTGGAGGACGTCGCAGGTGTCCTGCCCGTTGACATCCATGTAGTCGCAGCCGACGCGCCACAAACCGCCATTGACCGTCTTGGTGATCGTGATCTTGCCGGGTTTGGGGTCAGGTTCGGGATCCGGCTCGGGTGTCGTGTCCGTGTAGTGGCCGTAGTCGAGGTGCGACCACTTGCGCGGCATGGTGACGGTGAGGCCCAGATCGCCGTAGGCGAAGGTCGCCGTGCCGTACATGCTGTCGATGTAGTGGTCGCCCGTGCCGGAGATGAAAATGGCGTTCCGGTCCTTGAGGCTGTGGTCATGCGCACGCGCATAGCTCTCGATAACCGTGAGCTGGGCGCCGGTGAGTTCGTCGCGGGTCCAGATAACGATGTCCGAAGATGCTTTCTTGAGGATGACGAAGTTGACCGTCGCGGGAACCATGTACGACGAGGCTTCGCGATCGTACTTCGTGAAGCTCTTGACGGCGAAAACATCGTCCGCAAAGGCGGACGATGCCGTGAGAATCGCCGTTGTCAGCGCGGCGACAAACGAAAAGACATGCTTTTTAGTCATAGTGTTCACCATGGTCAGTCAATAACTTCCAATTTGGCCATATTGCAAGTATTATATCACAACCTATGTTTAAATGACAACCGGCAAATTTATTGAAAAAATTATCGCTTAAACCTTTTCTTACTCCTCCACCCATAGCTTGTAGAAGCGCGAAGGGGACGGTTCGCCGTGGTTGAAGATGATGTTACCGGAGGCGAGAGGGACGGAGAACACCTCGGCATGGGACCAGTCGGTGAGGTTGGTCGTGGAAATCACCCTTATGGTCACGCCGTCGGTGTTCTTGAACGGAAGCATTTGGAGAGCCGGTTTGCCGTCAAGGAATCCAATCCCTGTAAAGGGGTTACAGGCCCCGGACGGTCGGTTGAAGACATAGCGGATGAGGTTCGGGACGCCTTCCGTCACCGTGTCTGACGCTCCTAGGTTGTTTGACGTCGCCCAAGCCACATAGCCGCCAGCCGGTTGAGGGTCGCCTGTGGGCGTCCAGACGACTTGATCAATCCAGCCGCAGTCAGCGCCGTCCGAATTGCTTTCGTCCTTCTTGTATTGCCATCGGAGCGTATGGACTCCGCCGCCGGAGACTTCTACCGTCTTCTGCGCCCAACCGCCGCCTGTTCCGCTGATGTGGGATTTGCGCGTTCCATCAATGTAGAACTCGAGCCAATCCCAGTCGCTCTCGCTGGAGACGCTCCACCAGAAGGAGATTTTTCCCGGACCGGTGACCGTCGTTTCGAGCCAGGAGGACTGGTCATGCGTCACAGGCCCGCTCTGCGCGGCATCCTCGCCGTCGTGGGTCGTCGGCGACTCTACGAACCACTCGGCTGCGCCGCCGGTAGTGAACGCGAGCAACGGTGCGTCGAGGGCGTCCTCGAATGCCGGTGCGGAAACGTCCACGCCAAGCGTGATGTCGTTGCCCCAGCTGTTGCCGATCCGGCCGGCATCCTCTATAGTGGCTCCATCAGAGGTTCTTTCGCCAACGGCCGGAAACGACGTCGCGACATACGCCGAAGAGGAGCCGTCCGTCAAGCCGTGCGTTGCCGAAAGCGTCCAAGTCCGGCCTCCCGTCACGCGGAGCGCATAGATGCCGCGCTCGTCAGACGTGCCTGTAACGACGTCAGTACCGTTCGCCGCCATCACGGTCGCGCCGCATACGGGGGCGCCGTTCCCGTTGAGGACGCGGCCCGTCAGCAATTCGCCGGTTTCCGTCGGAAAGATGTTGTAGACTACCGTATTTAGGATCGAACTGGTGTAACTGATGCCGCTTTCGTTGACCTTGATCTCCGGAAGGTTGTACCAGGCGTTTCCAGTGCCGTTCCAGCCGAGGTTCACGTGCGTGTAGAGCGTTCCGCCGGAGTAGCCGTAGCCGTCGGCCACGGCTTCGTGTCCGGCGATGCCGATTGCGACGGGACATCTTGCGTCGAGGTTGGCGAGAACTGCCTTTCCGACCAGGTCGTTGGGGATGACATTTGCGGTCAGAGTGCAGTATGACATGGCGTTGGAGTAGCGGAAGACGTCCCGGAACGCTTTGTCAAGCAAGGTGGAGACCGTGCTGGAGCCGCTTGGGCCCCAATCCATCTGCGTGGCTACGCCGAAGTCATAGCAGAGCCGGCCGACAGCCTTTTTCTTGATGGCGGAGAGCGAGGAATAGTTAGACGGCATGTTGGCCCAGTCATAGGTGCCGCCCATGGTCCTGTAGGTCTGTTGAACCCCGTTTACGTAGCACGCCCGGTCAACCTGCGGGCACGATTCTGTGGGGAATCTCCAATAGTTGGCGATCTGTGCGCCGGCGAGGGCGACGCAACCGCAGGGGTAGTTGGCAGAATTGCCGGCTTCGTATGGCGGCGTGTAGTAGTTTGCGGCGTTGTTGCGTTGGCCCCATGTCGTTGAAACGAGCGGAGCCACGCGCAGGTCGGAGATGCCGGAGGCGTCGGAAATGTTGGCTCCGAGCTTGGCGCTGGGCTTTTTCGCCGGTTCTGCCAGAAGCTTTGCCCATGCTGCCTCTTCTGCTGCGAAAGGGGAGTCGGACGCGTTGGCGGCGGACGCGGCTTTCTTGCCCGACGCCGCACCGGCGGCGTTGCGTACGGCCCGTACCTGCCTTGTGCGGAACGCCATGTCGGCGTTGAGTATTTCCCAGAGCGGATTGCCAGGGGACTCATCGATGCCGTCTCCGTCCAGAAAGGCGACTATCGGCGTCACGCCGCTTTCGGCGGACGTGACGATTACGCCGCCGCCGGCCATGCTGACGACGTAGAAGATAGGTCCGGCGTCGTCGCTGGCGGTGCGGACTTCGGCGACGTCGGCCGAAGAAAGGGCCGTTCCAAGCGGCGCACTGTCGCGTCTTGCCCATGCGGCGGCGGCCCTGCCGGCCTCGTCAGATGAAATGTCGCGTGCCACCGCCGGCAGCGCGGCCATGGCCAGCGCAACGGCGATCGAAGGCAGCGTCTTTTTCATGTGGTCGCTTATTCGGCAAGCAGGAATGCCGTCAGGTAACGCGTCACTACGTCTATCGAATCGGCATTGGCCCACTCGGTCGCCCCGTGCGAATCGCCGTGCTCGTGCCCGATGTTGACGACCGGCACATTGCACGATACGAAGCAGCGCGCGTCCGTCGCGAAGGGCATGCGCTCAAGCGGAACCGGAGCCTTCAGCTCGGCCTCCATCGCCTTCTTCAGCCGCAGCACGTACGGGTTGTCCCCGTCGGTAACGCACGGCGGCGAATAGCGCACGACCTCGACCTTGCCACCAGTGATCTCGCGGACGAGCTGGATGCACTCGTCCTTTGCCTCGGGCCGCACCGAGCGCAGGTTGAAGTTGACCCACACCTCAGACGGAATGCGGTTCAGCGCCGTGCCTTCCGAATGGATGATCGTCGGCGTCAGTATGTCCGACCAGTGGTCCGGGCCGTCCGCCATCGGATGGCGGCGATACCATTCCTCCTTGACCTTTACGACGGCTGCGGAAAGCTGCGTTATGAGGTCTTCGCACTTCCACGGAGCCGACGAATGGCCGCCTTTTCCCGTGATCGTCGCCCGGACCATCAGCTGGCCCTTAGTCGCATATCCTATCTTGCCGTAGGAGCTGTCGACCACGATCACCATCTTCCGCGGACGGTAGCCCATCTTCTCGACCATCCACGTCGTAGTGAAGCCGCCCAGTTCCTCGTCCGCCCCGAATATGCAGCCGACGGACACGTCCTTGCCCGCTAGCGCGACGAGCGCCTGCGCCACGGCGAGCGAACCGCCCTTGTCGTCGCCGACGCCGCGCCCGGAGAGGCGTCCGTTCTCGTTCTTGAACGTGTACTGGCCCTCGTAGGAGGCCGGCACCACGTCAAGATGCGCCGAGATGACGTAATCCTGCACCTTTCCCGGCTTTGTCGCGGCGAAGAGAAGTTCGCGGCCGTCGTCGTCGGTCTCGACCGTGCAGAAGAGTCCGCGCTTCTCAAGGTAAGCCTTCATGGCGCGCATGGCGCGGTTGACCTGAGGGTAGTCGATAGACGAACTGGGTATCTCGACGAGCTCCTTTAGGAAGTCGAGGTCGGCGGACTGCGCAACGCAGGCCGCTACAAGGCAGGCAGACGCCGCCAACAGCATTTTCTTCATTTCTGGTTTCCTAGGTTTGCGTTTAAGGTAGTGGTAATTTTTAAGTCATTATACCAAAACACCCCCCTGTATCGTCAACTGTGGGACGATTCAGAGGTATAGGTTGTAACTATGGCTGAATGAGTGAAATTCCTATCCTAGCCAGTTGTCGGCGATGGTGTATAATGATGCTCGACCCTATCATTAAGGAGGCAACATGAACGACAGGCAGGAACTGAACCGCAACCTTGCGCAAATGCTTAAGGGCGGAGTGATCATGGACGTTACGACGCCCGAACAGGCGAAGATCGCCGAGGACGCCGGCGCGTGCGCGGTGATGGCGCTCGAGCGCATCCCCGCCGACATCCGCGCGGCAGGCGGAGTCTCTCGCATGAGCGATCCGGCGATGATAAAGGGCATTCAGGCGGCCGTCTCCATTCCGGTGATGGCGAAGTGCCGCATCGGCCACATCGCCGAAGCGCGGATACTGGAGGCTATAGAGATAGACTACATAGACGAGTCCGAGGTGCTTTCGCCTGCCGATGACGTGCGGCACATAGACAAGACGAAGTTCTCCGTGCCGTTCGTCTGCGGCGCGCGCGATCTCGGCGAAGCCCTGCGGCGCATCGGCGAGGGCGCGACGATGATCCGTACCAAGGGGGAACCTGGCACGGGCGACGTGGTGCAGGCGGTCAGGCACATGCGCAAGATGCAGAGCGAGATCCGCCGCGTCGCGTCCCTACGCGAAGACGAGCTGTACGAGGCGGCGAAGGAGCTGGCCGCCCCGCTCGATCTGGTGAGGTTCGTGCATGACAACGGCAAGCTTCCCGTCGTGAACTTTGCCGCAGGCGGCGTTGCCACGCCGGCCGATGCCGCTCTCATGATGGAACTTGGCGCAGAGGGCGTGTTCGTAGGCTCCGGCATATTCAAGAGCGGCGACCCCGCGAAGCGTGCGGCGGCAATCGTCCAGGCCGTCACCAACTGGCAGGACTCCAAGCTGCTCGCAAAGCTGTCGGAGAACCTCGGTCCGGCGATGGTCGGCATCAACGCCGACGAGATCGAGACCATAATGGAAGAGCGCGGGAAGTAGTGGTTATTTGGGTAGAAGGGGAAGTCGGATGAAAGTTGGCGTGCTATCGGTCCAGGGTGCGTTTGCCGAGATGGAGGCCTACTGGCGGTCGCAGGGGGCTAACGTCTTTGAGATCCGGCAACGCTCCGACCTCGAGCGCGGCCTGGACTTGCTCGCCCTGCCGGGCGGCGAATCTACCGTGCAGGGCAAGCTCCTTAAGGATCTCGGGCTCTTCGCGTCGCTGAAGGAGCGCATTGACGGCGGACTGCCCGTGTTTGCCGTCTGCGCAGGGCTGATCCTGCTTGCGGAGAAGATTGAGGACGATCCGACGGTCTGGTTCGGTTCGCTGCCGGTCGCCGTCCGCCGCAACGCATACGGGCGGCAGCTCGGCAGCTTCAGGACGGTCGGCGACTTTGACGGAACGCCTGGTGTCCCGATGACGTTCATACGCGCTCCCGCCATTACCGCAGTTTCCCCTGAGGCAAAGGTCCTGTCGGTCTTCAACGGCCAGCCCACCGCCGTCCGCTGGCGGAACGTCACGGCCTTCACCTGGCACCCGGAGCTGAATGCGGGCGGATTGCGTCCGATTTGACGGCTGGGGTCGGCAAATGCTATAATCGGCCCCATGAAGAGACTTGTGATGCTGGTTGCCGGCGTTGCGACGCTTGGCGTTTGTGGTTGTATGCTGTTCCGTGGCGACGGGCCCGTGGCTTCGGTCGCTTCGCCCGACGGGCGCAACGAGATTCGACTTTACCTGAATCCGCTATCGTACGAGGTGCTGCGCGACGGCAGAACGATGGTCGCGAAGAGCAGGTTGATGCTCAGGGTCGAGGGCAAGCGTCTCGGACGCGACGCTGAGACCGTCAAGCCGGTCGTCTCGTCGGGGCGGCTTCTCGGCAAGGTGCCTACTCCGGTGTACAAGAAAGGCAAGGTCAGCCAGAATGGCTACGAGGCGCTCGTTGACTTCGGCAAGTGGGCGGTCCGCATCGTGGCGCGCGACGACGGCGCGGCATACCGTTTCGAGACAAAGTTCGAGGATCGCATACGCGTCAGCGGCGAGCGGGCGGACGTTACCGTGCCGGACGCGGCGGCCAAGTGTTGGGCGCACTTCACTGACCGCGTCGGCTGCGAGGAGACGAAGTGCAAGAGCCTCCGCGCCCGTGACGTGAAGACCGACAGCGACAATAACAAGATCGTCTATCTGCCGTTCGTGTATTCCGTTTCCGGCAAGACGGTGGCAGTGACGGAGTCCGACGTGCGCGATTATCCGATCTGGAATCTGGACGAGGCGGAGTCCGAGCTTGGCATGACGCGGCTTCAGGCCCGCTTCGCCGGCTGGCCGAAGCGCGAATACCACTCTGCCGGCGGCACGAATCGTCTGGAGCGCGGCGGCCGCTGGGTGCGCGTTGAGAAGCACGCCGACTGGCTTGTGGAGACGGAAGGTACGCGCACTTTCCCTTGGCGTACTTTCGTGCTGGCGGATGCGCCCGCGAAGCTTGCCGAGGCGGACATTGTATACGCGCTTGCCGCGCCTGCTGACAAGGACGCCGACTTCTCGTGGGTCAAGCCCGGCAAGGTGGCGTGGGACTGGTGGAACGACTGGGAAGGCAAGGGCGTGGCCAACTGCACAACCGCCACTTACAAGCGGTACATAGACTTCGCCGCCGCGAACGGCATAGAGTACGTCATACTCGACGAGGGCTGGAGCGAGAAACTCGACATCTGGAGGTTCAACCCGGCCGTAGACGTCCCTGAAATCATACGCCACGGCCGCGAGAAGGGCGTCGGCATCATACTTTGGATGGCGTGGGCGCAGGTTGTCGGCGAGGAGGAGAAGGTGGCGTCGCACTTCGCGAAGCTCGGCGCGGCGGGCTTCAAGGTCGACTTCATGGACCGCGGTGACGCGTCGCTGGTGCGGTTCCTCGAGAAGTTCGCCGCCGTGTGCGCAAAGGAGAAGATGGTCGTGGACTACCACGGCATGTACCGCCCGACCGGCCTCCAGAGGCGTTATCCGAACATCCTCAACTACGAGGGCATACACGGGCTGGAGCAGATGAAGTGGAACAAGGGCGACCCGGAGATCCTCGACAACGACGTGAAGGCGGCGTTCGTGCGCATGACGGCCGGTCCGCTCGACTACACGCCGGGAGCGATGGAAAACTACGCGATCGGCAAGTATCCTAAGAAAGCGTACAGCCATCCGGGTTCTCTCGGAACCCGCTGCCGGCAGATGGCCATGATGGCGCTTTACGAGGCTCCGCTCCAGATGCTGTGCGACAGTCCCGAAAACTACATGCGCAACGGCGAGTCGCTGGCGTTCATGGCGGCAACGCCCGTAACGTGGGACGACACCATCGGTCTCGCCGGCGACCCTGACTCGTTCGTGGTCATTGCCCGCCGCAAGGGCGACGTCTGGTACGTGGCCGGCATAACCAACGGTGACCACCGCACCTACCAGCTCGACACCTCCTTCCTCGGCGAGGGCGTGTGGCGCATGGAGTCGTTCCACGACAACTGGCGCACGAGGAACGACGCACAGGCTTACGACCACGAGACGATGCGCGTACGCGCCGGCGAAACCATAGCGTTCCGCATGGCCTCAGGCGGCGGCTTCATCGCGAGGTTCTCGAAGTGACGAGCACGGTTTACGTCGCGAAGAACGTATACGGCGGTGACGGGCTTGGCCGTCTGGGCGACGGACGCGTCGTGTTCGTGCCCGGAGCCTGGGCCGGCGAAAACGTCAAGGCCGAGATAGTTGAGGAGCGTCGGCGTTTCGTCCGGGCGCGGCTCGTGGAGGTGGTGGAGCCGAGTCCCGACCGCATCGACGGCGGGGCGTTTGCAGGCATTCCAGGTTGCGTCTACGCCGGGCTGAGCGAGAATGGCGAGGCGCGGACCAAGGAAGGGCAGCTGAATGATTTTCTGGAACGGGCGCGGATTCCGTTCCCAGGCGTGGCGTCCGTCGGCCCGGTGGCAGGAGCAAACTACCGCAACAAGGTGGTCTACCACTTCGCGCGGCAGGGTGGACGCTGGACCATAGGCTACCGTACGGCTACTGGCGACGAGATTGTGGACATGCCGGAGGATCCGCTTGCCGTGCCTGCGATAAACGAAAAGCTTCCGGAGATACGCCGCAGCGTTCTTGCCCTGCTGACGCAAGGCGCGGAGCATGTCCGCAGGGACATCGCGCGCAAGGGCGGCGTTACGATCCGCTGGACGCCTCGGAGCGGCGTAAAGTGGTGGGTCGGCGAGCCGCCGCCCGGGCTGGTGCTTCAGGAGACGACCTGCGGACGGACGTTCGACGTGCCTGCGGACGGCTTTTACCAGGTCAATCCTGCTGTCGGCGAGGCGCTTGTGCGGACTGTCGTGGACGACTATCTCAAGGGCAGCGATGCCGCGCCCGACATGGTGGACCTTTATTGCGGAGTCGGTGTCTTCGGGCTGTGCTGCGCCGGGGCGCGCGGCAGCGAGGCGACGCGCCTGACCGGAATAGAGAGCGGACGCCAGGCCGTGGCGTCTGCGAAGCAGAACGCGGCGGCGCAGGGCATCGAGGCGCGTTTTTTTGCGGACACCGTGGGGCGGAGCATGCGCAAGCTGCGGTTCGGTGCCAGGACCACCGTCATCGTTGATCCGCCGCGCGGCGGACTCGAGCCGGGCGTGGCGCGCGGTCTTGCAGCTTCGCATGCGGCGCGCATTTTCTACGTGTCCTGCGACCCGGCGACGCTCACTCGGGACCTTAGGGAGCTCACGTCGGCCTACGACGTGGAATCGGTTCGGTGGTTCAACATGTTCCCACGCACGGCGCGGTTCGAGTCGCTTGTCGTCCTGCGGCGGCGATAGCGCCGCCTTTGCCGCGGCTATTGCGCGGAAGCCGCCGAATATGATACAATACGTTCATCTTCAACAAAACATATGAGGTGAGTTATCGGACAGTTCACTCGTGTCAACTATAAGATACGCGTTCCGCAGGTTCGCGTTCTTGATTCCCAGGGTCAGATGATCGGCGTCATGGCGACGCGAGAGGCTCAGCGTCTAGCGGAGAGCCGAGGCCTTGATTTGGTTGAGATCACGCCCAACGCGAACCCGCCGGTCTGCAAGATCATGGACTACGGCAAGTTCAAGTACGAGGAGTCGATTCGGGCCAAGCAGCAGCGCAAGGCCCAGAAGAGCACCCAGGTCAAGGAGATCAAGTTCCACCCAGGAACGGACGTCGGCGACATCAACCACAAGCTCCGTCAGATACGGGAGTTCCTGGCGGCCGGCAACAAGGTGAGGCTGTCGCTCCAGTTCCGCGGGCGCGAGAACGCGCACCGCGACATCGGAGAGGACAAGATTGCCGAGGTGCTGGACATGATCCGCGACGAGTGCTACGTCGAGCAGGCGCCGCGCACCGACGGGCGCATTCACTTCTGCCTCATCGGGCCGCCGCGCAAAGGCGGCGCGAAGCAGCCGTCCGCGCCCCAGAACCCTGCCGGCGGCATCCGCATCTCGGTCAGCTGACGCCATGAGCCGATTCCGACTGAGGGGTCGCCGCCGGCGTCCGCGAGCGGCGAAGGTCGACCGGGTTCCTCTCCGGGCGATCGTGCCGAACCTGATCACGTCCATGGCGGCGTGCGCAGGCATCACCTCGATCTCGTTCTCGTCCGAGGGACGTTTCCTGTCCGCGCTGTGGGCGCTTCTCGTCGCCTGCATCTGCGACGGGATCGACGGTCGGATAGCGCGGCTGCTTAAGGCCAGCTCGAAGCTGGGCGCGGAACTCGACTCGCTCGCGGATTTCGTGAACTTCGGCGTTGCGCCGGCGATGTTCATGTATTTCTGGATGACGGGCGGTCCAGATCACATGCTTGCCGACGGCACGGTCGTGGCGCGGCCCTTCATTCGTGTGGTGCTGGCTTGCGCACTCTACTATGCGCTATGCGACTGTTTCCGCCTGGCGCGGTTCAACACTATGCTGGAGCAGGAGACGGCCCCGTACTGGAAGCATTTCTTCACAGGTGTCCCTGCGCCAGGCGGATGTTGGATGGTGCTTACCCCAGCCATTCTCTCGCTGGCGTTTGACGCGAAGGGCTCCTCGCCTACGTTCGCGACTGTGCTGCAGAATCCGTGGACGGGGGTGTTCATGCTGCTTCTGGTCGGCACGCTCATGGCTTCGCGCCTGCCTACGATTTCGCTCAAGGCGATGCACGTCAGGAGGAAGGCCCTGCCTTTCGTGCTGGCCGGGCTACTGCTGGTGGTGGCGTTTCTGGTGTCCAACTTCTGGCTTACCATCGGCGTTCTTGGCGTAGGCTACCTGTTCACAGTTCCGATATCAGGGTTTGTATTCTTGCGCGTTCGCGCCCGTTACGAGCGCGATTGCGCGGCAGGGTCGGAGCTTCAGGCTTGAGTTCCTTTCGGCGGCAGACAGGAGAACCATGATTAGCAGACGCAATTTTCTCGGCGGCGCGGCGGCCCTTGTGGGAGCAGGAGGGTGCCGGGCGCTAGGCATCGGCGGAGAGACGCCAAGGCTTACTTTCGGGGTGCTCAGCGACCTTCACGTGACTACGCCCGAATCTACAGAGGCGTTCCGCCGTGCCCTCGCGTACTTGCGCGACCGCAAGGTGGATGCCGTCGTCGTCTCCGGGGACTTGAGCGACTGGGGACTGCGGAGCGGACTGAAGTACGTGGCCGACGCATGGTACAGCGTGTTCCCCGACGACCGTGCACCCGACGGACGTAAGGTGGAAAAGCTGTTTTGCACCGGCAACCACGACTACGACGGCTATTGGTACGGCGACATGACGCTCGACATGCACGTGCAGGGCTATTCCGAAGAGGAGGCGCTCGTAAAGCTCGGCATGAAGAAGTGCTGGGAAGAGGCGTTCCACGAGCCGTTCGAGCAGGTTCGTCGGCGCACCGTGAAGGGCTACGACTTCATCAGCTCGGAGTGGAAGGACGGCGCGGACGGCTTTTCGGACGCGAACGCCTGGTTCGCCGCGAACGGCGGGTCGCTCGATCCGAAGAAGCCGTTCTTCGTCTTTACGCACTATCCGTTCAAGAACACGACGCCGTACAGCGACGGCGACGCCTACGGCGGCGACGTGTTCAAGAAGTTCCCCAATGCGGTGACGTTCACTGGGCACGTCCACTGGACGCTTAACGACGAGCGTTCCATCTGGCAGGACGGATACACGGCGATCGCTGTGCCGTCGATGTCGTACACGACGATTCCAGGAGGCTACGAGAACGGCAGTGCCAGGCGGGACGGCAAGTGCGACCTGTCGATGCAGTGCCTGCCGGCGCGCGAGTTCCTCAGGGAGGCCCAGGGTTATATCGTATCCGTGTTCGACGACCGCATGGAGGTGGAGCGCCGCGACTTCACGGAAGGGGTCGAGGCCGCGCCGGCGTGGATCGTCACGCCGCCGGCTGCTGCCGCCAGCCGTTACGCCCTTGCCAACAGCAAGGCGCGGACGCCGGTGCCGCAGTTTCCGGCGGGAGCGTCGGTGAAGACCTACACGAGCAACTTTGAGACGCGGAGCTACAACTGGACCATAATGATGATGGCCGAGTTTCCGTCCGCCAGCGCCAACGGCGGACGTGTGTTCGACTATGAGGTGCGCGCCGAGATGGAAGACGGCACGGTCGCCGTCGTGAAGCGCTTTCTCGCGCCTGCGTTCTATCGGCTGGAGCGCGACGAGCCGGTGGTCCAAAGGTTCGCAATCAACGCGATGGATCTCCCGGAGAGCGGGCGGTACCGGCTTCGAGTCTATCCGCGCAATTGCTTTGGCGTATGCGGCAGGCCGATCGAATCCGCGGTGCTGGAAAGCAAGCCGGGCAAGGCCCACGCAAAGCAAATAAAGGTCTGAGCCGATTGTGCGCGCGGCGATTATTTGGTATAATGCCCCCAATTACGACTTCGGACTGTAGCTCAGTTGGTAGAGCACGACACTTTTAATGTTGGGGTCGCGGGTCCGATCCCCGCCAGTCCGACCACTTCAAAAGTGGATTTCACCCAATGAAATCAAGGGTGAAACGCACTCGTCAAAAGTTAGTCGCTGTCTAAGGCTTCGCTGGGTGTGCCCCCGCCAAGTTCAATAAGTCTGTTGTGACACCATCTGCCGAATCTGGCGAGGTCGTTAAGTTCGACGAAGTTGGAGGGGTTGGCAACTGCTCGAAAAAGCAGTCAAAACCTAGTTTTGGTGGTGTGGCGGGTGGGCGTGACAGGAATGGTTCCATAAGTGTGTGAATCATCGGCAATAATGGTTTCTAAAATGTGAAATTTGATGGTTGTATTGGTTCTGAAAATGTGATATAAGGGTGTAACGAGACTTTTATGCAGGGTTAATGAGGTGAAGGGCGGAATCATGCCGCGCAGTCGACCTGTGGAAGATCCTTGACGAGGTGGTTGAAGAACTCGTCCAGCCGGTTTGACTTGTAGAGCGTGCGCAGCGGGAG
>JAFRDO010000074.1 GCA_017403825.1 Kiritimatiellia bacterium
GTATATGTTGTTGGGGTGACAGTGGCCAGGAGGGTCCTTCCGGATATGAATGCAGCCGGTGATACCATAATGCAGAGGTCGATTTCAAGGCGGCGAGCGCATCTCCGTCACGGTTTCACGATCTGCTTTCTGATGGCGAGGGCGATGGCCTCGGCGCGGTTGACGACGCCGAGCTTCGCGAAGAGCGAGGTGATGTGGAACTTCACGCCGTCGGGGGTGATGCCGAGCATCTTCGCCATGTCGGCGTTGGTGAGTCCGCGGGTCATGGCTTCGAGGATGTCGCGCTGGCGGTCGGAGAGGTCCGGAATCGGCGGATCCTCCTTCAGCATCTTTTGCACTTCTGGCGCGATGTGGGTTTCACCGGCGGCGATGGCGCGGATCGCTTCGATGACCTCGGCGTAGTCGGCGTTCTTGAGGAGCGCACCGTCGGCGCCGGCCTCGAGGGCGCGGGAAATGCCGTCGGAGGTGCTGAAGGTGGTGAGCAAGACGACGCGCGTCGACGGGTTCGCCCGACGGATCGCTGCCGTCGCCTCCGCGCCGTCCATCTTCGGCATCACGAGATCCATGAGGACGACGTCGGGTTGCGTCTCGGCGGCAAGGCGGACGGCCGCCTCGCCGTCGCCCGCCTCGCCGACGACGGCGACATCCCGTTCCGACTCGAGCAGCGAGACGAACCCCATCCGCACGACGGCGTGGTCATCGGCGATCAGTACGCGTATCTTCTTCAAGACAGCACCTCGTTTTCGTTTGATGTCATGCCGTCTTCAGCGCGACGGAGATTTTGGCGCCGCGACCGGGGACGGAGTCTATGGAGAGGCTGCCTCCGGCGCGGGCGACGCGCTCGCGGATGCCGGCGAGACCGAAGTGTCCCTCGGCGAGGCCGGGGAGGGCGGCGGGGTCGAAGCCGCAGCCGTCGTCCTTGACCGAGAAGAGCAGCCGGTCGCCGTCGAGTGTGCCGGCGATGTGGATCGCCTTCGCCTGTCCGTGGCGGACGGCGTTGGTGGCGAGTTCGCGCACGATGCGCATGAGCGCGTGGGCGGTGTCGTCTGATATCTCCGCGCGCGGCACGTTGAAGCGGACGGTCAGCGCGGCGTCGCCGACGAAGGGGCTCACCGTGCGGCGGACGGCCTCGTTGAGGTCCTTCTCTTCTAGGGCGCGGTTCCGAAGGTCCCAGAGGCAGTTCCGCAGCTCGTCGCGGCAATTCTTGAGCGTGCATACAGCGAGGTCGAGATGACGGAGCATCTTCGGACGGTCGTCGGCGAAGCGCTGCACGGCGTCGAGCTGGAGGGAGACGCCAGTCAGGTTCTGGGAGAGCGCGTCGTGGATCTCGACGGCGAGGCGCGTCCGCTCCCCGACGCGCAGGTCCGACGCAGCGCGCTCCAGCTGCTCCGCCGCGAGCTCCTTCCCGCGCCGGTAGGCGAGCGCGCGAAGCGCGCGGTTCCAGACGAGGACGGCGACAACGATGAAAACGAGCGCAGCGATGACGGCGAGGAGCCGCTCGGGTGTCCACCACGGCGGCCGCTGGAGAATGACGATGTCGTCCGGGCCGCGCGTGAGCAACGAGAATCCGGTCGCCCGGGCGAATCCGCTCGCCTGTCCCTCGGTGTCGAAAGTGAGCGCGCAGACTCCAGTCGCCGCGATGCGGCTCGCGACGGGAGGTGGTTCGCCCGAGCTGATCTTCACCGGCACGACGACGCCGTCGCAGTCGAGGTGGACGGTGGCATCGGGAGTCTCCGCGTTCGAGATGCTGACGACGGTGCCGACGAGGCGGATAAGTCGTCCTTCGTACTGCGGCTTGATCTTCTTGTCCTTTATGCTCTTGTAGTTGTAGTAGAGGATTTCCTGTGGCGTGGTCTCTTCGGGGGCGCAGGTCGGGAGGGTTCCGGCCGCCGAAGCCGTCACGATGGCATTGCGTAGCGAGGTGAAGTAGCCGAGGCGTCGGAGAAAACCGGATACGGAGACGGAATCGCCGATGGCGGGGACGGCGCTCTCCTCGGCCAGATGTACTTTCAGTCGGTCGCCGTCGGCACTTTGCAGATAAAAGGTTTGGGCGCCTTCGACGGCGATGACCGTTCCGTCGTACTTGTGCCGGTGCGGAAGCCGCAGCTCTTGCGGGCGAGAGGAGGCGGGGAGCTCGTGGAGGGTGGTGTCGGGATCGATGCGGATGTTGTAGGGGCAGGGCGGAATGTTCCACCGGCTGTCCGTGCAGCAGATGCCCGTCGCCCCCACCTCCTTGTCGATGAGGCGGCGCAAGGCGCGGCACCGGGCGTTGGGCGAGGTGTCGGGCGTGATCCGCTCGGTCAGGACAACGGCGTGTCCGTTCGCCTCCAGAGTCAGGCAGATGTAGGAGGGATCGATTTCGTCCATGAAAACGTCTGTGACGGTCCCGATGACGGAGACGAGCCGGTAGTCAAGTTGGCCTGTGGCCAGTTCGGCGATGGAAAGGACCTTTGGTGTGCAGTTCGTCTGAATGTGCTCGAGAATCTGGATTCTCCTTGCGAGAACATGGAGGTCGTCCTTGTTGGGGTAGGTCGTTGCCTCCACGCAGATATAATCTCCGCTTTGCCATCTTTTGCTGGTGCCTGTGGAGAGAAGGATAGTCCCCGTTTCGTCAGAGAGTACATATTGCTGCTTGATGAGAGGCCCTATGCGTCCATGCAGGACGACTCGGTTCGTCACTCCGCTGAATTCATGGATGCGAGAAATAGAGACTGCAAGACCATCGCCGTCCGCGCCCGCGACGGCGAATGCACCCATGGCAAACAAGATGGAGAACGGTTTTCGCACAGTGCGCGGTGAAATTATTGCACATTCGGACTGATTTTGCAAGTCGGGATCGACTACCATGTCTGGTAGTTGTTTGTGCCAATCTGAAATGATAGAATAACTTTGAAGTCAAAACATGGAGTGTTCAATGAGAATGAGCATTCATTTCTGGTCTTTGGGAATTCTTCTGTCCTTGTCCGTCCTCGGCGTTTCATGGACGGCAAGCGGACAGGAGTCCTTTGTAATCACGCTCGGGGGCCGCGCGGCATTTGTCCGCGGCGAGGTTGGTGCCGAGCGCGTCTTCTCTGTGGAAAACAGGAGCGGTGTTGTGCTTCACGATGTGCAGGCGACGATTGAGCAGGCTGCCGGGGAGCTTTCTGTATCTCGAACGGTCAAGTCGCTTGGGATGCTGGCCGACGGCGCCGCGGTGGAAGTTGTCTGCAGCATCGAGACGCGCCTTCGTCCGGGATGGCGTTTGATGCGCATCACTGTCAATGGACGTGATTCGGCGAATGCCGAAGTGAAGTCATCACGGGAATTCGCGCTGGGCATCGGCCCGAAGGCGGGTGACCGCATGATGGTGCTCATGTGGGAATTCAACGCTCCTCCCAAGGCGCTGGCCGATTTTGGCTTTACCCATGCACTCACCAAGATGCAGCCGAGCGATGACACGCTCGCGACCTACGACAACGCCCTTGTCGCCGGAGTGGCCCTTGCGCACAAGGTCAGGTGCGTCTACCCTGGTGGGAAGCCCGACAGCCGCTACCAGCGCACGACGCGCGATGGGAAGTTCTACACGAGTTCCAACCCAGGCGCGGCTCCTGTCCCGGAAATCTCCAACCCGGAGTTCCTTGAGGCGATGAAACCGGTCGTCGCGGCGAACGTAGCCTCCGCTGGGTCGCATCCGGCGTGCGTGGGTGTCCTGCCGCAATCGGAGGCACGTGACGCGACCTTTCCATCGTTCACCACAGAGCATCTTCGCTACAGGACCGAGACGGGGCGCGACGTTCCCATGGAGGTGCGCAACCGAACCTTCGGATGGGATCCCGCCCGGAAGCGCTACCCTGGCGGGCTGGTGCCGGACGATGATCCGATTCTTGCCTACTACCGCTGGTTCTGGAAAGGCGGCGATGGCTGGCCTGGCTTTTCCGGCGGTGTCGCGAAGGAATATCATCGCCTCATTTCCAAGCCCGGATTCTTCGCCTTCTGGGATCCTGCGGTAAGATGTCCGCCGATATGGGGCTCGGGCGGCGACGTGGACATGATCAACCACTGGGCTTATGCCGTGCCGGAGCCGATGAACGTGGCCGGTCCGGCGGAGGAGATTCTGGCCATGGCGGCGGGCCGCCCGGGACAGAAGGTCTCGATCATGACGCAACTTATCTGCTACCGCAAGCACATGGCGCCGGTCGGTAAAGAGGTGACACCGGTTCCGGAATGGCTGAAGCGTCGCCCGAACGCAGGGTTCCCGACCATTCCGCCGGATACGCTTCAGGAAGCGACCTGGTCGATGATCGCCAAGCCGGTCAATGCCATCATGTATCATGGTTGGGAGACCGTCTACGAGACGGGGACGACGAAAGGTTATGTCTACACGAATCCTGAATCGGCGGTGCGTCTCAGACATCTGCTCAGGGACGTCGTGGCGCCGCTGGGACCGACCTTGAAGCGGCTCGGCCGCAAGGCGCCGCCGGTCGCCGTATTTGAGAGCTTCACGACCAGCTTCGTGAGCGGCCCGACGTCGTGGGGTTGGAGGGAACCCGCTCTCACGTTCCTCCAGCGGGCGCGACTGGATCCGCAGGTCGTCTTCGAAGAGTCCATCCTCTCCGGGGGGCTGGCGGACGTCAAGGTGCTCTACGCGCCGCAGTGCGCGTTTCTTACGCCTGCCGTGGTGAAGAAGATTCGCGAATTCCAGTCTCGCGGCGGCATCCTCGTCGCCGACAATCGACTGCTCCCTGCCCTCAAAGCCGACATCGAAGTGCCGGTCGTCAGCTTCGCTCCGCCACCCGAGTCGGAGCACTTCCCCGGCGTCGACGAGAAGGAGGCGTCGCGCGAAGGCAACACGAAGACACGTCTCGGCACGATGCGCACCAAAGCCGCGATGCACGCGCAGGCCGCAAATCTGCGCCAGCGGCTTGCTCCGAGTTTCACTCCCGTCGCCGACAGCTCCTCGCCGGAAATCGTCGTTTATTCGCGTCAGTGGCGCGGAGCGGCGTACCTGTTCGCCATCAACGACCGGCGTACCTTTGGCGATTACGTGGGGCCTTGGGGGATGACGATGGAGAAGGGTCTGCCTTTCGAAGGAGAGGTCTCGCGCTTGGACGACGGTACCGTCGCCGCCGTCTACGAGTTGTCCCGCGGCGGCGAGGTGGCGTTCGACCGGCGGGACGGCAAGGTAGTCGTTTCGGTCAAGTTTGACACCAACGACGGGCGGCTCTTCGTCTTTCTCCCGGAGAAGATCGCATCGGTTACGGTGGAAGCGCCTCCTGCCGTGAAGTCCGGTGGAGTGGTGAGCGTGAAGTTTTTGGCACTCGGTGCCGGTGGACAGCCGGTGCAGGCGCTTCTGCCGGGCGAGATTCGCCTCTACGACGCAGCTGGACGCGAGCTCGACGGAGCGGGATGGGTCTGTCTGGAAGGCGGAACCGCCACCGTCGAAATCGCGACGAACCTAGACGACGCCCCTGGCGACTACCGCCTCGTCTGCCGCGACAGGGCGTCCGGCAAGAAGATCGAACGGATAATCCGCAGCATCCGCTGAACCTGGACGTAACAAGGGAAAGGATCAACACAATGAACAATCCTTCGAAAAGTACAAACAGTCTCGCGCGGCAAATCGCCGCGGCGTTCGCCCTGGCGGCACTTGTCGCCGCGCCCGCCTTTGCGGATACGCTCGTGATGACTAGCGACGGCAACGGCGAGAGCAAGCGAAGCTACTATACAGCCAACGGCTGGTCGGACAATCAGCCGCCCGGACCCGGTAATGACTATGTTGTCGCCAATGGCTATGTCATGGCGGCCGGCAGCGGCGGATCCGACACGTCGACGCGCACGTTCGGCGGCGACTCGCTCCAGATCGGTTACGTCGGCGGAACCGAGGGCGTGCTCTGGCCGATTGGCCCGAACAAGCTCGATATTGCCAACCTCATCCTCGCCAACGGCTATATCTATTCCTGGCGTGGATCTGGGTACGTCGGCAGCTTCGGCTACATCAAAGGCGCGACGACCGTGACCGCGCCCGCATCTGCTCCGTTCCGCATCTATCCGACGTATACAGGAGGAAGCAATACCTACAACTTCCAGTGGGATGCGACGATCAGCGGTGCGGTAGGAACCGGACTCTACTTTGGTCCCTATCCTGCGGCGACCACGGCCAAGCCGATCCTCATCATCGCCGGCGACAATTCAAGCTACTTCGGGACGTGGGTCGCGTCCGGTGCAGGCGCGAAGCTTCAGATCAAGACGCCGACCGCCCTCGGCGGCGCTCTGCCCGCGTTCAATCCCGCAGCGCTCACCTTGCAGAATCAGGCGATTCTTCAGTCCGTCGTTGATTCCCTGACGCTTTCCTCCGCCGCAAACCGCGGCATCACCGTGGCGGCCACCGGCGGCGGAATCCGCCTCGAAGGCACGAGCCGCACGTTCCGCATCGAGTGGCCGGTGAGCGGCTCCGGCAGTCTGGAGAAGACGGGCGACGGGACGATTGAACTTGCGTCCGCCTGGAATACCGCCGGCGACGTCCACACCGCCGATCTCGTCATCCGCGAGGGCGGCGTCCGTCTCGCCGCCGGTTTCGCCAACGGCACGGAGAACACGGTCACTGTCGGCGCGGGCGGCACGCTCTCAATTGCGCCTGGCGACACGGTTCCCGTCCGCTCGCTTGTATTTGAAGAAGGTGGCGTGCTGAGCGTTGCCGTCGGCAGTTCCGGCGTTCTTGAACTGGCGGACGCCTCTGCGCTTTCGGGGAAGATTGCCGTTGCCTTCACTGGTGCGCGCGGCGTCACTATGCCATTCCTCCGCGTCGCTACCTCGGTCGGCACGCTCTCGCCGGAACAGATCGTCGTGACGGACGCGAGCGTCAATTCATTCAACCAGCCCAAGTTCACCGTCTCCGTCGTAGAAGCGGACGGTTATTCCGTTGCTTCGGTTACAACCTTTCCCGTCGTCACGCCGGCAGAGGGAACCAACACCGTCTACGCCACCAAGATTGCCGGAGGGTGGTCAGATAACGCACTGCCGCACAACGGCGCGGACTACATGATTGACTATGTGAACGCCAACGTCGCCCGCGAATTTCACATTACCGCCTATGGTGAAGCGAACCCTGCGGACTACACGTTCCCTGACGGCGCGCTGTACTTGCGGGGCAAGAGCGTATCCTATCGAACCTTCCTCTACATTCGTCAGAAGAATCTCACGATTGACGACCTGCGCACGGGCGAATGCGTTCAGATTCGATCCTTTGGCAACCAGGCGAGCGTGAACTGGGCCGGCGCAGGGTCGACCGGCGATCAGCACTTCCTGCGCGGCAACATCCTCGTAGACAACACGCAAGGCGCCGATGCGGGCCTCGACTTCCGCTCCGGCTATTCGCGCACGACAACCATCGAATCGACCATCCGGGGTTCGGGCGCGATGTCGTTTCAGCCCTACGCGACGGGTGGCGACGCAAACTTCGTCTGCACCTACGTACTCGCGGGCACCAACACCTTCACGGGGCCGATTTTGCTCTACAATTCAAAGGCTTCGTCGTCGTGTGTCACGCTTCGGTTCTCCGCCGAACGCAATTTCGGCGTCAATCCCTCCTCCTTCCTGCAGGATGGGGTCAAACTGGACGGAAGCGGCGCCAAGAGGCTTCATCCGATCGGCAGCGTGCGCGTCGCGCTCTCGAACCGCGAGTTCCATTTCTATCTTGGAAGCAACAACGTGAATGTCGACGAGGGCGCCACGTTCGAGCTTGCCTCGCCGGTTCGCTACAGCAAAGGCGTGACCATCAACAAGGAGGGCGGCGGCACTTTCGCCTTTTGCGGAGAGGTTTCGGTGGACGATGTCGGCACGGCGAAGACGCTCAACGTGAACGCGGGCTTCATCCGCGCGGACAATGCGCGGGCATTCACGGCGATGAATACGATCAACTTCGCGGACGGCGCGGGCATCGTGACGAAGTACGATCCGGCGGCGACGGGCGAACGGACGGGCTACGGCATGATCGTGACGAACGCGGCAGCGATCACAATCGCCGGCGCGACGCTGCCGGTCCAGGTCATAACGGGCGGCGAGCAGGTGCGAGGCGGCACAAGCATCGCGGCGCTTACCGTGCCATCGACGGCGGCTGACGCGATTGACGCGAAGATCACTTTCTCGTGCGACGACCCGAGCCTCTCCGTTCAGAAGGTGCGCGAGTCGGTGACGCTCGACGGCGACAGCTACGTGCGATTCTCGGCGCTCTTGTGCCGCGGTTTAATGCTCATCATCCGGTAACCTGCCGGTCGGCTGGGCCTGGACGGAAAAACGGGTAAAGGCGAACCTTGAGTCTCAGATGGTTGAAAGTCGATGTGAAGGGCTAGGAGCGGTGAGGACTCTCCACGGACGGGCGCGGCGCGCGGGTATCCGCGCGCCCTTCGTTTTGCAGTTGTCGCTTCACGCAGAATTATGGTATAATCCGCACCAACGAAAAAGAAACGAAACAGGAAAAGAAAGAAAATGAGCGAAAACAAAAAGTACGTATACTTCTTCGGCGCAGGACAGACCGAAGGAAACGCGAACATGCGCGAGCTGCTGGGCGGCAAGGGCGCGAACCTCGCTGAGATGGCGGGCCTCGTCCTGCCGGTGCCGCAGCGCTTCACGATCTCTACCGAAGCCTGCACGCGCTACTATGACGACGGCAAGGTGATCGGCGACGACATCATGGCCCAGGTCATGGAGTACATCGACAAGCTCGAGAAGTCCGCCGGCAAGAAGTTCGGCGACGCGAAGAACCCGCTGCTCGTCTCCGTCAGGTCCGGCGCGCGCGCGTCGATGCCCGGCATGATGGACACGATCCTGAACCTCGGCCTCAACGAGACGGTCGTGGAGTCCCTCGCAGCGCAGACGAAGAACCCCCGCTGGGCGTGGGACTGCTACCGTCGCTTCATCCAGATGTTCTCCGACGTCGTGATGGAGGTCGGCAAGAAA
>JAFRDO010000075.1 GCA_017403825.1 Kiritimatiellia bacterium
GTTAGGGGTTGGGGGTTGGGGATTGGGGGTTGAAGCAAGATTTCTCATGCCATCCTTGCCGAACTCCAACAGCAATGTCTCGAATGGAGCGAGCCTCAGCGTGAGCTTCTTGTCGCTACGCTGTGTCATGAACGTAACCTCACCAGAATATCCCTTCTCGTCAGCTGCAACAAAGAAGCAGTCCGAATCTCCGTCGGCGCGGTGGTACCAGAGCAGCGGAGAATCAGATGCAACCTGCGGCTTGAACCCTCGCACCGCCTCGTCAGCCGTACCATAAACTACGCGACCCCCCTTCGCGGCAAGCGCATCAAGGCGCGCACGCGTCTTTGGCAGCACCAGTACTGAATCAGGAACCCAAATAGCCGCGTACGACATGCCATCCGGCAACACAAAGCACCCGTCCTTCACATCGAGGCGGTTGAAGAGCACATCCGCGTTGAGATAGTCGTTCTTGAAACCCTCCGGGAAATACTCCAGTTCGTCCGGCTTGTGGTCGAGTTCGTCGCCGAGGTAACGCAGCACGTCCACGACAGGCAGGCCTCGCTCAAGAAACGCACAACACTCCGCCGCCCAGTCGGTAAACGGGCGCACGAACGGCCACCACGTCTGGCCCCGGATGAACGGCGTGCCGATGAACGTACCGAAGCTCGTGCCTGGCACACGCCCGTCGGTCTGCGGATTGTGGGTGCAGGTGTGAAAGACGAAATGCGTCACGCCGCGCGCATAATGCCGCACGGCCTGTTCCTTGAGGTCGCGGAAGTTCTCGTCCCACGTAAGATTCATGCTGGTAAACGACTCGCTGTCGATGCGCCGCTTGCCGTAGAGGTGCGCCGCCGAGACGCAGGGGCGGACCGGCTTGAAGTTGGGGTGGCCGACGAAACCGATGTCAAGCGTATACGGCTGCCAGAACTCGCACATCGGCGTGTCGCACCACTTCCAATATTCGAGGATGTCGCCCGGCACCACATCGCCGAATGCAGTCTCGTACGCCACGGTCAGCCCCTTCGCGTGAGCCAGCTCCGCCATGCGCCCGTAGTAGTTCTTCGTGACGAGGTCCGAGACCGTCCGCCGCCAGTCGAGAAGCTTCTTTTCCGTTTCGGCGGGCGAACCGATCACCCATCCGAAGATTGCGGGAAGAATCTCCTTCACATCGTAGCCGTTCGCCGCACGGAACCATTCCTCCATACGCCACGTCCAAGTCTGCCGCTCGCACTCCCAGCTGTCAACAATCATGCCCTTCAGCCTGCCACCCTTGAGGGGACCGTCCACAAGCCGCCCGATGTAGCCCGCGAAATTCGCTTCGATGCCGTGAGGATCGAGCTTGTCGCACTCCCAGCCCGTAGCCTCCTTCGGCGCAGGGGCGTTTCGTTTCTTCATGTTGACATGCCCCACACGCAGAACAGTCCATTTCCCGTCAGCCAACGCTTCGCCCGGGCGCACCACGCGCACGGCTCCGCACGGAATGTACGCGGCAGGGTTCTGCTTGGGATACTGGCGCTTGAGCTGTCCGCGAAGGACAAGCCCCGACAGCCCTTCCCAGTTGTCGAGGCGAGCCCCGGAATGCAACCTCACGAAAGGCACCGCTATCTTATGGGGCGATGAGAGCGAAAGACGCCACGTTTTCGCCGACGCTTCGTCACATGCCAGCGAGAACGGCACCATGTCCTGCCAGCACCCCTGCGGATACTGCACGTCGCACACCGTGCGCCACCCATCAGCCGTCTTAGCCTCAAAGAGAACACGCGTATCGGAATTGTACGACCAGTCATGGTTCAGCTGGCTCGGCGACGGGAGTTCGAGCGTGCGAATCACCACAGGCCTGGCGAAGCTAAACGTGCGCACATTCCCGTTCGTCTCGACCGCACATGGCACGAGAGAGCCGGCCTCCGAATCTCCCTCCGGCGTCGGGAACGCCATGTAACAGACGTCGTGCCAGTCGCTGTCCGCATCGCGGAACCCCGGCGGGACGGCAATCTCCGGAACGACACCGACGACGTCACGCCTCGCATACACCAGTTTCCTCATTGCGTTCGATGTCGCGATCCAAGGGCCTCCGCTCATCGACCAGCCGGGACAGTTCTGCATCTTGAACGTCAGGCCGAGCCGCATGCACTCGTCCGCGGCATGCGTCACGAGATCGTCCCACTTCGCGCTCAAACAGGGAATCTGCTCGGCAACGCCATCCCACGCCTCGGCCTTTCCGTACTGTCCGTGGAAAAGCTGGATGCCGCCGAAGCCCGCATCCCTGAGCGCCTCCAAGTCAGCCGTCAGTCCTGCCTTGGAAGCATTGCCGCCGATGATGTGGAACCACGTCTCCGGACGACAGTCCCCGGCTGCCGCCACGAGCGGCAACGAGGCCGCAAGGAACATCGCTTCGACCTTCATGCGGCTTACATTTCAACGACAACCAGAACTGCGCCGTTCGACTTCAGGCCAAATTCACAGCGGCGCCCATCGGCCGTGCGCTTGAGCGGCACCGGACCGTTTGCGGCGAATGCCGAAGCTTTCCCGACGCACTCGAACGAGACTGTTCTATCCTTCGGCGACTCGTCCCAGGCATCCTCGGCGGCCACTACATAAAGTGCCTTGCGCGAAGGAGTGCCGCGCCTGTCCGTCATGATGCCGACAACAAGCGCGTCTCCGTCTTCCGCCTTTAGCTGACGGAAGAATCCGCCGTCAAGCGCAGCGACGCTAACAGAGTCAGACCCCCTGAGCCAGTCCTGATGCTTCTCGAAGCCGACAAGCCGCGTATCGACGTTCCTGAACTCCATGAAACGCGGCGCAATGCCCTTGACATCTGCATTCACGCGCTTGAGGCGGTCGTACTGAACGGTCTTGACGCCGTTTGTGTCAAGCACGTTCATCTGCCACCATCCCTCCGTCCAGCATGCCCAGACGAGCGTTTCGGCACCGAACGCCATCGCCATGTTTGCCTGATACCTGAGCTTCTGTTCGGTTATCTCCACCTTTACGTCCCGCGTGTTGACCTGCGGGACGAACCAGAAGCGGCGACCCGTGCGGCGGCAGGCGTCAGCGACTATCTTGAAGTTCCTCAGGAACGGGCCCATGCTCTCATGACGGGAAAGCGTCGAATAGAGGTAATGGTCGTACGACAGGTAGTCGAGCGGCACGTTCTCCATGTACTTGTCGATGTACTCGTAGTAGTTTGCCGCGCCAACATAGCCGAAGTCCGCTTCAACCGGCGGATAGCACGGATGCAGGTTCATGTGGGGAACCTGGTGCGGCAGAAGCCTGTGGAGCCGTTCGACAAAGTCATTGTAATAGGGGAAGTCGAGCGCAGAAGGCTCGTCGCCGATCGTGACCATGGAAACCGCAGGATGCACATCCGCGCCGGACACTTTCATCGCGGCCGCACCATTCTCGACCTCCTGCGGCGGGATAGTCTGCGCCAATTTCCCGTTGAGGCCCTTGATACCGCCCCACCAGTTCCGGTACACGTCTACAACAATGGCCTTTAATCCATATTTCGCGAACAGATCCAGCGTCTTGCGATCCGTGTACTCGACGCCATAGACGAAATCTACGTGACAGTCCCGAAGATCCTTGATGTGCTGCTCCGTGCGCGCATAGGGCTTCAGGCAATAGACTCCGATCTGGAAGTCTTCCGCCGTCGCAACCGCGGCAAAGGCCAGCGTTACAGCCGCAAGCTTCAACCGTTTCATCGATCCTCCCTGCCGTTCAATTTATGATGACAGTCATCCCCGTTTCGCCAATCTTCAACTTGTGATATTCAAACGTCATCCAGTTGCCGGTAACATCGGTGTCGTAAACCCATTTCAGCTCATTAAGACCGGGCAGCGTATAGGCGGCATCGATCTCAACGCATATCTTGTCGCCTCTTGCTACGTTGTCAGAAGACCACACCGTCGTTCCGTTGACCTCAATGTGGACTGGCTGCGTGGCGCCGGCGGAGTTGGTGTTGGCGATGACCGTCCTATAGATGACTGGCTGCGCGGGCTTGTCCTTCGGCGCGTTCCATACGAGCGTGAGCGACGGGTATGCCTTGTGCATCGCCCTCCAGAAATGCGCGGTGACCGAATCGCCGACGAACGCCGTCGCCGTTCCGTTATGCCCTTCCTGCGTCGTAAGCGTCCCTGAGTTGAACGAGTTCCGCTCGCCGAACGACTGCACACCGTCGAATCCAGCCATGACAGTCCACCTCTCGCTTTCGGACAAGAGGCGGTTCCATCCCTTCGCGGCGGCAATCGCGCCACGGAACACCTTGGTCGCATTGACGCCTGTCATGACAGCCGAGGCAGAAGGATCCGATTCGCAACCTGCCCGGAGAAGCGTGGTCGTGGAATCCATATGCGGGATCTTGGCGGCGTCGCCGATGTGCCGGTGGCCGATGGTCGAGACGTTGAACCATCCGCCAGAATTCCAAGTCGGGGGGCGGCAATACCAGATGTCGGCATTGGAGAGCGTGGAATCTTTCGGGCTTGGATAGACCGAAACGAAGACATCCACCCACTCGCCAGGCTTGACAAATCCTGTACCCGAAACATCCTCGATTGCGTCAGACTCCCCGTATATATCGCGTCCCCCCACGAGCAACGACAGATAGGCGTCGGTCGAATTCGCCTTGCTGAAAAGGCGAATCAAGAAGCCCTGCCCGATAGATGTCCAGCCGTTGTACCCGTTGTGGAACATCGACGAATAGTTGTCTATGTTCGAAATGACCGGCCCGTCCCAGCGGAAACGCACGAACACGGTCGCCACATCGCCCGTGACGGCGGGCTTGTCGCTTACCGCCATCTGCCAGTACGTGCCTGTTCCAGCCGCATCATTCGGCTGCGGCAGATAGAGGCACGAGACATTGGCGTTTGTGACGGTGGGCAGAACCGGCAGCGCGATGTTGGACGTCACGTAGCCCTGCTTATCCTCGGCAACGGTGTCGGAGAATGTCATGCCGTCGGCGGTCGCGTCACCCGTGAAGGACAGGTCGAAGACCTTGCCGTCCGCCGCATCTCCACAACGGCGGAACTTCGCGACGAGCGTTACAGGACGGTCGGTATCGACGGTGATTTCCCGGGTGAGGATCGAGCCGACAGTAATCAGGTCAGTATCGCCGCTCCAGCGTTCAAAGGCATATCCGGCGTCGGGAACGGCGGCAAACACGAGAACCTTCGATCCGTCGTGATTCACCGTATCAGCGATGGACTGTTCCGCCGCGCCGCCGCGATACGAGACCTTACCGCCCTCTGCCGCCGTGACGGAGACGTCGACCATGAGCGTGCCGTCCGTTAGCGACCAGCCGGCAGGAAGCGCCAGCCCCTTCGTGCCGCCGTTGAAACGCCGATCGTCGATTGCCGCATTCACCTTTATTTCCTCCTCGGTAAGGACGCGGTTGTAGATGCGGAGTGCGTTGTAGGTGCCGCGGAAGCCCATGTTGGCGCGCGCATTGTCGCCGCCGATCACGGTGGGGCAGCGGTTAGTGAGCGCGCCGGTGAGCGATTTCACTATGGTCTGCGACGTCTCGCCGTTCTTCCAGACAGTCTGCTGCGCCGTGTCGCTGAGAACCGACATCGTAGCCCATTCTCCGGATGTCACAAGCATTTGCGTAAACATGTCATCGGCGGCTCCGATACTTCCTGGGATATAGTTGTAGTAGGCGCGCATACAGCCGGTGTTGTAACCACCGGCGTTATGCTCGATGCTTACGCCATTCTTATCCCACTGTCCGAAAAAGCACTGGCGCACGGTATGGCGAGACGGCTTTACGGCAAACTGCACCGAGAAAACCTTCTTCACCGTCGTTCCGGCAATCGTCGTCTCCGTGCCGTTGCCTTCGGGCACGACCATCGGCTTCCCGTCCGCGCTGCTCGTCCAGCCGTCCGTGCCGTTCCACGAGGCATTCGAGCCTTTTGTGGCGTCGTTGCCGTTGCCGGTGAGGTCAGTCCATGTCGTGGCGGAAGAATCGTGCGTACCCGTTCCGGCGTTGTCGATGCCGTCGAAGTTCGCGACAAGTCCCCTGCGGATGTAGGAATAGGCGTTGAGCCCTTGCGTTGGCGCCTTGAAGACCGCAACCAGCGAAACAGGATCGGTGGCGGAAACCTCGATGGACGGCGTAATGGCCGAGCCGGAGAGGATGGCGTGTGTATCGCCTTCCCAACGGCAGAACACAGAGCCGGAAGCGGGAGTCGCCGCAAGCGCGACGGGAGCCGCATGCTGCTTGACCGTCACGGAAGCGCCGCCGCCGTTCACGGAAACCGTGCCGTTCCCCGAAGCCGTGGCCGTCACGTCCACGCAAAGGTCGCCCGCACCATCGAACGACCAGCCGCCCGTGAGAGCGAAGTCGCCAGGATTCGCGCCGTTGAAACGAATCGCGTCAACCGCCGCGTTGACCTTCGCCTCGTCTTCGGAGAGCGGACGGTCGTAAAGACGGAATGCGTTGTACTTGCCTTGGAACGTAATGCCGTAGCCGGCAGTATAGGTATCGCCCGGGCGCGAGCCTTGGGCCTGCGGCTCTCCGCCGATTACGCTTTGGCAGGAGCGGGAAACCAGCGAAATCGATCCATTATGCGTATCGGAAAGAACGCCGTTCAACCAGCACTTCTGGACAGTAGGCGACACCGCCACAGACGCGGAAGTGAAAGTTCCCGCTGCGATCGTGGCACTCGTCAGATAGTCAAACTGCGCCGTGCCGGTCCGGGAAGTGAACTTGTAGTATCGAAGCTTGCCGGTGAAATCGCCGCCGTTGTTGTGCTCAAGGCCGAAACCGCCAGGTGCCGAAGTGTAGTTGTATTGACTGAAAAACGCCTCGCGTTTGTTGTCCATAGCCGGCGTACAGGCGAACTGGATCGTGAATTCGCGCGTGCCCATCGTCGCGGCAAGCCCTGGCGCCGGAACGGTGACGGGCTTGCAGTCGCCGCTGACAGACCAGCCGTCAGCGCTCCAGGAAAGCAATGATGCGCAGGCACCGTCATTGCCATTGCCGGTGAGGTCTTTCCAGACCGTCGCGGATGAATTGTGCGCGACATCGTGCCCGACGTTGTTTATGCCGTCGTACTGCGCGGCAAGACCCCGCTGAACATACGAGCGCGACGAAACCGCCGCATCCACGCCAAATACAACCGCCGCCGAGCATATCGATATCAGTAGTTTCTTCATGTTTCCGCTCCCACTTTCCATTTTGCAATGAATTATACCACAACCCGCCGCCGATGAGGAAGGGGAAAATTAGTTATTGTAGCTTATTATCATCAAGCGCAGACAACAAGCATGGCGTTGCCTTCTGTCTCAATGACTTTCTCATTTGCGACGAGGAACCTGTCGCCTTTATTCACGGCAAGGCCGTTCACTGCACCTGCGCCGTTCGTCACGATGACGCAAGCCGGGCGCGGCAGACCAAGGCTCCCCTGACCTTCAATTCGCCACGTCGAGAATTTGTCGGTGAACTCCGGTCCGCAGATTTGCGACACACATTTGTTGTTTGCGCCAATTGCGTCAATCGCCATTTGTGAACAATGGCGTATGTATCTCCCGCAAACCTCTTCATATTCCAACGCCTCATATTCGTACACGTCAAACATCTTCTTCCAGCCGATGCCGCCATGCATCTTTGCATCTGGGATACGGCGGCCGGACGGCGTGAAACGCTCGGCGACGACCATGAGGTCGCTTGGTTCCTGCAACTCGACCATGAAGCATCCGCCGCCGATAGCATGAGGAACGCCGCCATCGACAAACACGAAGTCACCTGGGGCGACAGGGATGCGGTGAAGCATGTCAAGCAGCCCATGCTGCGCCTCGAAAGCCGTACGCCACATCTCGCGCGTAACGCCGGGCTTGAAGCCAAGATAGACGCAAGCATCCGGCGCAGTGCCCGGCAGGAAATACCAGCACTCCGTCTTGCCGACAGACGAGCCAAAGAGACGCTTCGCGCACGACACCGTCGGATGCGCCTGAATGACAAGCCTCTCGTCGCTGTCCAAGAGCTTCACGAGAAACGGCAGGTCTCCGACGACATCCCTGACGAGCCGCCCGTCTTCTATCCGCCCCAGACCTTCGTCCTCTATCTCCTCCGTTCCATTGAACGCCGTGACGGTGGATGCAAGCCAGTCTTCCGGACGCGGAATGCCGTCACTGCAATCGGCAATGACGCCTGTAAAACCATCGATTCGTCCGCCGCCGAGATAGGTACGCCTTACGCGATTCGGCTGAAGCTTCGCTATCACCGTGCCTCGTCCCCTTCTGCCATGAGAAGGATGCCAGCGCATGGCGCAAGCGTCAACTTGCCGTCCTCCCACTTTGCCAGAGCAGGATCATCCGTCAAGGCGAGGCTTACGCGCCACCCCTTCCGCAAGGCGGGCGCGCCTGCGTATGGCCGCCCGCTGTTGTTCACGACCAACAGGCCGCAGCGTCCGCCGCCGAAACAATGCTCCGAGACGAACACGTTCTTGTCGCCAGTCGCAATAAGCCTTTCGACCGGACGAACTTTCGCCCACACCTTCCAGGCATCGCCCTCGTATTTTCCCGAAGCGGCATAGAATGTCCTCTCGAAGTTGTGCGCGAACACATAGACCGTGCCCTTCCCGTAGCGGTTGCGAAAGAACACGCCCTCGCCGTTCTGATTCTTCGCCAGCGTCTCGGCGGAGAGCGCGTTGAAGCGGCGCTTCACGGAATATGCGAACTCCTGACTGAAGTCGCCGAAGTCGCAGACATCCGAGCCGCCCGTCTGCTGACGAAAGGCGACCTCGATGCCGCCGACCTCTTCCATCGAGTCAAGGAACGTGTCGTTCCACGAGAGGTAGAGCGTCGCGCCTGCGCGAACCTTCGCCTTGAGTTCCTCCCATCGTTCGATCGTGAGATAGGCGCGGCCAAGCGCATCCGGCAGAAAGTAGCAGTCAGCATCGGGCAACGGTTCCTCAGGATTGGCGAAACGCGGCATGATGCCCGCCTGCCGTGCAAGGATATAGGAGGAATGCACGACGTCCGAGTCGGTCGTGAGCACCACGGCGTCAGTCTTAGCCTTCGGCAGCGCGGCAAACGGAAGCCCATCCTGCAGAGCGGCGAACTTCCGTACGGCGTCCACGACCGGATATGGCGTACGGTCGCGGCGGAACGCGCCGAGCTCCACGCAGGGCTGACGCCAGTTGTATGGCGCGACGGTCAAGCCGGTCTGGTCATAGGCGCACCACCAGAGCATCGCCCTGCAGTCAAGCGCCCAGGCGTTCCACAGCATCCCGCGCATGTACTCCGCCACGCCGCGCCGGTTCGTCTGCTCCTGCCGGCGCGAACCATGCTCCTCGATGAACGCCGGCTTGCCCGCAATCTGCTCCATCGCATACGTCTGGGCGGCGGCGAACGTGAGGGACCGCACGGAGAGGAAATCGTCGTTGTAGGCATTGCCCCAGAATCCGTATGGATGCGTAGTCACGTAGTCCGACAGCGCGGCATTCATCGCGCTCGGCCACTTCTCCTCACGCGAGATGTTGAGACCGTCCACGCCGATTACGGGACGTGACGGATCGGCGCAGCGGATGGCCTGGTGGACGTACCTGAGCCACGCCTCGGACTGGAACGCGTTCTCGCTCCTGCCGAGTATGCGCGCCTCGTTGCCGCTCTCCCAAGCGACAATCGCCTTCTTGGCCTTGAGACGCGAAACCATGCATTCGAGGTAGCGTCCCTCCCACATGAGCGCATACGGGTCGCTGAACGGATTGCGGTTTGCGAGCGCGGGCGGAATGTAATTCCTGAACGTCATCTGTCCCGTAAGGAGCGGGACAATGAGCCTGATGCCGTGCTTTTCGGCAAGGTCGCAGAACTCCTCGAAGCGCTTGACCATGCGCTCGTCCACGCCCGCGCGTCCGCAAGGCGTGTCCGGGAGCGGCTCTTCCGCGTCGAACAGCCGCGTCTCGTACACCTTGTCGAAGTCGTCGCCGCTCAGGCAGCAGGCGTGTATGGGCTGGAAATCCGCCCAGTTCGGAAAGACGCGCAGCATGCGGAAGCCATTCTCGGCGAGGACACGGAGGTCCTCGTCGACGACGCCCGCGTCCCATTTGCGCCACATCTCGGCGGCAGCGTGGCTCGCCCAGAAGTTCGCGCCTAGCGCCATGCGCCCGGACGGCAGAAACACGCTGTCCGACGCCGGCGCCACGAGCGCGGCCGCCGCAAGCGCGGCGGATGAAATCAGCACTCTCATCTTGTCATTACCTGATTGATATCACCATGCCCTGGGGCTCGTCGCGGTAGTCCCATGCGCCGTCCGTCGTCCAGCGAAGGTAGTCAACGTCGAACGACCCGCCGACAGTCGTGGAGCTCACCACGCCGAAACGAAGGAAATTGACGTTGTTGCCAAGGGCGGAATTGTAGGACGTGCTGTCCACGAGATACTCTCCAATCACGACGCCATCGCGCCAAAGCGTATATCCATGCCGAGTCGCCCCGTCGTAGGTCACACGGAACGTGTGCATGGCGTCCGTGTTGTCGCCTGTAGTGATTTGCGTGTAGGTTGCCGCGCCGTTTGGCTCCCATGTGACGCTGTTCGTTCCGATGTAGAACACGGCAGCAGCCCACAGGTTGCCGCAGAAGAACTGGACGACGCGATCTCCCACAGACGAGAGATTCCACTTGCTTTTGATTTGGGTCTTGAACTCCACAGTATATGGCGTGTTCGCCCCTATTCTTGCGCTCCAGACTGAATCAGCCGCTCGCCAGTATGCCAGCTTCCCCTGCGGAAGAGATACGGAAAGCACACCATCCTGCGTGATCGTGGCATTGGCGTCGACGTTTCCAGTCCAGTCGGTTCCGCTGCCCGTCCCGACGAAGCGCGTGTCGCCAGCATTCATCTCGTATAGAAGAGGGAAGTCGCCAGACCACTTCCTGGCTTTCTTGTCACCGGGAACCGGCGGCGCGTAACCACCCTTGTGGAAGCGGAGGAACATCACCTGCGCCTTGCCCTTGTAGGTTCCGCCCGGAGAGCCGAGAAGAAGTCGATTAATGTCCGCCGAGATTCCGTTTCCGAGATTGGAGCCCACGAGAACGCCATCCAAATAGACGGAATGGACGTTGCTGCCGGCTTCCCTCACGATGCGGTAGGTGTGGTAGGCCGTGGCGTCAACGCTGCAGATCTGGCTTTCGCCCCACCAAATGCTCCCGCCCCAGAACTTGAGCCAGGCGTTGACATTGTCGTCGCCCACAGCCGCGTTGAGAACAACAGCTCCGGCTGACCCCGAGACGGCGGTGATCTTGAGGCGCGCTTCGACCGTGTAACCAGTTGATTTCGAAACGCCGTAGTTGCGCCACGCACCACCAGCAGTACCAGCGTCGGCGCCGCTCATGAGAAACTTACCCCCATCGGAGGCGTCGATTACCATCGAACCATAGTTGACGCCCGTACCAAGCGAGAACTTCGACGAGTCGCTGAGGGTGAAGTCAACTGCTCCGTCGTCGTCAAGGTTCTGTGCGGAGGGCAAGACAATCATGTCGTACTTGTAGTCAAACTGCGACGAGTCAAGGCGCGGCAGGTCGGCGATCACCACTCCCGTTACCATAGCAACCATACATGCCATACATTTGTCAGCTACCAGTCTCATTGACTTTCTCCTTTCAGGTGGTTTAAAAATCATTTTGCACGTTACGGGAGAAATTATATCTGAAACCTCACAGCAAGTGTGCGGTTGTCACTACAACTTTTTTTTGGCGGAGGACATGGGCTGCCCTGACGATGCGCGGACAACGAGATCGGCGGGCAGGGAGATTGTGCATGGCTGCAGCGAAGGGTCGGAGATCCGGGCCAGAAGGCGACGAAACGACACCTCGGCGATCTTCTCGCACGGCTGATGCACGGTCGTCAGCTGGGGCGTCACTATCTTCGCGTACTTCACGTCGTCGAAACCGACAAGCCGGATGTCGTCAGGAACGCGAAAGCCCAGCTTTTCAAGCGATATTTTCAGCCTGACGGCGGCCGTGTCGTTCCCGCAGACAAACGCCTCGGGGCGCCCGCGCTTGAGATGCGCCTTGAGCGCCGCGATGTCGTCAGGCTCGGCCTTGAAGTCGCGGAAGTTCCGCGAGAACGCGCCGAATGCCGACATCGCCGCTATCACGCCGCTGCGCCTGTCGCTGACGCTCGCCGAACAGAGCGGCCGGGACTGGAAATGTATCTTCGTAACGCCAAGCGACATAAGATGCTCCGCCACCGACATCCCGGCAGCCACGTTGTCGATGCCGACAACATCGTAGCCGCTTCGGCGCGGCGATTTCGTGAAATCGCTGTCTATGATGACCACTGGTATCTCCGCCGCGTCAAGAATGGACAGCGCCGCCCGGTTGGCTTTCTCGGCATCAGCGATCATCTCTATCGGCTGATAGACAACTCCCGCAACGCCCTCGGCCACAAAGTCGCGCACGAACGAAATCGTCTGCCGCGCACGGGCTTCGGGACGCCTGTCCACCGCGTTGCCCAGAAGAAGCGTGTAGCCGCTATCCCTGGTCAGACGCGATATCTCGTCTACAATCGGCGGGAAGAACTCAGAATACGACACACCGGGAACGACGAGGCCGATTTTGCGCGCGGCACCCTGCCGCGTGACGAACGTGCCGCGCCCCCGAACGCTGCGTATCCATCCTTCGTGGTGGAGTGCGTCCAGCGCCTTGCGAACTGTGGTGCGAGAGACCCTGAACTTGCGGGAGAGCTGCGTCTCGCTTGGAATTGCGCGACTGGCAGCATACTTGTTCGAAAGTATCTCCGCCTTCAGCGCATCCGTCAAGGTTCTGTGCTTCGTTTCGCCCATATTCACACCACGCACGTGATTATACAATAAATCACACGCCAAACGAGCACTTGTCACTACAACTTTTTCGTTCCCCGCATCTTTGTCTCGTCGTCAATTCTCCATTCCTAAGAGCCTTGAGATCGGTCACCGGGTTCCGACTTCCCCGATCTCGATCAGCTGATCAAGGGCGAGTGCGTCGGCAGTCATGCAGTTGTACCAGTCGCCGCCATACGGCAGACGAATGGCGCCGGCGAGCGGATCGTCGTCGCCAGCCTCCGGAATCCAGTACGTGCGGATGCGCCCGGACGCATCCTGGTTGTTCACGGTGGAATCGCCGAGCGCACGCGCCTTCGCAATGTCAAGCGCATGACCCTCCGCCCGGTACAGCGCCAGATATGTGCGAATCAGCTTTGCCACGGACGCATCAATCGGCGAATAGCAGTTGTACTGCTCAAGCGCGACCGGCGTACGCCAGCAGATGAACGGATACGTCGGAACCCAAAGCCCCGTTCCGTCGCTTCTGCACGGTGCGCGCCACATCACGAACTGATCCTCGGCATAGCGAAGAATGTCGCGAGCCTGTTCAATCCTGCGCCGATCGCCCGGAAACCTCTTCACAAGGTAGATGGCCGTCTCGCAGGCGTTGTGCTTCGTCATGTTCTGGTAACGGCGAGTAGAGGGATTGATGTCTTCGAACTGACCTTCCCAGTTCCAGTCGGCGAGCGGGCCCCGCTCTATGAAGGCGAACGCGCGATCCGCCGCCGCGCGGTATGCGGCATCGCCTGTCGCGGCATGGAGATCTTCAAGGAAAGCAATGACGCTTGTCGGGACAAGGCGATTCTCAGACACCGGGGTGCCGTCCTTCTCGTTCATCTTCAGATACCACGTGCCATCCTTGTCCTGCAGGCGGAGATATGTCTTGCCTATCTTGACGGCGGCGTCTAACAAATCCTTGTCCTTCGTGACCGCGTGCATGGACAGAAACGCACTGCCGGCATCTGCGGGATAGATGAGCATGTGCTGCCCTCCGAAGTCGTCGGCCCTCTGTCCCTTGCTGGCGTACGTGGCCGTGAAGCCAGCGAGCGGACTGGAGTCCGGCGCGCGCGTGCGCAACAGGTAGTCCGCCGAAATCCGCGCGATCTTGAGCGCCTTCTCGCGCCGTTCCGGGAACGCCTCGGCCACGCGCAGCATCATGCGGATCACGGCAGACATCATCTTCGAAGGATAGCTGGTGAAATTGGTCTCCTTCGACACGTCAGGCTCGCCGTGCTCTTCGAGATAGGCCAAGTCCGGCCAGCGGAACAGATAGTCGAGCACGAGCTTGTACGCCTCGCCATACGTACGTTTCGCCGGACGGTACTGCGCGGGATCAAACGATGCCGAGCGCCAGAAGCGCCGCCGCCCGGCCTCACCGATCTCCTTCCCCTCAGCGTCAATCCCCTTGCAAGTGACGGTGACCGCGCCTACGGGGAGTTCAGGCCATATCGGCGACAACGAGGCCGTGGATTCGGCGGCGGTGAAGGCATGGGCGGCGTGAACGTCGTCAAACGCCGTGAAGCGGTAGCTGGAAGCGCCGGGGACCTTCTTGAAGTCGAACGAAGGCGGATAGATGAACAGCAAGGCCCTTTCATTCCAGAACGGGCTGCCGTCGCGTCCGCCGGGACGAATCTCGTGTCGAAGGTCCTCACGGCTCGCCGCCATCAGCGCGTAATAGTCTCTGACCGCCTGAGGCACAGAGGCGGCGGGGCGGAATGCGGGCGCGGGACCTTTGGACAGGATCTTCTCCTCCAGTATCCGACCGCGTTCGGCAAGTTCCGGATAGCCGTAGAATTCGCCTGCGAGACGGCAGAGGCTTGCGCATGCGTACTCCACGCCACGTTCTCCGCCTTCCAGCCCCTTGACGGCCCAGTCGGAAAGGCCGACGTAATGTCCGTCGCGGTCACGGCGCCGATCCAGCGCGGCAAGGAGCCGCACCGTGCGGCACCTATCAGCCTCGCCGTTCCCCTCGTGGCAGATGCTGACGCGTTCGATGCGCGTCAGCGCCTCCAGTACGCCGAAATTGAAGTCGATCGGATCGTGCGGGTCGTAGCGCGGCAGCGCATGCGCGCTCGGGCACCACGCAATGCCGGCAATCGCCAGCGCAAAGCAAGCGACAGGAAGGATAACCGACCGTTTGTCCCTCACGACAGTTTTCAGCATGACTTTCTTTCCTTTCTCGATTACCCGTTTCAGTTCGCCGGCCTTCATGCGACACCTCCACCATATTAATACATCGTAGGACTTCTTTTCTTGATGATGTCCTTATTTCAAGCACTCCTATAATCCCGAAAAATTGTATTTAGAAGATAGCTTTTCCCACATCTTCTAAGGCCTGTAATAATCTTGACCGCCCCATTCCCCATCACGGAAATGAGTTGCTTCAGAGGTTCTGGGTGCGGTATGCTCTTTTGATCTTTCATGGTTTTACAACCAAGTTGAAAACGCAGGCATTATATCATTCCCCGTTTCCACTGTCAAATACTGACTTTTACCCATAAAAAACACGCTAAAATATGACCGCTCGTTTTATGACCGCCGCGAATCTGCTTCGCCTTCTCATACCTCGGCAAATCCGACCCATACATGCCCATCAGCGAATCGTAGTCGCTTCCCGTAAGCGCGCGTGGCTCGGCGTCAATAAAGAAAGCCAAAAAGCCAAAGAGGAATCTTGTTGCCAAAGCCTACCTCAGTATCGTCGTTAACGACGAATGAATCCGGCAGGTCCCTTATCTGATCAAAGCCCTTTCCTGCTCCGCCAATCTCAAACAGATACTTGCCATCCACCAGGAAGTCGCCTTTTTCAGGCGCGACCACTTCATGGCCGCCAGAACGCATCTGCGAAGCGAAGAAAGTCTCCCTTGCCGTTCCGATGTCAGGACTAGACACAAGGGCGTTCATGAGGTTTGTGTCGCCAAGAAGAAGCTTCTCCGGCTTAGAGAGTCTCTTTAGCTTCGCCTTCGCTGGCGCGATTGCCATGACAAGTTCCGAACGCTCCAGCGCATCAAGCATTTTAAGGCCCAGATTACGGTTGGTCTCAAGCTCGCGGTAGAGCATCGACATGTTCGGATGCTGTGGGCAGCTCTCCGCAAGAACCATAAGCATCTTCTTCGCCTTGCGTATCGTCGCAGGCGTGAAATCCTCGATAATCGAGAAGTCAACATCGAGAACGTTGTTGACGATTTCGACGATGCGATCCTTGAACTGGCTAGAAATTCCAGCATACATCGGGTAGTATCCCTCACTAAGATACTTCTCGAAGAGCGGCAGTATCTTTGCGCGAGAGGCTATTTCGCCAGCGATCTTCCTGTGGTTGTGCAACAGGTCTTCAAACGCTATCGGACTGACTGTCATGACTCCTTCAAAGGACAGATATTCCCTGAAAGACAGACCCTTAAGGCAATAAACGGCCTGGCGACGCGACAGGTCGGCACAGCCCTTCGACAGCTTTAGGATCGACGACCCGCTGTACACGACAAACAAGTCGGGATAGAAGTCAGAAATCGTCTTTACAAGTCGAGACCAATTCTCCGCATGATGCACTTCATCAATGAATACATGCGTGAACCCATGCGAGTTAAAGTAGTCGATTGCCTCAAGTATGTCATGCCGCGAAAACCAAATGTGGTCTGCCGAAATGTAGATGGCCTTGTCGCTTGCGATCCCAAAAGTCTCACGCATGTGCTGCTGAATGAGAGTTGTCTTGCCGGTTCCCTTCGGCCCTTTTATGCAGACGAGCCTGTCGTTCCAGTCAATTTGCGGGTATAAATACCGCTTTTGCTCCATCGGAACGCGAGAAAGAAGCCGAGTGGAAGCCTCTAGCAGCGGTTTAATATCTGTACATTCCATTTTCGTTCTCCTTTTAGTACCTGCAAGTACTAATTCGCATCGCTTTTTAGTCTTTAGAAGTACGCATTATATCCTATCGGGTGTCCCAGTGTCAACCACCTCGCCAACACCACCTCGACACAAGCAAACCACCACTTTCAGCGGACGCCATTTTCAGAAGTGAATGCAAAGTGGTAATTGCTTTGAGTGCTGGAAACATGGCGATCCTTAAGTGTTTCTTACACACGGTTGTTTGCCAAAGTAAACGAAACTTAGAAAGGTTAAACGAAAGTTTAGCCGGAAGAAGGGGTTTGTCATTTCGTTAAGGTTGGCAATCTGGCGTTGTCGGCTCCGTCCGGGCAGCTCGCCCTGCCGAACGCGCGA
>JAFRDO010000076.1 GCA_017403825.1 Kiritimatiellia bacterium
GAGTTCGCGCGTTCGGCAGGGCGAGCTGCCCGGACGGAGCCGACAACGCCAGATTGCCAACCTTAACGAAACGAGAAGCCCCTTCTTCCGGCTAAACTTTCGTTTAACCTTTCTAAGTTTCGTTTACTTTGGCAAACAACCCCGTTCATCTTTATGAAGGGCTACAGCAACGCCATGGCGAGGGCGATCACAACGGGCATCGTCACGATGCTTATGAGCGTAGTGCCGCTTACGATCGCCACGCCGACGTCAACGTCGCGACGGAACTTGGCAGAGAAGATCGACACCAGCGCCGCCACCGGCGCCGACGAGGCGATGACCATCGCAAGCATCATGTCCGGATCAAGCCACCGCCGGAACGGAAGCATCGCCGCGACGAGCAGCAACGGGCTCGCGAAGAGCCGCAGCGCGGCCGCCGCGTAGACCCCGCCCGACCGCGCCACCCTGCCGAACTTCACGCCGACCAGGCTGTAGCCGATGACCACCATCGCGACAGGCGTGTTCAGGTTCGCGAGGTGGCGGACCGGTTCTGCGACGACCGCCGGCAAGCTCACTGACATCAGGAAGAGCGGCAGCCCAAGCGCGATGCCGACAGTGCCAGGATTGAAGACCGACTTCAGCAACCCCTCGCTCCTGCCGCCGCTTTCTTCCCCCATCGTCTTCACGCCCCAGCTCCAGATGAAGAGATTGAACACCACGATGTAGACCGCGCCAAAGAAGACGCCGCGCGGACCGAGGATCGCCTGCTCGAGCGGCAGGCCCATGAAGCCGGCGTTGGAGAAGACCGCCGCGAGGCGAAGCGTCCGCCGCGTATCGTCGCCGCCGCCGCGCACGCACAATGCGGAGAGCGCGATGAGCGCAAGGTGCCCGAACGAGGCGAACGCGAACGCCAGTCCCAGTCCGCCGAGCATGGCGCTGTCGAACGGACGCTGGAAGCAGTCGATGATCACGCACGGGGTGACGACGAACATGAGCAAGTTCACCATTCCGCCGATCGCGCCGTCACCGAGAAGCTTCAAGCGGCGGAGCACCGCGCCGACGCCCATCAGCACGAAAAGCACCGCGACCTGCGAAGCGACTGAAACCAGGTTTTCCATCACATGCCGGCAAGCGCGGCAAAGTCGCGCGACGCCTGTTCTGCGGACGAGAACCGGATCGCGCTCCAGCCAGCGCGGCGCGCCCCATCGCAGTTCGCCTCTACGTCGTCGATGAAGCAGAGCTCGCCGGCGGGAAGGCCGAGCCGCGACCGGAGAAGCTCGTATATGCGGCGCTGCGGCTTGAACATCCGCTCCTCGCCTGAAATCACCATCGCGTCCGCAAGCGCGATGTAGTCGGCAAACACCTCGCGGAACCGCGCCGCCATGTTCGTTGACATGTTGGAAAGTATTCCGATCTTGAGCCCACGCGCCTTCAGGTCGCGCATCCACTCGAGTGTCGCAAGGTTGCGGCTTCCCTCAAGAAAGCTAGCCATGTCTTCCGCGACGATCTTGGCCCGGACGTCCGCCGAAAGCTCAAGCCCTGCATCGGCCCATATGAGGTCGTACATCTCGTCCATCGACATGAAGTCCGCGTCCATGAGCCGCCTGTACCGCGCAAAGCCGTCCTCCAGGACCTTCCAGTCGATTCCGAGCTGCGCCGTCCGCGCGCGCACGCGCTTGGGCATTGTCGATGTCGTCATCACGCCGCCGAAGTCAAAGACGACGGCAGATAGCCTGCGCACGCCGCAGATGCCGTCGGAGAGGCCCGTCCTCACGAACTCGTATCGGCGCGTGCCGTCGGGGTAGACGAGGATTGCGCCGGCGTCAAGGAACCGAACCCAGTTCTCGCGCGTGAACGGAACCGCAGCCGCACCCCTGGCCGTCAGGAACGCTGCGATGTAGAGGTCATGCGTGACGGCAACGAAAAGCCTCTTGGTGAAACGCTCGTCAAGCCACGACTCGAACACGTCGGTTGCCACGCCGAGCTGGGCGAACCCGCGCTGCCGCCCGGTCGCGAAATACTCGATGCAAGCGTTGAAGAAGTTCTCCGGCTTGAAGACGTCCAGCACCTCGTCGGTGTCGGTGTAGTAGAACGAGTCGTTGCCGAGCCGGCCTTCCGCCAGAATTTCAGGAGCGGCGACGCCCATGCCGGCGGCGATGGATTCCGCCGTCATGCGCGTGCGCATCAGCGGACTCGCCGCGAACTGCACGTCGTCACGGAAATCCGCAAGTCTGCGACCAAGCTCGGTCGCCGTCCGCACCCCGCGCTCCGTCAGCGCCAGCGTGTCGCCGAACGTCGGATCGTCAGGGTCTATCTGCGGACGCTCCGCGTGCCGCACCATCAATATGGCCCGCGCCCCCTTCTCAATCTCGGCCTTAAATTCGTCAATCGTCATGGCCTTGGCTCCCCTCCTCCTTGCACGAATCCCAGCACGCCGCAGGCTTCGCCGACGAGGTACGAGCCGGCGATCGCCGCGCGGACGTGCCGCTTCGCGCCCTCGATCGCCTGCACGACGCCATGCCCTAGCGCAAGTTCCGCGGCGAGCGCGGCGGCGAGCGTGCAGCCGGTCCCGTGCGTCGAGACCGGATTCGGAATCCGCGGCAGCGAGAACGAGCGCGATTCGCGTCCATCGAAAAATACGTCCGTCGCCTCATCGCCGTCGGCGTGTCCGCCCTTTACCAGCACCGCGCAACCGAAGCGGTCGTAGACTCCCCTTGCGAGCGTCTCGGCGTTGCCGTCAGCTCCGCAGAGCGCGGCGGCCTCCGGCAGGTTCGGCGTGACTAGCGTCGCAAGCGGCAGAAGCCTGCGCTTCAGCGCATCGACCGCATCGTCGGAAATCAGCCTGGCTCCGCTCGTCGCAACCATCACAGGATCAATGACGCGCATTATCTCGGGGTGGACGGCAATACGGTCGGCGACGGCATCGATCACCGGCGCCTCGGCCAGCATGCCCGTCTTCAATGCGCGTATGTCGTAGACGCCTAGCACCGCATCCAGCTGCGCGGCCACGAAGTCCGGAGGCACTGCGTGGACTGCGGAGACGCCGTGCGGGTTCTGCGCCGTCAGCGCGGCAAAGACAGTGCAGCCGTGAAGCCCATAAGAGTGAAACGTCCGCAAGTCGGCCTGAACGCCGGCGTTACCGCCGGAGTCGGAACCGGCGATGGTCAGGCAACAGGGGTGCGTCTCCTCCATGCCTCAAACCACCGGCCGAATGTAGCGAGCCTTGACCGCACGCCAAAGCACCACGCAGAACGCCGAGAGCGGAATCGCCAGCAGCATGCCGAGGACAGGCCCGAGGACGATGGACCAGAAGAAAAAGCTGAAGATGACGCCTGCATAGCCGAGGCCCGTCTTGTCGCCCTGTATCCTTGGGGTGATGAAATAGCCGTCAAGCGCCTGCCCCATAAGCCATACGCCAAGCACCAGGAGAAGACGCGTCAGCGAACCGTCGCGCGTGAAATACGCGAGCGGCAACGCAATGGGCAGGCAGACGACCGAGCCGAACAGCGGAATCAGGTTCATGACGCCGAGCGCAAAGCCTATCAGGAAGCCGTAGGGAAGGCCCACAAGCCAGAAGCCCGTCCCGTACATCATGCCCTCGATGAGGCAGATCACCGTCTGACGCTGGAAGAAGGAAACCAGAATGTCCACAAAAGCGTCGACCTGCTCGGCCAAGAAGCACCGCGTGCCCTCTTTCAGGAATGGCATGTGAGAAGTGATCTCGCCGCCGCGACGCTCCTTCGTCATCAAGAAGAAGACGAAGAAGATGAGCGTCACGAGCCCGGAGACGACGCCAAGCAGGCACTTCACCGCACCAGTGCCAGCCTTGATCGCTGTCGGTCCGTACTTTGTGTACATGTAGCCAACGTCCTCATACGGTATGCCCATCTGAAGGAGCAGCGAATGAAGCCTCGGGAACGTGCCGCGGAACCAATGCAGCACCTGGTTGAGCAACTCCGGGCCCTGCCCAATCAGGTGAATCAGCTGATCGACCAGCATCGAGCCTGCATACCACAAGAAGAACCCAAGCGGCAGGAAGACTGTCATAAGCATAGCTACGAGCGCAAGCGTCGGGTTGCGCACGGTTCGCCGCCACCACCGGTAATAAGGCCTGAAAAACAGCGCGAGGAAAAAGCCGAGAAGGACCGGCACTATCGCTGGCATGGCGAACGCGAGAGCCTTCAGCAATATCCAGGCGACAAGCGCGACGAACGCGAAAACGACGGAGACGGACAGGACTGTCAGCCCGTTCGCCACCGTTCGCTTCTGACTGTCGGTAAAGTCAATCATGCGGGCATTATACCATATTTCGGCGTGCGGCGGCTCAGAACCCGGACAGCGGCGGTATCAGCATGTTCTCCGCAAACTCGTCGCGAGGCAAGAACGGAGCCATGTCCTCAAGCGGCGCGGAGACCATCGTGCCATCCGGCAACTTCTTCGACGCCGCCTTAGGACCAAGTATCTCAAACGGATCAAGCATCACCTCCGCCAGCACCGGACCGTCCACCGTGAATATCTCCGGCAGCTTCTCGTCCAGCTCCTGGTTGTTCGCCAGCCTGAAATATGGGAAACCGTAGACCGCCGCCAGCTTCTCAAAGCTCGGCAGCATAACGCCAGAGCCGGGCTCTGACCCCATGAACCTGCCGCCGAAAAACGCCTTCTGCGTAGTCTTTATCGAAAGGTAGCCGTCGTTGTTGTAGACGAACAGCTTTATCGGCAGCCTGTAATTCAGCACGGTCTGCAGCTCCTGCAGGTTCATCTGGATCGACCCGTCGCCCTCGAGGCACACGACCGTCCGGCAGCCGCCGGCAAACGCGGCGCCGATCGCCGCGGGAAGTCCGTAGCCCATCGAAGCGCACGCTTCGTTCGAGAACATGCGCATTCCCCTGCGCACGGGAATCGCCTGGAACGTGGAGGTATACGCGACGCCGTTCGCCGTCACTACGGTGAGCGGATCGGGGGCATGGCGCATCAGCGCCTCGGGCAGCACATAGCTAGACACGTAGTCGGTGCGACCGCGGTGCTCGGGCGTCGTCACCGGATACTTCGCCTTCACCCTGCGGCAGTACGAGAGCCACTCCTCGCGCGGAGGCAGCGACGGCAGCGCGGCATGCAACGCCCGCAGGAACTCGCCCGCGTCGGCACGGATCTTCACGTCAGGGCGGAACGTCGGCTTCTCCAGCTCGTTAGGGTCAACGTCAACCATCACCTTTGTCGCCGCCCGCGCCACTGTCTCGTAAGCGTACCCGCAGATGCGGATCCCCATCCTCGTGCCGAGCACGATGAAGAGGTCGCTGTTCTGCATGATGAAGTTCGCCGGCCTTTCCCCGAGTATCCCGGGACGGCCGAAGAAGAGCGAATGGTCCGACGGAATGAGGTCGATGCCGGAAATCGAAGTCAGCACCGGAACGTTCAGCGACTCCGCAACTTCAAGGAAAAGCGACTCGGAGTGGGCGTTGCGCACGCCGGAACCGACGACGATCGCCGGCCTCTTCGCATTGCGCAGAAGCGCGGCCACTTCGTCCACCTGGCTTTGCGGCGGGACGGCGACAGGCTCCGCATGGGACGGCTCGACCGCCGCCGAGACAAGCGCCTCCGGCATCTCCGCCGCCTGAATGTCGAGCGGAACGTCTATCCACACCGGCCCGGGACGTCCGCTCTGGCACAGCTCCCATGCCTCGGCCATTGCGGCAGGCACCTCCTCAACGCTCATGACGGTCTTCGCCATCTTCGTCATCGGACGCGCCGCGTCCACGATGTTGTATTCCTGGTCGCCGAGCTGGCGCAGCTTCAGCTGCGGGCACGCCGTAATCATCGTAGCTCGCTTGATCTGCCCGGACACGACGATCATCGGGACTGAATCGAGCCACGCCCCCATCACGCCGGTAAGCGCGTTGGTGCCGCCAGGGCCGGTCGTTACGCTGACCACGCCAGGCATGCCGGACATCCTTGCGTATCCTTCTGCCGCCATCGCGCACGCCTGCTCATGAAGGTTGCAGACATACTTGATGCGCGTCTCGCGTCCAAGCGCGTCGTTGAGGTGCATCGCGCCGCCGCCTGTCACGAGGAAGACGTGGCTCACTCCGCGATCAGCAAGGAACTTCCAGATGTAGTCGGCAACCCTCATCCGCTCACCTCCCGCAGAAATTGCGAATCGTCGAGATCATGTAATCCAGTTTCGCGTCGCCCATGCCCGGGTACAGCCCGATCCAGAGCGATGAGTTCATTATCGTGTCGGTGTTTTCGAGCGTGCCGACGACGCGGTAGTCCACGCCCTCGGCGAGATGTTCGAAGCACGGGTGCCGCAGTATGTTACCCGCGAAAAGGTTGCGCGTCTGAATGTTCGCAGCCTCCAGGCGCTTCGCGAGGTCGTTGCGCGAAAACCCGGCGTCCGGCAAGACCGTCATCAGGAACCCGAACCACGACGGATCCGCCTCGGGAAGCTTCGCGAAGAGCCGCAGCTGAGGGAGGTCGTGCAGTCCGGAGTAAAGCCGGTCGAAGTTGGCCTTGCGCTTCTCGACAAACGACGGAAACTTCTCGAGCTGTGCGCAGCCGACCGCCGCCTGCATGTCCGTCGCCTTGAGGTTGTAGCCGAAGTGAGAGTAGACGTACTTGTGGTCGTAGCCGAGCGGGAGGCTTCCGAACTGCTTCGTGAAGCGACAGCCGCAAGTGTTGTCTACACCCGATTCGCACCAGCAGTCGCGGCCCCAGTCGCGCATCGAGAGCGCGATCTTCTTTAACGTCGGGTCGTTGGTATAGACGGCACCACCCTCGCCCATCGTCATGTGGTGGGGCGGATAGAAGCTGGAAGTGCCGAGGTCGCCCCAGGTGCCCGTGAAGCGCCCTGCGAACTTGCTGCCGAGCGCATCGCAGTTGTCCTCAACCAGCCACAGCCCGTGCCGGTCGCAGAACGCCTTCACGGCGCGCGCGTCGAACGGGTTGCCGAGCGTATGCGCGAGCATCACCGCCTTCGTGCGCGGCGAAACTGCCGCCTCAAGCTTCGCAACGTCGATGTTCGCAGTTCCAATGTCGACGTCCACGAACACCGGCACCGCCCCATACTGGATGATCGGAGCGATCGTCGTGGGGAACCCAGCCGCGACGGTAATCACCTCGTCGCCGCGCCGCACCCGCCGTTCGCCGAGGAGCGGCGACGTCAGCGTCATGAACGCCAGCAGGTTCGCGGACGATCCGGAGTTGACGAGCAGCGCGAAGCGCACGCCGAGGTAGTCGGCGAGCCCCTTCTCGAACTTCTTCGACCAGCGTCCGTACGTAAGCCAGAACTCGAGCGAAGCATCCGCGAGGTTCGCCATCTCCCGTTCGTCGAAGACTCTCCCGGCGTAGTTCACGCGCGACTTGCCGGGCACGAACGCCTCCTCCTGCTTCGGACGGTGTACTAGCCGGTAGTATTCTGCTGTCTTCTCAAGTATCTCCTGTCTCAATTCCTCTGCGGTCATGCCCGTTCTCCTTTGTCACGTGATTTTAGTCTTGCGCAGGCTTCTGCGATAGGCGCGGCGCTTTTCGGCATTGAATATGAAGACTGCCCTGGCCCTGGTCGCCAGGTGTGCCAGGCGCGCACGCAGCACAGTCCGCCAGTTGCCGCGCAGTCGTATCGTGCCGAACAGCTTGCGGTTCAGCGCGGTGTCGCCGAACGCAGGGTGCCCCCCGGCGGGGTGGATCGGCGCGTCGACGAGAACGACTCCATCGCCTATCGCGCGAGCCTTGATGCCGCCATGGTCCGCATGGCGCATCACCAGCAGGTCGATCCTGACGCCGGGAAACTTCCCGCGGAACACCTCGGCCATGCGGAGCAACTCCGCCTCCTCAGGGTGATTGCGCCAAGTCCAGTACACGAACAGAGTCCGCTTCGACGCGCGCACAGTGTCGTAGAAGCGCTTGATGCGTCGGTCGAATTTTCTGCGGACCTCCGGGTAACTTTCCTCAAGGGGACGTCCGGCAGGAAAGTCGTGCAAGTGGTCGATATGCATCACGTCGTCGCTGTACCAGTCATGGCGGCTATCGTCCAACGGACCGTCGGTCTGCTTCTCGCATCGGCGCAAGTTCTCCTGCCTAAGGAACCCGGCGAAATCGTTCGCTACGAGCTTCGCCAGCGTGACCACGCCAAGCGTCCAGGTGCCGATCCAGTCGAGCGGATATGACGCCCGGCGCAGACGGCACCTTACGAGATGCGCGGCACACCCGCAGTCAGGCCCTATGCTGCACACGAAGTCGTACTTCGTGCGCAGAAGCCTCTTCAACTCGCCAATGCCGCAGGTCATTTCCAGTCTTTGGTCCATGGCGCGTTGCCCTCGCGCCACAGGCGGTTCAGTAGTTCGTATTCGCGGGCGGTGTCCATGCACTGCCAGAAGCCCTCGTGCCGGTAGACGGTCATGTCGCCGTTCAACGCGCTCTGCTGCATCGGAGCCTGCTCGAAGAAGAGGTCCTTGTCGGCGGTGAGGTACTTCGAGACGAACCGGCGGTCAATGACCATGTATCCGCCGTTGATGTACTTGACCGATTTGACCGGCTTCTCGTCGAACCTGACGATCCGGTCGCCCTCCATCACCATCTCGCCGAAGCGGGCGGACGGGTGGACGGCCGAGACGGTTATGAGCCGCTTGGCCTTGCGGTGGAGGCGCAGCGTCGCCGCAATGTCGACATCGGCCACGCCGTCGCCGTAGGTGAGGAAGAACTCGCGGTCGCCAGGCCGCAGGTACTTCGCAGCCCGCGCAACGCGTCCGCCGGTCATCGTCTCCAGACCCGTGCCGACGAGCGTAACCTCCCAGTCGGATTCCGGCACGTCCTCGTGAAAGCGCACCGTCGGATTGTGGCCGAGCGTGATCGTCGCGTCGCTAGTGCGGAAGTGGTAGTTCATGAAGTAGTCTACGAACGCCTCTCGCTTGTAGCCGAGGCACAGTATGAAGCGGCGGCAGCCGAACGCAGCATACGTCTTCATTATGTGCCATACGATCGGCTGCTCCCCGATCGGCACCATCGGCTTCGGCAGCAGCTCCGTCACCTCCCTGAGCCGCGTTCCCTTGCCCCCGCATAGTATCATCACAGGCGGCATCTTCATCTTGCACCTCCCTTTATGTTCTCCGGAATCTCATATGCATCCTTGCGCCGCAGGCGCCTGGCGACGCCCAGCCTCACGGCGAGGCGCGTAAGCCGCCCGACGCCGGCAATGCCGCGCAGAGCGTCCGCGCCATCCTTCACTAGGTCGCGCCGAAGCTCGCTCTCGCGGAACTCCGGCCGCATGCCATACCACGCGCACATCGCATCGCTCTCCAGGCGCCACCTGTACCAGACGGTCATCTGGTTGAAGAGCGGACCGCCCGCGAGCCTTGCGACGAGCCTCAGGCGGACCAGCGCCGTCAGCCGCGTCTCACGCTCCAGGAACTTCGCATATGCGACGAACTCCCGCACGAGGAACGACGGTGTGAAGTAGTATTGCTCCGGATCACGGTACGAAACAGATGCCGCTACTCCCTCGTATGGCGGCAGGTTCATGCGCACGAACGGCAAGTCAATCGCGGCGTAGCCGCCGTGCCCGAGTGACAGGCTGACCAGGTAGTCGGTCGAGTACGGACGTATCACCGGGTCCAGCGCACGCAAACGAGCCAGGAGCCCAGAGTCGCGCAACATCGCCGCCGAGAAGAAATGTCCGCTCGGGTGCGTGAAGGCCAGGCCGTGACGCCGGAAGGCATCGAACCCTCGCCTGACGCGTACCGGCTTCGCCGACGCACCAGAATTGTTTATCACGAACTCGCCGCAAACGGCATCAGTCCGCGCAAGGGCCGCCAGCGCCGCAGCAATTCCGCCAGGGACTAGCTCGTCCTTGTCCATCAATTGCATTACGTAGCGCCCATGCGCGGCCTCAAAGGCCCGCAGCTGGTTCTCGAATGCACCGACGTTGGCACCGTTGCGGACAAGCACGAGGCGCGGGTCGCCGATGTCGGCGACGGCGTCTGCGGTATCGTCAGACGACGCATTGTCGGACACCACCACCTCAACGTCTTCGGGCGCTGCCGCCAGCCATTCCCGGATGCGGTCAGCAAGCCACTTGCCCCGGTTGTACGCCGGTATGCATACGGAAAGCAGCGGAGCCTGCGCCGGTTCGCTCACCGAAACCTCCGCTGAACGTTTATGAAGGGAATCGCGCCGAACAGGCGAATGTCAGTCTCGCGCTCCACAGACGTAATCTTCAGTATCGTAACTCCGAAGAGCCGGACGCGACGAACGACCTTGCGCCGGAACTCGTATTCCGTGTAGAGCTCGGGATAGTGGACTTTCGCCCACGCGCGCACCCGCAGGTCGGAGGCGATCAGTTGACGCTTGCGCACCACCGAAGTGTTGCCGTCGTGCCAGCGGTAGTCGATGAGCACTTCCTGGAGGTTGTGGAAGACCGTGTGCGGCAGAAGCCGCATCCAAAGCATGTAGTCCTCGACCGGAGAATACTCCGCCTCATAGCGTATGCCGTGCTCCGCCAGCACAGACGCCCGGATCATCGACGCCGGGTGCCACAGAGTCGGGGACGACATGAGGCCGTACTTGATATCACGGTCTTCCTCCGGATAAGTGTTCGTTGAACCGTTCGCCGTCAAACGCGTCCACCCTCCGACCACACCACACTCCGGGTGCGCGTCAAGGTAGGCGACCTCTTTTGCAAGCCGGTCGGGACGGCAGATGTCGTCGTGGTCGAAAATGGCAAGATACTCGCCCTTCGCAAGGTCAAGGAGCTTGTTGCGCGACGCGGCGATACCGAGGTTGCGATCGTTGCGCAGGTAGATGACGCGCGGGTCGTCGTAGCCGCGCACGACCTTCTCGCGGTCGTCTTCGGGACAATCGTCCAGAAGAAGAAGCTCAAAGTCGCCGAAGGTCTGCGCAAGGACGCTCTCGATCGCCTCCCTAAGGAAGCGTTCGTCAGTACGGTAGATCGGCGTCAGCACGGATACCTTCATGAGGTCATTCCCTTTCAGAACCAGAACGGACGGTCCAGGGGCAGCAGGCCCTTGGCGCGGAGGTTGTGCTCAAGCCTGCGGTGTAGCCTGCTCTGCAGACGCGTCCACCAGCGGCTCAGCGCTCCGCCCTTGCCGTAGCGCCCCGCAGACTTCGCCTCCACAGCCTCGCGGAAGCGACGGCGTTCCTCGTCGGTGCGCCTGTCGGGCACGGCGGCGTGCGTGACGAGGTAGCGTACGATCGGCTCACGGTCGAACGTGTGCGACACAAGTCCAAACTCAAGCCGGCGTATGCGCGCCCCGAGCGTAATGACGCCTGGCTCGACAACCTTTTCCGCCGGCTCGGCACAGCCGTCGTCGTGATAGACGTAGAGGAGGGTAAAATCAACTCCAGGAAACGCATCCGACATGATGCGTCGGGCGCGAACTACCTCTTCGTCGGAAACGCGCTGGCGAACCGGGTGCTCCACGTACGCAGCAAGAACGCAGCGCGAAGCCTTGATAGATGCAATCAGCCTCTCTATGCGGCGCGCATACTTCTCAGCAACTTCATCGAACGCCACATCCACGTCGGCGTCATGATGGAAATCGTGCCCGAAGATGAAACCCGTCCTCCGATTGACGTAAGCCCGGTTTATGGTGCCGTTGCCGCGCCTCACGTCTATGAGCTCAAGCGACTCGCGGTCCAGCCAGCCGGCGAAGCCAGAAGCGACCATTTCGGCACCCGCCACGACGCCTGGCGAACCGATCCAGTCCATCGGAAACGATGCGCGCTGCAGACCTGCCGCACGCAATGCGCGCGAACACCCGCATCCGAATCCCATGCTAAAGGCCAGGTCGTAGTCTGTCATGCCGAAATTATACCTAAAATCCTCCGACTAAATCAACTGTAACCATTCGGGGGACTGTCCCCAATTGGCTCTGTCAGAACCAAAGCGCCTTTTCGCGCGGAAGGACGCCCTTCTTCTGCAATGCCTCGTCGAGATGGCGATAAAGCCGATACTCCAGCTCGTTAAGCTTGCGACAGAGAGCGTTCCCGCCAGCGGCAAAGCGCTTGTTCTTCGCGCGGCGGCGCTCCTCTTCGTAAGCCGACTTTTCGGCCTCTGTCCGGGGATCGGTCACCGTCACGTGTCCGCGCAGCCAGTCCGCAATGCCGTCATAGTCGATCTCGTGCCAGACCTCGCCGTTCATCATCCGCCGGTACGCGCAGTCAACCGCCACAATGCCCGGCGCAACCTCACGCTCGGAAAGCTCGCTGTCGGAATGGAAGAAATACGTCAGCTCGAACGCTACGCCCGGAAACTTCTCCTCAAGGATACGCTTCGCCTCCGCAAGGTCGGCGTCTGACGCACGGGGGTTTATGGGACGCTCAATGTAGGCGACAAAGACACTCTTCGCTGCGCGCACATGCTCCATCAACCGCGCGATGCGGCGGCGGTGCTTCTCAACGGTGGGCCCGTATGCCTCGTCGAAAGTAAGGAAGCTGGAGAACTCGTGAGGAAAACCGAAGCGCGTCTTGCGGCTGCGGTAGATGTGATTGCCAAAGCGCCCGGCTCGCACGTCGACCAGCTCAAGGTCGTCGCGGTCCAGCCAGCCGGCAAAGTCGCTCGCAATCATCCGTGCGCTTGCGACGATTCCCGGCGACCCGGTCCAGTCGAGGGGATACGATGCGAACTGAAGTCCGGCGCTACGCAACGCCCGCGAGCATCCGCACGAAAATCCCAAGCTGAAGGCCAGGTCAAACTTCTTCATGGCGCAATTATATCAAATTATCCCCAGCATGAGCTTCATGTGAAGCCAGACGTCCTCGACGGCCGCAAGCGGAGAAAGGCGGCGCAGACGCTTGCGCGCGTAAATCTTGGACGGATTCCCAGGATCAACCGTCGTCTCGCGCTGCCCCGCCGCCGACTCGATCAGCTCGATCACCTGGTCCCAGAAGTTGTAGCGCGTCAAAATGAGCCGCTTCGCCTCCAGCACCGCGTCACGCCGCCGGGAGTATTCGTCAGACGCTATCGCCGCGCGGACTATCCGCACCGCCTCCGCCGGATCGTCAATCGGAATCGGTATCAGGCTCTCCTTCGGAAACACCTCGCCTATCGCCGGGTCGCCTGCATAGAACGGCAGGCACTCGCAGAGAAAGGCGTCAGCCAGCTTCTCAGTCCAGTGATGCGCTCCGATGTGGTTCTCCGCCACGACATGATAGCGATACGGATCCATCGCCTCGTACTTGTTCAGTAGCGGACGCACGCCCTTGCCGAACCAATCAAACCCCGGCACTGCGGCTGCCAGCTCGGACACGAGCCTAAAGCGCGAGAGGTGCTTCGTGCGCCGCATGCGCTTCGCCGAACAGACGGCCGAAATCAACCGGTCCTTCGTTGGGCTCTGCTCCAGCTCCGCGAGCGTATGCCCGCAGAACCAGCGGTAATAGCCGCGCCCGAGGAAAGGATGAGGGTGACGCTCCGCTTCGAACGGACGGTTGGTCAGCAGATGCCCGAACTGGCGCGTGTAGGCTCGTGAATAACGCTTCACGGAAACAGGCTCCCACGTCGCCAGGATCGTCCGCTCCCTCGGACAGCGCAGCGGCTCCGCGCCGTCCTTGATCGTGCCTAAGTCCTCGCCGGGCAGCTCGTCATAGACAACGAGCCAGTCATAGTCGGCGCACGAAGGGTCTTCGGTGAACACGTAGCCGGGACGCCGCTCGTATTCGGCCGCCCCGACGCGCGAACGGCTGCCAAGCACCTTGATCTTCAGCCCGGCCATGAGTTTACGGCTTCAATCACAGCCCCGACCTGGTCATCGTCAAGTACCGGCGACATGGGCAGCGACAGGACCGTGTCGTGAATGGCCTCTGTCACCGGCAGCGAAAGGCCGCTCCACTCGGCGTAGGCCGGCTGGCGGTGCGGTGGAATCGGGTAGTGTATGACTGTCTGGACGCCGCAGGCGTCCAGATGCCGCCGCAGGTCGTCGCGTCGCGCCGTCCGCACCGGATACACGTGCCAGACATTCGACAGGGGCCGCGCTCCGGCGTCCGCAGGCAGCGGCAGGGACACGGCGGGGTGGACGATCTCGCGTCCGTACCGTGCGGCGATCTCGGCGCGACGCGCGTTGTCGGCGTCCAGATGCGGCAATTTCACGCGCAGCCAAGCTGCCTGTACCTCGTCCAGCCGCGAATTCGTGCCGCGGTACGGGAAGTGATACTTGACATCGCTGCCGTAGTTGCGAAGCGCCCGTATCTTTTCCGCCAGGGCATCGTCGTCGGTCGTCACCGCACCGCCGTCGCCGAGGCAACCGAGGTTCTTACCCGGGTAGAAAGAGAATCCCGCCGCATCGCCGAGCGACCCGACACGCCGCCCGCCGATCCCGGCCCCGTGCGCCTGCGCGGCGTCCTCTATAACCAGAAGGCCATGCCGTGCCGCGATAGCGCGAATCGCGTCCATGTCGGCGACGCGTCCGTAGAGATGAACGGCCATTATCGCCTTCGTACGCGGCGTCACATGCGTCTCTACCTGCGCCGGGTCGATGAGGCACGTCGCCGGATCCGGCTCAACCAGCACAGGCGTTGCGCCGTTGGCGCTGATTGCTATAAGGGAAGCGATGTAGGTGTTGGCAGGCGCGATGACCTCGTCGCCCGGACCGATCCCGTACGCCTGGATTATCAGCTTGAGCGCGTCCAGCCCGTTCGCGCAGCCGATCGCATGCCGCGTGCCGCAGAACGCGGCGAACTCGCGCTCGAACGCCGCGCACTCCTCGCCGAGAAGGTACCAGCCGCTGTCCAACACGCGCTTGACAGCCGCGTCCATGTCGGGACGGAAGCGCTCGTTGACCTGATGCAGGTCGAGGAACGGAATCACGGCGCCCTCCCGACCTGACGCAGGAACTCGTCGTGGTCGCGGATATAGTCGGCCTCGTTGTAGTGATCGCTGGCAAGCACGAGCATTACGCTGTCCTTCGAGAAGTCGCGTATCTCGCGCCAGACCATGCCCTCGATCAGCAGGGCCTTGTTGGGCCAGTCCATGCGGTGCTCGGTCCGCGTGCCGTCCGGCATCTCGCACACGAACGTAAAGGCCCCGCTCACGCATATGACGAGCTGGCGCAGGTCGCGGTGCGCGTGGTTGCCGCGCACACACCCCGGCTGGGTGTCGAAAGAATAGTAGACGCGGCGCACCTCGAACGGCACGATCTCGCTAAGCGATTCGAGAGCGATGAGCGTACCGCGGTCGTCGCCATGCTCCGGCAACACGATCTCCCGCACGACTGGCGTTATATCCATACGGGTATTATACCATAAATTGATTCCGGACCAGGCGGACGCTATTCCTCCGCCAGGGACTCCAGAAGACGCCTGGCGGCGGAAGTCACGTCGTTGGTGCCGTCAAACCAATGTCCGTCGGCGCGCTGCGACGAGACCAGGCGCAGGGCGAGGGCCGTGCGCGAAAGCCCGTTAGTACCCGGGTCCCACGCAACCGTCACGGGCGGCGCGTTCGTCGGCGCAACGGCAAGAGCGTGTTCTACCTCGTTCATGACGCTCGGCTCGAGAACGTCCTCGTTAACAAGCGGTTGCGCGACGATGGAGACGGCAACGAAAGGAAAGACCGACAGCTTCATGAATCCTCCCCCGGTTCGCCGTCCAGGGCGGCGAGCAGCGATTCCGGAGTCACGGCGGAACCACGCGCGCGCAGCACCATGATGCGCCCGACGAGCGCACTCTCGAAATCGGTGAGCTTCACGCCGTCCTTCCGGTCTTCAAGTATCCTAAGCACGGTCTGCGGCGTCATGCGCACTTTCGGCTCGCGGCGCGGCAGGAAGCGGCTTATGGCGGACTGCAAGACGCTTCCGAGCGGCACGAGGACGCGGGACATCACCCGCCAGAACGGCGCAAGCGCAAGGGTGCGGCTCAACGGGCGGGCGGACAGGAAGAGCTTCGGCAGGAATTCGCCAAGGCAAATCATCGCAAGTGCGGCTGCGGCGCCCCACGCCGCCTGGACGACCGGGGCGCCAGCGAAGACGACTGCGGAGAGTTCCGCAGATGCCGAAGAATACGAAACGGCTGCCAGGTTGTTGCCGACGAGCAGCGCTGTCATCGTGCGCGGCAGGTCGGAGAGCGCCCGCTGGACGATCTTCGCGTGTGCGCCGCCTTGCCGCGCCATGTGCAGTATGCGTCCGCGGCTCACGGAGAGGAAGCCCGTCTCCGCACCGGCGCAGAACGCGGCGGCGACCAGCGAGACAAGCATCGCAAGAGCCAGCAGGACCATGCTCATTCGTCGTCCTCCTCGGTCTTCTCGACCTCCTCGTCGGTCTCCTCGATGATGTGCTCGTCGGACGCGGCCGGCGGGAAGTCAAGCACCTCCAGCCTAACGTGCGTGACGCGGCGGTGACGGCGGCGGAGAATCGTCGCGCGGCAGCCGTCGGCCTCGATCTCCTGTCCTACGTGCGGCAGCCGCTCGGCGTGGAACGCGACCCAGCCGGATAGACGGTCGGCGTCGTCCGCCTCCAGTTCCACGCCCAGCTCGCGGTTTATCTCGTCGAGGTTGGCGCGCGCGTCTATCTCCCAAGTGCGCGGTCCGGTCTGAACGATTGCCGGCTCTTCGGCCGCACCGTCGCCGAAGACCTGAGGCCCGAAGATGATCTCCAATACGTCCGACGGAGATATGAGCCCCGCAGTGCCGCCGTACTCGTCAAGCACTATGGCAAGCGGTTTGCCGCTTCGGCGGAAGGTAACGAGCAGGTCGTCCAGCGTGACGGTCTCTGGCACGAAGAGCGCATCCTCGATGCGTCCGGTCTGACGGTCGTATACGCCCTCCACAGCGTCTGGGGTGCGGCGGATCACCGGCAGGTGCCGGCGGGTCGTGCTGGCGAGGACGGCGGCGCGAGCCGCATCTGGGAGATCGAGGTCGTAAGTCTCCATGTCTACACGCGGTATCATCTCGTCGTTGGCGCTTAGCTCGGAGAGGCGCAGCACGCCCTCCACCATCTCAGCGTCGGCTGCGGAGAACTCGCCGCGCTCGGAGGCTTCCTCCAGCACGGAGACCAACTCGCCGTCGGACAGGGCGCGGCGCTCGCGGCTGAGCGACTTGGAGAACGCGCTGGAAACCACATGCAGGACGGCGTTGAACGGAGCGAACACCGTACCCCAGAAAAGCAAGAGACGCGCGCAGACCGGGGCCAGCGCCTCGACACGGCGGAGAGCAATCTGCTTCGGTGTTATCTCGCAGAAGAGAAGAAGCGCAACGGTCATCGTCGGCACGGCCAGGAGCCCGCCGGCGACAGGCATCATGCGCACGAACAGCCTGTAGCCAAGCGACGCGATGGCGAAGTTGACGAGCGTATTGCCCACGAGCAGAGTGGAGAGCAGGCGCGCAGAGTCCGAGAGGCATCGCCCGATGCGCTTGTCGGCTGCCGCGTCGCGTTCGCGTATGCGCTGGCGCTGCGCCGGGGTAATCGAGAAAAGTATGGTCTCAGAGCCGGAGAAGAACGCCGAGAGGGCGAACAGCACGAGCATCGTCAGGAACTGGAGGATAAGCCCGGCCATGTCAGACGATCCTTATCCTCTTCCATGCGCCGCGCTGCCAGCGGACGAACGTTCCAATGCAGAGTATCACCACATATGCGATCATCGTCGCCCACAGGGCCGGCATCGTGTTGTGGACGCGGCTTACGACGAACACGCCCGGCAGCCACAGGACGAAGGCCCCGAACAGCATCCAGAGCATGACGAACCTCGTGTCCCCCGCTCCCTTCAGCGCACCGGAGACGATCACGTCCGCCGCGTCGAACACCTGCCAGGCGGCCATCATCACAAAGAGCGTGAAGCCAAGGGAATGGAACCTGCCGAGCGCGGACGCGTCGGACGCCAGCTCGGAGGAGACGAACAGCGACAGCACCGGGTGCGCGAACAGCAGCGCCACAAGCGACAGGATCGCCACGAAGCCCACGCCCAGCGCGACGGTGCGCCGCGCGTCGCGGACCGCAGCCTTTGCGTCCCCGCGCCCGATCGCTTGCGCGACAAGGGTTGACGCGCCGATGGAAAAGCCCTCCATAGGCGCGAAGAGCAGGTAGTTCACGGTGAAGCAGGCGTTGGAGACCGCAAGCTCAAGCTCGCCTACGCCACCCGTCACGAATACAAATATCGTGAACGACAGGCAATTGAGGACGTTGTAGCAGCCGGACGGCACGCCGAAGCGAAGTATGCGGCGGACGAGACCTCGCGTCGCCGTCGACCCGGCAGGGGCTCCCCTCCGGGCCAGCCAGGAGAGGACCGCCCACTGCACGGCCATGGAGAAGACGGTGGCGTACGCCGCCCCGGCGATACCGAGCTGCGGGCACCCGCACCAGCCGAAGATCAAAATTGGGTCGAGGGCGATGTTGAGCGCGTTGCCGAAGAGGTTCACCCAGAACACGATGCCTGTCTTGCCGCGTCCGGTGAAGTACGACGAAGCCGCAGTTTGCCCGTAGACGAAGAAGGCGCCAAGCATAACCGTCTCGAAATACGCCTTCTCGCGCCAGAGAACCGACGGCGACGGCGCGGTAAGAGAAAGCATCCAGTCCCCGAACGGCACGAGAGGAACGCTCAACAGGCCCGACACCAAGGCGATGCCAAGCGCGGCGCGGTAGGCGGTGCGGACGCCGCCTCCGTCCCCTGCGCCGTGATACTGCGCGACGAACACCGACGAATAGCCTACTATCGACTGGAAGAAGCCGGCAAATATCCACATCAGCATCCCGGCAGGCAGCACGGCCTCAAGCGACTCTATGGAATCATGCGCAAGGTAGGCGCGGTCCACGAACTGCATGACCGCATTGTTGACCATGCCCAGCGCGAGCGGCCAGACAAGCCTTATGATTTCGAGATATGGCTTCACCGCGCCCGTCAGGGTGCCTTCTTAAGCGCGTCAGAGAGAGTCTGCTTGACTTCCGGCGAATCCGGCAGAAGCTTTATCGCCTTCCGCGCATAGTCCTCAGCCTCTTTCCAGCGCTGCTGCTTACGGCAGATGATGGAGAGGTTGTTCAGTACGGCCGGCTCCTCCGGGCGACGCTTCAGCACACGCAGAAGGTAGCGCTCGGCCTCCTTCATCTGCTTCGCCATCAGCATGCTCATGCCCATGCCGAAGTTCGCCTCGGGATCATCCTCGTCATAGCGGAGCACCGCCGCCGAATAGCGCCGCGCCTCGGTGAAGTCGGCGCGCCTGAGCGCAAGGTTCAGGCCTTCGCGCGGCGTCATCTGCATGAACGTCCGCAAGCGCTCGTACTCGATGATGGAAAGCATCTTGGTGAGGGCGGTGTTGGAAAGGTCGAGCTGGTCGGCTAGCTCCGTCTCGTTGCGCATGCGCGCAAACCGCGAAAGCCGCCAGTTCACTGACCACAGGGCATTGGCGAGCGCAGGCGACGGATCAGCCTTTTCCAACGCCGGTGAAATGGCAAGTATGCGCTCGGCGAGGGCGTTCGCCGCCCTTGTGCCGCGCTCCACCTCCGCATCGTCAAGACCTTTCGTCCTGGCCACGAGACCGGACATCGTCGGCAACGGCTTCTTCTCGCGCTTCCAGAACTCGAACCCGAGCTGAATCGCCGCTTCGTCCATTCCGCCCGGCTTCTCTCCCGCCCAGATGCGCAGGAGCACAGGAACACCTGTCTCGGCCGACTTGTAGTCTTCGCTGTCCTTCTCGAAAAGGTTCCGGCGCAGATTCACCTCCCACTCAGTCGGGCCGGACATCATGTTCAGCGTTCTCAGTGGCTTGCCGTGTTTCGCCGCGACAAGCTCTATCGCCGTGTCGAGATGGCCGTCGGTGAACAGGTACTTCGCGTCGCCGCACTCGCGGACCGTCTCTTCGATTGCCTCGTCAACGATGCGCTGCATCTCCGTCTCGGTCGGCTTGGTGACATGCATGAGCGCAAGCGCAACGACCCCGCACGACAGCAACGGAACTACGCTGCGAAGCATCACGCCCGGCGGCGTGTCGTCGTCGCCGAGGTAGGTGCGCTGGCACTCGAACGAGAACGAAGACCCGAACAACGCGATCGCTATGGCAGCACAGAACACGAAGAACGTCAGCAGGAAGCCGCTCTGGACCATCGCGGACTCCTTCGCAAACGTCCAGAACCGCGCCGCCGGGAACGCTCCGCTCTGCATGACGGCCATCACGCCAACGAAGAACATAGCCATGCCAAGGTTGAACGGCATCGGACGGTCGTCGCGCGTGACCATGGGGAAAAGCCTGATGGACACGACGAGCGGAAACACGCCGAAGCCAAGTCCGAGCACCCAGCCGAGCAGCGTGCCGGCGTCGGTGAAAACATGCCAGTAGCCACCGGCATAGCGGAAGTATATGTCGCTGGAGCTCCAGCCGTTCGCCTCCAGGCCTCCAAGCGAGATGAAATACGCGGCATTCGCCCAGACACCGAACGCCAGCCCACCAAGGAAGATGAAGAACATTCGCCACTTGGGCAGTTCCTCCGGATCGGGGAGTTGCTCAGGCTGCTCGAAGAGCCCGTCCATGATGCGATGCCAGACGCTCCTGTAGGCCAAGACGAACAGGAGCGGCACGAGAAAGGCGAACGGCGTCTCGGCCGCCATAAGGCCCATCAGCGCCATCACCGTAAATATGCGCCAGTTGCCGCCTATCACGAACCAGCGGAATGTGAGGTGTACGCCGAGAAGGAGCATCAGCAGGCGAAGCTCGGACGGCGAAAGCACGCGCGCCACGTTACAGAACGGGTCGCTTACGCCAAACAGCAACGCGGCCACGAACGCGAAGAACGGAGCGATGCGATTGTACCAGACAGGATAAGTCTTCTCGACACGTATGAGAAGCGCCAGCATCTGCCGAACAATCAGATAGACAAGCATCACGCAGACGCCGCCCAGCACCGCGCCGACAATGGAGAGCATTCCTACTGCAGAATCGACCACGAACGCAAGGAAGAGGCCGCGGGAAAGAATGCGCCAATAACCGGGGAAGATCGTCCTGGGCGGACGTATCCCCGCCGCAACGACAGTCTCCTCCCAAAGCGCCGGGTCAAGCCCCGGCACCCCCCAGATAATAATCGCCGCGCAAGCGAGTGCACCAACCAGCAATGCTATAAGGACATTCCTGTAACCGAGACTTCCGTCGCCCTTCATCATGTCACGCATATGTCAACTCCCTTATCAAACGAAAAGCCCCACCCGCATTCAAGCGGAGGGGCCTTCCTGTTGCTTTATCCGCACTCTCAGGCTTTCTTCTGCTTGCGGCGGCGAAGCCCAAGCATCGCACAGCCTACAAGCATCAGCAGAGCAGAGTTCGGCTCCGGCGTGGCGAACGATCCTCCCGTCATAGGAGCCGTCGTTCCCGACGTGCCGCCCATTCCATTGTTTATATATGCCGACGAATAAGCCTGCGGCGTCGACTGGTCAATCAACCTCTCACCCTCATAGAGTTCAATAATCCAATGAGAACTCTCTCTGTTGGGCACATTGGCCAAAGAGGCATAGAACGCTTCATCGTTACCCCTCGCTTCCTCAACCTGCGCTTTGGTAACCGATTGACCTAAACTTTCATCAAGCCAGTCATCGTATATGGTGAGATAGTTCCCACTCTGTTCATCCTTGACCTTTGCAGTCGTATAATTAGACGGGGCATCAGTACCGACCATCCAGTAAAGGTACGAGTCTTCCGCTGAAGCGACCATTGCGCCCAGAAGAGCTACAACCAAGAGTGATTTTTTCATTGTTTGTCCCTAGATTTAGTTGTTAGTTGGCCGGCCAAGAAATCACGCGGGTTCCCGTTGCGGAACCTGCAACATACGAGAAGCCCATGCCTGCAGCTATGGAAGGAAGAGTGCGCACATAAACCCCATTCTTCTTGGTCGTCCACTTCAGCGCATTATTGTCGGTCTTGTCTTTCATATACTTGTACTTCGTCATCTGGAGCGCCGTATTGGCGGGATCCGGAATCTGAATTATATCACCCTCCTGGGCACCAGTAATGGTCGGAACGAGAGAAGCCTGCGTCGGATTGCCGACCAACGCCGCTCCACCTGCCGCCAGACTGGTCGATGCGGCTGATGCCAAGGGCTTGCCGTAGATGTAGAACGTAAACGGCGCAGTACCATTCCAGCCTTTGCGAATGAGCCAAAGACCCAGACCTGGCGCCAGTCTTTCGATGCTCGCATCGGTGCTCTGACCTGCCGAGAGATTGCCGTAGCTGTCAAGGACATAGTTGGCGGTCTTGTCCCAATAAAGAACATTCCCGCTGCCCGCCGTCAGAGTATAGGTCTCATACGTGCTCCCGTCCTTGAAGACATGGAGCAAATCACCGGCAGTCAGGTTGGCGGTCTTCACGATATTGGAAATCGTGATGTTGCCGTTGCCATCGCCAAGCTCCGTATATGAGACTGCAACAATCGTATTGGTGAGGCCGCTAGTTACGGCCGTCACACCGACACTGCCAACGTTAATCGTCGTAGGATCGGCGAAAGCAGCAACCGCCGAGGCGCAGACTGCAATTGAGAGAAGTTTTTTCATTTTAGTTACCTTCGTTTCTTACTTGCGGTTGACCTTGAAGAACTGGGCTCCGGGCTTCTTCGGCGTGACGATGATCATCTCGCCGTTGTCGTTGCCGTACTGCGCCTTGCCGTCCGCCGCCTCGGACAGGTTGTCGGGCTTGTCGCCAGACTGCAGCCCGTACTGCATGCAGGAGAGCGATCCGCTCACGTAGATGTAGACGTTGTCGCCAATCAACTTGATGTCGTTGATCTTGAGGTCGGCTGCCTTATCCGGGGCGACGCTTGTCGTTACGGCGCTGACCGAAGCATCGGCCGAGGCTGAGGCCATATTGCCGCTGGAAAGCGTCTGCACGGCGCCGAACCCGTTGACGATCTTGCCGCCGACGGAAGCGACTTCCGCATTGCCGTTCTCATCCTTGATGATCACGCCGTCAGCATCAGTCTTGAACCTGCGCGTGTCAAGCAGGTAGACGCCCCAAGTTCCGCCAGGGTAATTTGCCGCCGCATAACCCTCGTCAATCTGGAAGGTGACGGGCGGGCACTTGCCGTCCTTGGCAACAGGCGCTGCAATCGCGACCTTGCTGTCGCCAGCCGCAGTGCCGTCAGCATTGATTCCCGCAAATGTGGAGCCTGCCGGCGTCCACACAAGCGCGTAGCACTCGCCATCCACAACCGTCGTTCCGTCGGCGTACTTGTCGGGTCCGACCGTCGAGAAGGACACGAGCACGTTGTTCATGCCGGCGAACGCCGCCGCGGACATGAGCCCCGCGAAAACTGCAACCAGTGATTTTTTCATCGTTTCTGCTCCTTGAAGAAGTTGTTTCTACTTACTACTGCACTGTCGGCGTCAGCACAATCGAGATGTCGGAAGTCCCTGTCGCCAGCGGAACCTTGATTGCCGACGGATCGTTCTGCGCCGCACCATTCCCGACTTTGTATGTAACACCGTAGTCACCGGAGAAGTCTCCAGTAATCGCCGGAATGGCAAGCGTAATCGCAGTCGTATCCGCATCGCCGGCAGGCGCAGGCACGGGCTTGACGCTAGCGGTCGGTGCAATGCCGAGCACATAACTCTCCCACTTAGGAATTCCATTGCCTCCGTTGGCTTGAAGCGCAGTCTGAATGGACGCGGTCGTAACGTCTGCCGCGGCATCCACCTCAGCGAGAGCCTCGTCCGCTGCAATGAAGGTGCGCAACTTCGAAACATTCGCGCTAAGCGCTTTGTTGCCGCCCGGATTGGCCGCAGTCAAGATAGATGCCAACGTCTGGATGCTGTAGGTAGCCGTAGTGCCAGAGACATTCACGGAACCAGGAACCACTTCCTTCGTAGTTGCAATAGTGCCGGGAAGCGTAATGTCGACCGTGGCTCCAGCGCCCGCACTGAAGTTGAGCGGAACCGAGCAGTTGCCGCTGACGCCATTGTTCGCCTCGTCAGCCGTCGCAATCACAGTCACCGTCGCATTGGCAGGAAGAGTGAGCGTAGCACCTGACGCATTCTTGCCCGGATCGGAAATCGTCACGCCACTGCTAAGAGTGACGGTTTCCGTCGTCGGACGATCGACAAGAATCGTTCCGCTGCCCGCTGCTGCCGTGTTCGCATCAGCCAACGAAGCGTACTTGATGCCGTTAACTTCAGCAACGCCAATTTCAACATTTCCGTTTGCAGCAGAGAGGCTGCCGCTGCCGTAGCAGCTTATGCCGGCAACCTGACGAAGCGCCGCACCCTGATCGGACGTCATTGTGAAACTCGTCACGTGATTGCTATCTTCAAGCGCATACAACAGTTCGCCATTTTGGATGAAGAACTTTACGTAGTTCTTGGTGTGATCACCCAAACGACGGCTATAGTCAAACTCAACGATGAGCGTCGTCGTTGCCGTAGGATCTGGAGTCGCACCCGTGGCGGACAGCGCGAACCAATTCGCTCCACCTACCCATGCGTAGTAGCTGTTTCCGCTGCCTGTGTCGCAAATGACAAACCCGACCTGCGCCAGACGATCATTCATTGTCCCTTCAAGCGGAAGATCAGCAAGCTTGACAGGAGTAAACACGCCAGACACCGTGACCTTGGTGACCGTGTTCGTATCAGGCGCTTTGGAAACATCCACATCGTATGTGACCGCGTAAGTATCGTCAAGGTCGAACTCAAGCACGTTGCCGTTGACCTCAAAGTCGCCATGGGTGGTATCAAAAGTCCACGTGCCGCTTGAAGCATTCAAGTTGTTGGCGGTAGTCGCGCCAGAGTTGATTCCCGTGAACCACGAATCAAAACTCGCGTTAGCTGCGAACGCACACGCGCACACAACTGACGCTACGATAAGAGGTTTTTTCATCCTGATTTCTCCTTTGTGCTTATATGATACCAAAATGGGTGACAACCCGTCAAGGGGGAAAAATGGAAAATCTTACACCTTCGCGCCGAGACGACCGCCGGCGTAGCGCTGTTCGCGTATCGGACGCCACCACCAGTCGTTGTCGAGATACCACCGGACCGTCTTGCGTATGCCGGTGTCGAAGCTCTCCGCCGGACGCCAGCCCAGCGTATCCATCAGCTTGGACGGATCGATCGCATAGCGCAGGTCGTGTCCGGGACGGTCGGCGACGTAGGTGATGAGGTCGGAGTAAGGTCCCGCGGCTCGCGGGCGCAACTCGTCCAGCGTGGCGCATATCGCCTGGACGACCTCGAGGTTAGTGCGCTCGTTGTGTCCGCCGACGTTGTACGTCTCGCCGTCTGCGCCCTTCTCGTTGACAAGGCAAAGCGCCGAGACGTGGTCTTCGACGTAGAGCCAGTCGCGCACGTTCGCGCCCTTTCCGTAGACCGGCAACGGCTTGCCGTCAAGGCAGTTGAGAATCACGAGCGGAATCAGCTTCTCGGGAAAATGGTACGGCCCGTAGTTGTTGGAGCAGTTCGTGATGCGGACCGGCAGGCCGTACGTGTCGTGCCATGCGCGCACGAGATGGTCGGAGGCGGCCTTTGACGCGGAATACGGCGAGTGCGGCGAATACGGGGTGGCCTCGGTGAAGAAGCCCTCGGCGCCGAGCGAGCCATAGACCTCGTCCGTGGATATGTGCTGGAATACGAACGCCGGGTTCTTGCGCCACCAGGCGAGCGCGGACTGCAGGAGCGTCGCGGTGCCGACGACGTTGGTGCGGACGAATTCGCCCGGACCGTCTATCGAGCGGTCCACGTGGGACTCCGCCGCGAGGTGGAACACCGTGTCGGGGCGGAACTCGGCGAACGCCCGGTCCATGCGCGACTGGTCGCAAATGTCGGCGACAAGCAAGTCGTACAGGCCGTCCACCTCCTTAAGGGACTCCTTTACTCCTGCGTAGGTGAGCTTGTCGACGACAAGCACGTCGCGTCCCTCGCGGCAGAGACGGCGGACGAGCGCGGATCCGATGAATCCGCAGCCGCCGGTAACGATGCAGCGCTTACTCGCCATCGGCAAAACCCCTGTTTGGCGCGGACGTCGATGATGTGCCGGTCTCGGAAGGCGATGCAGGCCCTCCGTTCCCAGTCTCCTGTTCCACGTTCTTAGGCGACGGGGAACCCGCCTCGGACGACGGCGTCTCTTCGGGCTTGTTTTCCTCCGGCTCGCCCTTCTTGCCACGGCCTTTCTTCTTCTTTCCCTTCTGTTCGCCGTCCTCGTCCGAGTCCTTGGGACGATAGCCGTAGCCGTACCCGTAGCCATAGCCGTACCCGTAGCCGTACTTGTGGTAGCCGTGGCCGTGCGAATGGGGAGTGAACGCGCCGGCGCTCGACACCTCGATGTCGTTCACGACTGCGCCGATGATGTTGGCGCCGGCCTCGGTGAGGCTGCGCGAGCAGTACTGGATCGGCTTGAAGTGGGTTCGGTCGGGGCAGCACATTATGATGACGGAATCGACCATCACCGCGAGCGAGACTACGTCGCCGACGACGCCGAACGGCGGAGAGTCGACGATGACGTGGTCGTAGTTGGCGCGAGCCCACTCGAAGAAGTACGACACGGACGAGGAGCCGAAGATCGTCGAGGGCGATACGCCGTCCGGCGCGATCGAGGCAATCACGTCCAGCCCCGGCACGGGCGTCTGGTTTACGAGAGCCTTGAAGTCGGGCTTTTCGGCACCGGCCGCCTGCAGCACGTGCGAGAAGCTCCGCTCCTTCGTGATCTCGAGGTCCCAGATGCGGGCAAGGCGCGGACGGCGCAGGTCGAAGTCGACGTGCAGCGTGCGGCGGCCGGCCTGCGCGTACGCAATCGCCAGCGAGCACGACGTGATAGTCTTGCCCTCGCCGGGCTGGGTGGAGATGATGAGCATGCAGTGGCTGAGAGCCTCGTAGCGCGGCGAATCGAGCAGGTTGCGGAGACCCGCCACGGACTCCGAGAACTGCGAGTACTTGTCGTTTACGATGAAGCGCGCCACCTCCTCGCGCTTCTTCCGGCGGACATGCGGCAGGACCGCCAGCACCTTGAGGGAAAGGCGGCCCTCGATGTCGGCCAGGTTCACGACGGTGTCCTCCAGGTTGTCCACGATGAGCACGAATACGATGCCCAGTATGATCGACAGGGCTACGCCGGCGCCGAAGATGAGGGTGGGGTTAGGCAGGACGGGCTTCGACGGGACGCCGGCGGGGCGCCCTACGCGGACGATCTCGTTGTTCGACTCCGCCTCGATGCGGGCCTTGTTCTCGTCCATGATGAGACCCTCCAGCACGCGGTTGGCTACGCCGAACTCGGCTTCGAGCTGCCCGAGACCCGACTCCGCCAGCACGATGCGCTGCTCGATCGAGGCGAGCTCGTTGCGGAGATCGTCCTGCTTCTGGCGCAGGTTCGCGAGCTGGTTGCGCGTAACGCGGAGCGTGGAGCGACCTGTGAGCAGGGCTCGGGCCGCGGCGTCGAGGAAGCGGCGCTTGGCGAGCTCCAGCGCCTTCTTCGCGGTAATCACGTCGGGATGGTTGTCGGTGTAAGAGAACAGGAGGCGCTGGTACTGCCCCTCGGCATCCTGGTAGGCGCGGAACTCCGCGGCGATCTCCTGCGCGCGGGGAACGCCCGTGGAGAGGTTGCCGTAGCTCGAGGGGTCCTTCTGAACGGCGGCGAGCATCTTCTCCCACTCCACGAGCTGAGTCTCCTCGGCCTCGAGGGCGAGAATGTCGCCAGTGGTCTTGGAGAGGCCCTGGCTCACAGTGTCGCGCGAGGAGCGCAGGTTGTCCACCTTGTTGGCAGTGCGAAAATCAAGAAGCTGCTTGGCGATCTTGTCCACCTCGCGGCGCTTCTTCTCGACGTTGCCGTGTATCTGCGAGACGGCCTTGTCGCAGCGGAGCTTGTTCTCCTCATCGGTGAACGACTCGATGGCTTCCGCATAGGCGTTGGCAAGGGCCGCGCAAAGGGCCGGCGTCTTGGAACGGAGCGAGATGGTGATGATGCGCGAGTTGCGCACGAGGTCCAGCTCGGAGCCGGCGAGCGTGCCTATGATCTCCTCGTCGGAAACCGTCGAGGACGGGTGACCCGCCCGGTACTGCTGCACGACCTTCGTGACGACCTTGTCGGAACGCCAGTCGGAGATGCGCGTGTTGAAGATCTCGGCGTAGGTGTTGCCGTAGTCGGGCGTGGCCTCCGACAGGGCGCTGTGTCCGCGGGAGCCAGACGAGCGACGCATGTCCATCGTGAACTCGCTGGTCGCCTCGTAGATCGTGGGCGAGATGCGGTAGACCGCAAATGCGACGATCAAACCGACAAGCAGGAACACGAAGACGGAGAGCCAGCGCTGCGACACGACGCGAAGCATGCGCCCTATGGTGATTGTGCCGATTACCGAGCCATCGTCGTTTCCGCCGCCGCCCGAGCCGCCGTATGCGCCGCCATACGCGCTGCCACCATACGAACCGCCGCCGTATGCGCCGCTGCCGTAGTACATGGGCTTCTTCCAGCCGTAATAAACGGGGGAGGACTTCCCGCTGCCGTAGTACATCGGGGAGGACTTCCCGCTGCCATAATATATAGGTTTGTCAGCCATTGCCTCTTAACATCTCCCTCGGAAACGACTTCGCCGACACCGCGAGAATCGCACCAACGACCACGATTACGTCCGCCCTGAGGAGCGAACAGTCGAAGAACGCCGTCGACGCCAAGGCCGCCAGCGCAAGCGGAGCCGCAAGGACCGCCGGCCCCGGAAGGCGGCGTGCGCGGACACAGCCCGCCGCCCTGCGGAAATACGTGAACATAAGGAGCCCGAACGGCAACGCGAGCACGACCGTTCCGACGATGCCATGCTCCACGAGCAGCTGCCACCAGCCGTTCGGAACCGCCGCAACCCCGCGCGGCAGCAGCACCCAGTCCGCCGCAGCCACACCAAAACGGAGGTCAAACTGGAACGCACCGAGCCCGACGCCGGCCCACGGATGCGCCGTCCATGACTTGAACGCCGCCTCCGAAAGCACGCGGCGGCAATCCAGCAACCCTGACGGCAGGAAATCCCTGCTGACGAACGGCGCAGTCCTTGCGCTCACCACTCCATCAGGCAGTGCGGCGACGACCAGCAGCCCTCCCATCACCATGACAAGGGCGTAGACGACGACCATCCTGAACTCGCCGGACCCGCGCAGCTTGCGGCACGCGACGATGAACACGGCGATGAAAAGCAGCAGCGTCGCAACGGCGAACACGGCGGCGTCGAGCGCGGGCGAGAAGACGAACATCCCGGCCGCATTGCCCCCGACGGAGAACACGGCAAGCAGCACGGCGGCGTTCCAATGACGCTCGAACGCCGCGAACAGGGAGACCGTTCCGCAAAGCAGGTAGAGCGCAAACGCAACGCCGGAATGGTAAAACCAGCCGGAATTGCCGGCAACGACCGCGCTCGCCGCAGCGTTGCCGCGGCTCGCGAGAAAGATCAGCAGCGCTGCAGCCGCCCCGGAAAGGGACGACGCCATAAGAAGGAACGCCATGCGCGCAGAACTTCCCAGCGCGTGCCGACAACCCGTGACGACGACGGCAAGCGCCACGGTCGCCGCGAACGGCAGCGCACCGGACGAAGCGAATGCCCCAGGGAAGACGGACACCGCCGGTTGCAAGACCGACCACGTGCGCGTCTCGAAGTCATAGGACATGGCGATGCCGGTGTTCAGGGCCCGCAGCCCGGCTACCGCCACTACGACCAAGAACACCCAGAAGAGAGGATCGCGTCCTATCGCCAGCGAAACCCGTCGACGCGCGTCATGCAACATTTCCCCGCCGCGGAGCGACGGCTCGAGCATGATCCACCACGCCCCGACAAGCGAAAGCCACAGCATGGCCGTGGCGATTTTCGGCGCCTCGCAGAACGGGAATAGGAAGAGCGGCGCGACCGCCAGCAAGGACAGATGCGCCGCCAGTCCGTACTTGGCGATTGCCTTCTGCACTTCAGTACGTCAGGCGCACGCCGCCGGTCACGCGCCAGCGGTCGTAGTCGCAATAACCGCTGTTGTCGTGGCTGTTGCTGTCCCAGGAGCGCAGATACTCCCCGTACGCGAACAGCGCCAGGAACCGGTTGAGCGTGTAGTCGAGGCCAAAGCGGGCTGTCGTAACGTCGATATCGTAGTCGCTGCCGGACGAACGCGAGACGTGATCGTGCGTCTCGTGGCGATAGGTCATGTCGAGCTTGGCGTGAAGCTTGCCGCGCACGAGGGACTTCGCAATGCCCCAGCTTATGGCGTCTACGCGCGACCGGCTCGAGAGCTCGCGCTCGGACGGCTGGTAGTAGCTCGTGGCAAGGAGCATCGTGTGCAATGTGTCGGATATCTTCCAGTCTCCGGAGAGCGTGTAGACGAAGCCGTTGGCCGTCGAGGCGCCGTCACCGTAGTCGAACCTGCTCCAACCGGCGAGGGCGCGGTAGGAGATGCGTTCCGTCGCATACGAGCCAAGACCGGCCTGGGCGATGTAGCCGTCGGAACGGCGGCTGACATGGTCGTGACCGGCGTTGTCCTGATTGTAGCCGTGATATCCGGCCGCAACGAGGAAGTCTGTCCAGGGAGAAGGCGCGAAGCCCGCAAGGAGAGTGCCGGTCCAGCGCTGCCAGCCGTAGAGCGCTCCGACGTTCGGATTGTCAGTGTCATTGTCGTAGTCAACGTTGTAGTAGCCGCCACGCAGGTCAGCGTGCCAGTGCTCGTTGAACCGGCGCTGTATCCCGCCGTTGATGTCGAACTGCCCGCGGTCGCCGTTGTAGCCGCGCCCGTCTCCAAGCTCGATGTCGTCGGCCATCGTGATGCGACGGTAGGATTCAGCGAGCATCAGCGACCAACCCTTCTCCGCGCCCTTGCTGTTGGACCAGTTCCAGCGGAGGTTCTCGCCGTAGTTATGAGTGTTGTAGCGGTTGACGTTCTTGCTCTCGGTATAGCAATGGTAGCTGTAGTACGCGTTCAGCAGAAGCGACCAGTTGTCGTCTTTGTAGTCCAGCTTGAACGCCGGGCTGATCGTCCACATCATGTCGCCCTCGGCGTCGTAGCTGCGGCCGCCGGGGTTCGAGTCCCATGTGGCAGACGCCGAGACGTACGGCCTGATGGTCATGCGCTCCCCTATCTTGAAGCCGGCAGGCCTGTCAAGCACATCTGCCGAAGCTGTCGCGATGGCAACCGACGCCAGCGCAAGCGCCAGCCCCTTGAATCCCTCTGCATTAGTCATTGTCTTCTCCCTTCAAGTCGGACGATAGCGTAAATCCGGAAAATGGCCTGTCATCGCCTGGACTGCCATCCGTAGCCATGTATCGGCTCCGACGGCTTCTGCGGAACCTGGACAGGAGCCACCTTACGGCCGGTGCCGCGAGGAACGATGACGCCCTCGGTGAACGTGTCGAACGCGGAGCCGGTGCCGAGGTTCGGCAGCGACTCGTTGAGCGGATTGTAGATCGCGTCTATGATGGGGGTGCGTTCCTGTGAAGAAACGCTGGGGTCGGTGTTGGCGCCGCCCAAGTCGGCCAAGAGCGCCTCCTGGTTCTGTGCCCCGTCAACGTTCAACAGCATATTGTCGAGTATACTTTCAAGTTCCGGCAACGTCTCGGCGGAAGCCGTTACGAGCATAGGATCGTAGCTCTTGGCATCGCCAGTCGCCAGGGCCGCCGGGAACCATTCCTTGGCCGCCGCCTCCTGGACCGACGCCGGCAAGGCCGCCGTCATGGCCGAGACAATCGCCTCGCTGCCGCTGTTGGAGCCGCGAATGAACGCAAGCGCCGCGAAGCCGCTGCGCACGCCGGCATTGTCCTCCACCTCAACGCGCGAATTGACCTTGGCCATCACGTTGGTCGCGATGTCAAGGTACTCTTCGTCACTGTAGGTCGTGGACGGATTGGCGGCCCGGTTGAGCATGTCGGAGCCGAGGCTCTCGCTTATGACGGGCAGGTACTCCACCGGAACTGTCGCGAACACCTCGGCGATCATCGTCGCGAGATTGCCCTTCTGCGCACCCTTGAGGGCCGCGCGGCAGGCGTTGAGATACGAAGCCGCCAGTTCCTCCTGTGACCCGGGCATGTTGCCTATCGCCGCGTTCACGTCGGCGAGGAACTGCCTCTGGTCGTCGGCCGAAAGCTGGCTGACGGTAGCCGTCATGACGGCCGGGCTGGAGATCGCTTCCACGATCTTTTCGCGCGCAGCGACCAGCGTAAGGCCCTCTGCAAAAAGCGCACCTGCGGCCAAAGCCGCCGCCGCCACTACGATTCTCTTCGCATTCATGTGCTCTCCTTCTTGTTCTCTACTTGCTTATGTTCTGTGTCAATACCATGTCTCAGGAACCCAGACGACATCGCCGGCGCGAAGCGACATGTCCTTGTCGACACGCCCGTCCTTGCCGATCTCGTTCAGGTTCACGTAAGTCCTCGTCTGGTTGCCGTCCTTGTCGCAGCGCGTCACGCGGATCGCCGTCTTGTCGGCGAACTGCTTGCAACCGCCTGCCTCCTGCAGGACCTTCGTCACCGTAAGGTCCATCGTGGCCGGCATGTTAACCGGCCCCGGCCGCCCCACCTCGCCAAGCACCGTCACCGTGCCCCACGGGGAAACGCCCTTGCCGTCGTACGGCGCGAACGTGACCGTAACCATCGGCTGCCTATAGTACGTAGAATATGCCTTCATGAGCTTTTGCTTCAGCGACTCAAGCGTAAGCCCGTCGCATGCCACCGGCTCCTGCAGCAGAAGCGGCAGCGTGATGTCGCCGTTCTGGTCCACCAGAACCTCCATCTTCGCCGGTGGCGCAGTCTGCGTGCCGACCTGTATGAGCAAACGCACGCCCGGTCGAATGCGCGGCCCATCCCACCACGTGGCGACTACGGCCGCATCGACAGGCTTGCGTTCGCGGAACATGTCGCCGACCGTCTCGCACCCGCCTGCAAACACGCAGGCAAGCGCAAGCAACGCTGGCCAGAAGCCGCTTAATGAGCATACCTTGTACATGCTGTCGCGCATTATATCAAAAATTCCGTGCAGAAATCAATAGTGAAACTACATTGTGCTTTGCCAGAGTAAACACAATTTTAGATTTTGTTTAGTTGGTCAAAGGAGGTTGCAGAGTCAGAGATTGGTTGATGTAGGCGAAGTCCATTCCTCCTACCCTCCCCGGGGAGGGACTTGCGTTTAGTTTGGCAAA
>JAFRDO010000077.1 GCA_017403825.1 Kiritimatiellia bacterium
CGATATCGAGAATCCGCTTCTGGTTTCCGTCCGTTCCGGTGCCCGCGCGTCCATGCCCGGCATGATGGACACGATTCTGAACCTGGGCCTGAATGAGACCGTTGTCAACACGCTGGCTGCAAAATCCGGAAATCCCCGCTGGGCGTGGGACTGCTATCGCAGATTCATCCAGATGTATTCCGACGTCGTTATGGACGTCGGCAAGAAGTATTTTGTGGCCCTGATCGATGCCATGAAGGCCAAGAAGGGCGTCAAGCTCGACGTCGAGCTGACGGCCAACGACCTCAAGGAACTCGCCGGGCAGTTCAAGAAGGAATACAAGAGCAAGATCGGCAAGGACTTCCCGTCCGACGCCAAGGAGCAACTCTTCGAGGCGATCAAGGCTGTGTTCCGCAGCTGGGACAACCCGCGCGCAAACGTCTATCGCCGCGACAACGACATCCCGTACAGCTGGGGCACTGCGGTCAACGTGCAGATGATGGCGTTCGGAAACCTGAACGACGATTCGGGCACGGGCGTCGCGTTCACGCGCGATCCGGCGACCGGCGAGAAGAAGCTGATGGGCGAGTTCCTCATGAACGCCCAGGGCGAGGACGTAGTCGCGGGTGTCAGGACGCCGATGCCGATCGCCAAGATGGCCGAGGTCATGCCCGAGGTGTTCAAGCAGTTCCAGGACATCTGCGGGAAGCTCGAGGGCCACTACCGCGACATGCAGGACATGGAGTTCACCATCGAGAACAAGAAGCTCTTCATGCTCCAGACGCGCAACGGCAAGCGTACTGCCAAGGCGGCGCTGAAGATCGCCTGCGACCTCGTTGACGAGGGAATGAGGACCGAGGAGGAGGCTGTCCTCATGATCGACCCCCGCAACCTCGACACGCTCCTCCATCCGCAGTTCGACGCAGTGGCGCTCAAGAAGGCGAAGCCCATCGGACGCGGCCTTGCGGCGTCGCCTGGTGCGGCGTGCGGCAAGATCGTGTTCAGCGCGTCCGACGCCAAGGCGTGGAAGAAGGCCGGCGAGAAGGTCGTTCTCGTGCGCCTCGAAACGAGCCCGGAGGACATCGAGGGCATGAAGGCCGCCGAGGGCATCCTCACGGTGCGCGGCGGAATGACGTCCCACGCGGCGGTCGTCGCGCGCGGCATGGGCGAGTGCTGCGTCTCAGGCTGCCAGGAGATCGTGATGGACGAGGAGAACAAGAAGTTCGTCCTCGCCGGCAAGACGTTCAAGGAGGGCGACTGGCTCTCGATAGACGGCTCGACCGGCAACATCTATGACGGCGTGATTCCGACGGTCGACGCGTCGATCGTCGGCGAGTTCGGCCGCATCATGATGTGGGCCGACAAGTTCCGCAAGCTCAAGGTGCGCACGAACGCCGACACGCCGCGCGACGCCAAGAAGGCCCGCGAGCTGGGCGCCGAGGGCATCGGCCTCTGCCGCACGGAGCACATGTTCTTCTCGCAGAGCCGCATCACGCCGTTCCGCGAGATGATCTGCTCCGACACGGTCGAGGAGCGCCGCATCGCGCTCGCGAAGATACTGCCGTACCAGCAGGACGACTTCGAGCAGCTCTTCGAGGCGCTCGACGGCCAGCCGGTCACGATCCGCTTCCTCGACCCGCCGCTGCACGAGTTCGTGCCTCACACCGAGGACGAGATCGCGCTTCTCGCGAAGACGATGCACAAGCCGATCAGCCGCATCAAGGACATCATCGACTCGCTCCACGAGTTCAACCCGATGATGGGCCACCGCGGCTGCCGCCTGTGCGTGACGTATCCGGAAATAGCCGTCATGCAGACGAAGGCCGTCATCCGCGCGGCAATCAACGTGCAGAAGAAGCACAAGGGCTGGAACGTGAAACCCGAGATAATGATTCCGCTGACGGGCGACCTCAAGGAGTTCAAGTTCGTCAAGGACATCGTCGTGCACGTCGCGAACGAGGAGATCCAGGCGGCCGAGATCAAGCTCAACTACGAGGTTGGCACGATGATCGAGGTTCCGCGCGCGGCACTCTGCGCCGGCGAAATCGCCGAAGAGGCCGAGTTCTTCTGCTTCGGCACGAACGACCTGACGCAGATGACGTTCGGCTTCTCGCGTGACGATGCCGGCAAGTTCCTCGGGGCGTACTACGACCAGAAGATCTACGAGAACGACCCGTTCGCCAAGCTCGACCAGACAGGCGTCGGCAAGCTCATGAAGATGGCCGTGACCGACGGCAAGGCGACCCGCCCGAAGATTCACTGCGGCATCTGCGGCGAACACGGCGGCGACCCGACGTCCGTGGAGTTCTGCCACCGCCTCGGCCTTGACTACGTCAGCTGCTCGCCGTACCGCGTGCCGATCGCGCGCCTCGCGGCGGCGCAGGCCGCGCTCCGCAAGTAAGCGGAAGGACGCAAGGCGAAAAGAGAGCGGCCCGGGGCGAGCGCCCCGGGCCGTTTCCTTTTTTTCGTTCGCACCAGGCCGTTACGCTACGGTGACGACCGAGTTGAATGTTCCGCAGTCGTTGGCGACGGCGTTGACGTTCTCCGGATCCGCGCACCAGGTGCCGTCGATGACGAACTTGTACTGGTATTCGCCGGGCGCAAGGCTCAGCGTCGCGGTGTATATCCCCGAACGGGCCTTGTAGGCCATCTTCTTGGCTGTCGGGTTCCAGTCGTTGAATTCGCCGGCCAGATAGACGGCGTGTCCCTTTTCACCGTGAACGGTGAAAGTGACGGCGGTCTTCGATGACGGCTTCCGCCCGACGGATTTCTTCGCCGCAGCCTTTGCGGACCTCTTGACGATGGTCTTCTCGGGCGCGGCCTTCCTGGCGGTTCTGATCTTCATTTTCTTCATTCTCCCTTTTCTTGTCTTTTTGCTCGCCAACTTGCTTTTGGTGCGAACGGGCGAATAGTATCTCATATTTTCGCGAAAAGTCAATGGGGAAAGTGAAAGTTTTTTTGGTATAATATACGCCCATGACAGCTATCATCGACTATCGTGCCGGCAACCTGACGAGTGTGCGCAACGCTTTCGCTTCGATCGGCGCAGAGGCTACGGTGACGAGCGACCCCGCCGTGATCGCCGCCGCCAGCCGCGTCGTCTTTCCGGGCGTGGGCGCCGCGAAGAGCGCCATGCGCAGCCTGGCGGACCTCGGGCTCGCCGACGCCGTGCGCAAGGCGGCGGCGGAAAAGCCGTTCCTCGGAATCTGCCTGGGCATGCAGATACTCTTCACGCATACCGAGGAAGACGGCGGCGTTGACACGCTCGGCATATTGCCCGGGCGCGTGCGCCGGTTCCCCGACGTGCCTGGCTTCAAGGTCCCGGAGATGGGGTGGAACCAGGTGGAGGGAAGCGATCCGCTCGGACTGCTGAAGCCCAAGGAATACTTCTACTTCGTCCATTCCTACTACGTCGAGATGAATCCGGCGGTCGTGGGACGCACCGAGTATGCCGGAATCACGTTTGCGTCGGCGGTCCGGCGCGGCAACCTGTTCGCGACGCAGTTCCACCCCGAGAAGTCCGGGCGCGCCGGTCTTGCCCTTCTTAGGGAGTTCCTGCGCACGACGTCTGATGCGGAAGGGGGGCGCACATGCTGACGAAACGCGTGATCCCATGCCTCGACGTGCGACGCGGACGCGTGACGAAGGGCGTGCGCTTTCAGAACAACGTCGATCTCGGCGATCCCGTCGAGATGGCAATCGCCTATTCGGACGGCGGTGCGGACGAGCTGGTGTTCTACGACATAACCGCGTCAGCGGAAGGTCGGCCCATTGACATCGGAATGGTCGAGGCCGTTGCTCGCTCGGTTCATATCCCGTTTGCCGTCGGCGGCGGAATCGCCTCGCTCGCCGACATGGAGCGCGTGATCCTCGCCGGGGCCGAGAAGGTGTCGGTGAACTCGCTTGCGGTGCGTAACCCCTCCGTCATATCCGAAGGTGCGGCGGCGTTCGGACGCCAATGCGTGGTACTGGGCATGGATCCAGTACGCAGCGCAAAATGTCCGAGCGGATACGAGATTTCGGTGCGCGGGTTCCGGGAGCTCACCGGCATCGACGCCGTGGAGTGGGCGCGGCGCGCGGCCGACCTGGGCGCCGGGGAGATCGTCGTAAACTCGGTGGATGCGGACGGCACGCGCGAAGGCTTCGAGCTGGAAATCACCAGACTCGTGGCCGACGCCGTAGGAGTGCCGGTGGTCGCTTCGGGCGGCGCCGGGACCCCGCAGCATGTCGTTGACGCGTTCCGGCTCGCCCGCGCCGATGCGGCGATAGTCGCCGGAATGATTCATTCGGGAGACTATACGATTAGCGAAATCAAGGCTGCCATGGCGGCGGCGGGCTTGCCCGTGCGGCCCCCGCGAGGATGACGCTGCGCTTGATTTCCACGGGCTGGAAAGAGTATAATACGAGAAAATGGAGAAGGGAAAGATGAATCGGAATCTCGACGCATTCATGCGCGCATTCCCGTATGAGGGTTTGACGTATGACGACGTGACGCTGGTGACGCAGTATGCGGACTTCCTGCCGGACGAGACGTCGCTTGAGACGAAGCTGACAAGCCGCATGAAGATGAAGGTGCCGTTCATGTCGGCGGCGATGGACACAGTGACCGAGGCGACGATGGCGATCGCCATGGCGCTTGCAGGCGGCATCGGCTGCATACACAAGAACCTGGAGGAAGACGACCAGGCCGCGCAGGTGCGCCAGGTCAAGAAGCACCTCAACGGTCTCATCGAGTCTCCAGTGTGCTTCCACGAGAACGACGACATCGGATTCCTCCGCAGCGAGAAGGCGAAGCGCAAGATCAAGTTCAACGGTTTCCCGGTGCTCGACGACGACGGCCGGCTCGTGGGCATGATCACGTCGTCCGACATGCGGTTCGCTCCGATGAACGCCGCGAAGCTCAGGGACGTGATGCAGAAGACGCTTCTGACCGCAAAGCCGGGGACCTCGCTCAAGAAGGCGTACGAGCTGATGCGTGAGAACAAGATAGGCAAGCTCCCGATCGTCGACCGCAGCGGCCGTGTGGTCGGCCTATACAGCTTCACCGACGTAAGCCGCATCGTGGAGAACTCCGACAGCTCGTACAACCTAGACGACAAGTTCCGGCTGCGCGTGTCGGCGTCGGTGTCGGGCGGCAAGGGCGACCTTTCGCGAATGGAGAAGCTGGCGGACTCCGGCGTGGACGTGGTGGTCGTGGATTCCGCCCACGGGCACACGAAGGGCATCATCGACATGACGAAGCACATCGTGCGCCACTTCCCGAAGGTGGACGTCATCGCCGGCAACATCGCGACCGGCGAAGCCGCAACGGCTCTTGCGAAGGCAGGCGCGCACGCCGTCAAGGTAGGCATCGGTCCAGGCTCCATCTGCACGACGCGCGTCGTCTGCGGCGTCGGCATACCCCAGCTCACGGCGGTCTACAACGCGGCCAAGGCCCTGCGCGGCACCGATGTCGCAGTCATTGCCGACGGCGGCATAAAGCTTTCGGGCGACGTGCCGAAGGCGATTGCTGCCGGCGCCGACTCGGTCATGCTGGGCTCCGTGCTGGCCGGAACCGAGGAGTCCCCCGGCGAGAAGATATACTCCAACGGACGGCAGTACGTAGTCTACCGCGGCATGGGCTCCATGGCGGCCCTGAAGAACGGCAAGGGTTCGCGCGCCCGCTACTTTCAGGACGACGAGGCCGACGACAGCCTCGTACCGCAGGGCATCGAGGGCATGGTTCCGTACTCCGGGCACGTCAAGTCGATCATGACTCAGTTCTGCGGCGGCCTTCGCGCCAGCCTCGGCTACTGCGGAGCGCGCACTATCGCGGAGCTCAAGGAGAAGGGGCGCTTCTACCGCGTAACGGCAGCAGGCCTGCGCGAGGCGCGTCCGCACGACATCACCATCACGAAAGAAGCTCCCAACTACCGCACCTGATGAAGAAGACCCTAGCCGATTACGGCCGCGAGTGGCTGGATACGCTCGTCGTGGCATTCTCCGTCGCGATGGCGTTCAGAGCCTACTTCTACGAACCGTTCAAGATTCCGACTGGATCGATGCAGGAGACGCTCTGGGGCTGGCACACGGAGGCCGGCGTCGAGAAGGGCGCTTTCGACGTCTTGCCTCTCTCTGTCCTCAAATGGGCTTGGACCGGCTCACGTGTGGTCGACTGGAAGTCGCCCGTCTCCGGACAGGTGCGCTGCACGCCGCGCAACGACGGGTTCGCCACGGTGCAGATCGGAACGTGCGGCGAGACGTGGTCGTTGCCGACAGATGCCTGTCGCGCCATCCACGGTAAGTTCGTCCGCAAGGGCGAGACGCTTTGGAAGGGGTCCATAACCACGGGCGACTTCATCTTCGTCAACCGCTGGAAATGGAACTTCGTAAAGCCCCAGAACGGCGAGGTGATGATCTTTTCGACGACAGGCATCGACCAGCTGCCGCAAGGCACGCACTACATAAAGCGCATGAAGGCTCGGCCGGGTGAGACGTATGCGCTCGAACACCCGGTGCCGGGCCGTCCCGAGACGGTTACGATGGGCGAAGGCGAATACTTCGCCTGCGGCGACAACTTCAACAACAGCTTCGACAGCCGCTACTGGGGGCCTGTGCCCCGCGAGAACCTCCGCGGTTCGGCGTCCGTCGTGTTCTGGCCATTCAGCGGATGGAGGATCATAAGATGAGCGAACAACTGATCAAGACACCGGGAACGTTCGGCGAAAACGGGAACTTCCTTCTTGAGCGCGAGCTTGGCTCTGGCGGCATGGGAGGCGTCTACATGGGGCGCGACAAGATGCTCGACCGTCCCGTCGCCGTGAAGGTCATGCTCAAGGAGCTTGGAAACGACCCCGATTTCGTGGAGAAGTTCAAGCGGGAGGCGCAGTCCGTTGCGCGCCTCATACACCCGAACATCGCGCAGGTCTACTCATACGGCATCTGCGACGGCATGCCGTACATCGCGATGGAGCTGGCGTCCGGCGGTTCGCTTTACTCCTTAATGAACGCCAACCCCGGCAAGGCCGACATTCCGCGGGTCATCAAGATATGCCAGCAGGTGGCGCAGGCCCTGCAGTGCGCATCCGACCAGGGGTGCGTTCATGGTGACGTAAAGCCGGAGAACGTACTTCTGGACGCGAACGGGAACGCCAAGCTCGTCGACTTCGGACTGGCGGCCATGCAGAAGGACACTAACGAGATATGGGGCACGCCGTACTACATCTCGCCGGAGAAGGTCAAGAAGGAGCCCATAGACTTCCGTGCCGACATGTATTCGCTCGGAGGTACGCTCTACCACGCCCTTACCGGCTCCGCGCCTTTCGAGGGAGACGACTCCATCGCCGTCGTCAAGAAGCGCTTCGAGGGAATGCCCAAAAAGCCGAGCGCGCTCCGCCCTGAGATAACGCCGGCGATCGACAATCTCGTGATGAAGATGCTGGCCTTCAAGAAGGAAGACCGCTATCCGAGCTTCGAGGCCTTGCTGGAAGCATTCAAGAATGTCCTGACGACAGGCTTGACCAGGAAGGAGCCGCGTCCTGACGTCTCGGGTGCCGGCACTGCCGCTGGCGCCCGCAGGGCTATGATGCGTGGCCGCCGAGCCATGATCCGTCCCGGGGCGCCGACGACGGCCAGGAACAGACTTGACGGCGAAGCAGCTCCCGAGGATCCGGATGCCAAGGGATCCGAAAACGAGGAGGAGTCCGAGAAGGGAGGGAACCTTGCGCTCAAGGTCGTCGGCGTTATCGTCGGCGTCATCCTGCTCATCGGCGGAGTCATCGGCGGCCTCGTCTGGTATCAGGTGTCCAGCCGCCGAGCGCAAGAAGCCGAACATCTGGCGATGATAACCGGAAACATCGACAAGGCCCGCACTGCAATCCGCAACACCGTCGCCGCCGCTGAGAAGTTCGCGGACGAGTTCGACGCTTTCGCCGCCAAGGCGGTTGCCGAGGTGGAGAAGCCGACTGAGGAGCTTCGGAAGGTGCTTCCAAAAGAGGAAGCGGATTTGCTGAAGCCAGGCCCGTCGAAGGAACTGCTAGACGCCATTGCCGCTACGAACGAAGTTGCTGCCGCTGCGGCTCCTGCGCAGGCGGTCCCGGCAGAGACGAATGCTGCGCCTGCCGCCGCTGCCAAGGCCGAACCCGCTTCCACGAATGCTGCGCCTGCAAAAGCTGCTGCGGCTTCGACGAACGCCGTACCCGCCAAGGCCAAGGACAAGGCAGCTTCCACGAATGCACCGCCTGCAGCTGCGCAGGAGCCTGCTCCCGCAGCACAGCCGTCGCAAACGGTGGTCACCATGAACGAACTGTGGGAAAAGGCATACGCTTGCCAAGCGAGCGCCATTCGCATACGGCACGCCGTCCGCAAGATCGTGGCGAAGGGTGCCGAGGAGGCGCAGCTGACCGAACAGACGAAGGAGGTCATGGACAAGCTGGCCGAGCTCTCCAGGGTCGTCGTCGACCAGCTCGAGCAAGTGAAGGTCTCCCAGGACGTCGAGAACGTTAAGAAGTGGATCTCGTTCATAAAGTCAAAGGGCGAAAGCATCGTCCAGCAGACGACGAGACGGTTGCGTGAAGAGAAGCTGAAGGCCGCGCGCAAAGCCAAGGCCGATGCCGCCGCCGCCGCCGAGAAGGAACGACAGGAGAAGCTTGCCGCCGAGAAGAAGTCCAAGATCGAGTCCGAGACGAAGGCGGCGGCAGACAAGTTCGAGGCGATCGTCGCGCAGGGCACGCTCCGCCAGCTCGACTGGAAGAGCGCCATTCGCCAGCTTGAGGCGCTGAAGGCCGACTTGACGACGCCCGAGGGCCAGCTGGCGGCAGACCTTGAGATCCGCAAGGTGACTAACATGAAGAAGATGCATGACATCTTCATAAAGCACCTCAACGGCCATGTGTTCAAGGGCAAGTTGAGGGGAGCCAAAGTCACGGGCGTCAACGACAAGGAAATTCAGCTCGTCCGCGGCGACAAGTCTAAGCAGAAGATTCCCTGGCAGAAGTTCTACAGCAGCTATCCTGGCAACCTGAACGAGATAATGAACATCTACATCGTAAACGCGCGCAATCCATCGGCCGCTCACAAGCTGAGCCTGCGCGACTGGGCTGACGCAATGACCGGCGCGGCACTGACGATGAAGCTGGTATGCTCCGACGTGAACGGCGCCGTGGAACGCTCCGAGGCACTGGCAAAGGAGGTCGTCAAGCAGTTCCCGGAATATGCCAAGACTGCGCAGGAGATGTTCCCCGACGTCAAGTTCGAGAAGGCTGACGACGAATAGTCCTCGCGACAGGGAGAAGGCTGCCATGCAGACGGTGACGAACCAGATACGCGAAGCCCTGGCGAACTCCAGCTTCATTCGCAAAATGTTCGAGAAAGGCATCGAGCTGAGGCGGCAGTACGGCGACGACGCCGTGTGCGACTTCTCGCTCGGCAATCCCGACGTTCCGCCGCCGGCTGCCGCCAAGGCAGCGCTGGAGCGCATCGCCGCCGATGCGGTAAAGCCGCTCGGCCTCGGCTATTGCCCGAACGCAGGCATCATGTCCGTGCGCGAGGCGATGGCCGCACATCTCTCTCGCCAGCAGCGCACGGAGCTGTCGGCCAAGGATGTTGTGATGACCGTCGGGGCCGCCGGCGCGCTCGTCAGCTTCTTCCGCGTGGTCATCGAGCCTGGCGACGAGGTGATAACGCCGGCGCCGTACTTCGTGGAATACGGCGCATACTGCGGGCACTTCGGCGGCGTACTGCGTCCTGTGCCGTCCGTCCCGCCCGCGTTCCGTCCAGACGTTGCGGCAATCGCTGCGGCAGTCACGCCAAAGACGCGCGCAATCATCATAAATTCTCCCAACAACCCGACCGGCTGCATTTATCCGATGGAGGACCTGCAGGCTCTGGCCGGCATCGCCGAGGACGTCAACCGTGCCAGGGAACGTCCGCTATTCCTCCTGTTTGACGAGCCTTACCGAGCCTTCGCATATGATGGCGTCGAGGTTCCGCCTGCGCTGCCTCTCTCGCGTTATGCCTGCGTATTGGGTTCGTTCTCGAAAACTCTCTCGCTTGCCGGCGAACGCATCGGCTATTTCGTGGCCAATCCCGAAATGCCTGACCAGGCTACGCTGACGGCAGCCGTGACCCTCGCCAACCGGACGCTTGGCTTCGTCAACGCCCCCGTCGTCGGGCAGCGCCTGGCAGCCGCGCTTGTCGACGAAACAGTTGATCTCGCCATCTATGACCGTCGACGCCAGCTTATGGCGCGCGTCCTGCGCGATGCTGGAATCGAGTTTGAAATGCCGAAGGGCGCTTTCTACTTCTTCGCCAAGAGTCCGGTGCCTGACGATACCGTCTTTGTCGATGCGCTTCTCAAGGAACGGATACTCGTAGTGCCGGGTTCAGGATTCGGCTTCGCGGGCTACGTGCGCCTCAGCTGCAGCGTAGACGAGGCGATAATTGCGCGAAGCGCGGACGGCTTCAAGCGTGCCGTGGAGTCTCTTCGCGGATGATCGCCGCGCTGTTCCTCTCCGCGTCGCTCTCGTTCACCGCGACCGCAACCGGCGTCGGGAAGGGGACTCCGCTGGAATTCGTCTTCGCCGACAGGAACACTGATCGCGATTACGAGACCATGTTCCTTCTCGACGAGCCGGTCGCAGACTTTTGCCGCCGGCTCGAGCGTGCCGGACTGCCGCGCGGAATGCCGACGGATGCCGTCTCTTGCCGTCTCTGGCCCGTAGGGTGTCCGCTCACGTTCTCGCCGTCGCTTGACAAGTACGTTGAGACCTCGTTGACGGACGATCTCCCGGCCGCGCCGCCAGTCTATACCGGTGGCTCGCGCGACAACAAAGGCGAACCAATCGCCGCCGCAGAAATGCCGTCTTCCGCGTTTTCCGTCTATACTCTGGCCCAGTCGCCGATTGTCCATGACGGCATATTCGAGCAAGGACGCGTCTACGGACGGCACCTTGCTGCCGTGGAACTGAAAAAGGGCGCAAAGGTGACTTTCACGGTGACTTGGAACGCAGAAGAGATGCCAAGGCACCTGGACGTAACCGTGACATCAACAAACGCCGCCGAGACGCTGTCTCTGCTACGGAGGGAGTCCGAGGGACGCGAGCTGGACGTAACCGTGGCGTTCGACCTGGAGATGAAGGTTTCGGACGCCAGAGCGGCGGCGGTTGCCTTGTCCCGCATTGACTCGCGCCGCATAAAGCTAAACGGTCGCGCCGACGGCAGCCTTTTCTATCGTGCATTCGTCCCGGAGGCGGAATGGACCAATCGTGCGGCACGACTTGTCCAGCCGTTCGAACTAACGCTCTCTGCTGCCGGCGAGACGCTCGTATTCATCGAAGAGGACTGGTCCGTCGAGGGGGACGATCCCAAACTTACGCCAAAGGAGATTCCGTTCGGCGATGCCGCAAAATACGCCAAAACCGACACGTGTTTCATATTTGCCTCGCCCGACGAGCGGCTAAAGCGCATCATGGAGTCAGTAAGCCGCCTGAAAGGCTCGTCCGTAAGGACTTGGTACGTGTTTGCAGAGGTCCGGCCCTAGTTTACATAATCCCCATTATGCGCAAAGATTGCCTGCCTAGCAATACAAATCAACCCGTATTTATGATATAATTCACATATGAACGAAAATCCAACAGCAGTCAGCGTCTATCAGCAAGACGGTGTTGACGACTTCCCGGTCCTGAAGGCGTTTCAGCAATACATCGATGCCGAGCATGCAAAGGCACGAAAGCGTCTTGTGACGATGGGAATATTCTTTGTAATCCTCATGGGCGCGGTTATCGCGGTGTTCGTGGCAATGCTAGCCTCCCTCAGCCAGCGCAATCAGCAACTGAACGACCGTCTCGTCGATTTCGCCATGCAGGATCGTGAGCGTCAGCCAAAAACGCCGGAGGTCGTGCAACGTCCGGCGGCGGATGACGGCATGCTAAAGTCGCTCAAGGACAAGCTTGACGAACTTCAGAAAAAGCTTTCTGAACGGGAGGCAAAGGACGAGGAGAGGGCTCGCATGGCCGCTGAAGAAAAACAGAAGGGTCCTACGCCGGAGCAAGTGGAGATCGAGAAGCTCAAGGCCCTTCTCGCCGCCGAGCGCGAAAAGGCTGCCGCGGAGAAGGAACGCAAGCGCCAGGAGGAGCTTGAAGCCTACCGACGCAAGCATTATCCCGAACTCTACAAGCAGCCGGCCAGGAAGCAGCAGCAGCCCGTCCGCAAGCAAAAGCCGTCGCGCAAGCCAAAGGCCAAGGCTGCCGCCGCTCCGAACATCGACGAGATAGACGACGTGCTGGACTTGCTTGATGACACAGGCGCAATAGACTACTTCAATGACGCTGATGCGGACAACACTGGCGCCAAGGCCTCAGGCGACGCAGAGGATGCGCCTGCGGCAGCAAGCGAAAAAGCTCCGCCGACGAAGAAGGAGCCGACAAGCACTGCTCCGCAACAAGAAGAAAAGGAAACTGCGCAGGCGAAACCGCCTGCGCAGCCCCTTGCGATTCCCGTCGATGTGAAAAAGACGAGCGGCTGGCGCATTCCGAACGAATGACGCAGCCCGACTCCCCTTCTCAGCCGGCGAGATCCTTCATCGTGACGACGGGAAGGTCCTTTAAACGCGAAATCACGCGCATCGGCCGTTGTGCCGCCTTGTTGAACGCATAGCCGTCCTTTCCGAGCGGCCAGACAACCGGAGCCGTGTTAAGGATAGTCGCCCGGAAGCCTTGCATCGTTGCGCCCATGTTGCCGGTGTGCGAAGAATTGCATCCCTCGTTCTCGATTACGAACGGGTTGCTGTAGCCCTTCGCCATCAGGTTCTCGAGGAACCTGGTCCAGTCGCACGAGTCGCTGCCGCCAAAGCCGGGCAGGCGCGGCTCGTAGTTGAGCCGATCCCACTCGTTGCCTGGCAACGGCACGCCTGCCTTCTTCGCAAGCGCAGGGTCTACCGTCTGCATCGGGAAGAGCCTGCCCCAGTGCGTCGCTTCCGTCTCGGTCGGAAAGTTGCGCGTACCCTTGATGTGGATGCGGCGGAGCTTCTTGAAGTCCATCGCGTTTATCACGTCCGTCGGGTCGATGTGCTGCCAGATGTCATGGGACGGGTCATACGTCTCCTCTAGCGCACTGTCGTCGTCGAGGACGGCGTACATGAGCTTACGGGCCGCCAGGCAGCCGGGAAGGTTGCAGTAGCAGTCCGTAGAAGTGACGGGACGCCACCCTTCCATAGGGCAGTTCTCGACGCAAACGGTGACTCCGAGGTCCTTCGCATACTTGAGAATCGGCGTGAAGACCTTCTTGAACTTCATGAGGTTCTTCTCGAAGCCGTTGTCCTCGTTGCCGAGAACCACGTCGTAGCCGACGAACGAGCCGCAGACGACGTCGTTGAGGTCTCCGCCAAGGAGCGCCGCGATGCGGATCAGCTTCAGTATGTGGTTCTGGTTTACCACCTGAAGCTCCGGTTTGCCGCCGATAAGGTTGTCGTAGGCACCCACCGATATGCGCAGTCCTTCGCGATTGCAGATGTCGATTACCTGCTTGGCGCGCTCGAGAGTGAAGTTGTCGTAGTCCAGATGGGTGGCGATGTGGTCCTGCCGGTCGGTGTCGCGGCGGAAGACGCACAGCTCAAGGCCCTGCGCCCCGACGTCCTTCGCGCGCTTGACGACGGACTCGAAGTCCGGATCGGCGGCGAAGGCGCTTGTCATCAGCCAGATCGGGTTGTTGCGCGGCTCCGGCTTGGGCGTACGGGCGAACGACGCCTTGGGCGCAATCGCACCCAAGGCAGTCAACGCTGCCGCGCTGCGGAAGAAGTCTCTCCTGTTCATGGCGGAAATCCCCTTCTTTGCGTCAGACCACCACATCCCAGCCCTTGCGGTAATTGGCTCGCTTGAGCCAGGCTGGATCGCCGGTTCCGTTCGCGAACGTCAAGTTCACCGGATCCCAGTCGAACCCGGTGTCATAGACGTAGCTCATGTTGCAGAGCTGGCAGAGAATCGCGCCGCGGGCGCCGACTTCGGCCGGCGACACGGTCATAGCGCGCGTCTCAATGCACTCGCAGAAGTTGACGACCTGGTTGACGCTCTTATAGAGCTGCACCGGGGCGGACTCGAGGCCGAAACGGTCAATGAGCGTCGCAAGCGTCTTGGCGAGCACGTCGTCCTTCTTGACCATCGCGTCAGTTCCGTAGTCCTTGCCTATGGAGGCGGCGACTATCTTGTCCTTCATGAACTCGCCGGACTCGATCTGCTTGCGGATCTCAAGGTCGGGCTTGACGAGGCCCGTCCCCTTCCACACCGCTATCTTGCCGCGGTTGACCGCGACGATGCCGTCCGTTCCGTAGAACACCGTTCCCCAGCCGCCGGAACCTGTGATCACTCCGAACGGCCCGTGGTAGAGCTCGATGTCGCCATCCTTGCCCTTGAACAGCATCTTCATGCCGTACTGGCGGCGGCCGCCGTGATAGAGGTCGGTGGAGTACGGCTCGTCGGATCGGATAATCCTGTACGGGCCCGACCCGTCCATGTCCATGCCCCACTGGGCGATGTCGAGATGATGCGCGCCCCAGTCGCCGTTGTAGCCCGTTCCGATGTCGTCGTCGAAACGCCAGAACATCGGGTAGAACTTGTTGACGCCCTTAGGCGCCAGCTGGTTCGAGTACGGACGCCACTTCGCAGGACCGAGCCACATGTCCCAGCCCCATGCTCCGAGCTGTTCGTAGCCGTCGCTCTCTGCCGCGGCGTTGTTCGGATCGTCGAAGAAACGGAGCGGATGGGACGGACCGCCGAGCTTCTTGCCGCCGATTCCGTAGTTTGCGTCAACGTACTTGATGGTGCCGATGCCGCCGTTGCGCACGATCATGCACGCCGTACGGAATTCGCTGACCTCCGACCAGCTGCGCTGCATCGAGCCCGTCTGGAAGACTCGACCGTACTTCTTCTGCGCGGCCATAACCTTCTTGGCCTCCTCCGGGGAGAAGGTGAGCGGCTTCTCGCAGTAGACGTCCTTGCCGTGCTTCATGGCCTCGACGCACATGTACGCATGCCAGTGGTCCGGCGTCGCGATGCAGACCGCATCGATCTGCGGGTCGGCTATCACCGTGCGGAAGTCGAGCACCGCCTTGCAGGCATTGTCGCCGTAGATCTTATTGACCTGTGCGGCTCCCGCTTCGGCGCGAGTCTTGTCGCAGTCGCAGACGGCGACAATCTTCACCATGTCGCGAAGCTTGGAGCAGTACTTTGCCGTTCCTGCGAACTGCGGAATGAGGGCGGACCTCTGCTGGATTCCGTAGCCGATCATCGCGATGTTGCGCTTCTCGCCCGGCTTGAGGGCGCGAAGGCCCGTCTTGGCGGTGGCGCAGCCCGCAAGAGTCGCGGCTGCGGCGGAGCCGAAGAGGAAGTTCCTTCTACCGAGCTTCATGTCAGTTCAGCCCTTTCGCCTTGAGGAACGCATACGACGGCGTGATTGCGGAAAGGTCGTCGAAGTGGCGCTCGCACTCGACGACATACCAATCGACGCCGTCCTTCTCCGTCACAGGGATGAGTCCGTCCCAGTCGACCGGCGTCGCGCCGGGCTTGCCGGGCTTGCCGAGAATCGCATCGAACTCCTTGACGTTCTTGCCCATGCCGTTCTCCTTGGCGTGAAGCGTCGGGGCCCGGTGCGGGTACTTGACGTACTGCTCCTTCGGGTCGACGCCTGCACAGGTCGTCCAGCCGACGTCCTGCTCCATGCAGACGCTCGGATCGGTGTTGGAGAAGAAGTAGTCCCAGAACGACGTGCCGTCCAGAAGATGCACCGCATGCTCCCACGTGTGGTTGTGCAGGCCGATCCTGCACCCCATCTTCGCGGCGTCGGCGGCCATCTTGTTGTAGTACTCGGCGAGCTTCTTCGTGTGATCGTCGATTGCCTGCGACGGGGTGCAGGGTTCGCCGCCCCTTCCCGTCGACCAGGTGCATCCAGGCGGGAAGTTGCCGCCGCCGGGGCAGATGACGAGGTTGTTGCCGAAGGTCATGTTGAATTCGCACGTCTTCTTGAGCTGCTCCGGATTGTATGTCCACTGCTTGGTGTCAAGGCCGTATTCGGCGCACGAGACGTGCGTGCCGACGGCTTTTACGCCGGCGTTGGCCAGCGCCTTGCGGAGCCCCTTGGGGTCGTTGGCATACTGGTAGTAGCCGGCGAACTCCACGCCCTTGAAGCCGATTGCGGCGACATCTTCGAGCGCACGGTCGAGGCCGGGGCCGTTCTTGATGTAGTCCTTGATGGAGTAGAGCTGCAGCGCAATCCTGGCGTTCACGCCACCGCAACCGCACCTGCAGCTGCAGCATCCGGAGAAGGCGGCGGCAGCCGCGCTGGCTCCGAGAATCTCAAAGAACCCTCTGCGTGTCATGTCAGTCTTCATGTCGTTTCTCCTTGCTTGAACCTTTCTTCTCCCTTGCCTCAGAACTCCCATCCCTTGCGGATGTACGGCTTGACGAGCGCATTCGCCTTCGCATTGTCGAACGTCTGCGTGGCGGAGTCCCATACGAGCTTGCCCGGCACGCGCTGCGCGATGCAGCCGACGAGAATGCCCTCCATCTGCGGCACGCAGTATTCGACGTCGGCGAAACAGCGCGAATGGGTCTGCTCGTAGTACGGGCCGACGCCGCGGATCGCATCGAGGAACTCGATGTAGTGACCGTTGGCGAAGCCCTTCATCTCGACCGTCGACTTGCCGGCGGCCGCCGCGGAGTCGGTGCGGAACGGAATCGAACGCGGCACCGCCTTCGCAGCCTCGTGCTCGAACACGTCCTTGAACTCCTTGTCGGAGTCAAGCGCGATCGCGCACTTGGCGCCGTAGTCGTCCTGCATGAGCACGGAACCCTTAGAGCCGATGATGTAGCAGCCGGTCTCGGGAACCTTGCCGTCGTGGGCGGAGGCCCACTTGGGCATGACATCGGCAGCGGGCTTGAGGCCGCCGTCGTACCAGTAGAGCGTCAGCGCGGGCAGCGTTACGCCGGGGCGCACCTTCGACGCGCGCGCCTTGTATGTGAGCTTGACCTTCGAGGCGAGCGGATACGCCAGGTCGTTCTCGGATTTGATGCTGACGCATTCAGCGTCGGACACTCCGCCGAGCTCAAGCCCGCGGAACGCAAGGTTCATCGTGTGGCACGCCATGTCGCCGAACGCGCCGGCGCCGAAGTCGAAGAACCCGCGCCACGTGAAGGTGTGGTAGACGTTCTTGCCGAGGTTCCAGGGGTCGTAGACGTCGGCGTCCTTCGGATACTGGTCGAGGAACGGACGCTCCGCGGCCGTCGCGAGCCATGCGTTCCAGTTCAGCCCCGGACGGAGCTTGTCACCCTTCGGGTGACCCTTCACCCAGTCGGTGACAGCCTTGCCCTGCGGCCACACAGGACGGTTCGTCCAGACGTGAACTTCCTTTGCGTCTCCGAGGATTCCGCTCTGGAGGACCTCGGTGCAGCGGCGCATGGAGTCAAGCGAGGACCCCTGGTTGCCCATCTGCACGATGACGTTGTTTGCCTTCGCAGTGCGGCCGAAGTAGTCGAGCTCCCAGAGCGTCCTGACCAGGGGCTTCTGCACGTACACGTGAATGCCCTGCTGCATTGCCCTCACCGCAACCGGAGCGTGGACATGGTCGGGCGTAGAGATCGTCATCGCATCGATACCGAGCAGCCCGGCGTTGTCGAGGAGGCTGCGGTAGTCGGTGAAGAACGGGATCTTGTACATGTCAAGGTCGATGCCGTCCTGGGCCAGGCGCAGCTGCGCCTTCTCGCGCATCGCGTAGTCGGCGTCGCAGAACGCGACCATCTCCGCCAGACCGGACTTCACCATGGGCGTCCAGTCGCTGTAGCCCTTGCCCATGACGCCTACCGCCGCAAGCCTGATCTTCTGTCCGCCGCGCAGGCTCTTGCACCCTATGGCGAAAACCCCCGTTCCTGCGGCCATGCCGCGAAGGAACCCTCTGCGTGAAGCGCAAACCTTCATTATTTCTCCTTTAGTGGTTGTTTGTGTTTTGTGTTGGAAAGACCTGTTCCCGTTTGAGTGAAGTATACACGATTTGACGCTAATCCGCAACTGCGACGTCAAGCGAATCCCAGTCGATTTCACCTTCGAAAACCCTCTTTACTGGACCCGTCAGCGTCACGGACCTGAAGACGGAGCCGTCGAACTCGCCGTCAACGACGAGCTCATACCCTTCCGACGTCTTCACCCTTACTGGAAACTCCAGCCCGTGCTGGGCTACGCCGACTACGGCTGCGGCGACCGCGCCGGTGCCGCAGGCGCCTGTTTCCGCCTCAACTCCGCGCTCGTAGGTGCGCATTGCCGCGCGGTTCGGCGCATGGTAGGCCACGAAGTCAACGTTGGTGCCGGCAGGCGCGAAGGCTTCCGAGAGCCGTATGCGGCGGCCTTCGCCCTCCACGTCGGCCTGGGCAAGGTTGTCCACCGGCACGATCTTGTGCGGTACGCCGCTGTTGACGAAATCTTCGCGCAGGTCGTGCGGCGCCGGTATCCAGATCTTGACGAGGTTTCCGCCCACGATCTCAGCGTCCACGAGCCCGGCCAGCGTCTCGAAGCACATCACGCCGCCGCGCACCGCGCCAATCTCGCGGGCGAACGCCGCGGCACAGCGCGCGCCGTTGCCGCAAAGCTCGGCCTCCGACCCGTCGGGATTGTAGAAGCGCATCATGAAATCGGCCTTGCGGGACGCCTGTATGATGATCACGCCCTCGCAGCCGACGCCAGTGCGTCGCGCCGCCAGCGCGGCGATCCTGCGCCAGTCGCCGGGAAAGCGTCCGTCGCGGTCGTCGATCATGACGAAGTCGTTGCCCGCGCCATGCATCTTTACGAACTTCACCTTCATCAGAACCACCATCCCTTCTGTTCCTGGACCTCCGCGCCGCCGTTGAGCCTGATGAGGTCGGAGAGCACCCTCCAAGCCTCGTCTAGAACCACGTCGTCCTCCCTCGGCTCGTTGCGACGGCGCCGCTTCTTGTTGCGACTCTTGTCGGAAGGCTCGTCGTCATCGTCGTCGTTTTCCTCGTCGAGCTCGCGCAGCGCACGGTCAGCCGCCATCTGCTCCTTGCGGACGTCGTGTGCCAGCGACACGTCCTCGCGCTCGCTGATCTCCTTCATTCCGGACACGTTCGCGAGATGTCGCACGAAGCGTTCGTCTCCGTCCGTACGCAGCTGCGAGAGATCCCTGAGCCTGGGGACGTAGTCGCCGAGGTTCCATGACATCCTGTAGTCGGCCGGAGCGATTCTGCTGAACGGCAGCGCGTACGTGAGCTTGTCCTCACCGATGTCGAGCGAGTCGAGAAGCGACGGCAAGTGGACGTCGGCAGACACGCCCTCTATCTGCGTGGAGCGTCCGTCAATGCGATAGAAGCGCGCGGTGGTGATCTTCATGGAACCGTACTTCTCCGGCCCCATGCCGAGGACCGTCTGCACCGTACCCTTGCCGTGTGTGCGCACGTCGCCCAGCACGACGGCCCGACCCGTGTCCTGAAGGTGCCCTGCCACGATTTCCGAGGCGGAAGCGCTGGCGCGGTCGGTCAGCACCACCATCGGTTTCTTGTAGGCTATCGGGTTACCGGGCGGAATAGGCAGGCAGCCTACAGTGCGGATGTCGCGAATCTGCACGACCGGCCCGGACTGCACGAAGAGCGCCGAGAGCATCACCGCCTCGCGGAGCGAGCCGCCGCCGTTGCCGCGCAGGTCCAGCACGAGGCCTTCCGTGCCCTTCGCATTGAAGTCGCAGAGCAGTCGCGCCACGTCCATAGAGCAGCTGCGGTAGCCTTCGTCGCTGGGGCGCTTGTCCATCGTGCCGTAGAATCCAGGAAGGAATACGTAGCCGAGCCTCCTCGTTATGCCCTCGTGAGTGACTCGCTCGACGCGTCCGGTGGCCGCCTGGTCTTCCAGCTTGATCTCGTCGCGCACAAGTTCTATCTGCTTCTTCGTCGCACCGCTCGGGTCGGAACGCGGTATGATCTCAAGAGTCACGCGGGTGCCCTTCTTGCCGCGGATCTTCTTGATGGTCTTCTTCATCGGCTGCCACATCACGTCTTCCATCTCACCGTCGCCCTGGCGCACTCCGACGATCTTGTCGCCCTCCTTTATGCGGCCGTCAGTGTCGACCGGTCCGCCGGGCATTATCTCCACGATCTTCAGCGCGCCGTCCTCCATCGAGAGCACCGCGCCGACGCCGCAGAGCGTGAGGTTCATCTCCATGTCGAAGTCCTCCTTCGAAGTCGGCGACATGTAGTCCGTGTGCGGGTCGTAAGCCCGGCAGACTGCAGAGAGGTAGTGCTGGAGAACCGCCTCCTCGTCAGGCTCGGTCAGTACCGTCACGTACTGGCGGTACTTCTTTACGAGCGATTCCTCGGGCGTGTCTGCCTTGTCCGTGGCGTTGGTTGCGGCCGGCTCCGCCTCGATGACTCCCTGGCCGTCCTGCTCCGCGGACTTCTTCGCCTTCTTCTTCGCGTCTTCCTCCGCGTCAAGCTCGCGGGCGATCCGCGACACGAGAACCTCATTCTTCATCCGCTTGCGCCAGTGCTCCTCGGCATCGGCGCGCGTCTCCGGCCAAGGCGCGTCCTTGCGCTTGATCCGGTACGTTTCGTTCGTTGAAAAGTCCCACTCGGCCTTGACAAGGAGGTTTGTAGCGAAGTCGATGCGCTCGCGCAGCCGCTCCACGTAGAGGTTGTAGACGTCAAAGCCGAAGCTGACGTCGCCGGCACGTATCTCGTCGTCAAGCGACCGCTCGCGCCGTGCGAAGCGTTCGAGATCTTCCCTGAGGAACACCGAATGGTCAAAGTCGTAGAACGTCACGAGGTTCGTCCATGCGCGCTGTGAAATCTCGTCGTTCAGCCGCTGCTGCAGCACATGGAACTTCGGCAGCATGTCGCCAAGGCGCTTGGCGATGTTTCCGTAGTATTGCCGAGGCATGACCGGTCCCCGGGGCGGAGGTCCTGGCGGCTCTGTAGCCGCGGCGGCCAGACACGTTCCGAAAGCCAGCAGCAGAATGTTCTTCTTCACGAGTTGCTCTCCATGATGCCGACGAGACGCTCAAGCTCAGGCGGCGGTATTACCACGCGATCGGACTCGAAGCTCGCCTTCAGTTCGCAGGAATTCATGACGATCACGCCTTTGAGCGTTGCGCGGTGGGCGTCAAACGTGTCGGAAGCGAACGCCAGCACCGGAGTCACCGTGCCGGACCACCCTGCGCGCGACAGCGCCTGCTTCACGAGCGCGGCCTCATGGAGTACCTGCGTGACCGGCGAGCGGTCGGGAAGCTGCCCGTCGAGCAGTATGTGCCCGTCCTCTATTGTCACCTTCCCTCGCCAGAACTTAGTCTCCACGGCAAATGCGCCGCCAGGTCCGACGACGACATGGTCCACGTGGCTCCGCCCGACGGCGAAGTCGTTGAAGACGTGGTACGCGGCGGGCAGCGACTTCAGGATGCCCGACACCTTCTCCTCGCCCCTCGCCCCCCTGTAGAACCGTTCCACGCATCGTAGTCCGGCCATAAGGCTCCATATTATGAAGCCAAGCGACACCACCAGCAGCGAAAGGCCGAACGCAGGCGACACCATGCACGCCGCTGACGCGAATCCAGCTGCAAACACCCCGAGGAAAAGCGGCCACAGCCCAAGGACCGATCCCTTGACCCGTGCCCACTCTCCTGCAACTCCGTGTATCTGTGCCATAGTCGTTAAGAAGGTTTTAGGAAGTTTTCAACATCGTGCGGTTTTCCCTGGCTGAAACGTCAGACCTCAACCTGGCTGCAATGCTCTCCACGTCAAGTCCGCAGCGCCGCTCCAGCTCGCCTACGGAACCGTGCGGCACGAAAGCGTCCGGCCAGCCGAACCTGATGTCCGCCCCGATCGCCTCTCCGAAGCCGCCCGCAACCGAGCCGTTCTCGATGGATGCGATGCGTCGTCCGGCTTCGCGCTGCCTGCGAAGCAACGCCTCGTCAAACGGCTTGATCGAACGCGCGTAGACGACGCCGGCTCCCGTCAGCCCCGAGACGGCCATCGCCTTCTCAAGCATGTCTCCCGTAGCCCATATCTGCGTCCCGGCCTCAGGGTTTGCCACAGGCACCGCAAGACCGCGAGGAAGCGATGCGCGAGGTGCGGACACTGCGCCGCGCGGGTAACGTATCACAGTCGGGCCGTCGCGGACAATCGCCTCCGCGAGCATTCCCGCCAACTCCGACTCATCGCACGGCTGCTCGATCGTCAGGCCGGGCAGGCAACGCAGCATGGCAATGTCGAATACGCCCTGATGCGTTGCGCCGTCGCCCCCGACGACGCCGGCGCGGTCCACGCAAAACACGACCGGCAGCTTCGGCAGGCAGACGTCGTGCATCACCTGGTCTACGGCGCGTTGCAGGAACGAGGAGTACACGGCGACGACAGGGCGCATCCCGCCGGCTGCGAGGCCGGCCGCAAAGGCGACCATGTGGCCTTCCGATATCCCGACGTCGAAGAACCGGCCTGAAAACTCATCGGCGAACGGCCCTAGCCACGTGCCCTCCTTCATCCCTGCGGTCAGGGCGATGATCCGTTCGTCGCGTCTGGCCAGGTCTACGATCGTGTCTCCAAAGGCCTCGCTCCATGTACGGTGCGGCGCTGCGGAATCTGCAGCTGGCAACGCATGATAGGCGGCGGGGTCGGCCTCCGCCGGCGCATAACCCCTCCCCTTTTGCGTCAAGGCGTGCACGATCACGCTGCGTTCTTCTTCTTTCGCAGTGGCGAGGGCAGCGCGCAGCGCATCAATGTCATGCCCGTCGACTGGACCGATGTAACGCAGCCCGAACTGCGTGAAGAATGCGTTTGCAGAGAACCGGCCCTCTTCTGCGGAAAGCGGCGGAATGATGGTGTTGTTGTCGTTCAGCACCACAATCATCTTCCGCGTCGCCGTCGTCAGGTTGCAGAGGGCCTCCAGGCTCGTTCCGTTCATGACAGCCGCATCGCCAATGACCGCGACCACATGCTCGCCGGTCCCCTTTGCATCGCGAGCTGCCGCAAGACCTTCGGCCACCGACAGCGCGACGCCGGCATGTCCTGCGACGGCCGCATCTGCCGTGCTTTCCGCCGGCGTCGGGAACGGCGCCATGCCGTCGGTCTGACGGAGCGTGTCAAAAGTTCGTCCGCCGCGATCGGTCAAGAGCTTCCAGGCATATGCCTGATGTCCGACGTCCCAGACGATGCGGTCTGCCATAGGATCGAACTCTTCAGCAAGCGCCATCGACAGCTCTACCGCGCCAAGCGAGCTGGCGAGATGCCCCCCGTTCCTTGAAACGACGTCCAAAATCCGTTTGCGTATGTCCGATGCCGTCATTTGCGCCTCAGTATCAGCAATGTCGTCGAGTTCTGCCCGAATGCATCTTCGCGGTCTACGAGTTCGTAACGCCGCTTGAGAATCTCCCAGTATTCCATCTGCTGCTCCAGCGGGCGCTCCGTGCATTCCGGCGGCTTTATTGCGAACGTATAGCCCGAAAGCGCGGCGACACGGCACGGCGCAGACTCCAGCAGGTCGCGCCATTCGCAGTCCGTCAGCATTGCGAAAGGCCCCATCTCCAGCCCTCTCGGAACTTTCCGGCCTGTCTCTATCGCAAGGTAAAGGTCCTGCGTAAGAAGGTCTTTCCCGCCGGGGTCGATGGACTCGATCTTGGCCGCTGCCCGGCGCAGTTGCGGAAGTTCGTAGGCGGACTTCTTCAGCGACCAGAACCTGTCCTGCCCGTTGGTGGCCCACTTCTCAAGCAGCGGCGATCCGAAAGAACAGGCGAACGCCATGCCGAGCGTCAACAGCGCAAGAAAAATTCCCCGATTGCATTCCAACCGGACAAGGCCGATCGCGCCGAACACCGCCAGCAGTCCCATTATCGGCACCTGGTAGTCCTCGTATGGAAACGGCGCAAGCATCTGAACCGCGAACACTGCCAAGAATCCCAAGAGCAGCATGCGCAGCAACTGTCGCGTTCCGCAGTCATCGTCTGCAGCCGCACGCCGGCTTTCGAACGCATACAGCCCTACGACTACAAACGTCGGCAAATACCAACGGACCAGACGGCTCAGCGACCCGACCGTCCAGACAGGGTCGAAGCCTCCGCGTGCGGCGTGGTAGCGTTGCGCGGCCAAAAGCCCGTCAAGCGTCCGCGAGTCAACTAGGCACGGCCCGTATACGAGCGCCAGCCCCGCGAACCCGCCGATGCAGAACGGAAGGAGATCCTTCCAACGCCTGGCAAGGAGCAGGCTTAGCCCAGTCGTGGCAAGAAGCGCGCTGAGGCTGATGCGCGTTCCCGCCGCGAAAGCGAGACAAAGCCCGGCGCCGACTGCCGCAGCCCTGGCGACGCTGCAGGAGCCACCCAAAGCGACGCACAGAAGATAGAACCCCGTGGACACGAAGAGGCTCGCAAGCGCGTATGTCTTCGGGATTGCCAGGTAGTAGACATGATAGAGGTTTGCGCCGAGCAAAAGCAAGACGAGCAATGCCGCCTCGTTGCGACGGTCCGACGGCGCAAGGCGCCGCGCCAACGCCGCCGTGAACAGGACGGACATCGCGCCTATCAGCAGCGTGAAGATGCGTGCCCCCAGCATGCCCCACGACCGCCACACCCATGCGAACGGAGAGTAGACTACTGGCAGCAGCGGCCCCTGCGTGTAGAAGAAGTCGCGATACGGAACCTTCCCCTCCGCAACGAGATTCGCCGCGTAAAGATACCAGCCTTCGTCCTGGTTCAGTCCACCCATCCACACCGCTGCCGCGCCAAGGACCGCAAACGCGCCTAATGCCAGGATCCACAGAACCTTCATTCTCCTACCTCCAGACAAGGATTGACGTCAAGCCGCATAGCGTCCGCCTCATGGTTGCGGCGGAAGAACGCAAGGCCCGCTATCATCGCGCCGTTGTCGCCGCAGTAACGCGGCTTCGCCAAGAGAAGCCTTACGCCTGCCTCGCGCGCTACATCGGAAAGAACACTGCGCAGACGCGAATTGAGAGAAACTCCGCCTCCGACGATCAGCGAACGCCGGCGGCTGCGGCGCAACGCGGTCCTGGTTCGGTCTGCAATGGCCTGCACTATGGCCTCCTGATAGCTCGCAACGACTCGCGGAATCTCTCCTGCCGACGCCAGCGCCTCCGCACCGCCTTCGCGCTGCACGTAGCGCAAGAGCGCGGTCTTCAGTCCGGAGAAGCTTACGCACAGCTCCGCCGGAAGCCCGGCAAGTGCGCTTACGCCGTCCCGGGGACGTCCCTTCGGGAACGAAATCAGATCCTTTCCCGACGCCGACAGGAACTCCTTTGCGATGCGGTCTACGACCGGTCCGCCAGGATAGCCGAGGCCGAGCAGCTTTGCGGCCTTGTCGAATGCCTCCCCTGCTGCATCGTCAAGGGTCTGCCCGAGAATCGTGTAGATTCCGTATTCCGGCATGTCTATCCATGCGGTGTGCCCGCCGGAAATCGCCAGCCCCAGCGCAGGCATACATTCCGCAGGGGCGGGAATGTCGGATGCAGACGCATCGTCATGATCGATAAGGAACGACGTATGCAGATGGGCTTCGATGTGGTTGATGCCGATAAGCGGCACGCCCAGTCCCTTGGCAAGGCCCTTTGCTGCGTTCAGCCCTACGATCAGCGCAGGCGAGAGCCCCGGACCGTAGGTGACTGCCACAGCGTCCACCTCGCCGCAGCCAGACCCGTGAAAGCGCGTCATGGTTTCGCCGACCACCGCGCCGATCTTCTCTATGTGCGCGCGGCTGGCAATCTCGGGCACGACCCCGCCGTATGGCTGGTGGAGTGGAATCTGGGTATAGACGACACTGGAGACGACTTCGCGGCCGTCTTTCACGACAGCCGCCGCAGTCTCGTCACAGCTCGTCTCGATGCCCAGGACGTTCATCTCACCAGAACTTCCACCACGGGTTCACCTTAGGTTTCACGCCACCCTCGCGGTAGAGCTCGCGCACGCGCGCCGTGCCGGCCGTCTCAGGATCGCGCACCGCCTCGCGCATGCGGAACTCAAGCGCGTCCGGCAGCGACCAGAACTCGCTACGAACGAGCTGGTCGCTGTTCAGCCTGTGCAGCACGATCACTTCTCCGGTCTTGAGTATGCTTATCGAGGGTTCGTCGATGCGCAGTATGGCTCCAAGGTCTCTCGTCTCCCATGTCGTGGTCTGAGAACCGGTGTCGTGCGCCTTCAGAAATATGTGCTCCGAGTGGTTGCGGGACCAGTAGACGAGAGAGAACTCGCGCTGGACTCCCGGCCTGTTCGCGAACATCTGCATCGCCCCGCGAAGCTTTACGCCGTCAACAACGTCGAAAGCACGAATTGCACCCTCGAAGCGGTAGCCGTTGTGCACCAGGACCGGCTTGGCGAGATAGCGCCGCGTCTCGCGCAGGTCGTAGTGGTCTCCCAGGAAGGTCTCCAGCTTTTGCCCCTCGCCGGAATCGACGCGAAAGCGCGCGACAAACTGGCGCTTCGACGTGCGCGAAAGCTGCGACATATCCCCTGCGCGAAAGACTTCGACGAACAGCTTGTCAGCCGAGTTGGCGTAGCCGACGCTGACTTTATCCGGTGAGGAGTTGGCGACGTCCACGACTCCGCGTATGCGCTCGCCAGAGACGAAATCCGACCCGTCAAGCTTCAGGTCGACATGTATCTCGCTGGTGGCGGCGAATTGCGCAAATGGCAGCGCCGCGGCGAGAAAAGCCGCAAACGCCCTGACACCCCGTGCCGATGCCCTAGGCTCTTTCAGTCTGAATCGCATGAAACCCCGTTCAAGTTTGTTGTTTCTTCTGCGGGATATTATACCATAATTCGGACTCGAATCGGCCGGATTTCAACTGCATATGCGCAGTTCAAGACCGTCGTATGCCGGTTCGACGCGTGCAGGCAGTTTTGCAAGCCATTCGACGTGAGAAAAGTCGTGGCACATATGGATCAGATATGCCATTTTCGGGCTTACGCTGTCGATGTAGGCCAGCGACTCGCTAAGGCTCAGGTGCGTCGGGTGCGGACGCTCCCTGAGACAGTTCAGCACCAGCACGTCGACTCCGTGAATTCGCTTTAGCGTCTCCTTTGGCAGCACATGACAGTCGCATATGTAAGCCAGCGTCCGCGCCGCAGAGCCCGATTCTCCTCCTCCCTCGCGCAGAAGATAGCCGCAGCACGGGAATCCATGTTCGACTTGCAGGCGCTCCACGGCGATGGAGCCAAGCGCGAACGAGTCGGACGAATCGAACTCTATCATCGGACGGAAAAGCCCGTTCTTTTCGCCTTCTGCGGATATGTACGGGAAAATGCGGTGCAGTTGCGCGATGGTGTCAGGCATGGCGTAGCATGTCATCGGCTTGCCTTCAATGCGGTATGGGAGCCCGCGATAGAACGGGTCGCCGGGCGCACACGGGACTCTTGTGCCGTTCAGCGTGTTGAAGCGGCGAACGTCATCGAAGCCGGCGACATGGTCCATGTGCGCGTGAGTGACGACGACCGCATCCACCTTGTCAATGCCGTATTCTATGCATGCGAGGCGCATTTCGGGCGGAGTGTCGATGAGAAACGCCGTTCCGTCGTCGGCAGTCACGTAGGCGCCGCATCGCCGCCTCTTGTCGCGAGGGTCTGCCGATGTGCACACCGCGCACTTGCAGCCGATCTGCGGCACGCCTACGGAAGTTCCGGTTCCCAGGAATCTGAACTTCATGCTCCCCTTACGCAAAAAGCCGCTTCATTTCGGTCAGGCGCGACTTGTCGGCTACGAGAACCGAATCGGGCGTTGTGACGACGACAAGGTTCTTCACTCCCAGGAGCGAGATGCGCGCCGACCTGGCGACGCAGATGTTGTCGTCCGCCTCGACGACCGTACATGGCCCCTCGCGGACATTGCCGCGCGAATCGTGCGGGAAGTACTTGTCGAAGGCGCTGTAGCTGCCGACGTCATCCCAGCCGAAGTCGCCCTTCACGACCGCGACGCGAGGCAGCTTCTCCATGACCGCATAGTCGAAGGAAATGCGCGGCAACGACTCATAGGCCGCCGCAAGCCGCCGTGCCGTCGGCTTGCGCAGGTTGGTCAGGGGCAGCAGCAACGGCGCATGCGAGGCGAACGCCGTGCGGAACACCTCGCTGCGGGCGATGAACATGCCGGCGTTCCACAGGAAGCCCTGCCGCAGATAACGCGCCGCCTTCCGTGCGTCCGGCTTCTCGACAAACGTGCCGAGAACCGGGTTAACGTAGCCGAATCCCGTGGCGGGATATGTCGGGCGCACCCCGATCGTCACGATCGTGTCGCGCCGCGCGGCCGTGGCTACGGCACGGGACACAGCCCGGCGGAAATCCTTCGGACGCCCCACCAGCTGGTCCGCAGGAAAGAAGCCTAGGGTTCCGCTGCCGGCGACGGCGACGCCAAGGGCAACTGCGGCGCCTGTGTCACGGCGCATAGGCTCGCCGATGACGTTGGAGCGCGGCAGCTCCGGCAGCTCACGCCGCGTCGCGCCGACAAGCGCGGCCGACGTGACCACGAATACGTTCTCGGGTTCGACGAGTCCGGCAAGACGGGTGAACGCCTGCCGCATCAGGCTTTCGCCGCCGAACACGTTGAGAAACTGCTTGGGACGCTCTGGCGTGGAAAGCGGCCAGAAACGCTCGCCGGAACCTCCGGCGAGAATGATTGCCTTGAAGTCATGCATGACGATCCCTCTTCCCGAATCTCCCTTTCGACAGCATCGCGCCTGCAAGCAGCAAGCATATGCCCGGCACGAGAAAAGTCTGGTAACGCTCGGCGGCACGCTCCGCCTCCTCGTTTTGTTCCTTTGCCGCGACCTGGCGCAGGAAGCGCCGGTAGATCGCACCAAGCGTAGTCTCGGCCGTTCCTGCCGTAGCAAGCGGGACGTAGCGTCCATGGCTGGCGTCGGCTATGGCCTTCAGCGCAGACTCCTCAAGCTTGACCTTCACGACCTCGCCGTTGAACTTCTGCACGCCGCGGCCGTCCTCAGACGGCAGCGTCGCGCCGTGGCGCGGGTCGCCTATGCCCACCGTGAAGATCGGCACTCCTCGCTTCTTCGCAAGCTCGGCATTCGCGATGGCCTCGCCGCGCAGGTCACCGCCGTCCGAAATCATGATGATCGCGTTATGGTCGTCCGCCGCCGGATCCAGCGCCTCAAGCGATGCCCGGATCGCGCTCCCGAGGTCCGTCTCGCCGCGTGGCGCAGATTCCGGCGTAAGCTGCTCGAGAGCGCTGCGCAGGTAACCGTGGTCCGTCGTGAGCGGACATATCACGACGCCCGTGCGCCGGAACGCCACAAGTGCGCAACGGTCTCCCTCAAGCGAGTCTATGAGATCTGCGACATCGGCCTTGGCCCGCTCCAGACGGTTCGGGCGAACGTCCTCGGCAAGCATCGAGCGCGACACGTCAATGGCCACCACCACGTTGCGACTGCGCTCTACGGTCCGTTCGGTCGTCTTGCCCCACTGCGGACGCGACGCGGCGAACAGGCATAGGAACAGTCCGGCAAGTATAAGCCAGGCCTGAAGGCCCCAAAGGTTGACGCTGGCCGGCATCAGCCGATGGCGCAGCGAGGGCGCCACCAGCCTGTCGAGCGACTTCTCGCGGCGCGCCCGCAGGAACGCCCAGAAGAGCCCAGCCAGCGGAACCGCCGCGACAAGCACCAGAAACATCGGATTCGCAAATTTCATAATCGCCTTTGTGGCGTATTATACCATATCTGCGATTCGTCGGCTGTTCCCGGCGCCCGCCGCAACAAGCTCGGTCAACGGCAGTTCTCAACAAGCCGACGGGCGACGTCGGCTATCCGCCCGTATTCGCCAGCGGCAATCCACTCCTTGTTCACAAGCGAGCCGCTCGCACCGACGCCTACACAGCCGGCCTTGATGTAGTCTGCCGCATTCTCCGGCGACACGCCTCCGACTGCAATCAGCTTAAGATGCTTCAGCGGGGCGAGGACGTCCTTAACGTATGCCGGACCCAACGCGCGGACCGGGAACACTTTGACGTAGTCGGCGCCAGCTTCGTTCGCCACCTCCATTTCCGTCGGCGTGAACGTGCCAGGCATTGTGACAAGCCCGGCGGCACCGGCTGCACTGATAATCTGCGGATTGCAGTTCGGCGTGACGATGAATTCCGCCCCGGCGTCAATCGCACGGTCCAGCTGGGCTGCCGTGACGACGGTGCCGGCGCCGACATGCATGTCAGGGAACGCCTCGCGAACCGCCCGAATGGCCGCGACCGTCGCCTCCGGGTCGCCTGTCTGGTCGAACGTGACCTCCACCAGGCGTATGCCGCCCTCGTGATACGCCTTCGCCAGCCTGACGCAGACCTCTGGCGCCATTCCGCGAATGATTGCAACGACCTTCGTCGTCGCAAGGCTAGCCTTGACTTCTTCTTTCCTATTCATGTTGTTCCTCCGTTTAAGCCTTTGTTATGGACGTCATGTCCACAATCTTTACCGAAAACGAATCATAATGTTCCCTGCGCGAGGCAAGCAGCGCTGCAAGTCTCTTCGCCTTGTCCCCGGCGAGGAGAGGACGGTCCGAGGAGGCTGCGGCACGCCGCAACAGTTCCTCTTCTGGGCACTCCAGCAGAACCACGCGCCCGGTTGTCTCGGCAAGACTGCGGGATTCGCCGTCCAGCAGTGCGCCGCCACCCAGCGCAACGACTTGCCCTCGCGAAGCTGCTACACGCGCCAGCGTCGCTTTCTCGATGCGCCTGAACGCCGCCTCGCCGTCCGTAGCGAAGATGTCGGCGATGGGCCGCCCCTCCTCGCGTACGATCTCTGCGTCGATATCGACGAGCGGCATGCCCGTGGCAGACGCAATCCTCCTTGCCCACGTCGTCTTGCCTGACGCCGGAGGACCATAAATGTACAGGTTGCCTTCTGGCGTGGACGCATCAGGCGACGTCAGCCGGAACGCGCGGTACGCTTGGGCAACAAGCATTACCATGCCGTCTTCCGCTGCCTTGCCGTATGCCCTTGCCTCCCGCACGAGACGCGTTGGCGACGGGTTGTATACGAGATCAAGCACTATTTCGCACGCAGGGAACCTGGAGATGTCGATCCGCCGCCCATCTACGTCAGGGAACATTCCTACCGGCGTCGCGTTCACGATGATTCCTGCGTCCTGCGGCGGCAATTCTCCGCGCCGAACAAGCGCGACTTCCTCGCAACGGTCCTCCAGCACCGCCTTCGCCGTAAGTGCAGCACCGCCAGCGCCAAGAACCGCCGCACGTCGCGGCACAGACTTTCCCGATGCCGCGCAGACGGAGTCGAGCAGTTGCGAGAATCCGAAGTAATCGGTGTTGTCGCCGCGAAGCCGTCCGTCGGGAAGGCGCGTGACGAGATTGACGTTGCCGAGCCGCTCGGCAAGCGGCGTCAGTTCGTCGCATATCTGCGCGACCGTCTGCTTGTAGGGAATCGTGACGTTTAGGAAGTCCAGCCCCGATCCGCGCACAAAGTCCGCCACGTCTTCCGGCTCGCGTTCGTAAAGACGATAGTCGTAGTCGCCGAAGAAACGGTGTATCTGCGGCGAGAGGGAATGGCCGAGACGACGGCCCAGCAGCCCGGCCTTCATCGCCCCGCCTCCTGCAGCATGCCGTCTAGCACTAGCGCTACGGCCGCCTCGGCAGCGACCGCGCCACGAAACGCTACGCAGCGGTCATGCCGTCCCTTCACCGTCAGTTTTGCTGGAGTCATTGTCGCGAGATCGACGGAATCCTGCTCGATGGAAATCGAAGGCGTCGGCTTGAACGCAATCCTTATCACGATAGGCGCGCCGACGGAGACGCCGCCCAGGATGCCGCCGCAATGATTCGTGCGAAGAACTACGCGGCCGTTCTCGACAGCAAATGCGTCGTTGGCCTCAGAGCCGCGCATCTCCGCGAGTGCAAAGCCGTCGCCAAACTCGACGCCCTTCACCGCTGGAATCCCGAAAAGCGCGGCGGCAAGGCGAGACTCTATGCCGTCCGTGCCGACATCGCCTATGCCTGCCGGGAAGCCAGAGACGACAAGGTGCACCGTGCCACCGACAGAGTCGCCCACATCTACGCCGTCCAGCGACGGCCGCCGCACCTCGGACGAAATCGCAATGCCGCGCCGTTTCAGCAGTTGCAGCGCAATGCCGCCTGCTATGCAGAGCGGCGCGGTCATGCGTCCCGACCACTTGCCGCCGCCCGTCGGGATCTTTCCGCACTTGAGCCACGACGCATAGTCGGCATGTCCCGGACGCGGCACGGTCGAGACGTTGGCGTAGTCCTGCGGACGCACGTTTGTGTTTCGGATCACGGCACGGATCGTCGTGCCGTCCGCAACGCCGTCAACGACGCCGGCGACGAACTCTGGCCTGTCCGGCTCGCGGCGCGGCGTAGAAAGTCCGCCCTGCCCGTTGCCCGGCGCGCGCCTGTCGAGAAAAGCCTGAAGCTCCTCCATGTCGATGCGCGTTCCAGTCGGCACGCCTTCCATCTCCACGCCGATTTCAGGCGCGTGGGATTCGCCGAATATCCTGATCTTCACGGGTTGCTCCTTTCGAGCGCGGCGAAGTCATCCCAGAAGCGCGGATACGACTTGGCAACGCAGCCTGGATCGTCGACGGCTATCGGCCTGTCGGAATAGCATGCCATGACCGCCGCCGACATGGCGATCCGATGGTCGCCGAACGTCCTTATCGTCTCGCCGCGCCGCACTGACTCAATCAGCGCAGCGGTTGACGCGATGCGGTCCGACTCCTTCAGACGCAGTCGCTCGGTGCCTGTAAAAGTGACGGCTCGCCCGGTCGCAGCAGCATATGCGGCAAGGACGGGGTAGAGGTCCGGCGTCTGTGAAATGTCTAGCGTTACGCCAGCCTCCGATGCCGCGTCAATTACCGCCAGCAGGCCGACGACTGCGCGGTCGCCCTGTAGAGAATCGTTGCGAAGTCCCTTCGCCTCCACGCCCATAGCGAGGAAAAACGCCGCCTGCGACCAGTCTCCCTCGACCTCTCGTCCACCGCAGAAATGGTAAGCCTGACGCCCCGGCACGCGCCATGCGCCTTCGCCTGTCCGTTCGAACGAAATGCCCGATGCCCTAAGCGTGTCCTCGGTCAGGCGCACGTATGCCTCGCTCTGCAACGTGCCTTCGACGACGATTTCCGAATCCCAGTCGGCGAGCGGCAGCGCCATGAGGAGCCCGCTCACGAACTGCGATGAGACGTTGCCGGGCACGACGTAGCGGGACTTCTTCTCGAACGGCATGCGCGGACGCTCGCCAAGGCGCCCTTCACAGGCGAAGTCGCCCTTCCAGCCCATAACGCCAGCAATCGGTTCGAGGAGCCGCAGCGTGGTGCCGCTCTCTCCGCACGGCCAGACGCTTTCGCCGGACATCATCGCCTTCAGGCATGCGCGAGTCGCGAGCGTGTCCTTAGATTCGCCGCGAATGACGGGCGGTTCGGCGCCGGAAAGCGCCGCCGCTATCAGCTCGCGGTGGGCGATCGACTTCGACGATGGCACCGTTACAGCGCCACGCCGCCGCCCCGGTTCTATCACTTTAACCATGCGTCCAATTCCGACATCGGGATATCTTTAAGTTCGCATTCGCCGATGCGCTTCGGCACGACGAGCGTAATCGTCTCGCCAGAGCGCTTCTTGTCGTTTGCCAGATAACCGCGCAGATCGTCCTGCGTCAGGTTGAGCGGTTCCGAGAAAACATCGTCGACCTGAGGGAATCCGTATTCGTCGAGAATTGCTCCGATCTCCGGCACATTGCGCCCGACGATGCGCATTCCGACGGCCACAGCCTCGCCGTGTGAAAGGCGAAAGCTACTCGCGCTTTCGATGGCGTGGCCGAACGTATGGCCGAGGTTTAGCAACTTTCGCCGTCCCCCTTCGCGGAAGTCTGCCGCCACGACCTTTTCCTTCCAGCGGGCGCATCGCTCCACTAGCGGCGCGAGCGCGTCGAGCGACGGACGCGGAGACAGCGCCGCGAAGAGCTCCGGATCGAAGAGAATTGCAGTCTTAATAAGCTCGGCAAAACCGTTCTTCATCTCCCGCTCCGGCAGCGTGGCGAGGAAGCCGACGTTACGGACGATCTGGCTCGGCAGGTGGAACGCGCCTACAAGATTCTTGCCCTCCGGAATGTCAACGCCAGTCTTGCCGCCGATGGAAGAATCGACCATCGCAAGAAGCGTGGTCGGGACTTGCACATAGTCAATGCCGCGCATGTATGTCGCAGCGGCAAAGCCAGTAAGGTCGCCTACAACGCCGCCGCCAAGCGCGACGGCTATGTCGGTGCGCGTCATGCCAAGCGCGGCGAATCCGCGCACGAGCTCGGCGTACGTCTCGAGCGTCTTGGAGCGTTCGCCTGCTGGGAACACGATGCGCTCCACGCGCAGTCCGGACGTCTCAATCCGCCTAACCGCCGCGTCGCCGTAAAGACGGTCCACGTTGGAGTCCGTGACAAGCGCGACTGTCTTAACCTTCGGGAACTTCGAGAAGTCCACTTCGATGTCCGGCAGTTCCATCACTTCGTCCTTTCCTTTGCCGCACGCCCTTCCGCCAGCAAGCGCCTGAGCGCATCTGCGTTGCCATCGCGAACAGCGGTGCGGTAGTCGGCTAGACGGTCGATAAGACGTCTTAGCACCGCATCGAGCGACTTGCTGTTGAACAGGAAGAGATCAGTCCAGATGTCGGGGTCAACGGTGGCGACGCGCGTCATGTCCTGATAGCTGCCGGCGGAAAAGCCGGCGTGCGACGTGGCGAGCGGGTCGCGCACGTAGGCGGACGACACAACGTGCGCGAGCTGGCTCGTGTAGGCAATCATCTCGTCATGGCGATCGGGGTCGGTTACGACGAAGCGCGAGAAGCCGACGGGCGCGAAAAGCTCCTTAAGGCGTTCCACGGCTGCCGGCGGCGTCCAGTCGTACGGAGTAAGCACCATCGATGCGCCATTGAAGAGCGCGGCATCGGAGTTCTCGTAGCCGCTTACCTCCTTGCCGGCCATCGGGTGTCCGCCTATGAACGTCCAGCGCGCCACGCGCGTGATGTCCGCCAGTTCGCGGCAGACAACGCCCTTCACGCCAGCTGCGTCGGTGACTAACGCATCAGCGGCGAACTCGCCGGCATGTTCACGAATCCACGGCGCGACGAACCGCGGCGGAAGGCATACGACTACGAGTCCGCACGAGGCGACCGCCTCCGGCGCGGCGTCCTTAAGGTTTAGGACCTCGTGTCCTGCCTTGCGGAACGCCTTCTCGAAGGAGCCTCCTATAAGGCCCATGCCGCGTATGCCGACGGTCATCTCAGGCTCTCCGCCAGGCGTGCGGACGGATCGCCGCGATTTTCTTCATCGTTTCAGCGAACATCTCCGGCGTCTGCGACTGGACGCCGTCGCACAGCGCGTGAGGCGGATCGTTGTGGACCTCGATGATGAGTCCGTCCGCCCCCATCGCAGTCGCACCCATTGCGACGGGCTCTACGAGATGCGCGTATCCGGTCGCATGGCTCGGGTCGATCACGACAGGAAGGTGCGAGAGTCGTTTCAGCACAGGAATCACCGTAAGGTCAATGGTGTTGCGCGTCGCAGTCTCGAAAGTGCGTATGCCGCGCTCGCAAAGCATGACGTTCGGGTTGCCGCTCGCCATGATGTACTCGGCGCTCATCAGCAGCTCCTGCAGCGTCGCGCTCATGCCGCGCTTGAGGAGAACCGGCTTCTTCGACATCGAGCCGACTTCCTTGAGGAGATCGAAGTTCTGCATGTTCCTGGCGCCGATCTGTATGACGTCCACGTCGTTGAAGAGCGGCAGGTGCTCGATCGCCATAAGCTCCGTTACGATCGGCAGGCCCGTCTCGCGCTTTGCCTCAAGAAGAATCTCAAGCCCGCGCTTGCCGAGGCCCTGGAACGAGTAAGGCGACGTGCGCGGCTTGAATGCACCGCCGCGCATCAGCGTCGCGCCTGACGCCTTCACGCTCTTTGCGATGCCGACCATCTGCTCGACCGACTCCACGCTGCACGGCCCTGCGATCACCTGAAAGTTGCCTCCGCCGATCTTCATGCCCGAGCAATCGACGACGGAATCCTCCGGGTGAAACTTCCTGTTCGCCGCCTTGTACGGTTCCTGTATGCGCTGTACGCTCTCCACGACGCTGAGCGCCTGGACAAGCCCGATGTCCATCTTCGCTACGTCGCCTACGCAGCCGATTACCGTCTCGCGGTCGCCCGTAGAGACGTTCGGCTTGATGTTCCGCGCCCTTAGCCAGCCTAGCAGCGACTCGACCTGGCCCTTGTCCGCATCTTTCTTCAGTACGATTATCATTTCGGCATTCCTTTGTTTTACATGAAATGGCAGTTCGGCGCATCATTCCTCATATGCGCCGAGGAACGTGAAGTGTTCGATATCCGGATCGTTGGCAAGACCGGTAAGCAGCCGCACCGTCCGCTCGTCGTTGACCGACGCCTCCAACTCGAAGATGAAACGGAACTCGAAGTCCGATCCTTCCACGGGCCGCGACTCGAGCTTCGTAAGATTGACGCCAATTGAGGCAAAGCGCACCAGCACATCGGCCAGGGCTCCAGGCCTGTGCCCGAGGCTCATCAGCAGCGACATCTTGTTTGCCTTCGGATATATCTCGCCGCGCTTTGATATGCAGATGAAGCGGGTGAAGTTGCTGGTGGTGTCGGAGACTTCTTCGGCAATCGGCTCGAGCCCGTAAAGCGCCGCACACTCTCGGGATGCTATCACGGCGGCGTCGCGGCGCCCCGACGCGGCAAGCTCTTTAGCCGCCGCAGCCGTGTTGGACGCCGGCACGCACCGGATTTTGGAATTGGCGGCGAGGAAGTTTGCGCACTGGGCGAGCGCGTGAGGGTGGCTAGTGATCTCGCGCAAGTCGGAAATCCGCACGCCCTTCGGAGCAAGCAGCACATGGTGAATCCGCAGGCGCGTCGCACGTACGATCCGGAACGAGTGCCGTGCCATCAGGTCATAGACCGCGGTAACGCTGCCGGCCTTCGAGTTCTCTATGGGCAGCACGCCGTAGTCGCACATCCCCTTCTCTACAGCCATGAACACGTCCTCGAATCCCTTGAAGTAGAGTATGGACGGGAACTTGACCATCGCGCACAGCGCCTGCTGCGAATAGCTTCCCTCGGTGCCGGGACAGGCGACCGTAGCGCGCGAAGGAAAAGACTTGCCGCCGGCGGCAGCGACCGCATCGGCGATTTCCGTTCCGAGCGCGCACCTGTCCGGAAGCGCGGCACGCTGCCGCGCACGAGAAATCGCAAACAGCGTGGTGAAGACGAGGCGCGCCTCGTCCTCCATGTCCGCGCCGATCTCCTCGGCGACCCGTACCATCACCTCGCGCTCGCGCGCAGGATCGAGAATAGGCAGACCCTTCTCGATCTTGGCACGCAGCACGTCGCCAGCGATTTCAAGACGCCGCTTGAGGAGCGGCACCAGCCGTCCGTCGATGTCGTCTATTTCCTTCCGTGCCTCTTCCAGGTTTTTCATTCGATTGACTCTTCCCTTTGATCGTCTTTCTTGCGGAGAATGGCCGAGAACGAAAAACGGCCTCGCTTTCGTGGAGCGGGGCCGTTGTCTTCATTCATGACCGATGTCATCTGAACGCAGCACTAGCAGACCCGCCCCGACGTAAAGCCGAAGTAGTAAAACCACTCGATCTGATAGCTCTTGTTCATACGACGAGTGATAGTTTACCAAATTCCCTTCCGCCTTGTCAACGCTGCTTCCAGAACGCACGGATGCCCAGCGCCAGGAAGAGAGCATACGGGAAAAGCGCGGCAAGGATTGCCGGACACCATCCGTTCTTTGCGGCGACCATGCCGGCGATTACGACGCCGTAGAACGAAAAGTACATGGCCAGGGCGCCGATGATTCCGCGGAAGACGGACTGCCTTCCCGACGCGATGCCGGCTGGAATCGCAAAAAGCGTGATCACGATGCATGCCCATGGCGCCGCAATCTGCGCCCAGACGTCATACACGCAGTCGCGCCGGGCCTCGGCGGAAAGCTCCGGGTGGGTGCGCAGATAGCGCAGGCGGTCCTGCACGGAGTTGAACTTCCACGGACGGTTCTGCATCACGAAGTCCGTAGGACGCTCTCCGAACTCGCTGAAGCAACGAAGCGGCAGCGCATCCATCTCCGGGGTCGGCGTCGCAATCTCCTGGCCCTGCGCACCGTAATGCTGCACCTTGGGACCGAAGAACCACCACTCGCCGTCAAGGTAGTCGGCCCTCGGCGCAGACACGCTCATGCACCGCCCTCCGCCCGGACGGTCGATCGTGACCTGAACGTTCGACAGGCTCTTCCCCTCGTCGTCGCGAAACGCGTCGATGTTCCATATCCGGCCTTCCTTCGCGTTGCGAAAGACGATGTTGTCCCCCTTCGCCATGGTGGTCTGGTCAAAGCGGTCCTTCTTCATCTGCGCCGCCCACTGCGCCTTCCATGGCACGAAGACCTCGTTCACGTATGCCACGCAAGCCGCCATCACAAGCGCAACGGCCAGGAGCGGACGGACGATTGCGATGAAGCTCACGCCGCTCGCGCGCATGGCGACGATTTCCGAGTGGCGGCAGAAGCTCCACATGGTGTAGAGTGTGGCCAGCATCAGCGCGGCAGGCACGATGTAATGGAAATAGGGGGCCAGATATCCGCAGAAGTACAGTACTGCAGTCTTCGTAGAAAGCTTCGCCGCCGCCATCCGCGAGAACGACCCGAACAGGTCGAACAGCACGTAGATGGAGATGAACCCGGTCAGGCAGTAGAACAGCGGGACCAGGAACTCCCTAAGGACGTAGCGAGTAAGTATTCTCATCGCCGCCTATTATAACATACTTGCGGCAATCATCCAATTGACCGCCAGCGAATAAAGGTTCGCGACAAGGTCATCGAGAACGACGCCCCAGCCGCCCGGAAGAGCCTGCAGCCCGCGGCACGGCCACGGTTTCAGTATGTCCACGGCACGTACTACGCAGAAGTACACGACCATCGACCACCACGGAAGCGATGCGAGCGGAATGCCGATGAGCGCGACCGGATAGAGCATCCATTCGTCAGCCGCTATGCGTCCGTCGTCCTTGATGCCGAACGCGCGTTCCGCCGCACCGCATATCGGGACCGCCAGAAGCACAAGTACGGCGCAGACCGCGATCTGCAGGGGAAGCGCCAGCGCTGTCGTCAAGTAGGCTAGCGCTACGCCTGGGAGCGACCCGAACGTTCCCGGGGCGAACGGCGCGACGAGGCCGAGGCCGAGGCCGCTTGCAACGAACAGGCATAGCCGTCTCACCGCTTCAGCTTCTCCTCGAACTCCTTGACGCCCGTGTGATGCCAGGCGTCGAGGGTTATGCCGTCGACCTTAACGATGCCCTTCTTCTCCCACTTGGAACGGTCCACCGTCTTCACGTCGCCGTATGCGGTCCGCTTGCCGCGGAACACGAAACCGTCGTCATCAAACGCGAAACGAAGTCGCGAGACGGCCCAGAGGTGCCCGCCTACCAAAGCCGACGCAAGGAATGCCAGAACCATGAATTCTTTCTGCCTCCTTATTGCGTTGTCGCGCCGGAGATGCTGCGCCTCGAACCAGGCTTCATCGTGCTCGGGGTACGCTACGTAGCCGTCGTAGCCGAACCAGCAGCCCATGCAGAAGAAAAGAACGGCCACGCCAAGGTGACGCAGGAAGAATTCTCGATTGAGCTTGAGAACGGTCATGAACGTTGCCTCATTATCTCGTAGAGCGCGACGGCCGCCGCCACGCCGGCGTTGAGCGATTCAAATCCGCCTGGCATCGGCAGCACGCCGATGAAGTCGCAGGTCTCGCGGACGAGACGGGAGAGTCCGGTCCCCTCCGCGCCGACGACAAGGCCTGCGCGGCCCTTGAAGTCTAGCTTCGTGTATGGCTTGGCGTCGTCGCCCCAGTCGAGTCCAGTAATCCACACGCCTGCCTCCTGCAGTGCCTTCATCGCCCTCGGCAGGTTTACGACGTGGGCGACGCGCACGTATTCCACACCGCCGGCGGAGGCACGCACCGCTGCCGGCGTGATGCCGCAGGCGCGGTCCTCGGGAATGACGACACCGGTAACGCCGACCGCTGCGGCAGTCCGCAGTATCGAGCCGACGTTCTGCGGGTCTTCGAGGTGGTCCAGCACGAGAACGATGGCGTTTTCGTCAGCCTCTGCAGCTGCGACAATCTCGTCGAAACCTACGTACGGGTAACCAGAAGTCTTTAAAGCTACACCTTGATGATGTCCGAACCTGGTCAGGCGATCAAGCTGGTCGCGCGTCATGGTGCGGATAGTCAGGTGCCTTGCACGGGCCTCGTCACGGATTCGGCGGATTTGGCCATCCTCGTCCGGCGAGGCCGGAGGCAGCACAACCTCCGAGCAAGTCCGCCGCCCGGCAGCCAGGGCCTCCTCAACGGGATTCCGTCCGAAAAGCCACTCGCCCCCGGAGACAAGCTCGCGGGGACCCTTGTGGTCGCGGCGGTCCGGACGGTCTCTCATCGGGATCAGACGCCCGAATAGCAGACGAAGCCGCCGTCCACCGGCAGCGTCACGCCCGTGATGAAGCTCGCCTCGTCGGAGAGCAGGAAGCGCGCCGCGCCGTGCAGGTCGCTCGGCTGGCCGAACTTGCGCATCGGCGTCTTGGCAATCACCTTGTTGCCGCGCGCGGTGAGCGTCTTGCCGTCCTTCTCCAGCATGAGGAAGCGGTTCTGGTTCGTGATGAAGAACCCGGGCGCGAGCGCGTTGACGCGAATCCCCATCGGCGCCAGGTGGGTAGCCAGGAACCGCGTGAAGTTCATGATGCCGGCCTTCGCCGCGCCGTATGCGGCCACCTTGGTGAGCGGCTGGTAAGCCGCCATCGAGCAGAAGTTCAGCACCGCGCCGCCCCTCTTCAGCATCTCCTTGCAGAACACCTGGCAGGGCAGGATCGTGCCGACGAGGTTCAGCCTGTTAACAAACTCGAAGCCTTCCGCCGTGAGCCCGAAGAACGTGTCTTCGAGCGGGACGCCCTTGGTCATCTGCTCGGCCGGCGTCGTGCCCTTCGGGTGGTTGCCGCCTGCGCCGTTTATGAGGATGTCGATGCGGCGCCACTTCTTCAGGACCACCTTCTTCGCCGCTTCCAGCGAATCCTTGTCGAGCACGTTCGCTTCGACGGCGATGCAATCCTTCAGGCCCTTCTTCGCGAGGGATGCGACGAACTTGTCGGCGACGTCCTTGCGGAGATCAAGTACCGCCACCTTCGCTCCGTGCCGGAGCAGGTCCTCCGTCATCGACGAGCAGAGGACGCCTGCAGCGCCCGTGCACACGATCACCTTGCCTTCGACTCCCTTGTCTTTGACCGACTTCATCTTCTGTTTGCTCCTTGGTTGGTTGTGGTTTGTTGACTTGTTCAAGATTCCAGCCTGCGCCGCATCGCGACTTCAGGGCACGTGTACGGATTGGCGTGCTTCGTGCAGTTGATGCACCCGGTATAGAGCTTGTGCATGATCTCTGTCTTCGGAAACTCCTCGAAGTCCAGCTTGCGGAAGAATCCAGGCGCGAAGGTAAGGACCATCACCTCGTGCGGACGGAACCGGCGCACTCCGTCCACGACGGCCTCCACCAGCTTCCGCCCGATTCCGCGCATGCGGAAATGCCGATCGACGGCGACGGACACTATCTCAACCGTCGCGGCTTCGGCATCGCCGATCTCAGGGTGTATCTGGTAGGCGGCGCAACCGGCAGTCTCGCCGTCGCACTCGGCGACGACGAACCTGTCTATCGACTCGACTACGTTGCCGAGCGACCGCGGCACCAGCTCGTCGCGGTGGCGGTCTATGAGCGCATAGATCGTCTCCGCGTCCTTCAGCGTCGCCGGCCTTACTGTCGTATCCCGTTCCACACGGCGTATTATACCAAAATCTGCGCGCTGCCGCGTTCAAGCGCACCGGACGCGCCGTGCGATTGACGCCGCTTCGGACGCCAGCTTCTCGATTGTGGCGTAGTCACCTGCCGCCAGCGAGGCCTTCGGAACAATCCAAGTGCCACCGCAACTGATCACTTCAGGTACGGAAAGATAGTCCGCTAGGTTGCCTGCACTGACCCCGCCCGTCGGCATGAAGCGCACTCCGGCGGAGCGGAAGGCCCCCAGCAGGTTCTTTATCATCTTCACTCCGCCGGCAGCCTCGGCAGGAAAGAACTTCAATGTGCTGCAGCCAGCAGTAAGGGCCTGCGAGACTTCGCTTGCAGTGGCCACACCGGGACAGAACGGCAGAAGCTGACTCTTCGCCTCGTCGACGATAACAGGGTCAAAACCCGGAGCCACGCCAAACGCCGCACCAGCCCTCTTCGCCGCCCGCACTTGCTCGACCGTCAGAAGCGTTCCGGCACCGACCACGGCCTCGGGAACATCACGGCGGATAGCCGCTATGGCACCTGCCGCTGCCGCAGTGCGGAACGTCACCTCAAGAACGGACAACCCGCCCGCAGCCAGTGCACGAGCAAGGGGAACCGCCTGATCCTCCCGTTCGATGACGATCACCGGCACCACTCCCGCCGGACGAAGCAAGTCTGCTATGTCCATGCAGCCCCTTCAGTCAAGGTTGGGCACCGCAGGAGCAAGCGCCTCGAAGTCAGTCACTGCGCCAGCATAGCCGCCCTTGACGACTTCGAGCCCGGCGCGCACGCGTGGGAACTCCACGTTCAACCAGTACCAAAGCGCCTCGTGCTTGCCGGCAACGCCCTTCTCCTCCAACTTCACGAAGAGCGCGGCGACCACAAGCGCTATGCCGGCGTCGACGAGCCGCCGCGCCGAGAGGTCGTGATAGTCCTTTGCGTCCTCGCGGCCCTTCACGTACGCGATTGCCTCGTCAAGCAATGAGAGAAGCGTCGCCATGCGCGGGTGCGCCGACGACCAGCCTTCTCCAAGAATGTCGTTTATGACAGCAGCGACCAGCCCGCCGGTAACGCCCGCGATTGCCGCCACTACCTGCAGTTGCGACGTTCCTTCGTAGATCGTCGTGATGCGCGCATCGCGCAGATAGCGCTCGACCGGATAGTCCTTCATGTATCCGGAACCGCCGAGAACGGCAACCGCACCGTTGGAGACGCGCATGGACATCTCGGACGCGAAATACTTCGCCATCGGCGTGAGCATCTTGTTGAAGCCGCCGTAGAGCTTCATGCGCGTGCGCAGCGCCGGCGCCTCCGGAGTGCCCTTTGCCTTATCGAACGCGCGGGAAAGTCCGGTTTCCATATCGACGCACTTCGCCGCGTAATAGGCGAGAGCACGGCTTGCCTGCACGTCAACGGACATTCCGGAGAGGAGATCGCGCACAGCAGGGAAAGTGTCGATCGTCGTGCCGAACTGCTTGCGGCTCGCCGCGTAGTCGCGCGCGGCGCGGTACGCTGCCTCGCCGATGCCTGTTCCTTGCGCGGCAATGCCCATGCGGGCGCCGTTCATGAGCGCCATAATGTACGTGATGAGTCCGCGCTTGCGCTGGCCTATCAGCTTCGCAGGAGCCTCGTTGAACACGAGCTCGCATGTTGGCGAACCGTTGATTCCGAGCTTATGCTCCAGACGACGCACCTTAACCCACGGTCCCTTCTCCACGAGCAGGCAACTGAGTCCGCGTCCGTCGGAGAACTCAGGCTCGGTACGGGCGAGAACGATGAGGACGTCGCCGCAGCCGTTGGTGATGAAGCGCTTGACGCCGTTCACGAACCAGTTGCCGTCCGCGTCCTGATGCGCCGACACCTTTACGCTCTGCAGGTCGGACCCGGCATCTGGTTCGGTAAGCACCATCGCACCGGTATATTCGCCAGTGACAAGCTTCGGCACATACTTCTGCTTCAGGTCCTCGTCGGCAAACGCATTGATCGTCTCGGCAATGCCCTGCAGTCCGAACATGTTCATGAGCGATGCGTCGGCTCGTGAAACGATGTCGTTCAAGGCCGTCAGAACCACACACGGCATGTTAAGCCCGCCAAGCCTGTAGGGGATCGTCGCCCCCATGAGGCCGGAGCCGCCAAAAAGCTTGATTGCGAGCTTGATGCCTGGCGCATAGGTGACCGTCCCGTCGTCGTTGAGGACGTTCCCGACCTTGTCCGTCTCCTCGGCAGTCGGCGCGATGCGGTTGGCGCAGACGTCGCCGCAGAGGGAGAGCGCCCTTTTGTAGTTGTCGATGGCGGACGCCGCATCCTTCGGCGCGAAGTCATATTCTTCGGCAAAGCGGAAGTTCTCCTCCAACAGCGTCGCGACCTCCGTAAGGTCGAGCGCGTCTATCGTCGCCGCGATGTCCTTGTTGTCTTCGTAGAAATTACCCATGGTTCAGCCGCCCTTCTGCTTGATGGACTTAATCAGCTTGGGAATTACGACGTTGAGGTCGCCGACGATGCCGTAGTGCGCGACCTTGAATATCGGCGCGTCCTTGTCGGTGTTGATAGCGATGATCTTCGCCGAGTCCTGCATCCCGGCGAGGTGCTGCACTGCGCCGGATACGCCGCAGCTTATCATCAGCGCCGGACGCACCGTGACGCCCGTCTGGCCGATCTGCCGCTCGTGCTCGCAGTAGCCGAGGTCCACCGCCGCGCGCGACCCGCCGACCGCGCCGCCTAGCGCTGCCGCAAGCTCGTGGAGAAGCGCGAAGTTCTCCTTCGACCCCACGCCCGCGCCGCCGCACACGATGATCCTTGCGCCCTTCAGGTTGACGGACGACGCCTTGCGGACGATCTCCAGGACCTCCGTCGGAATCTTCACCCCTTCAAGACGAGCGTCATGGCGCACGACTTCGCCCTTGCGCGACACGTCCGCCTCCAGAGGCTTCATCACGCCCTCCCGAACCGTAGCCATCTGCGGCCAGTTGTATGGGTTGACGATCGTCGCTATGATATTGCCGCCGAACGCCGGGCGAATCTGGAGAAGGACATTCTTGACGACCTTCGGCTCGCCTCCGTCACAGACGCACTTCTTGTCCGTATAATCGCCTATCTGGAGGTCCGTGCAGTCTGCCGTAAGGCCGCACTGCAACGCAGAGGCGACGGACGGCGCAAGGTCGCGTCCCATGTGCGTCGCACCGAAGATGACGATCTGCGGACTGCACTCCTTCACCAGCTCAACGAGCGAATGACGGTACGCCTTGTTGCGAAACACCTTTAGCGCGGGATCCTCAACGAGATGCACAACGTCAGCCCCGCCTGCGATCAGCTTGCCTGCGAGAGGCTCCACCCCGTCTCCCATCAGCACGGCGCCGACCCTAACGCCAAGCTTGCCAGCCAGCTCGCGCGCCTTGCCAAGCAGTTCGAACGGCACGTCGGAGAGCTTGCCCTCCTCCTGCTCGGCGAACACCCAGACTTCACCCTTCGTACGATCCATAAACCCTCCTTAACCGATCGTATGGTCCGCAATCAGTTCGCTCACGAGCCCGCCGATTCCTTCGTCCGTCGCCGGGATCTCCTTGAACTCGCCGCCGGCCAGCACTACGGACATGATCTTGTTGACGTTCGTAGGCGACCCGGCGAAGCCGCAGCGCTCCGGCGCGCAGCCAACGTCGTCGCACGAGAGGACCTCCGGCTCGGCGTCCTTGTATTTCATCACCCTGCGCATCTGGAAAGGACGCAGTTCACCGAATTTCTCGGTGACCGTGAAAAGAGCGGGCAACTGCACGCGGCAAGTCTCGATACCAGTTCCGATGTCACGCGTCGCCACGGCGGAGTCTCCGTCCAGCGCCAGCTTTTCGAGGTACGTCACTACCGCGTAGTCGATCTTTTCGCCAATCTGCGGCCCGACCTGCGCCGTGTCGCCGTCGATGGCCTGGCGTCCGCAGAATACGAGGTCGGGGTTGAGCTTCTTGACAGCCTGCGAAAGTATGTAGCTGGTCGCCAGGGTGTCGGAGCCGGCGGCTTTGCGATCGGTGAGCAACACCGCCCTGTCGGCTCCGCACATCAGCGCCTCGCGCAGGACCGCCTTTGCCGCCGGCAGCCCCATCGTGACGACGGTGACCGTTCCGCCATAGGTTTCCTTGACATAGAGCGCGGCTTCAAGCGCATTCCTGTCCTCCGGATTGAATATCGCCGGCAAAGCCGCCCGGTTGATCGTACCGTCTGCTTTCATGGCATCGCCCGTCACCTTCTTGGTGTCCGGCACCTGCTTGACGCAGACAACGCAGTTGTAGGTTCTCATGATGCGTATTATACCATTTCGCCACGCTCAGTTGTTGAACTTATTGCGCCAAGGCGCGGTCGCCTTAGGCTTCGCAGCGGTCGCGGCGGAAGAAGAACACGCGTGCGATAATGACCGCAATGGCGCCGATTGCATACGTTCCGCCGAACATGGCGATACCGTGCTGGTACGAGAAGTGTTGCCCGACATAGCCCAGTACGGCCGTAGCCGGGCAACCAATCAGGAACGCACCGCAAAGGTATACGCCCATAGCGGCTGCACGGTAACGAGGAGCCACGACCTCGAACAACCCGGAGTAGAGCGAACAGTCGAATAAACCGCCGCCGATTCCAAAGACGAACGTCATGAAACAGCAGAGCCAAAGATTCGGCATATAGACCATCGCAGCCATGGCTGGCGCGGAAATCGCAAGACCTATCCAGAGCATGTTGATGCGGATTGCGGGGAATCTGTGCGCAAGACGGTCTGAAAGGCGCGCTCCTGTCCCGATGCCTACGAAGGAACCGATGTAGAACCACACCACAGAGTGGAGCGCGGCAGATGCCGACGACAACTCAAATCCGCCAGCACCTATTGGTTGGCGAAGGAAGTGCGGCAGGAACGTCCGAAAGCAGTTCGACCCGAAAACCAGCATGCCGAACGCAAAAGTCAGTAGAAGAGCGGTAGGCTTGGAGACCATCGCGAGCGCGGCCTCCTTGAAACTCGCACGATCCTCACAGCCCTTCTGGACAAGCGGCGGGGTGTCACGCAAAAGAAACACGAGCGCGAATGTCCAGGCGATGCCTATTGCGCCAAATCCCCAGAACGCCCAGCGCCAGCCTGACTCCGGCGAAACCGACCCCAACCAACCAGCCAGCGCGCTCGCAAGTATGATGCCAAAGTAGAGGCCTGTCTGGTAGATTGAAAGCGCTGTCGAGCGAGTCTTCGTGTGATATTGCGCGATCAGCGAACTTGCGGACGCGGGAATCATGCACTGGCCTATGCCGTTCATAAGCCCGTACATGACGAGCATTCCAACAAAGCCCTCAACATAACCCGTGCCGAACACGCTCAGCGAGAACAACAGCGCGCCTGCAACGACAACCCACTTGCGCCTGAGCATATCCGCCGCGATACCTGCGAGCGGCACGGCTAGGCCGTAAGCGAAGAGGAACGCCGTGCGCGTGAAGCCCCACTCGGCGTCCGTGGGCCCCGGCAGCGAAGCCTTGATATCCGTGAATGACGCGTTGAACACCTGGCGCGTTGCATGCATCAAGAAGTAGGTGACCGCCAGAAGGCCGAGCATCACCCACTTGTAACGCGAATCAGTCTTCGTTTCCGTCATTTCGACCTTTCGTTTGCCGCCTTATCTTCCTGCAAAGAACTTTATCAGCCGCTGCACGTGCGCGGCGCAGGCGTCGATGATCGGGTCCGCCAGCTTGTCGGGCGGCACGAACGCACCCTGAAGATCGCCGTAGACCTTGAGCGTCGCCTTGATGTAGCCGTCAAGGAACTCCGTGGCGATGTTCACCTTGGCGATGCCGCTCTCAATTGCCCTTCTCACGTCCGCAAGCGGCGTTCCGCTGCCGCCGTGCAGGACGAGCGGGACGTCAGGCAGGGCGTCCGCAATCGCCGCGCAGCGCGCTATGTCGAGCTTTGGCTCCGCCTTGTAGTAGCCGTGCGCCGTGCCGATCGAGACGGCAAGCGCGTCCACGCCCGTAGCCTTTGCGAACGAAACGGCCTCGTCCACGTCAGTCAGTGCAGTTTCGTCGCCCTGGGCGACATGGCCTATCTCGCCCTCGCACGTGGCCCCGAGGGCGTGTGCGTAGTCGGCAACGTGCTTCGTCCACTTCACGTTCTCGTCGTACGGCGAACGCGAACCGTCGTACATGACCGATGTGTAGCCCCATGCGAGGGCGTCCGTCGCCTGCTTCACCGTGTTGCCGTGGTCGAGATGCAGGGCTACCGGAACCTTCGCACGGAAAGCGAGCCGCTGAAGCGTCCCAGCGAGGTCGTATGCCTTGCCAGTATCGAAGAGGCGCATATAAAGCTGTATTATGACAGGCTCGTTCTCGGCCTCTGCGGCCTTCAGCACAGCCGCAGCCGTCTCGTAGTTCGTAACGTTGAAAGCACCGACGGCGCGATGCGCGTTTCGCGCCTCACGCAGCATCTCAGCCATGTTTACAAGCGACATCTCTCCAGCTCCTTCATCACGAAACGGCAATTAGCTATGCAAGGCTCGAGAGAGTCGGGCTTGCCTTCCGCCTCTATGATGTACCACTTGCATCCCGGCTCGGTGGACATGTAGTCGAAGACATCGTCCCACGGAATGATCGGTCCGCCGTCCGTCGGACGTTCGCCGAAGATGCCGGACACCGTAGGCACGTTCTCCTTCAGGTGGATCGAGTGGTGGCGGTTCCTGTATTTCTTCAGTAGCGCAACCACGTCAGTGCCCGTGTGGAGCGCATTAGCCGTGTCAATCTGCTGCTGAAGAAGTTTCGACGCATCGCTGTAGATGACGTCCCATGCCGTCAGACCGCCATCGTAGACAGTCGTGAAGTGATGGTATGTCGTGTGGACTCCAACCTTTATGCCGTAAGGCGCGGCGGCCTCCGCCGCCAGCCCCATGTCATGTCCGAAGCGGCGGTAGGCGTCGGCTGAGTCGCGCTTCGCGTGAGGCGTCGTTATGCTTTCGATCCCAGCCTCGGCGCAGAAGTCAAGAGAACGCTTAAGCCCGTCGCCAACGAGATCGATGTCGCCGTTCACATGCGTGCCGGCGGCCTTCAGTCCGGCATCGGAAAGAAGCTTGCGTATCTCCTTAGCCGTGTGGTTCTCGTATCCGGCGAACTCAACGCCATCGAATCCGCCGGCTTTCAGGGCAGCGAGGCACTTCTCCGGCTCTTTCCAGAATATCTTCCATATCGAGTATAGCTGCGCCGCAACCTGCGGACGGCACTTCGCCGATGCTGTAACGCAGCCATCAGTCATGAACGCGCCTGCAGCAAGTGCAGATGCGGACAGGAAATCCCTTCTTGTCATCATGAACGACCTCCTTTATCCTTCTTGCTTTCCTTTTCCGCAGTGGCGCTATGCACGCGGGGCGAAGAAATGTTCGCCGACTATAGTTCCGGCATCGGTATTGTAGACGCGCATCACGAGCCGCCCGTTCTCGACCTTTCCCTCGACCAGCGTCTGGAACGTACTGTCCCCGCGTCCTCCGCCTACTATCTCCGCCCACGAACGTGTCGACGTGGCGGCATCGTAGCGATAGCGGTGGATATGGCCGGCAAGGACAAGCTGCGCCTTGTTCTCGGTGAGGATCGGGCCCCACAGGTCTGCGCACTCCTTCTGCCATACGGCATAGTCTTCAAGCAGCGTGCCGGGATTGGCTCCGGGCCAAAGCTCGATCAGCGGTATGTGCACGAACGCAACGACGTACGGAGCGTTGGCGATCTCCGGACGCTTGAACTGGTCCTTGAGCCACGTCGCCTGCGCGATACGGAACGGCGTAAACCTTGACAGCCCTCCGTTGGCAGGGTGATGGTCGGGCTTGTCCTCCCCCGTATCAAGCCCGATAAGCGCGACTTCCCCCATGCGGAACGCGAAGTTGCGGTCAAGCGCAAAATCGCGCATCGAACGTTCCGTAGGCAGACGCGGCATCATTACTTCGCCCAGACGCTTCACCGCAGTGCCGCGGTAGTCATGGTTGCCTCGGTTTAAGATGATCGGCGTATCCGCGGCGTATCCGGCGTTGTGCGGTGGCACGAGATAGTGCTTCACGAAATCCTCACGCTTGTTCGTGAGGCTGTGAGGAATGTCGCCATTCCAGACCATCAGCGGCACGCCAAGCTCACGGTACTTTTTCGTGATCTTCCCCATCTGTTCGAAGTGAGCGTGAGTGTCACACATCATGCCGAAGTGGGAAGGCGCGTTTTCGCCGGGGGTGACAAACGTGTGGACCGCGCTCCAGACAATCTCCGACGGCTTCGTCCAGTAGCCGACCGGGTGCTCAAGCTTAGCCGCTCCGGCACGGTACCAGTACCTCGTGCCGGGCTTGAGTCCAGTCATCCGAACCTGCAGCACGCGGTCGTCGATGCCGGCCTGCGGCATTCCCTCCGCCATGAACCGCACGGAACCGTTCATCTGGGGGTTGTCCGCCAATTCCACAAACCCGTTCGCAAGCGCAGTCACGGCGAATGCAACGCCCATTGAGTCTGGCGCCGGGACCTGCAACACCGGTTCGCCGTCCAAAAGCCCGTCGGGCCTTGGTATCGTCAACGCATTGTACCTGTCGTATGCGGCCTGTTCGCTAGGAAGCATGCCCAAGCCGCATTTGGCCGCACCCACCGCCGCCATTGCGGCAGCGCCCTTCCACGCCGTGTTCGTCAAGAACTCGCGCCTGCTCTGATCCATGACAGAAGCCCTCCTTGGATTAATGTAATCTTGATGAAAGTATTTTACCAAAACCCCGCCCGAAAATCCACGGCTTCAAGCCAGTCTCTTCACTCCAAAGGAGCGCAGTTGACGCCTTCGGATATGAGCCGCAAGCGGTGAACGGCCATACGCTGCGAGAAGTCCGCGAAGTCACGCGGCGCGGCAGGCGCGGTCCACACCGCCTCCGCAAACGCGCAGGCACGGGGCCACAGCTTGAAGGCGAGATCGTATTCGTTCCATGTGCACTCGCTCCACATGCAGCATTCAGCGCCAAGCACATGCCGCTTGGCCGCTTCCGTCATGCCGGCATGCGGATCGAAAGCGTATGCCGCGGCGAGCGAGCAACGCCTTTTGGGACTGAGGTAGGTGAAAGGATCTTCCTTCACGCCCTGCGACACGGAGAAGTACGTCGCTCCAAGCGCGGACACAACCACGTCATGCCCCTTCTCTGCCGCTTCAATGCCGTATTCGGGCTTGCGCCAGTTGTGCACTACCGTCTCCAAACCGGGGTTCCCCGCCAATATTTCGTCCCAGCCGACGGTCCTCCGCCCCTTCTTCGCGAGATAGTCCGTAAAGTGCCGCGTCACCCATGCCTGAAGAGCGTCCTCATCATTGAGCCCAAGGGCCTTGATGCGGGCCTGACACTTCGGACACTCCTTCCACCTCTTTTTCGGGCATTCGTCACCGCCGATATGAACGTACGTTCCCGGGAAGAGCGCACACACCTCGTCATAGACCTGCTCCATGAAGCGGATCGCCTCGTCGTTCCCGGCGCAAAGGACTTCGTCTTCGATGCCGTTCATCGTACGCGGTACGCGCGGCAACCCTTCGCGACACGCGAACTCGGGGTGCGCCGCTAGGAGCGCACGGGCATGTCCCGGAACCTCGACCTCCGGGACGACCGTGATGAATCGCTCCTTCGCGTAAGCGAGGATCTCGCGCACGTCCGCCGCAGTGTAGAAGTACGGACCGTAGACCTGCCCGTTGCCGCGGTAGTCGTTCGGCCTGCCAGTGCATCCATGTACGGGCGACTCGGGCCGCACAGCCCCATACTGCACAAGTTCAGGGAAGCGGTCTATCGCTAGCCGCCAGCCTTGGTCTTCGGTCAGGTGCCAGTGGAATACGTTGAGCTTGTGATCGGCCATCAGGTCGAGGAGCGATTTTACCGTCTCCTTGCCGAAAAAATGCCGTCCCTCGTCCAGCATAAACCCGCGCCACCGGAAAGCCGGCGCGTCCGTCACCGTTCCGCACGGAACCGCATTGGTGCCCAGTTGCTTCAGCGTCTTCCTGGCATAGAACGCACCCGCATCGTCCGCGCTCGCCACGGTCACGCCATCCGGCGCGATGTCGAGCCGGTAGCCCTCAGGCGGCAACGCGGCATCTCGCACGAAGCGAACGTCCTTCTCCGCAAAATTACAAGCACCATCGCGCCAAGCCTGCTCGCGCGGGGCCGGCACAAGCGCAATCGCTGCGACAAACATTACAAATGCATTCATGATCTCTCCGTTAATACGAACCAACGTCCTCCAAGCGGCTTGCAAACCTGTTCGTTGCGCGGATGGACTTCTCGCGCACGGCCTCGGCCGCAGCCTTTTCTTTCCCCACGCAGTAGGCGAGGGGCTGGTTCGCCGGACCGACAACCGTGTTGTCGACGATGCGGTATGTTTCCGGCAGGTCAGCCAGTCCGCCCGACTTGAAGATGAGATATCCGCGTGAGTTGATGAAGATGTTGTCCTTCACAAGAATGTCGCATATGTCCGTAGCCATAGTGTACATCAGAAGCGGCGTGGCATTCGCCTTGTCCGGGCGAACGTCATACGCCCAGCCGCGCGCAGTATCGATGCAACGGTTGCGCATGAACGAGCAGTTCTTCATGCCTATTCCCGGACGGCATTTGTTCAGCCACAGCTCGTAGCATTGCGAGCACCTGAGGAACACGCAGTCGGTGACGTGGATGTTCTCCCAGGAAAACGGGGCTTGCCTGCCCTGCATCGTGAAGCCGACGTCGTAGACATCCGCAAACACGCATCGACTCACCTGCACGTCGCGGCATCCTCCCCAGCATTCCACGCCGTTGCCGTAGCGGGACACGCCCGCGCCGTGTCCATACAGATGCGAACCACCTATCTCGAGAAACTCACAGTCAAAAAAGCGAACGTCCACGCCCCCGCCGTTTGCGCCGTGAGCACCGGTGCCGCGCACGACAACATTGCTCACCCCGATGTGATCCCTGAACGGCAGTGTGCCCATGCACGGGGCGATGCGGATGTCTTTTGCGACAAGTGCAGGATTGGCTTTGCTCCATACGGTGAGGTTGCGTCCGTCGTCGATGAAGTCCCATTGTCGCTCAAGCGGCTTCTTCAGCTTTGCGAAGAACTTGCGTCCGAAGATGCGGCCGTCCACCTTCAGGAAGCCGACATTTCCGCTCCTCGTCATGTGGTTGCCGTCGAAATTCGAATAGTCGCCAAGGTCAATCCGCCAGAGATTGTTTGTGCCTGCAGGCGTCCACACGGCGGGGTCGGGCTTCGCCACCTTGAAAGCGCAGATTTCCGGCTTCGCGCCCTCGCCGTATGCCGTGAGCACTGTAGGACATTCGGCGCTTAGTCCGGGCTTCAGGTCCGCCTTGCCATAAAACACGTCTCCCCGGCGAAGACGCGCCTCTGCGCCGGCGGGCAGGTCCTTGCAAAGTTTCTCCAGCGTCCGCCAGGCCGTTCCGGGCGTCAGTCCGTCGGCGGCATCGTCACCATCGTTCGAGAAGTAGCGTACGCTTTTGCCGCCGTTGCCAGCCGTTACAGACGCATCCGCCATCGCCACGAAGGCCGACAGCAATGCGACCGTCACGACCAAGACGAAATGCGCACGATCCATGAATTCTCTCCGTCAGCTGGCGCAGCTCACGGCAAACAGTTCCTTATCACCGTTGGAAGCGGTGGCGAGCGCAATGGATTCGCCCGGCTTCTTTGCAGTGAACATGCCGTCAGCCGAAATATCCGCAACGTCGTTGAAATAGCCGTAGAAATGCTGATACTTGTTCTTCGGGTTACGCGTCTTCGTTGCCCTGTCTGCATCGTAGCAACCCCACGTAACGCCGCCCATCCACTTTGCAGCCTTGAGCTGCAGCGGCTCGCCGACCTTGGCGCGGAGCGCGTCAAGATGGAACGTGCGGTTTCCGCCGCCGCCGATGCGGGTGAAGTAGAGCGCATTGTTTCGCCTGTCAATGTGGACAGCGTCAAACGTCTGTTCGTAAACCGTGCCCTTCTCCTTCGTCGGCAGATTCTTGCACCACGGCGTGGAGCCGACGATGTAGTCGCTGTATGCGGCATCGCACGGCTCCGTGATGTGCCAGAGCCCTTTCTGGAACGTCTGCCGCTCCGCATGCTCATGTCCGGTCAGGCTGCAAACGATTCGCCCTTGCGCGCCAGAGAAATCGTACGCTTTGCCACCGACCGACGCCTTGCCTCGGTTCTGATATGCCTCAAGCAGATTCCGCCACGGCGCGAACAGAGTCAAATTCCCGCTCTCGCCACTTACGACTCCCGTCACGGGGATATGATGCATAACAAGCGCAACCCAGCCGGAAGGGATTGTCGAAAACGCCTTTTCCGCCAACCATTTGAGCTGCCGCTCGCCCATGCCGTACTGCACCGCCCAGTATGTGCGGTCGGTCCGTACGCTGTCCGTCGTGTCGGCTACGATATAGCGAATACGCGATTCCGGGCAATCGACATAGTAGTAACACGCCTCCGGGTCGTCCTGATTCGTTACGGCGTTCGTCCTGACGGCGGCGGTGTTCATCAGAACGTCGCGCGCGGCCTTTCCCGAATACGTGAACCCGCTCTGCTCCGTTGGGCTGTCCTTGATGGTGAAGTCATGGTTGCCCTTCGCCGGATAAAATTCGCCGCCCGCGCGCTCGACCTTCGCCACCCACTGTTCGCGGTAGTCGCCTATTGTGCGGTCGACGGACGCCTTGCCGCCGAACGCTTCCGTCAGGTCCCCTCCGCACAGCACCTTCTTCACACCTGTCTCTGCAATCAACTTGGCGAGGATTCGCCCTGAAACACATCTGTTAGAAGGGATGTGCAGATCGGTGATGAAGAAGAATGCGTCATCGCAGTTCTTCGACAATGCGCGTATGCGCTCGGCAACTTTTGCAAGATGCTCGCCGTAGTAGGCCGGCAGGCTTTCCTCCGCCGCCCACAGCTTCCAGTCGGCCGCAGACATCGCTGCCCCCGCAACGCCCAGCCGCAGAAACCCACGCCGAGAAAATTCACATCTTTTCACTCTCATATCATTCCTGCTCACTTGAGCAAAACCTGCGTAGCGTTCATCGTCATCGAATCAGGTCCTACGAAAATTGTAAAAGCACCAGGCTCGACGACGCGCTTAAGGTCTTTGTCGTAGAGTGCGAAAGCGTTGTCGTCCAATGTGAACTCGACGGTCTTCTCTTCTCCCGGATTGAGCCAAACGGAAGTAAACTCCTTTAGCTCGCGTTCGCGCGGCAGTACGCTCGCCACTTCATCTCGCACGTACAGCTGCACGACCTCTCGTCCTGCGACCTTGCCCGTATTCTTCACCTGAACGCTGACGCGCACTTTTTCGCCGATCGAGTACTCCGTCTTGTCTGTCCTTGGCTTGCCATACTCGAACGTTGTGTAGCTCAGGCCAAAGCCGAACGGGAACAGCGGCTTCGAAGGAATGTCAGCGTAGGAGCACGTGATGAAAGTCCGCTTCTCGCGGTAAGAGAGCGGAATCTGCCCGACGTCATACGGGATGTGCTGGCTGAGCTTGCCGGAAGGATTGACGTCTCCGCACAGCACTTCTGCTATTGCCTGCCCGCCCATCGCGCCCGGATACCACGCAAGAACAACCGCATCGGAAAGCCACACGATCTCGTTCATGATGAAGGGACGCCCTGCGAACACCACTGATATGATCTTCTTGCCAGCGCGCTTCAAGGCACGAAGGTTCTCAAGTTCAGATTCCGGAATCTCAATGCGGGCACGCCCCCTGCGCTCGCCGGTGTATTCCGTAGGTTCGCCGATGGAAAGAACCACGACGTCTGGCTTCGGCATGCCTCCGCCAAGCCCACGAGCGACATTGAACATGTTCATCGGCTCGTAGTCGAGGTTCGCACCCCAGCGCTTCTCCATCGCGGTCTTGATCGTGTCGATCTTCAGGTGGGCTTCCGTCTTGACTCCAGGATCGACATCATATTCGTTGAACATGTCCTTGCCCATTCCGCCCCTGTGGGCGTCTTCATCGTCCGCCCACGTCCCCGTGAGTCCGACAGGCTTGGAGACATCCAGCGGAAGTGTCCCGTCGTTCTTGAGAAGGACCAGCATCTCGCGAGTGAGGGCGAGGACATCCGCCTTGTTGCGCTCGGTCATCAGCGCCTCGCGGGATTTCCTTTCGTCGCAGAAGCGGTACGGGTCGTCGAAGAGGCCCATGAGATACTTGAGCGCAAGCGACCTGACGACTGCAACGTCGACGTCGGCCTCGCTGACCTTGCCTTCCCGCACAAGCTTCGGCAGCGAAAGGAACGCCCTGCTTATCATGTCCATGTCGACGCCGGCTTCCAGTCCCCGCTTCGCCGCGTCTTCAACGTCGGTCGCCGCGCCCTCGTCGATGGAAAACGTCAGCGTCGTCCAGTCGGTTATCAGCTGGCCGCGAAAGCCCCACTGGTCGCGAAGGATTTCTTTCAGGAGATGGCGGCTGAAGTTGCACGGCACGCCCTCGCAGACGGTATATGCGTTCATGAGCGAAAGCGCCCCGGCGTCAACCGTCGCCTTGAACGGAGGAAGGTGCGTTTCCAGAAGTTCGCGGCGGGAAAAGTCCTTGTGGCGGTAGTCCTTGCCGCCCTGAAGCGAAGAATAGCCCGCGAAATGCTTGGGACAGGCGATGATGTGTTCTCCGTCCGCAAGCTCGTCAAGCGTCCGCCCCTGGCAGCCGCGCACGCGCGCCGCGCCGACACGTCCTGAAAGGTACGGGTCCTCTCCGTTCGTGCAGCCGATGCGTCCCCAGCGCGGATCGTCTGACACGTCAACCTGCGGAGAATACGTAAGCTGTATTCCGATTGCGGCCGCTTCGCGCGCCGCAACGGCCTCGGCCTTCTCTATAGCCGCGTCGTCCCAGCTGCATGCGATGCCAATCTGGCTCGGAAGCGTGGTCACCCATCCGTGCGTGATGTCTTCGTGGACGATAAGCGGAATGCCGAGCCGAGAGTGCTTCATCTTGTACTCCTGCAACCGCCGCGTCTCCTTTGCGCCCAAGACACGCATCATGGCGCCGATCTCGTTCCTGCAGACCATGTTGGTATAGACATGCCAGCGGTTCTGTCCGAGATCCATGTAGTCGTAGACCATCAGCTCGCCGGCCTTCTCCTCCAGCGTCATGCGCGCGCAAAGCTCCCGCGCCCGCGCCTCCGCACGGTCAAGCGCATCTTCCGCCCGTGCCGTTGCCAACGGCAGAAGCGCACAAACGGCAAACGCAGTCACAAGCGACCGGCACCGGCTAAAATCACATTTATACATATTTCTTTCTCCCCTTTAGTTCAAGCTGCGGCGAAGTCGATGGGAAAGCCGCCCTCGTCAAACGCCAAGGGCGGCATTCCGACAGCACACAAAAATGCTGCAAGCAATCCCAACATCTGCCAGCAATCCGTCAGATGTTGAACCTGGGCTTCTGGGCCGTGCCGTAGTCCGAGACGATGCGCAGATTCTTGTGATAGCGCGCGTGGGTGACAGGGTAGTCGTCGCCCGGCTTGCCGAGCGCGGCAATCCTGAGAATCGTGTTCGCCCAGAGATACGCCGTCGTCTCGTTGCGCGTCATAAGAAGCATCTTGCGAGCTTCAAGGCACTGCTTCATGCCCATGGTGATCGCGCGGCGAGGGAAGTTCTCGAGGTTGCCGCCGACGCCGCAGTGACGCGTCGCGTCGATCGTGCGCGTAAACTCGTTGATCTCCAGTATGCGCGGATTCGACTCCGCCACGCCAGGCGCCGGCTCGTTGAACGCAACGTGCCCGTGGATGCCGATGCCGCCGTAGCACACCTCAATTCCCCCAAGGTCCTTTATCATCTTCGGGAGGTCCTTGATGTTCTTCGGCGTCGGGAATATTATCTGATCCTTCGGCATCAACAGGTCAGGACGGATGCGGTTGAAGAGCAGAGGCCCGATCTGACCGCGGAACGAAAGCGGATTCGTCTTCGGAATCAGCTCGTCCTTCTCGTCGTCAACATACTCGTCCATGAAGAAGAACCGCACGTTCTTCAGGTTGAGCTGGCGGTAGTTAATCTTCTCGGACATCAGGCGGTATGGCTGCGTCGGACCGACCGGCATGATGAAGTTCACGATCTTCTTGCCCTTCGCCGCCTTGGCGAACTCCTTCACCATCTCTTCTGCGAGATAGTCGTACACCTCGTCGAGCGTCGGAAACAGCACAAGCTGCCCTTTCGCGCGCTTCACCAGTTCATCGGTGTCCAGCGCGAGAATCTCGCGCACTTCCTCTTTTCTTTCCTTGTGTGTCATTTCTTTTCCTTCCAGTTGGTTCATATTATACCAATGCAACCGCGCCGGAATCAACTGTACTTTCTACAATTCGCCTGTACAAATGACAACAGATTCGGTTCTCGATTGCTACAGCGATAAGATCGCCTCGATTGCACGGGCCAACTTCTCGCGATGCGTCTCCATCGGTTTGGGGTCCGTCGTGAACTCGGTCATCGACGAATAGACGGACGAGGGAACATTCAGGAGCGCGGCGGCCTTGTCACGCAGAGCGGACGGCAGATTGCGCCGTTCAACAAGAAGCCGTTTCAGCATGGCGAAATACTCATAGTCCTCGATGCCGTCGCGAAGCATCTCGATGCGGAACGAATCGACCGGCCCATCCAGGACTGGCGTGGGCGAAGGCTGGGCCGCAGTGCGCGGCGGATAGAGGAACCGCCCGTCGCCGTTGCCCCATGGGCTCTTCGTCCCCTTGCCGAGGCTGTCGCTCGCGCACCAGCTCATCGAGTCTTCATATGGATTCTGCGGACGGGCGGGATCGGGATATGCGTTCGCGCTGGTCCACCATGTCGTCGTCCATATCAGGATGCCCGACACGTCCTCGCCCCACGTCTGCCACAGCCACAGGCGCATTTCCGTGCCGGGGTGGTCGATGAACTCCGTGACGTAAGGCGCCTTCGGTCCGCAGCACACGTACCACCAGAATGTGTCGCCGGCAGCACGAGCCTTCTCTTCGCCGGAGACGTGCAAATTCGGCGTGAGCGGCACCCAGAGGTTCGGTCCGCCTTGAAGTGCCTCGACGGCCTCTTCCGTGACCATCCGCCTCAGCTTCGGCGCATGGCGCTTCACCGTCTCAAATATCCGCATCACGATCGGATAGTGCTTCGGCTCTGGCTCGTCGAATGCGTAGAGAAACGCCTTATCCAACCAGCCCTTCTCCTCAAGGTGACTCTCTATGCCGCGAAGATACTTTCCGATCAGCACGTCGTACGCCGGATTGTCGGCAGGGATTCCCATGAACTCCGGCTGTGACCATTTCTGATAGTTGCCTCCGCCTAGTCCTTTTACGCGGATGAGAAACGTGTTGAAGTGATACTTGGCAAGCGCGTCTTCCACAGCCTTGTCCCACGCCGCCCAGTCGAACACCGGCTCGGCGGTCATGGGGTTATCCATGCCCTTCCATATCACGCTCCAATTAACGCTGAGCGCCGGATCGTACGGCGAGATGTGGTGGTCGCCAAGCGAACGGAGATACTTCTCCGCGACAATCTTCTTCTCTTCGGCGGTCTTTAGGCCGTGATATCTCGATACGGTCCATAGCGAAAAGTCAAATGCCGTCTCGCACGTCATCACATCCGGCAGCTCGAATCCGAACACCTCGACTGACAGCGGAACGGAGAAAGTCATCTTCTGCCGGCTCTTTGCCTTTGAGCAGACCACCCGCAGCGAACCGGCATAGACGCCCTTCGGCGTTCCCTTCGGCGGCTTCACGCGCACCCAGAACGGCTGGGTCTCCCCTGCCGCGACAGGGAATGGCGCACTGTCCTGCGGCGGCAGAGGATCGGGCCAGAGCGCACGGCATCCCATTTCGTCTGTCGGAACATCCACCGGCACATATCCTACGCGAAGCACCTCCACGGCGGCGGCAGACAGTTCCTTTCCGGTAGAGCGGCAGGACAGCGGACCGGCCGTCTCGACCCGGACGTCTTCAAGGGCGTCCTTCGGAGAAACGACGAGCTGCACGGCTTCAGCCTCGTTCGCCGCCGTTTGGATGAAAAGACCCTTGGCCTTCTTCTTCGGGAGTTCACGCACTCGTGGAATCTTCCAGCCGCTTGACGCCCGCCAGAGATTCACGTCCTTACCGCCGCATGGCAAGACTTCGCCATAATCACCAGAGAAGAAAGTGCATCCTGTAGTCTTGCACACGACTTCTCCCGATTCCTCGTCCACGTATTTCGTCGCGCCTACGGCCGACACAGGCACTCCAGAAAATTCACCGTCGAAGGAAACGTGGTATATCTGCAGCTGGCAGGGATCGTTTCCGCGCACACGCAGCGACAAAGCGTCTGTCGGAAGAAGACTGCCTGGAACATCGGCCGTCTTAGTCGTTGTGTTGCTGATGACGGCAATCGTTGTCCATTGCTTCCCGTCGCACGAAACCTCGACGTCAGCCGTCCCCTTCGTGTAGTGACCGCACGTAACGCTCACCTTTGCGGAGCGCCATGTACGATGCGGAAGTGAAAAGCGGTAGGCGATGCAACGTCCGCGCCCAATGTCCCATCGGTCCGAATTGAACGACGCCGTTCCCTCCGCAAGCGTCCGCGCATGATTGCGCGAAACGGCACCATATTGCGTAGTGAACGAATACCGATTTCCGTCAATCTGTTCGCCGTGGCCAAGCTCCATATCGCCCGCCTTCACGTAGACTGGCTTGACAGGCGTCAACGCCACTTCGTCAAAAAGCGCTTCGCCATCCATCATCCACTGGCCGAGGTGGAATGCCGGCGCATAGGTGCCCGGCCGGTCTGGAGTCCGCAGCACGTTCAGGCGTTGAGTCCACTGTTCGCCAGCACAACCCCAATCCACGTTCATGTCGTCGATTCCGCTGGTGACGCAACCCGACCCGTTCCCCCTGCTCCAGAACGAAAAGGCGTAACAGCGTCCCGATTCCATCTTCACGGGATCCGACCGCCACTGGCAGTACGAGGAACCCTTACCCGTCACTCGTATCGCAGCACCTCCATCGCGCCCGCCGTTCCTCAACCAGTCGCCGCCGCTGCTGTCCGTCAACCGCCACCCCTCCGGCCGGCCGTCACAGCCGGTCTCGAACTGCGGATTAGGCAGCGGAATGCCTGCGACTGCCACTGAGGGAACCGCCAGCAACACGACATGCAGCAATCGCCGTATCATCATCTGCACGCCCCCGACACAGGTCACTTGACCGAAGAGATGCTTATGTCACAAGACTTGCCTGCCGCGAGCGGCATTTCACGTCCCTTCCAGCGGAAGACGCCAGAAAGACCTTCCGGCAACGTGACAGTGCCGGACACCGCTTCGCCGTCAAACGCCAGGTCTAGCTTCACATCGCCCTTCGGGGTCGGCGTGGAGCTGCGAACATGCTTCAGGTGCGCGGGCTGAGGCTCTACAAGGACCTTCTCGTAGAACGGCGCGGCGCTCTTCACGCCCGCAACGCCCGTATGCAGGTGCCAGAGCGGATGCGATCCCCAGCCATGGCAGTCGCTGCGCGAGTTGATGTCAGGCGTCTCAAGGATCGTCGAAAGGTTCCAGTCAAGGCAATCGCGCCAGAAGCCTAGGTTGCCGAAGAAGAGATCGGCGCGATGGAACTTGAAGTATGTCGCAAAGAGATAGTGCTTGTAGTAGATCGTGCCGCGTGCGAGATCTGGCGTCTCCACCAATGCCTTGAAGCAACGCTCGGCCTCTTCGCCCGTCACGACGTCCGCCAGAAGCGCAAGGCACTGCGAATGTTCGCTGAACTTCGTCTTCGCCACGTCGGACGAGAACAGAGCCTTGTCCGCGCACCAGAACGTCTTGCGGAGAGCGGCCTTGAGCGCCTCGGCGCGCGCCCGCCAGTGTGCGGCCAGCGACACGTCGCCGACCGCCTCCTCGGCAATCACAGCCGAAAGGATAGCGTGAAGGTACTGGAAATTCATCTCGGCGTTCGGCTTCTCGTCATCGCCATCCGGAGGCACGCCGCCGTGCCACGAAGGAACCCAATCGACGAAGTTCCAGCCAGGCGTCTTGCCAAGCAGCCCATCGCCGTTCAGGAACAGCTCCAACCCCATCAGCGTGTGGTTAAGACCAGGGAGCCGCGCCTTGAGCCATTCGCGGTTCGTGTGGTTCCAGGCGTAGTCGCCGAACATCATCGCCTCGCAGCACGTGAAGCCAAGCGCGTCCTGCATCCCGCGCGTCGGGCAGTTCATCGGGATCATGCCGTTCTCGCGCCGGTCGGTGTCGTAGAGCGTGATGGCGTTGCGCACCGTGCGGTCCTCGGTGTCGAAGAGACCGGAGACAAGATACTGCACGCGGCTGTCGCCTGGGTACATCTGCTGCTCGTAGTAGGGGCAGTCGAAGAACATCTCGTGCATGCACATCTGCAGGGCGCGCGCGCACACGGGCTGCATCTTCATAATAAACGGATCGTCGCACTCGAACGAGGCGGCCATTTCAACCGGATAGCGGGTCTCGGCGATTTCGACCTTGTCGAGGGTCAACGGCTCGTCCGCCGTCTCTATCGTCAGCCGACACCACCGTCCGCAGCGCCACCACGGCGTGGAGAAATGCGCGCCCGACCGCCCGTCGCAGAGGAATACGTCGCCGAACGGACGCAGCATGTCCAGACCCTCGCCGAACGCCGCCCTGTCGCCCTTCTTGCCGTCCGCCCCGGTCAGACATTCCGCCCAGTCCCAGCTGACCTTCGCGCCCTTGCCGCCGGAGACGGTCAGCGACGGATACGCACAGTAGTAATTGCCGAGATCCCACCACGCCGAGACTTTCGTGTTGGCGGACACGACCGCGCCAGGCTTCAGGACGCCGAATCCGCGCTTAACCTCGCCAGGCGTCTTCAGCTCGTGCATCAAGTCCTTGAGCGGCGAGGGGAACAGCTTCCAGCCCTGTACCGTAAGGCCGGCCCAAGTCTTGACAGGCCCGCGCACAACGACGGCGTCAGACCACGAATCGGCGGACGGCTCCTCGTCAAGCATCGACGCGCCGGAGACCTCGCACTGCGAACCGACGCCGAACGCTCCCGACTTCCCCTTGTGCGTCATTCGCGTGTTGTGAAGCGGCGCGACCTTCCACGCAGCCTTGCCTGTCGTCAGCTGCGCGTCATATGCGCCGTGAGCCCTTACGATGAAGCCTCCGCGCACAGAGACCTGCGCGAGCGGCGCATGCTCCCCGACCTGCCAGCAGACCGCCTCAAGACGATGGGTGCCAGGTGCAAGCCCCGTCACCCTGTAGCTCTGGTAGTGCCAGCAATTCGGCAGCCCGCGCATCGGGCCTCTCGCAACCTCCTTGCCGTCAAGAAGCAGAACAAACCGCTCGTCGGCGGAAATGTCGATCTCCAGAGGCTCCGCCGTTGCCGTGAAGTCGCGGCGGAAGCGGAAGAACGACTGCGGCATCTTGGCGAGCGTCACGGGATCGGTGCGCGTATCAGAGAATACGGCCCCGCCCCAAACGTCGCTGCCCTTAGCCCACACCCACGACGCCTCGTCTATAGGCTGCTGCACGCGCACATTCGTGTCGCCGCGCGAATACCGCTCCGGACGAAAGACCTGCTCAACCTCTGCCGCGTGCAATCCGCACGAAACGAATGCTGCCATCGAAACGACGAAAACCTTTGCTTTGCTCATGACATATGCTCCATGCAGTGGGCCTCAGGTCACGATGACAGCTGAGGCCCGTGGTGTTTGGTAGAGACGCATCCGCTCAACGAAGCAAGATCATCACGCCGAGCGGATGATTGAAAACTGTGCAGGAAATCGGCTCACCATCGGTTTCCTCGCCGTACACGTCGTAAACCGGCGTGATGGTATAGGTGTCCGTCGCACCGCCCTTCACCCATTCCACCGTCAAATCGCCGTCTGCACCGCCCTCGATCGCCTTGCCGTTCTTCGTCCATTTGTAAGCCTGTGCGCCGGAGGCGTTGGCGGAAATAACCGTCGATTCGCCGAACTTCAAGATGACGCCCTGCGGACGGACAATCCACCTCTCCGAGCCGTCAACGCCCTTGCCGCAAATCGTAAGGTCGTTTCCGGACGGGATTCCGTTCGTCTTGACCTCTCCAGTCTGCGTATCGTACACGCCCACGACGCTCCCTTTTTTGTACGGCAGGAACTCGTGCGTGAGCGTCTTCACTCCGTTCACGTATTCATAGATGCGGAACGAGTAGATGCGCAGATGCGAATATTTGGGCGTAAAGTTCGGATTCTGAACGAACGACGTACCGGCGGCGTTGCCACCTTTTGCGAAGAGACCAATCCGATACGTCGATGTGCCTTCGGTCACGTCCGAGAGCGAACCACTGAACTCGCCAAGCGTCCATTGCTTCGTAGTGAGATCGAATACGCCCTTGCGGCGCTTGAGGTCGCCGGCGGCAATGCTGGCGGATCCCGAAGTTCCCCATGTGGCGCCATGTCCAAACGCAACGGTACCGCTGCCATCCGCAGAGCCTTGGACGTAGAGTTCCGCGTTCGCCGTAGTTCCCTCCGCCGTGCCGAAGACACGGGCCTGACCCTGAACGCGCGTAAACTGGTAGTCCACCTCGTAACAGACGCCGGGCTTGGCAGTGACGCCGGTCGAGACCGTTTGCGTGCCGTCACCCTCGATGTAGGCATCGGTAAAGCCGGAATTGCCATCGATATTCCCGCCAGCGACGATCTTCAGCGCGTTGGTGGCAATGGCGGAAGAGACAAAGCCTCCCGAACCGACGGTATCAAGGAGCCCAGCAATGCCATCCTTTACGTAGGGCGTGTAGGAGCGCTTGAGCGAACCGGCTTCATAGATTTTGCATCCATAGATCTTGAGCGGTGCGAATCCAGCCCCGTCTGCAGAGGCCGCAAGGCAGAGCGGCTTGCTGTTGTATGTCGCCGACCCCGGAGTAGCGGTGGCAAAGCGGTTGGTGAAGCCAGCCGTGATGATTGCAGCCCATCCCGTGTTGTCAACGATCACCGTACGCCGAACGTCCTTCTGCGTTGTCTGCAGAGGTACGCTGAAGCCGTGCCAGTTCTTGTCGACGCCAGACCATCCCATCCCGTCTTTGTTGAGGTAGGCGTCAATCCGCAACGATCCCACCGCCTCGAACAGATACCAGTCGTGATTGCTGATAAAACCACTTGACGGATAGTTGTCGGCAATTGCATAGTCAAGTTCGACACGCGTGTTGGCCGACGCGGTGTAGCCTGTGTTGATGTAGCGATATCCGGTGTTGTAGTTGTTGCCAAAGGTCGAGATATAGCCGTCATCCTCCTCAACAACGATCCCCTTGCCGCCAGCCGAGAACGCCGCTGGGCTCTCGCCCGTGATGAACGAGCCGTCCACCGCGTCCCTGAAGCCCGCGACACCGCCCTTCACGTGCGGCACGTAGTCATGCACCAGCACGTCGTTCTGCCAGCACTTGACGCGATAGACCTTTGCCTTCACCTTGCTGTAGGCAACCAGGCCGCACTCACCGCTGTAGCCACCCGAAGGGCCGATGTCCCCAAAGAGGCCCATCGGATGCGCGGCGGTCTTGGTGATGCTCGCGCCCAGCCCGGAGGCGTTGCCAGTCCAGTTGGTTGCGAAACGCGTAATATAGTATGCCTTGCCGTTCTTCACGTCCAAGACGGCCTTGTGACGATAAAGATTCGTTGCGCACGTCGTAGCCCACGACTTGAATTCGTCGCCGATGCCAAACGACATGTTGCCGCTGCCGTTGATGTAGTAGGCGGAGAAGAAGGTCGCGCCGGTGCCGTCCGCACCGAAGAGCCGCATCTGAACAGCATTCGCACCGACAAGCGCATAGTCCATCTCCACCTTGGCGCCGGGATTCATGAAGAAACGGCTGTTCATGAAACTCGTGCCGTCGCTTTCGATGTAGGGATCATCTTCAAGTTCAAGGATGTCGCCGCCGTATTCAAAGGTCGCCGTGGGACTGTTGCGGACATCATAGAGGAACTCGCCTGTCGTCTGGTCGTACATGCCGACAATGCCGCCCTTGATCGCCGGAATGTAGTCGTGTACCGTTTCACCAGATTCGGTGATCGTGAAACGGTAGAGTTTCATCATCGCGGCGTTGCCGCTCGCGCTGTTGTTGCTGAAAAGCTTGACCGTGTCGGTGTAGTTGGGCACAACGGAACCCGGCGCGAAGCCCGCCGTGTACTTTCGCACTCCCTCAACATCCAACCATGCCGTGCGTGTGGATGCGTCAACGCACATCTGGTAGCGCGTTCTCGGAACCATCGTCTGGCTCGTAGTTGACCAGACTTGATTCGTCGTAAAGTTCCAAGCAAGTTGGCCACTGCCTGTCGAGCCGTTAATGTAGAATCGCGCCGCGCCGCCACCCGTTGACTCCCAGACGAACTGCTGGTACTTGTTGTTGGGGAACATGTCCGCTGTGCGGGCGAGGAACTCGAAGTCCGCATAGATGCCCGTTGTGGGCCCAATTCTGTATCCCGTGTTAATGGAGTATACAACTCCGTTCGTGGTGGACGCGATATACGCATCGTCGGCGAAAAGCGCGCCTGCGCTCAGCAACGCAGCGACTGCAAGCAGATTCTTCATTTGCATGTTCCTCGTTTAGATTCAAGACGACATTGCACTAGAAATACAACGCTCGTGTTTGTGTCGTATTATACCATAAACTCACGGTGCGTTGCCGGGGAAAGACGGTTTTGGTATAATCCGTTTCGCAATCAATAAAGGTACCTTATCATGGTGTTGACACGAACGTTGATACTATCTGTGTTCGCCGTGTCTGCAATGGCAGGCATAGGGGCGGACATTGAACTTGCGTGGACTTATCCTGACGGACGAGTCGAGAAGGAATTGCGCAGTCTGCCGGAAACGGACGGCGTGTCCGTCTTTTCGCTCCCACGCGCCGAAATCCTCGCTCGCGGCGCTTCGTCCGTCTCCCTTACGCCCGATTTCGCCCGCGCAAAAAAGGGCGACGACGGCTTCTGGGTTTTCTCCAGCGGCGAATGCGGCACGTTCAGATGCGATAATGGGACAGCTGAATGCTGCAGATGGCAGCTGATGAGCGTATATGGCATGAAGACGCCCGAACGGACGTTCGCCGCAATCGTCAAAGGCTTGAAATACTATTTCACCACGCGCGTGACGGCAAAGGACGGCGAATACCGCATGAGCTGCGTCCTTGACGGCGAACTGTGCCAGTCACCTTACGAGGACTTCGAAATCGAGTTTCACCGCCTTGAAGGACGTGATGCGACAATGGGCGGCATCGCACGCACCTACCGGAATTACCAGCTGGAGCGTGGCGCAGTGAAGCCTCTCAAGGAACGGGCTGCCGCGAACGCCATCTTGAAAGAGGCCATGGATTCGCCAGAAATCCGCATACGCCAGGCATGGAAACCGGTCCCTCCAGTCATACTGGAGCAGACGCCCGAAGTCGAGCCGCCAGTAACGCCATATGTAACTTTTGACCGTGTGGTGGAAATCGCCAGTGCGCTCAAGGCGGCAGGCGTAAAGAACGCCGAACTCTGCCTCGTGGGCTGGAACATCGGCGGACACGACGGCAGATGGCCTCAGGCGTTCCCGGCAGAACCGACGCTAGGCGGCGACGAGAAACTGAAGGCATGCGTAAAGGCGGTGCGCGACATGGGCTACCTGATCGTTCCGCACGGCAACTACCTCGACGCATATCGCATTGCGGATTCATGGGACGAGGAATGGCTGACGAAGACGGCGGACGGCGGATTGCCGAAGAGCAGCGGCGCGTGGGGCGGCGGCATGAGCGCCAGAATATGTCCGCTGCGCGCATACGAAAGGTTCGTGAGCCGCGACATGTGGCGCATGGGCGCATATGGCTTTAAGGGCCTGGGGTATTTTGACGTGGTGAGCATCGTTCCGGCCGACGAATGCCACGACCCGCGCCATCCGCTGAACCGCGCCGAGAGCGCGAAGTGGTGGGGCAAGGGAGCTGCTCTCTCAAAGAAAGTCTTCGGCGGATTCGCATCGGAAGGCGCGTTCGACCATTTCGCCGGAGATCTCGACTCCGCGCTCTACGTTTCGTTCAAGGACCCCCGGGAAGAGAACAAAGGCCTAGTAGATCGCATGGCGCCGTTTCCGCAGCTCGTCTATAACGGCGTGTTCGCGATGAATCCGTTTACGCGTACGGTCAACTTCACGGCGCAGGAGAAGTATTGGCAGCTGAAACTCATCGAGTTCGGCGGACGACCTACGTTCTACTTCTACTCGAAGTTCAAGAGCGATGGGAAGAACTGGATGGGTGACGGCGACCTTCGCTGCGCGACGGACAAAGAACTTGCGGAATCCGTCGCAAAGATCAAGGAAGGCTACGACGCCTATGCACGACTTTCGCATCTCCAGTACGAGTTCATGGAAAACCACGAGCAGGTCGCCAATGGCGTTTTCCGCACGACATGGTCAAACGGTGAATCCATCATAGTCAATTACGGCGAAAGCCCTGCGACCGTAGACGGCGCCACCGTCGCCGCCAGCGGATGGATTCTTCTGCCAAACGCCAGGCAATGAAGCCTTCCCGGCGGTTCTTCAACGCCTTGAAAGGCTGAAGAGCCAGATGCTCCAAGGGGTGAGCACCGACGGACATTCGGCTTCGGACCAGTTGCGACTTTCGTCCGTCACATGCACGGACTTGACGCGAGAATCACCGAAGTCAGCTATAAACGGCACCGCCCTGCCGGTCGGATTCACCACCATCATCGCAGCTTCGCCGCCATTGCCGGTTGCGGCCAGCGCCACAACATCCTTGCTGGAGCATGTTGTGCGCACCTCCGTGCCGAGGGCATAAAGATCCCCGAACGCCCTAAACGCATAATACGCCTTGCGCGGAGCCCACGCCGCAGGGTCGAAGAGCGGACTGTACAATCCCGAGCTGCACCGCGCATCGTAGATCGTCGCGAGATCGACGGCAGAACCCTGCAGTCGCACGATGGTATCGGCAATAAGCGCAGCCTGCCGCGCAGTTCCGTTGCCGTGCGACGAAAGCCACTCGGTAAGGTGAAGCGGAACGTCCTTTAGCCCGGCCTTGTCCAGCTCGCGCCGCGCATGGTTTGCCTGCTTCTCGATCTTCCACCACGGTCCGTAGCAGTGGAACGAGAAGAAGTCCGGCGGACATTTGTTTTTCTGCACGTAGTCGAGAAACTCGTTGAAGCAACGCATGTGATGGGCGGAGCGTTCGGGCTTCCATTTCGAGCAGAGCGACTCGAAGCCGCAGCTGCCGTAAGCTCCGAACTTCAGGTGCGGGAATTTCGCCTTCAGGTGTTTCTGAGCCGTCCCGTACAGGTCTAGGTACTGCTCGAACGTGCCGCGCCACATGGCATTCGACTCCGGCGGCTCCTCGCCGTCCGGCTCGTTCCATATCTCCCAGTAGTCGATCTTCCATTTGAAGCCGTTCGCCCAGCCTTCGGTGTAGTGTCGCACGACCCCTTCGCATATTTTCGCCCACTTGAGATTGTCTTTCGGCGGAAATATCTTGCGAGGGCCAAGATCGACGACATAGTTCTCTATCGACACTCCAAGGCGGAAGTACGGAGCAACGCCGTTGGTGACCAGTGCGTGCAGCAGATCGTCGGTAAATGCGAAGGAATACGAACCAGGATTCTCCGGGTCCGCGTCGAAGTCCTTGAACAGGTTGGGTATGTCTACGTATATGCCCTGCCCCGTCACCGCGCCGCCGACATCGTGAAGCCGCGAGTATGGAACACGCGCCTCCTTAAGACACTGAAAAAGTTTGTAGTTCCTTCCGATAAACGGCGGCTGGCCTACGCCATGCATCGGCTTGATCTTCTTTGTCCTTTGAGTGAAATCGACCGAAACGGCAACGCGTGGGACACGTCGCGAGAAATCGTTCCAGTCCTTCTCGCCCCCTTCGCCGGCGCGGATCAGCACGTGAAGAGGAGCTTCAGGCTCCCAGGCTTCTGACGGTGCGATTACGAGACGACCGCCATGCGCCGGGCGGTCGGGCGTGAAGCACACGTCGGGATGCCGTCCGCCGCTCTTGTCCTTCCAGAAGTCGATGACCTCAGTGAACGGCGAATCCGTAATCACGCCGAGATGTCGCCCCGTGCCACTGTGCATCCAGGCGGCGACGCAGTGCGGCCTGTCGAAAAACCCTGGCGCCGGACCCTTCTTGGGCACAACTGCCTCCTTGAACGGCGCAAGCGGCAGCAGCAGAACCTTGTCAACTGCAAGCGGCTTGTTTCCAGTGTTGACGACTCGCTTCACCGCCGCAATGAAGTTCCTGCTTTCAGGTCCGATGGAAACCTCCATTTCAAGCATGGCGACACCAGCATCGCACCTAAGCGACATCACGCCTCGCGCTCCGGCTTCGCGCCAGCTTACGCCGACAACCTTCGTCACGCCGTGAGAGGATATGTCGTATCCGCTGCGGCTCTTCGGGTTGAACGAGCCCTGCGACTGGACCATCGCAGAGAGACGTCCGTAATCAATGCCGCGCAGCGTGATTTTCTCTACCGGAACGCTTCCGCCGACACGCCCCTTGAGTTCGAGTCCCGCCGCGTTCTTTACGCAGTATGCACCGTTCGAAAAGGAAAACGACGGAAGCCTTGCGGCGGAATTCGTGATAGGATCGTAGATGGCGGCAAGGCCATCATGAAACCACGGAATACACGGAGCACACGGAATCGCAGAATCAGTGGAACTCACAGTTTTCGGTGTATTCAGCGTATTCCGTGGTTTAATAAGTTCGCGCTGCACCTTCGCGAGCGCCGCCGTAAGTTCGCGGTACTCTGTTCCGTCTTCGCGGACAAGCCCGTAGTTCGTGTCTTCGGGGAACTTGTAGCTTATGCCCTTCGCCGGCATGTCCACCCACATGAAGTAGTCGTAGCCGACAACGCACTTGAGCGACAGCACCTTTTGCGCATACAGCGCTGACGCCCAGGCGCGCTCGAGCTGCGTGTCGAAGCGCTGTCCGGCGCCGCGCGTGCACGGCAATCCGGAATCGAACGCCGGGAAGCTCCATTCGGTGATCATCACCGGACGCCCCGCGAGATCGCTGATCTTTGTAAGCGCCTCGCCTATCTGAAGATAACGGTCGCGATAGCGAAACAAAACCTCACCGCGATCAAGCTTCGCGTTGGCATATCCGTTGAGCGTAACTATGTCGCAGTGTTTTCCCGCCGCGCGCCAGACATCGTCCGAAACAATCGCTCCCGCGAAACGGCAACCGAGCACAAGGTGGTTCGGGTCGTACTTTCGGATTGCCGCCGCCGTCGCGGAAAAATACTTTTCGGCCACGACGCCCACGAACGCCAGCTTGACCTCTACCGGCACGTCATCGCTAATCTTAAGTCCGCGCGCCGAGAGAAACTTTTCCACCGCCTTGCGCGCCGTGTTGCCCTCGGGCTTGGAGCACGCGGCGTCGAAAAGCCCCCACGGACGCGTCGCGCCGCGGTTGCGCCCTTCCCACGCGAGCTCGTTGTCGATGAAGTACCCAAGCACTTCCGGGTCGTCACGGTTGGCCGTGCACGCCTTAGCCGCAGCACGGTCGCAACGTTCGGCGAAGTCGGGACTGAAGACATTGGGAAACGCCGTACCCGGCGTATGGAGATTTAACGCAAGATAATGCTCGTGATCCTTTTCGTCGTCGGCAGTCGCCGAATCGCCCAGAGCCAGGAACACGGTGCGCCCCAACCCGGAGCCCTTGAAGTCGGCGTTGTCGCACCCCGCCCCGAGCGCATTAAAGCCCCAGCCGCGAAGCCTCTCGACCGTGTTGCTGGCCCATGCGTCGCGCGTGACGAACTTGCGGATGTTCTCTTCGCGGTAGCGCATGCGGTTGCCGTCTGCCTCGCACCTGAAGCCATTGAACTTGACATGATCCACGCCGAGCCAAGTCGTCGGACGCCCCGCCGGGTCCGTCAGCCGCCACGCACCGGAATCGTCCTTTGCGACGCGGTAGAAGCCTGCGTCAAGATTTCCCGCCGCAAGCATCAGCGCGACGGCAAATGACAAATGGCAGATAGCAGTACTCATTTATGTCTCAACAGGGGTTTGAATGATCCCGTCGGAAACCGTCATCCGCGGTGTAAGGGAATCGTCGACAAGCACGAGGTCAGCGACTTGCCCAGGCGCAATCTCGCCGCGATCCGTTATGCCTAGCGAGCGAAGCTGATTGTAGCCCGCAGCCTTGACCGCCTCATGGAGCGGCCAGCCCGTAACGCGCACGAATCGGCGGAAGCAGTCGGGGAAGAGCGCAACGGATCCGGCGACATTTGAGACTACGGCCTTCGGGTCGTACGGCACGTCCGCAAGCGTCGCCCGTCCCTTCTCTACCTTGACGCGCAGGCCGCCGAGCGAATACATGCCATCCGGCTCGCCTGCCGCGCACATGGCGTCCGTAATGATCATGACGCGATCTGGCCCCTTCGCCCTTGCGATGAGACGTATCATCGGGTCGGAGAGGTGCACGCCGTCCGTGATTATCTCGACAAGCACGTCGTCAGCAAGCAGCCCGCCCGTCACCATTGTGGGGCGAAGATGGTGAATCGGCATCATCGCGTTGCAAAAGTGGGTGAGATGAGTCATTCCTGCCGCCCGCGCCATCTCGAACGTATCGTAATCTGCGGCGGAATGTCCGCCTGACGTCACGATGCCCGCCTCTCTCAGTTCGCGAATGCATTTCTCGGCCCCTTCAAGCTCCGGCGCAAGCGACACCTTCTTCACGGACGAAATCGCATTCAGACGCTTCACGAACGCCGCGTCAGGCTTGCGAAGATACGCAGGGTTCTGGGCGCCTGCCATCTCGGCATTGAAAAAAGGCCCTTCAAGATGGACGCCAAGGCAAGCCGCGCCCTCGGCGCGCTTCTTGTAGCGCTCGGCGCAGCGGCAGAGCTCTGCGAGTTCTTCCTCGGGACGAGTGAGGCCCGTCGCCAGAAAGCCGGTCACGCCGTCCTTCAGCTTGCCGCGTCCGATCGTGTCGAAGGCCTCATCGGTCGCATCGCAAAAGTCGGCGCCGCCGCGGCCGTGGGAATGGATGTCCACGAACCCGGGAAGAAGCGTCAGTCCGTCCGCCTCGACGACCTTGTCCCCTTCCTTCTTCGTCGCATCAACGCCGACGGCGGCGATGCGTCCCGCATCTACACGCACCGCCGTCACCCCGAGGTCCTTTCCCGGCGTCACAACCCGCGCACCCACTATGACAAAGCTAGCTGCCATTGCCAGTATGATAGCAAATCGCCTCCGCCGCGTAAAGCGCAAGTGGCACTGGTATCCCCACCCCTGGGCAAACGGCTAGGCAGATTAGGACAATATACATCAAGCGCCATTGATGGAACTCCGACGGTTGGCAAAAGGGGCTCCGCTAACGCGTCGCCTTTGCTTCGCACATTTCAACCTGTGTCATGTCGCATTTCCATGCTGCCATAGCTGGGGGAAGTGTCCTCCAGACATCCTCTGCCGGAGGCAGACCCTGAACATTCACAATGAGAAATGCCCTAAGCGCGGCTGGATAGTGCGAAGCATGAGGCGGAACGTTTAGTGAAGCCATTTGCCAGCCCTCGGAGTTTACACAAAAAATGGAAGATCATTTCACTTGGCAAGAGAAATGAATTTCGATATCGCAAGAGGGTTGTTAAAAACAGAAAGAGACGGCCCGAGAGCCGTCTCTTTCCGCCATGTGTCAATGACACGCCGTTACTTCGCGATAACGCGAGCCATCTCGAGCACCTTGTTCGAGTAGCCCCACTCGTTGTCGTACCACGAGCAGACCTTCACGAACGTCGGGTCGAGCTGGATGCCGGCCTTGACGTCGAAGATCGACGTGCGGGCGTCGCCACGGAAGTCGGTGGAGACGACAGCCTCGTCGGTGTAGCCGAGGATGCCCTTGAGCTCGCCCTCGGACGCTTTCTTCATCGCCGCGCAGATGTCCTCGTAAGTGGCGGGCTTCTCAAGCTCGACCGTGAGGTCGACGAACGAGACGTCGCTCGTAGGAACGCGCACGGACATGCCAGTGAGCTTGCCGTTGAGCTGCGGGAGGACCTTGCCGACGGCCTTGGCCGCACCGGTCGAGGACGGGATCATGTTCTCGAGGATGCCGCGGCCGCCGCGCCAATCCTTCTTGGACGGGCCGTCGACCGTCTTCTGCGTCGCAGTGGCGGCGTGAATCGTCGTCATGAGGCCGCGCTTGATGCCGAAGGCGTCGTTGAGGACCTTCGAGATCGGCGCAAGGCAGTTCGTGGTGCAGCTGGCGTTGGAGATGATGTCCTGCCCGGCGTAGGTCTTGTCGTTCACGCCATAGACGAACATCGGGGTGGCGTCCTTCGAAGGCGCGCTCATGATGACCTTCTTGGCGCCGGCGGTAATGTGCGCGCGGGCCTTCTCGTCGGTAAGGAAGAGACCGGTGGACTCCACGACGACATCAGCGCCGACCTCGTTCCACTTGAGGGCCGCCGGATCCTTTTCTGCGGTGAGGCGGATAGCCTTGCCGTCGACCGTCATGGTCGTGCCGTCGACCTTGATGTCGTGGTCGAACTTGCCGTGGACCGAGTCGTACTTGAGCATGTACGCCAGATAGTCCGGATCGAGAAGATCGTTGATTCCGACGATCTCGATGTCGTTAGCGAAGTTCTCGACCGCCGCGCGGAAGACCATGCGACCGATGCGGCCGAACCCGTTGATGCCAACCTTGATTGCCATTTGCTTTTTTACCTTTCCTTTGTTGAAAAAAGTGCGCGTATTATACTCTTTCGCCCTAACCCCTGTCAAGGGGGTGCGCGCACGTCAGGACAGGAACTCCGCCTCGCACGAGGCAACAGCGGCGATGACGTCCTCTGCGGTCGCGGCGGCGTCCAGCAACGGCATCAGCCCTGTCCCGTGCGCAAGCACGGCAAGGCGAGCCAGTATCCGAAGATGCTGCGCGTGGTCGGTGGAGCAAATGAGGAAGAAGTGACGCGTGCCCTCCCCGTTCGAGGCGCCGAAGAAGATCGGTCGCTCGGTGCGTCCGTAGGCGATGAAGCTTTCCTCGAAGAGATAAGGGTCGTGAAACCTTGGGTGCAGCAGCGCAACTCCCTCCCCTATGGCGGTAGAGGCGGCTTCCTCGCGAGCAAGAAGCTCCCGGAAGAGGGCGTCGGAATCGTAAACATGGCCGCCGCGTTCCGCCAGGTCAGTCATGTCGCGCAGAATGCCCGCCTTGGCCTTCGCTCCGACGGACAAGTCGATCGTCGCAGTGCCGAAGAGCGATGCGACCGACCAGGCAGCCTGCGAATCGCGGCGGGCTTCGTCCATCATCGACCTGTGCTTGGTGCGAAGGTCTCGCTCGCCCGCCGCCAGAAGCGCACGCTGCGCCCACTCGTCCAGCGTCCGATGCTCGAAGCACCAGTCGTCGCCGCGGCGGAAGGCTTCCACCTCACCGCGCTGCGCACAGTGCCGCAACTCGTTTTCGGACAGGTGTATGTGCGCCGCAGCCTGCCGAAGCGTGAGCATCTCGCGGCTCACCGTCCTCGCCCCTTTCGCATCGAGCGCACAAGCTCGCTGACGACAAGCGCATCGCCGCTTGCCGTCCCCGTCACCACCCTTTCGCGCAGCGTAAGGAACCGCCAGCGCGCCATTCGTAACTCCTGAAGAGTCCAGTTCCGCAGGAAGCCCTCGGTCTTCTTGACCACGTACGGATTCATTCCATCCGTGCGCCCGCCCGCCACGTCGACGAGCTGGCGGAAGAATCGCTCGATCACGCCGCTCATGAACACCGCGAAGCCGGTCCCCAGCTCAAAGCGCCGAATCGCCGCAAGCGCCGCGCCTGTGTCACGCCGGCCTATGGCGTCAGTTACGTCCCACACCTCCGGCTCTACTCCGACTCCGGGACTCGTGACTGCCGCCACGGAGGCGGCGGTGATGACTGACGATTCACTGCCAAGATAATCACGCATCTTGCCGAGCTCGCTCATCTGCGAACGGGCGTCGCCGCCGACAATCGCCACGAAGCGCTCCGCCACGCCCGGCGCGAACTTAAGCCCCATCCCGTCGGCAAAGTCGATGGCACGCACGACCGCGGCGCGGGCGGCGTCGCGCGGACTATCCTCCGCGAAGACCACTAGCTCAGCCGCAGACGCAAGTCGTTTCGCGAAAACGGACGTCTTCAGCAGGTGTGGGCCGGACAATATGAAGTGCTGGTTTTCAGGCAGCATCGCAGCAGCCAGCCTTGCGGCGAACTTCTCGAGTGCAGACTTAACCTCGTCGGCGATAGCCTTCTTTCCACCGGGGAGGAAGTGAACGTTCTTCCACCAGGTCACCTTCTTAGGATCGAGAAAAGGAGGAGTTCCGAAAGAAGCATCGGCCGCACGGAGGTCGGCCAGCTGCAGCTCGGCATTCGTCGCATTCAGGGAGTCCACGACCTCCAGGCCGACACCATCGCCCACGATGCGCTTGGCCGCCTCGTTCACGAGGTAGTCATCCGCGCCGATTATGACGTGCACATTCAACGAACACCACCCCCACGACAACCATACCGATGGAAATCGCCTGACTTATGCTGAACGGGCCTATAGCCGCCCTCGGATCCCCGCGCAGGTACTCCATGCCGAAACGGATCGCCGCGTAGCCAATCAGGTAAGCGCCTGTCACGAGCCCCGGCCGGTCGCGTGCGCCACGCCGCCACAGGACCATCAGAGCCGCGAACAGGACCAGCAGCGCCCCCGCCTCAAAAAGCTGCGTCGGCAGCACGCTCACCGCCCTGCAGCCGTGCTCGTACCAGCTGGGGCTCCCAGCCGGGAACGTAACGGCGCACCAGGCCGTAGAGTCTCTCCCGTAGCAGCACCCGTAGAAGAAGCATCCTACGCGCCCGAACGCATGCCCAAGCGGCAAGACTGCCGACAGCAAATCCGCAAGCCGAAGCGGATGCTCTTTCCTGACAAAGCACCAGACGAAGAAGATGACAAAAGCAAGGACGAACCCACCGTAGAACATGAGTCCGCCCTGGTCGACGCGGACGATTGCCGCCGGATTGGACGCGAATTCGGTCTGCCAGTGCTCGATGACGTAAGCGGTCCGGCTGCCGACGACACCGCCTATCATCAACGCCATGAGCAGGTTGGAGAGATCCTTGCGCCCGCTCAGCCTCTCTATGAGCCACCAGCAGACCAGGAACCCAGTAGCCATCAGGACGCCGTATGTCCTGACGTGCAGGAAGCCGATGTCTATGAGGTCCGGGTACATAGCGAGACGATCCATCTGCCGCCCGACCAGGCGAAGGCCCAGACGGCGGAGTAGGCGGAACAAACGCGATTAGCAATGAAGCTGCCGACGGCGGCGAACGTAACCGGAGTCGTCGCAGCCAGCCAAACGAGGACTATAAGAACGTTCACCAGGAAGATGAAGGTCCAGGAGAAGATGCGGCCGTAAAGCTTGACGTCCGGCTGACGCTGGCCTAGCGTCTCAAGCGTGAAAAGCACGTGGAACGCCCAAGTAAAGCCGATCAGGAACATCCAAAGCGGAAGGCACGGCAACGGACGCAGGAATGCGAACGTCACCAGGGCGCAGACTATGACAACGAACGTGTAGAACGGAAAGAAGTACGGCGCGAGCGTGATCAGCAGGTTGGACTTCGTCAAGCGCACGCTGCCGCCGCCCTCTTCAACGCGCAGGTCACTCGGACGTGCGCCGAACAGTAGCCCCCAGAGCGCATGCGTCAGCTCGTGTCCCAGCACATAAGCCTTCACCGGATGGCTGAGAGCCATCCAGGCGAGCGCGAACGCAGCTATGCCGCCCAGAAGGGCCAGCGCCTCAGGGCTCATGCCCTCCGCGCCGGCGGACGCGACAATGGCGTCGAACAGGGCCCGCATGAACCCCCAGCACGCCGGCAACAGCGCGATTCCGGTCAGCAGCCTCAGGAAGTTCGCCATCCTATCCGCCGTCAGTCCTTTTCAAAGATAAACACCAGCTCGCCGGGGAAGACCCGGTGGTTCGTGCGGGCGATCTTCTCGACAAAATCTGCATCGGTCTTGAACCGGCGCTGATTGTCGACAAGCTGCTCGATCTCGCGCTTGCGACGGTCGATCCGCTCCTGAAGCTCCGCGTTCTGCCGCTTCAGCGATTCGCTGCGACGGTAGTCAGGATACATCATCATGACGCCGCCGACTACGATCAACGCAAGCACGAAATACGTCAGATACCCGACGACCTTGTCTTTCAGGCTTTCGTTCATGTTGAAGATTATACCAAAAATCGCGCGGGGTGTGGACGACTCAGCCTTCAGGAACCGAAGCGGCATTGAATGCGTTGTATGCGTTCATGGCCATTTCAGGACCGTCGCGGAGCACGGCTTCGACGGCATCCGCGGCCTTCCCGATCACGACATCGATTACCTTGCGCGTCTCAGGGTCGAACTTGCCGAGCACGTGCCCTACGACGTTGCCACGGTCCTTGCCGACGCCGATCTTCACGCGCACAAAGGCACCGGTTCCGATTCTTTCGATTATGTTCCTTATGCCGTTGTGTCCGCCGCAGCTGCCGCCAGTGCGGATGCGAAGGCGTCCGACAGGAAGGTCGATGTCGTCCTGCACCACGATGAGATCGGCAGGCGAGGCGTTGTTATATCTCACGACAGGAGCGACTGACTCGCCGGAGAGGTTCATGAACGTCTGAGGCTTCACGAGCAGCACCTGTTGCCCTGCGATAACGCACTTCGTCATGAAGCAGCGGAAGGCTCGCTTCGCCTCCCACGTCGCACCCGCTGCGGCGGCAAGGCGGTCGACCGTCTCAAAGCCGACGGAATGCGGAGTGTCCGCATACTGCTGGCCAGGGTTCCCCAGTCCTACGACAACCTTCATGCTAGCACCCCGCGCACGGAACGTCAGTTGAACAGGAACTCCACGACATCGCCGTCGCGCATCTCGTAGTCCCTGCCTTCGGGACGAAGCGCGCCGTGTTCGCGCGCGCCAGCCTCGCCGCCATACTTCACGTAGTCGTCGAAAGCAACGACCTGCGCCCGAATGAACCCCTTCTCGAAGTCGGTGTGGATGACACCGGCGCACTTCGGAGCCTTCCAGCCTCGGCGGAATGTCCAGGCCCGGACCTCCTTCGGTCCGGCCGTCAGGAAACTCGCCAGCCCCAGCGTCTCGTACGCCAGCTTGATGGTCCTGTCCAGCGACGACTCCTCCAGTCCGTAGCTCTGCAGAAACTCCCTGGCCTCGTCATCGGAGAGTCCGGCAAGGTCGGCCTCCATCTGTGCGCAGACCACGACAGTCTCGCAGCCCTGCCGGGCCGCGTATTCGCGCAGCGCCACGACGTGCGGATTAGACTCGCCCGTCACGTCGTCGTCGGCCACGTTGGCGCAGTAGATTACCTTCTTGTCGGTGAGGAAGTGAAGCTCCTTCAGGACGTTCAGTATAGGGTCGCCCTCCGAACGCGGGAAACTCCGAACCGGGAAACCTTCGCCAAGGTGCTTAAGCAAGGCCTCGCAGGCATCAGCCTCGGGACGCAGCTGCGGCTTGGCCTGCGCCTCCTTGCGGATCTTATCGAACCGCTTCTGAAGCTGCTCCATGTCGGCGAGGATCAGCTCCGTCTCAATCACCTCCGCATCGCCCACGGGATCGATCGGAGCCGACTTGCCTCCGCCCTCCTGCACGTGGATTATGTCTTCGTTCTCGAAACACCTTACAACATGCAAGACGGCATCACACTCGCGTATGTTGGCGAGGAACTTGTTGCCCAGCCCTTCGCCCTTTGACGCGCCCTTCACAAGCCCCGCGATGTCAGTGAACGCCACGGTCGCGCGGATGACCTGCTCGGGCTTGGCGATCTTGGCAAGCTCGTCCAGCCGTGCGTCGGAGACCTCTACCACGGCAGTGTTCGGCTCGATGGTGCAGAACGGATAGTTCTCCGCGGCCGCCTGTTGCCGCTTCGTGAGCGCGTTGAAGAGCGTGGACTTCCCGACGTTAGGCAAGCCTACTATGCCGACTGACAGACTCATTGCTATTTCTCCTTCCAGGCCCTGACGGGCACGAACATCTCGGGATGGCCGCTCCTCGCCGCAACCCGCTCGGCGAAATCGGCGTCTCGCGCATTCTGAAGCGCGACGTACCAGCCGCAGAACGCGCCGTCCTTGCGGTTCCCTGCTGCGGCAAGGCGCGACAGCGCGGACTTCAGCGCGCTTTCCGATACGTCCCCTCCGCGCCAGTACGCCTCCTCTATCACGAACGACTTGAACAGCCGCGGCGAAAGTTCGTACACGCGCTCGGGACGCGTCCGGTTGAAGTCGCCTACGATACGCTCTATCGGAGCGTCAAGACGCGCGAAGCGAGCGTCCTCATAGCCGCATAGCGCCAGCGGCTCCTTCCATGGGTCGCGCAACGTTTCGCCGCGCCACGGGCTGCGCGCGTGCATCTCTCGGAACAGGCTCTCCACCGCCAGCAAGTCCGCCATCTCGTCGTCGCGGACGAACCGAACGTCTATGAAGAGCCTGCCGTAGACAGTGAACGAATACACGCGGCGACCCACCGAAAGGCTGTAGCGTACCGACGCCAGGGACGGACGCGACTCGCGCAGACCCATAAGGCCGAGATAGCGCTCCCACTTGGCGCGGCGCCCGTTCTGCGCGGAAACGAGCCGCCCGGCCTTCTCAAGCACTGCCACCTCGCCGGCGGCAACCGGCTCCGAAAATTCGCCCGGTGCGCCTAGCGCCGTCAGCACCTTCATCGCGGCGAAAAGGATTGCACCGAAGGTCATTTCGACGCTCCCTTCTTGCCAACGATTGAAATCGGCACGAACGACTTCGGCTCGTACGCGCGGCGGACGATTCGTTCCGCATAGACGTTGCGGTAGAGCCGCCCGTCCTGCACCTTGTCGCTGCGTCCGTTGTAGCGCTCCAAGGCCGTGTACCAGTCGTCGAAGCGGCCTTCGGGACGGTTGGCCGCCGGCTGGCCTGACGCGCCAAAGCCCTTTCGGGCGAGATACATGACCGCCGCCCGGACGTTCTGCTCGCTGGTGCCCTCGTTACGCCGCTCCGGCTTTCTGAGGCCGAGCTGCTCCTTGTACGGATTCCAGTCACCGGGTACGTTGACCTGCTGCGGATCGACCTTCCAGGCCGCCAGGCTCCTTCCGTCGCGTCCTCCTGTCTCCTCTATCATATGCGACTTCACGAGTTCCGGCGGCAGGTCGTGAATCAGCTTCGCCTGCTCCGGCGTGGACGCGGCCCATTCGCCGCGCCGTGCGTTGAAGTCGGCAACCATGCGCAGTATGAGGTCGTCGTACTGCTGGTAACGGGAATCTTCGTAACCGCGAAAGACAGGCAGCTTCCGCGGCTTCTCCGCGGAGGGTTTGGCGGGAGTTCCGACAGGCGGCTTCTCCTCTGCCGCCTTGGCACGGGACTTCACCTCCTCATCCGCGAAATGCTGGCGATAAAACCGGTTCACGGCCTCGATGGCTTCCATTTCGTCGGGGCGCACGAACCGGTCGTCAAACCACAGTTCGCCATCCGCATCGAAGTAGAACCTGTTTCCAAGGACCTCCAGCACTTCAACCGCGTCGGAAAGAGACATCTGCGAATCCTTTCGGCCCATCTCATGCTGGAAGTCGTCGTAGGCGCGGCTTCGCTCGCCAGCCGCAAGAAACACCTCAAGGGCAGGAGCAAAGACCTCTACGGCCTCCTGCAGCAATCCCACGTCGAGGGCCACGGCAAGTAGAAGACCGATCATTTTGTCTTTATCGACGGCGCCGGCGGCCGGTTGTAGACGCGAGAATTGGGCGGAACCGAGTCCTTTAGCCAAACGTTGCCGCCAATCTCGGAATCATGCCCGATGACCGTGTCGCCGCCGAGAATCGTCGCGCCGGCGTAGATCACCACGTTGTCCTCCACGTTAGGATGGCGCTTGACGCCCTTTACGAGCGCACCTGTGACCGGATCCTTGTCGAACGAGAGTGCGCCCAACGTGACGCCCTGGTAGAGCTTTACGTTCTTGCCTATCACCGTCGTCTCGCCGATGACGACTCCTGTGCCGTGGTCGATGAAGAACCTCTCGCCTATCGTCGCGCCGGGATGTATGTCGATGCCGGTCTTCGAGTGCGCAAGCTCGGACATCACGCGAGGAATGATCGGGACTTTCATTCGGTAGAGTTCATGCGCCAGGCGATGAACCGTCACCGCATAAAGGCCGGGATAGGCCATCACCACCTCCATGCGGCTGGTCGCCGCCGGATCGCCCTCGTAGGCAGCAATGACGTCCGACTCCACCAGCCGCTTCACCTCCGGCAACGCGGCAACGAAAGCGGCTGATATACGCTTGGCGTCCTCATCCGTCATGAGCAGCGCGATCTCGCGCTCCAGGTCGGCCGCCAGGTCGGCAACGGCCGAAGCGGCGCCAAGCTCACCGTAGACGCACGGATGCAGTACGGCAAGCCCGCGCCGAACGATCCGCTCGACTCTCTGGGGCAGTGTCATGTCAAGGCATATTATACCATATCAGGCGCGCTCGAACGTGAACTTCTCCCACGGAATTGCCACCGGCTTCTTTTCCGTAAGGATCTCGTCCGTATGCATGAGCAGCGGGAATTCCGCGGCATCGAGCTTGCCGGCCGCACAGAGGACCTTGACGGCCCGCGCCACGCGCACGGCGACGACGAGCGACTCGAGCGTAACGCCCTTCAGCTCGGCCTTCGCCTCATCGATGTTCATGCCGCGTCCAAGCAGAATGCCGACGAGCCTCGTCCTGCCGCCGTACACCGTGACGTAGAGGTCGCCAGCGCCTACGCACAGGTTCTCGAGCGTACCCGCGCCCTGAAGGTCGAGGAGCTTCTTCATCTCCTTGACCGCCTGACCGAACACCGCGGCCTGCGAGTTGAAGTGCAGCTCCGAATCGATGCCGAACGCCTTCTGATTGAGACCGATCGTAAGCGCAATGCCGAGGGCGTAGCCGTTCTTGAGCGCAACCGCGCTCTCTATGCCGGTAACGTCGGTGGAAAGCGAGATGTGGTAGTAGTCCGTCGCCATCGCAGCCTTCAGCATCCGCAGCGTCTCGATGTCCTTGCCGCAGAAAGCGACTTCCGTCTGGTCGTGCGCCACCAGCTCGTAGCTTGTGCAGGGGCCGCCGATCGCGCAGATCGTACGCGAGATCCCCTTCTCGGCAAGACGAGCCTCCCACACCGCAGGATAGGTGAGCAGCTTTCCGTCAGGCGTGTCCATCAGTCCCTTCGTGACGGAAAGGACCGGCAACGCCGGCGGCAGCTTGGGCAGCACCTCTTCGCCGAACCAGTCGACGCCGAAGCTCGACACGCCGCCAATCACGAAATCAGCCCCGACGACCGCGTCCATCATCTCCTCGACCTGATAGAACTCGCATCCCTCCGGGAACGGCGGAACGCCGTTCGGAAAGTGCTTTGCGAACTTCGGGTGCCTGTTCGTCTTGCGGCACTCGTCAATGATCTCGCGGTCAAGGGGCGTGCCGACAAGCCGCACCGTGTTTCCGTTCTCACGGGCCGGGAACGCCAATGCGCTCCCCATCATGCCCGAACCGATTATTACTATCGTAGCCATTTTGCTTTCCTTCCTAGTTGATAGATTGCAGTTAGTTGACTCAAGCGTTTTCACTTGACGCGGCTGCGAAGAATCTCCACCGCCTTGTACAGCGCTTCCGGATAGTCGGTGCCGAAGGAATCGAACCCGAACTCCCAGAGCGCGAGATACGTCTCGGGACGGTTCGCCTCCTCCTGCCAAACGCACATGGACGCCTCGACGCCTGCTGCGTGCAGGCGCTCCACGCACTTCTTCATCGTCTCCGGCTTCGGGCAGAACGTCGGCTTGCCTTCCGCATCGTAGCGCAGCTGGCAGTGGAGCTGCACATTGTCGATGTCCTTGAAGTTTTCCGCCGCCGCCTTCTCGAAGAGCGCCATCATGTGCCGTTCGCACTTATCCATCACCTCCGGATTGCCGAAGTCGATGCGTCCCCAGTTGCCGAGATGCATCCAGTGAAGGGTCTGCCCTTCCGGCAGCGCGGCCTTGTACCGCTTGATCAGGCCGTAGTCGCACGTGATGAACCAGCACTGCTTCTCAAGTCCATGCGCCTTCACCATCTCCGCGACCTTTTCTGGCGGCACGTCCTTCCAGTCGATATGCATCTTGCGGACGGGATTCTCCTCCATCGCGGTGAAAATCGTCTCCCAAAGCGGAGCGCGGCAGGTGGCGTACTGTGCGCCGCGATAGCTGCCCACATCCTCTTCGCGGAGTTCGGCCCACGTCCACTCGCTGATCTTCCTGCCCTTCAGTCCGTTGTCGTGGAACGCCACGATCTTGCCGTCCTTCGTGTAGCGGATGTCGCTTTCTGGCGTGTAACCCTTAGCCCACGTGTACAAGAGCGCCTCCATCGTGTTGTCGGGACGCCCCTTGCCGTCGCCACGGTGTATCAGCGAATGTTTCAGCGTCTCAAGCGCCTCCGGCGTTACGGGACGCTCTCCGAAAGCCGCCGTCGCACAGACTGCGGCAACAACCGTCATCATTGTCTTTTTCATTTCTGTTTCTCCTTTAAGAGGTGATTGCAAAACCACGGAACACACAGAATACACGGAATCGAAATTGCATGTTTTCCGTGTTGTTCCGTGATTTCCGTGGTTGAAAATATATACAAGGAAGCTTTGCCATTGGTTCCTTAAGTTAAGCGAACTCAAACGTGATGCGTCGCCCGTCCCAGTCTCTCACGAACGCATCCCACGACGCGGGACGCTCTGCCGCCGTACGCTTTGCCGGAAAATAATGGTCGCGGGTGCGGCAATGCAACACCGCTCGTTCAGGCTCTGTGCGAATCAGCCCCCAGCCCACGTCATGGTCAAGCCCGAACGATGGGAAACCCATCATGCGTATTTCCCGAGCTTTATCGGAGTAGCCGTTGAAGAGGTAGTTCGTCATCCAGTGGTGATGATGCCCATGCAGATAGCCCACGACCTTCGGGGACTTTGCACAGAGCTTTCCGATCTTCAAGGCATCCCCCATGTGGTGCGAACAGACGAACGTCGGCTTCTCCAGCGCTGGCAGCGTCTTTTCCAGCCACTTCACCTGATCGTTGCCCAGCTCGAATCCAGTGCAAGCCGGATAGCTTCCGCGCGTCGTCGGCTCCTTCAGGGAATCAAGCAAGATGAAATCTGCATTCGGTGTCTCGACGACCGAGACGAACCGACCCGGCACCTTGGTCGTCTTGTCGTAACCGGGGAAGAACTTCAGGAACTCGGCGCGGATGTCGTGGTTGCCCATCGCGAGCGTCAGCTTGATGCCAGCGTCCGTAAGCGGTTTCAACGCCTCGGCGGCAACTTCATAGTCGCCCGTCTCGCCGAACGCCAACGATATGTCGCCAAGGCCGATGACGTTTGCCGGCGGGTTCTTTAACGAGAGAATCTCCTGAACAAGAGACTTCGTCATATCCGGCTGCCACGGATATTCGCGCCCCGTGCGATATTGCTGCTTCGACCACGGCAACCCCGTGTGAATGTCGCTGATTACACCAATGGAGTACGGGTCAAGCTTTCCCAGTTCTCCCGCTGTCGCGCACCCTTCCATTGCACCCGCCGCCGCAACCGCAACGGCTCCGCGCATGAAATCTCTTCTTGACACTGTCATGCTAATGTCTCCGTAATCTGATCGATTCAATCCTTCAAGCATCCTATAGGGCACACGACAACTCCATCCTCTGGCCTTACATACGCACATTCGCCGACAGCAGTCAACACCATCATGAATGACGGCTTAGCCATTTTCGCCGTGTCAATGCGCGCGGCAAGATTCTTAAGCGTATCCGCCCCGCGCTCAATCAACGGTGTGCCGCCGAGTTTGATTTCGATGAGACCGTACCGTCCGTCACGCAGGGAAACAACAGCATCGCACTCCAGTCCATTCGCATCATGGTAATGGCAGACGTCCCCGAAATGCGCATCGGCATAAACGCGGAGATCGCGAACCGCCAGCGTCTCAAACATGAAGCCAAATGTCTTGAGGTCTTCCATCAGACCTTTCGGCCCAATCCGCAGTGCAGAGGTCGCAATGGACGGATCGGCAAAATATCGCGTATCGGACGTCCTGACAGGAGTCTTGCAGCGAAGATTTGGACACCACGCCGGCATGTCCTCAACAGCGAAGATACTCTTGAGCGCATTCAGGTACGAATAGACGGTGTCAGCATCGAACCCACCGGTCTCGTTAGCCGCAAGATCTGCGTTTATGACCGACGCCGTTGCCTGTGAACCTTGGAGCCGCGCATACGAACGCATCAGGCGACGCGCACGGTCTTCGTTGCGGGCTACGCCATCAACCTTGGATATGTCACGCTTGACAACGGCATCCAAATAGTCGAACGCTGGGTCAAAAGCTTCCTCGCCTTTCATTTCGCATGCGATAGGCCACCCACCTCGGCATATTGCCGCCGCAATCTCCGGAAGCTGCGAAACTGCAGGATGTGCGCCGGTGCAGTCCACGCCGTCGAAAAGCGCACCGAGCGACACCTCGCCGGACGACTCCCCCGATTCATAAAGTGACATCGTCCGCATTTTCACCCAGGCGAAACGTCCCGTTCCGCTGTGCTTCATCTCATCTTCGTTAGCAGGGACGGCTGACCCGGTCAGAAGAAACATCCCACGATCATCACCGTGATCGACCCGATAGCGAATCGCATCCCACAGGATAGGTGCAATCTGCCATTCGTCAATAAGTCGCGGCGATTCACCATCAAGTACCTCTGACGGACGAATTCGCGCCATCAGCATATTGTGGTCGCGTTTTTCCGGTTCATCCATGTAAATAACGCTCTTGGCCAACTGCTCGCAGGTGGTTGTTTTTCCACACCACTTTATGCCCTCAAGCAGAATGGCACCGGCAGATTTGAACCGCCGTTTCAGCACCACATCCAATATGCGCTTTTTGTAGCTATTCATGGTACGTATTATATCATATCGCTTCTATCAGCGCAATCATTCGGTCAATTGAGGCGTTTTCGTTCGGTCAGTTGAGACCATTCCGTTCGGTTAGTTGAGACTTTTTTGTTCGGTTAATTGCTATATCTCCGCGCCCCAATTACTGAATGACGATCACCATGCCGAGCGGCTCCGGCAGCCACGTAAGGCGCACTGTCGCGGGGTCTGTCCCCTCCGTGTAGGTGTAGGTGCTGCCGTTATGGACACGCCTGTTCGCCCATGCGCCGTTGACCAGCTCTTCTGTGGAATAGCGCACCACATCAACCACGGCCCCATTCCTGTCCACCGTCTTCGTAGCGGAAAATGTCCATTCGCCATCGACCTTGTACGCACCCGACTCGGACTGCACCGAACCTTCGCCACCAGCGACGACAAACACGTTCGTCGTCGCCAGCTCGCCGAAGTACCGTGCCGAATCGACGTTGCGGTTGCGCACCATCTCGTCCGTCGTCAGGACGCGGTCATAGTAGCGGAACGTCTTCAGCGTGCCGGTGAAGTCCTGTGTGCTCGCCCCGCCGCCAATCCGGAGAGCGACAACATTCGTTGCCGTCGCCAACCTCGTAGCATCGGAATAATACCCTTGGGCCTGCGTACCGCTTGTCGGTGCTTCCGTACCTTCAAAGAACGTCGCCGTTTTACCATCTACGATTGCCGTGCCATACGAATAGACCTTGGAGTCGTGTACGAATCTCGGCCTCACGTTCGCCATGGCGTATGCTGCATCAGCAACATAGTAGAATGCGTAGTTGTAGTCCGTGCTCGTCCGAATGGCCATGGACGCCGCCTGCCAAGGGGAATTAAACATCAGATAGCCGCAGGTGGCGTTCACCTGATCCTCCACCTTTGCATCCACAAGGACCTGAAGTGAATAGCGCGGATTGAACGTGAATATCCCGGAGTACTGGAAGTATCCCCCAATGGTGTTGGACGTGTTCGTGAACGCATAGCCGCAGTCCGTCCAGCAACCCTCTCTTGTCGTCTTGTCTTGACGTGAGAGAGTATAGGCACCGGGGTCGGCGAGGTTTGCCCATACCTTGGACCAGGCGCTCGTCGGGTTCGTTACGTCGTCCGATTCCACGCCAATGTTCTTGATGCCGTCATAGTGCAAGACAAGTCCGTTCGGAACGACATCCTCAAGTCCGAAGCCGGCGGCGGTGCGCAGGGCCTTCGTGCAGTTCCACCGCCACGTCAGACGCACCTTTGCGGGCGACGTGCCGACGGTGTACGTGTAGGATGCCGCACCGTCTGTAACGACCGGCGCGCTCCAGCCATGCGTGGCGGCATTCCACGTTTCAAGGGTATAGCCCGCGAACGTATATTCAAAGCCGCGTGAATCCGTCTGCACGGCCGCCGGCGCACTGAACGTGTAGGAACCTGAGATTTCATAGTTGCCGTTCGCCTCTGTTCCAGCGAAGAACGAATGCGAAGTGGCGACAACGACGTTCGTGACGGGCATGATGCCGTGGAAGCGGTAGTCGTCAACCACGCGGTTCTGCGCCAGTTCCTCGTTCGTGAGGACGCGATTGTAGAAGCGGAAGTTGTGGATCGTGCCGCGGAACTTCCGCAATGTATTGTCGGCAAGGCCACCTATGTAGAAGCCATTGCCGCTGGCCGTCTGGACTTGCGGCGTGGAGGTGAGCGCCATGCGCACGGCACCTGTCATATAGCGGTTTGCCGATGTCGTCGTGGGAATCGATGTGCCGATGAAGGCGGCTGTGTAGTCGTCGCCAAGGACAGTGGTCACGTAGCGCAACGGTGTCCCGTTAGGCTGGCATACGTCGGGCCGGGTGGAGGCATTGCCCGTTGCTTCGCTGTAGCCGTGGGTTGTCCAGTCGAACCATTCGTTTCCAGTGTCCCTGTTATCGCGCCGCAGGGAGATTGATCCACCCTTGTCGAATGTTCCGGTGTTATACCAGAGGTAGGGCTCGTTGACGCGGTTGTTGCTGGAATTGAGGTAATCTTCCTGGTCGAGGCCGTTGGCTTCAACGGCGATTTGGACCGTCTGATTGGAAGGCAGCGTGAAAGCCGTGCCCGGCGTGAACCAGGACTGCTGCTCGAAACGGTAGCCGTCCGTGCGCCATTCGCCGGGCTTCGTGACGCCGCTCTTGGCATGGAAGGTCATGTCCCATCCGCCTGCCGGGGCGAGGTTCTTCCATGCGGTCGTGTCGCTGCTGTGCGGCTGGTCGGCACCGACGTTGCGGATACCGTCGTATTGGAGGAGAAGTCCGTCCTGCACATAGTCGGCGGTCGTGTAGCGCGTCACGATGCCATCGCCCCCCGTCCACTGCCATGTGATGCGAATGCGGTCGGAGGCGGTGACGGCGACGGATGTGCCACTCTTCGTCTGAGCCGTGCCCCATGTGCCAGTGGTATCGTCCCATGTCTCCAATGTATAGCCCGTGCAGGTGTAGGAGCGTCCATCAACCGTCTTCGAGGCAGGAGCGGAAAAGGCATAGCCGCTGGCATCGACAGCATACGCACCTGCCTTCTCGTTGCCCGAAACGCTTGCCGTCGACGAAGCAATCACCGCGTTTGTCGTAGGAATCGAGGAAACGAGTTTTCCAAAGAAGCGCACATCATCCACCGCGCGGTTCCAGACTCGCTCTTCTTCAGAAAGGGCACGATTATAATGGCGGTAGGACTTGATTGTGCCGAAAAGCGGCTGTCCGGCACTCGTTGCGGTGGAACCAGGATTGCCGCCTATACCCCAAGCCGATGTTGTCATCGACTCAAGCGTCTTGCCGGAAGCGAGGTCTTTCTTGCCACCAAGCGCAGTCCCGGCAAAAAACCATGCGTTCGTAACATCGATAAGTGCAGTAACATAGCTGAATGACGTGCCGGAAATGTCCGCAGCAGATGCAAAATAATTATAGTGGTTGAGGCGAATGCGATTCCCAGCGGAGTTGGATGCGCCTCGGACACCAATGGAGTATGTTTTCCAATAAGTACTATCACTGTCCCATGGGAAGTATACGTAGCCGATGCCCGAACCGTGGTCGGCTGTCTTCGCGTCAATAAGCGCCTGAACGGTGTAGGAAGTTCCGAACGTGAACGCAGTGGTGCTGGCATAGGTCGTCTTGCCTTTGAAGTCAAAGCCGTCCTTGCCCCATTCACCCAAATTCAACTTGGACTGTCGCAGATCGTAAGTCGCACCACCAGATCCGAGGTTCTTCCATGTTGTCGTTGTCGTGGAATGGTCGGCATTCAGGCCCATGTTTCGGATGCCGTCGTAGTGGAGCACAAGCCCATCCTGCACATACGAATCGGCGTCGTAGTTGCCCGCAGTCCAGTATTTGAGACCTGCATCAGCGGCGGCTGGAATCAGCGTCGCCATCAACGCCGAAAGCAGTGCACTTCTCTTGAACATTTCCTGGATTTTCATTGTCGTTTTCCTTTCTGTCGGTTCGTGAAATCAAATCCGCAGCGTCACCTTCTGGCCGTTCTGCTCGCGCACGATGTCGTCGCGCCCGGGTTGTCCGTCGCCCGGACCGCCCGTGAAGAAGAAGTCGTTCTGGTGGTTCGTGATCTCCACGCGGTCCGGGAACGTCCTCATCGTCGCAAAGCCGATGTCGCCCCAATGTCCCGTGGAGGGCAGCCCCACATACGGCTTCACATGCTGCGGGTTCCACCCATTGTGCATGGCGTCGCGCACCCACTTGTGCCAGTGTCCGTGGATGTGCCCCTTGCATGCGGCGGACTCCAGCAGCAGCCCCGCGATCTTCACCTTTTCCTCGTTCGGCTTGTGGTGCGCACAGGTCAAGACAGGCTTCGTCGCCGCCTTCAGCGTCTCGCGCAGCCACTCGCGCTGGGCATTGTCCATTTCGCCAGGCTTGGACGGCTTCTTCTTCTCCACCTCAAGCGCGTTTAGCGTATCGAGCATCAGCAGATCGACGTACGGCAACTCCACCTTCGAGACGATGCGCCCCGGAACTGGCGACGTCTTGGCGTACTCCGGCCACTGCACCAGAAAGTTTCCGCGGCGGTCGTGGTTGCCCATGCCGAGCGTCAGCCTGATGCCTGCGTCAGTTATCGGCTTAAAAAGCGTCGCCGCAAGCGCATAGTCTTCTCTCTGCCCCCAATGATAGGCGATGTCGCCGAAGCAGACGACGTTCGCAGGAAGCGGATCGAGCGCAAGAATCGCCTCGACCGTCTTGCGGAAGCAGACCTCCTCGTAGCAGTGCGTCGGCACTTCGCTCTTAAGCCCGTTGACGTGCAGATCAGAAACGAGCGCGACAAGGCTTGGATCCCGCCGGGACGGCGTCATAGCCGACAGTCCGTCCCCGTCCTTCGCGAAAGACGGCAACGCCGCCGAAGCGATAAGCCCCGAAGCCGCCCCAATAAACTCTCTGCGTGTGATATTCGATTCCATCTTGCGCCTCAGTGTCTTTTCTTGACTATAGCCGCCGCCAAGCGACAATTCACCATTCAGAAAGAAATATACCAAATGCCGCCGCCACCCGCAACCAGAAAAACTTGTAAAATTGGAAATAAAAATTACAGAATCGGATCAGTGCGATTTATGGTATAATCCTCCGCATGAAACGCCGCCATGTACTCATTCTCGTCACGCCCGCATACCAGCCAAGGCTTGCCGGCATTGCGCGCTACGCACGTCAGCATGGCTGGCAACTGACAATTCTCGACCGAATCGCACGCTATCCGCGCGGCTGGAACGGCGACGGCGTACTCGCGACGCTCCGCGAACTTCCCGAAATCGTCGCATTCGTCAAATCGCTTCGCAGACGCCACATTCCCGTCGTCGATCTCACATTCAACCATCCGGAACTTCATCTCCCGCGCGTGAGCGGCGACCACTTCCTGATGGGAAAGCTCGCAAGGCGGCATTTCGAGGAGCGCAACTTCCGTCATTTTGCATGGTTCTCGACCAACTGGCTCAACATCCACCGCCTCCGCTACAACGGCTTCTCGCAATCCACCACCCCCAACGCCAAACTCTCGACTCTAAGCCCCCAACCTTTTAAATGGATCTTCTCGGAAGAGGTTCCACCGGAACGCATCGACGATTTCGCATGGTTTGACCGCTGGCTTGTAAAGAAGCTCGCTTCAGCCCCCAAGCCGCTCGCCCTTCTCGCCTACGACGACGCAGACGCCGCCCGTGCGCTTGGCGCCTGCCTTGCCGCCGGCCTCTCCGTGCCCGAAGATGTCGCCATACTCGGCATCGGCGGCGATCGCCTCATCTGCGAGAACCAACCCGTTCCGATCTCCTCCGTCGAACACGACCAGGGACGTACTGGCTACGAAGGCGCCGAGCTTCTCGACCGTCTCATGGATGGAATGAAGCCGCCGACAAAGCCAATTTTGATTCCGCCGCGCGGCATCACTGTGCGCGCATCCTCAGACGTCATCGTCGCAGCAAGCCCCATCGTCCGCAAGGCGCTTGAATACATCCATTCCAATCTCGAAAAGCAATTCGGTCTGGCGCAGATCGCAGCCGACACGGACGTTTCGCGCGCAACCCTCACGCGACTGTTCAAACAGGAGACGGGGCGATCCATTGGTGCCGAGATCTTGCGCCAACGACTCGAACTGGCCAAACGGCTGCTCTCGAACAACAATCTGTCAATCGCGGATATTGCGTACCGCACAGGCTTCTGCAACCCAGCCTACTTCACCAACACTTTTCGCAATTCCACCGGCCTCACCCCAAAGGCGTGGCGAGGCGGCCACAAAAGCTTATAGACGTCTATTGGACGATAATCATCATGCCGAGCGGCTCGGGCAGCCACGTGAGGCGCACCGTCGCGGGGTCTGTCCCCTCCGTGTATGTGTAGGTGTTGCCGTTATAGACCTGACGGTTCGCCCATGCGCCGTTGACCAGCGTTTCGATGGAATAGCGTACCACGGGAACCGTCTCGCCGCTCTTGTTGACCGTGGTCGCAGCCGTGAACGTCCATTCGCTCTCGACTTTGTACGCACCCGTCTCTGTCTGCGTTCCGCCGCCCGCGACGACAAACACGTTCGTCGTCACCAGCACACCAAAATAGCGGGCCTGGTCAACCTCGCGGTTGTGCGCCACTTCCGCATCGGTGAGGACACGACCGTAGAAACGGTAGCTCTTGAGCGTTCCCTTGAAAAGTTCGTCTGTCCTCGGATAGTGTCCGCCGATGCTGTAGCCATTGACAAACATAACATTTGGCGGCGTCTTGGTCGTTGAAACGGCGTGGCCATTCGCCCATCCCGACGCCGTCCACGGAGCCGTTGTCCCAGCAAACATCACGCCGTTCGTCCTGTCGAGCATAGCCGTCGCATAGGAGAAATGCTCAGTTCCGGATGCCGCGCAGATTGACGGGCGACTTCCGGTCGCACCCTGGACTACCAGATAAAACGTGTTGACTCTGCCGTTCCAGTCCGAGCTGCGCATGCCGAACGCGCAATTGTCCCAGCTCTGTGCAGCGTAGCCGCACATGACGTAGCCGATTCCGTTCTGGTCGGCAGGCGTCGCGTCAACGAGCGTCTGTATGGAATACCGCTCGGGAACTGCGAATGACGTCCATTCATGGAAGACAGCGTCCTTGGCGAAGATGAAACCGTTGTCTGTCCACGCTCCCCTCGACGCATCCTGATTCCACGATTCCACGCCGCCGCCGTCGCCGAACTCGAAGCCCCCACAGTGCCATTGGTGCTGTAGCGCGTCAGGTCATAGACGCCAGGATTGGCGCAATTCACCCATTTCGCGGCGGTTGCATCATGATCGGCATTCGGCCCAGCGTTGCAGATGCCGTCGTAGTTCACGATGAGACCGTCCTGAACGTAGTCATCTATGCCGTAATCGGCGGCGGTGCGCAGACCGTGCGTCGTCCGCCACTTCCATGTGAGGCGGACAAGTCCTGCGGCGGTCGTGTAGGCGTAGGACGCCCCCTCGTGCAAAACTGCCGCACTCCACGCATTGCCGTTCCACGTCTCAATAGTATAGCCGGCACAAGCGTAATCTATGCCCTTGACAGTCACGTTCTCTGGCGCCGTGAAGGTGTAGGAGCCTGAGACTTCCCACGGTCCTTCAGACTCGTTGCCGTGAAGGAACGGGCGGGTCGTGTCCGAGGCCACCACCACGTTCGTAACGGACGGACGATGGAAGAAGCGCCATTCATCGACCCGGCGGTTCTGCTCCAGTTCAGCGGTCGTCAGAACCTTGTTCGGATAATAGCGAAGATTCTTGACCTTGCCTACGATAGAACCGTCCTCGGCGCCAAATCCTCCAAGCCGGAAATCATTACAGGTGTAGGCCGCAAGAGCCCCATCGAACTGGCGGAATCCGGTCGTGTAGTCACCGCTCGTCGGCGCAATTGTCCCGTCAAACGTGGCCATCGTACTGTTGCCGCCGTTAAGAATGGTCGTTGCGTAATCGTAGCGGCGCGACGTATGTGAGAAAATCGGTATATTGTTCTTATCCAGATTCTGTGCGTTTGAATAGCAGTAGTTGTCATCTCTGGACAACGCCAACGCGAATTTGGCGTACGCACCGGAATAGACATGCGCCCACCTTGACAGCTGTCCGCCATCTGCGCTGGCATCTATAAGCGTCTGAACAGTGAAGGTGTCAGGAACCGAGTAGGCATTTCCGGTGAGCTGGAAAATGCTCTTGCCCCTGAACGCATAACCGTCCACCTCCCAATGTCCCTGGTCGCCGACCAGCCACATAAATGGCACTAGGTTGCGGGCGGCACCATCTGAGCCGAGGTTTGCCCAAACCGAGGCAGTCTGGCAGTGGTCCACATTGGCGCCGGCGTTGCGGATGCCGTCATAGTGCCAGACCAACCCATCCTGAACGTAGTCCTCCACGTCGTAAACGACAAGATACCCTTCGCCCTCGGGACGCGCATACTGCCACGTAAGGCGGACTTTCCCCGACGTGTTGGAGAGTGTGCAGGATGTCTCGCCGTCATGCGCGGCAGGTTCGCCCCATGCCGAGCCATTCCACGTTTCCAGCGTGTAGCCGCCAAGGACATAGCGCCGTCCCTTGACCGTGCGGCTGGCGGGTGCGGTGAAGGTGTAGCCCTCCGCATCAAGCGCGAAATGGTCGTCCGCGACGCCACCGATGGTGCAGGAGACAACGACGTTCGTCACGGGAATCGCGGCGCGACGCCCAAAGAAACGCGCTTCATCCACCACGCGGTTCCACGCCACCTCCTCATCCGAGAGGACACGCGTATAAAAGCGGAAGTTCTTGATGGTTCCCTTAAAAAGCTCATCCGCCCTCGGATAGTGTCCGCCGAGCGAAATGCCCCAGTCGCGCACATGGGAATCCTTGCTCAAATCTGAGCGATAGCTACCGTCCGTCGCACCCCACGGCGCCGTTGTGCCGGGAAACATGACACCCTCCCCGTTGCTTTTGTGCAGAGCCGTCGCATACGAGAACGGGACGGTCGCGGACGATGCGGCAAAGTACGGACGTTGCGAAGATACGAGATAGAAGGAATTGTTTGGAGTGCCGCCGCCGGCCGACGTTCGTACCCCCATGCAGCAGGCCGCCCAGTTGCCAGGATGGACACTCCCGGAAAGGCCGGTGTCGTTATAGTCGCACATAATGTAGCCGATGCCGTTCTGATCACCAGACGTTGCATTGACAAGCGTCTGAATCGAGTAGTCCTTGGGGACGGTGAAGGATGCCATTTCATGGAAGATCGAATTCTTGTCGAACATGAAGCCGGCTGGCTCCCACGCGCCCTTTTCGGTGGAGTTTGTCCAAGCCGAATTGACATAGGAATAGCGCACCATGTCATAAGTCGCGCCGCCACTGCCAAGGTTCTTCCATGTCGTGGTGTTCGGGTCGTGGGCGGCGTTCGGCCCCGCGTTGCGGATGCCATCGTAATTGAGTACAAGCCCGTCCTGCACGTAGTCGCCAACGTCAAAGGACTTGTACGCGGGGTTGTCCCAATACTTTATGCCCGCGTCAGCGGAGGTTGCGATCAGCGCCGCCAAACACGCTGGAAACAGCCGGTTGGCTATTTTTGATGTTTCGTGCATCTTCATTGTCGTTCTCATTTCTAATCTCCGAATTTTCTGCGGAAATTATACCACATAATCTCCGCAGATTCCATGCCCGTTACTGGCTCAATGCCGCCGCGAGTTTGTCGATATTGTCATATTTCTATTTGAACTGCGGTGTGGTCCAGCCGCGCTTGCCGGTCTTGCGCCAATCGGCAAGCTGACGCTCCGCATGGTACATCTTCACAAGCTCCTCGAAATATTTCCGTGCGGACTCCGGCGCGCCCTGACATGTCGAAATGATTTCGCGGTCTATCATCGCCCGCAGGTAGACGAGCCGCCAACGCCAAGATTCCTTGAGCGACGTCAGGATCGCCCCATCCATCCGCTCCGCAATACGGCATGCTTCCGCCGCGCGGCGGCGGTATTCCGCCAGCTCCGGGCTGTCGGGCGCAACACCCTTGAAAGACGGATGCGAATGGCCGCCTGGAAACTTATGATTGGTCTCGAAGATGTCGCAGAGCTTCACGAAGTCTTCCGGATCGGTTCCGGGCAGGTAATAGGCAGCATAGGAACGCAAAAGATCATCGGTATCGGCCTTGGGATCGATGTAGAGGCCATTGACGACTTCTTTGTTGATGTCCTCGTAAAGCCCTTCCGAATAACTCATGAACCCGTCCGCAATGCGCTCCACCTGACGGAAAAGCCGTGCGAACCGCTTGGGCAGCGCCGTCGCGCCGTATCCGCCCCACGGCGCACGCCCCCACATGCTGATTTCGGGGAAGGTCATGATTGGGATTCCCTTCGGCGTCGGGTGCTCCAACGGATATTTCGGGAAGTCGGTATGCGAGTCGGCAAGAATATAGTCCACGCCGTCATGCGTCTCAAGCCACTTGTAGAGCCCTTCCCAATCGTCGTCGTGGAACACCCATGTGCTGATGATGGTCTTGGCCTTTGGGAAAGCGGCCCTGTTCATGGCGCTGAAGCGCTCGATGAGCCGCAGGAACCCGTTGCCGCCCCACGGCTTGCATCCGTCGCATTCGCATCCGCCCTCGTCGAAAGGCCAATAGCAGAAGTAGTCGGGCGAACTGCCGGCGAGCTTTGCTATAGCGTCTTTCCGCAACCGGCAAAGATATTCCATCCCCTCCGGCTTGGAGATGCAGACGTTAAAGCCGAGATTGCCGCGCTTGGGGTCGGAGTTCGGAACGCCGCGCAACTCCTCAGGCGAGTCTTCTGGGGCCTGGTTGTTGCCGCCGCCAGAACAGAAGCCGCAGTCGAGCGCATGCACCCTGTTGACCGCAGCGAGAGACGCCTTCTCGAAATTCCCGTTTCTGCCGGGCGTAGGCAGTTCGCACTGGAAGTCGAACGCATTGTGTCCTGAAAGGGCGAGATCGTCGATGTAGGTTGTCAGTTCGTCCGGCGTTGCCATATGATACCAGTTGAGGAAGTGCCGCGCCATATAACACATCCTGAGGGACTTCTTCGGCTCAAACCGGTATTCGCCGTCATCAAGCGAGAACGTCTTCTCGCCATACCGCGCCGTCCGCAACAGCAGTCCCGCGCCGAACACAAGCCCGCGGAACCGCCTGGCGCGGATCGTCGCCGTTCCGTCCTTCACGGTGACGACGGCGTTCTCGCCCTTCACGGCGTCATCGAGCGCAAAGCGAACCGCAAGCGGCTTTGCGGCATCAGACCCAGGCGTCCTCGCCTCGATGCGATTCGTCAGCATCTCTGCGACAAACCGTTTCTCGGCAGGCAATGCGGACGCGTCAGCCGCAACGCGGGAGAACCCTCCTTGCGAAGCCATCGCGGCCGCCAACAACAGTGCACCAAACCCCGTCACCATCTTATTGTCTCCACTTGATCATCTTGTTCAAAAGCGTCAACTGCCCGTTTACGAGCGCATCGGCCGTGCCGGGACCGTAACTGGAGGTTTTCGCTTCGTAGCCGGGATAGCGGTACGCCTCGTCCGTCGGGAAATATCCAACGGTACCGTTCGTCAGGCACATCGCCATCGTCATCCTGTAAGGCGACTTCGCCTTGATGCGACGCCCGATATCGCAGAACGGTTCGCCCGGGAAGCCCACGAACGCAAGGCTCATGCCGATTGACAGCGCGCAGATTCTTACCGGGAAAGCATCCGGGGATGACTCCATCCTGACTTTGCGGTAGGCATCCGCAACGGCCGTCACATAATCCATGCCGGTGAACGGTATCTCGCCGCTCCGCCCGGCCTCGTGCGCCGCGATGAATCTTCTGGCCTCTTCCAACTCATCGGGCGACGCCTTGTTGGACGGCACCTGGACAAGTTCGGAGGCGTAGTGCAGACAACCCGCCGGGACAGGATCGCAGCGTCCCCAGACCGTCATCGCGGCTGCAGCCACCATCGTTCCCATGTTCAGTGCGTTCGCGTAGGTGTCCTTGACTGTTTCGCCCGGACGCGGATCGACGGCAATATGGTTGAGGTCGCCCTGCGTACCGTTCACCACAACGCATTTCACGCCGACCGCCATGCGCTCCATCTCGCGCCGCGCCGCGCCCACCCAATCGGCCGAGAACTTGCTCCCTCCAATAACGTCAGGATGGTTCTGGAAATTGATGACGTCGATCTCCGGCTTGCCGCCCCCGCGGACAAATCGCGCCAGCTGCAGCGTCTCGTCGGGCATTCCGACCGGACGGACAATATCCTTGTTCCCGACGCCGGGGTTCGTGCGCAACTTCCCGTCCTTCATCAGATAGGTTCGGACGAACGCATGGCGCTTGAGTTCCGCCGTTCCGACTGCAATCGTCGCCGGCGCCAGATCGGCTACGGCCGCGCTGGCTGCATCGCCAATTCGTTTCACAAGCAGGTTCACGTAGTTCGTTATCGCAGGCATGTCCTCGGGCTTCATGCCAAGGCCAGGACACGTCTTGCGCAACGTCTCGCCGCCCGTGTGAGTATGGGAGGAATGCACAATTACGCCCGCCGCCGCAATGCCGGTGCGCCGTTCGACCTCGGCCTGCACAAGAGCAATAACATCGTTCTGCACATGCACGTTGTCAACCGCAACCAGCACCGCCTTGACATGGTTGTCGTCAAAGGCGATGACGCTTGCCTCCAGCGGATCGCGCACCCCTTCCGCAATCCGCCGCTTGTAGTATCCGGGTATGAAGATCCCGACATCAGGCGTGATGTCCACGCGCGCAAAACCGGCGCGGAAGACCGTCGGGGATCCGTCGTCTGCAACTGCGCACAGACTGGCGCAGGCACAACACACAGCAAACAGGAAAACGAAACGCCGCATATCCTATTTCACCTTCAGCATCAATCCGCGCTCTGCCGTCACATAGCCGTTGGGGAAAAGGCGGAGTCTCTTTCCTTCGGACGTGCGGAGCAGGCTTTGCTGCCTTTCCGTGAGCGCGCTTTCGGAGTCTCCGAACAGGAGCGCCCCTTCGCGGAAGCACTCGATTACGACGTTGGTCTTCCAGTCCGCATCCTGGCTGCTGGAATCGGCGAACGAAAGCATCGCCCCTTCGCCCAACCGGATCTTGCCGCCCCTGGCATTCACCTTCAACACGGCGGGGATCGCGTTCACCGTGTCGTTCGAGACGGCAAACGTGCCGCCTCCGAGCGTCAAGGCGCCGGTGCCCGTCCACCCGTTGCTGATGCCAAGGATAAATGTGCCGCAGCTCACGACAAGACCGTTATTTAGGTTGAACTCGCCCATCATGAGCGCTGTGCCGATGCCGAGTTTGTTTATGCCTGACTTGATGAAAACGCCAGTGTATGGAGTGATATCACCCCGAAACACGAAGTCCGGCCTGTCATCGCCCGTCACATCGGCAACATCAAGCGACATCACGCCAAGGTTACCGTTGCCATACCCTAAAACTTGCATCGGCGCATCCATTGACGAGGGGGACGTGCCTCGCACCTTCCAGGTCGCAGCAGAGGAATTGCCGGTCCAGAACGTTGCGCCCTTGCTCGCAAGGCTCGCCCCGTCCTCGAACAGCATTCTGTTCTGGTAGCTGTAGGTCACACCGCTAGCATGCTGCGATTCGAACGTGCCGCCGCAAAGTTCTATCTTCTGTTCGTTGGATGTCGTCCAATTGTTGTTGTGCAGCACTTTCCCGCCCCTGTACACGCGGATTGTCGCCGAATCGTTCTGCCACGCCACTTTGTTCGGGGAACCTTTGCTGCCCAACCCTGTCAAATCCAGCACGCCACCATCGCGTACCTCAACGATGCCGTTCGTCGGAAACGCCACATTGCTCAACACATTGCACGTTATGGTCTTGCCCGCCGCACGGTCACCCTTGATGATGATACGCCCGTACCTGTCCATATCCGACTCGTTGACATCCCTTAACGTCCTGCCGACCTGCGCGGATATGTTGTTGCGAAAAGTGTTTGCCAGCGTCACCGTATAGCTACCCGGCCTTGTCGCGGCAAGCACAAGCGTACCGAAACTGTCACCCGCCATCGTGCCGCCGATGCTGAGATTCGCGTCTCCCGCGATGAACTGTCCGGAAACGAAAGAGGACGGCGGCGCAGCCGTAGCACCGAGGATATCCACCGACGCGCCTTTCGCGACGTTCAGCGCACCGCCAAGGCCGGAGAGGTCGCCGCGCAGGCTCACGCGCGGCGCACCTGTCCACATCGCCGACAGGTTGCAGACGTTGTAGCCGCCAGAATACAGTACTTCGGTATTGACGTTGGTATCGGGATTGGACTGCCACAGCCGGTAGAGGTTTTCCATGTCCTCCCCTTCCAGCTTGGCCCAGGGATAGTAGCCCGCGCGGATACGGCCTTGAATATCCGTTCCCGACTGCCTCAGTTCAAGCATTGAGGTTTTCGTAATGTCCTTTTTATCACCCGTCTTGTACCATATCTGCATCTGAAGCGTCATCATCTTCACGCCATCGCCGGTCGTAAAACGCCGCGCAAAATAAGGATAAAGAATCTGCGGATTGCCAATTCCGGAAAAGGCCCTGTTGTTGGCATAGAGAACGGTGATGTCATCCAGATCACAGCCGGGGAACATGGTCTTGAACGCCGCGTTGGCGCCATAATTCAGCACACCTCCGTTATAGACGACGACGGCGGCGTTCTGGGCGTTCGTGACGGTGAGACCGTTCACGCCAGTAAGCGTGTTCTCGATCACGAAGTTTCCCGGACCGGAAAGCGTCATGACGGCATCGGCGGCAAGGTCGATGGTGTCGCCGCCGAGCGTGATGGTGTCGCCGGCGGCGACGGTCGCAAAAAGCGTCTGAACCTTGTCGTTTGCATCGTAGGCGAACGCCAGTTCGCCGTTAGCACCAAGCGATCTGGGGTTGGCTCCCGTCGTCCATGTCAGCGACTGGTCCGCCGCCAACGACACCGCACAAGACAGAACGACCGCGAGAAGAGAAACTAATGGTTTGCCCCGCCGTTCACAACTTGCGTTAGGTTTACACGGCATTTCCATCCTCCATTCTTTGCTTTCACATTGGCCCACCGTCACCAAGTGACAACTTACCATATGAAATGATACCAAATGCCGCCGTAGGCCGCAACCGGAAAGACTTGGAATCTTAAAAACTGTAATCACACTTTCGGCTCTATCCGCACACGGCCCTTGCCACGAGCGCCATGAACGTGAAGATGACAACGGCGGCGACGAATGCCATTAGCACCCCCTTGCCGACGTCGCGCCCCTCGGCGCGCACGAGCGCACGGAACCGGGCGATGACCTCCGGATTCTCAGGCCGGGTGAGAAACATCGCCGCAAGCCACGCAACCGTCGTGACGGCCATGGTCCACAGCAGCTTATGCCAGAACAGGAGCGGCGTCGCCGAAATGTGCGGCCACACAAGCTGGAAGAACACCGCGCAAAGGAACGAAACTAGCATCGCGACGATCTCCGTCCAGGCGTTGATGCGCATCCAGAACCATCGCAGGAGGAATATGATGCCGGTGCCGGCCCCGACCTGCACCATAAGGTCGAAGCCCGACTTGGCGCTCTCGATCAGCGGAGCAAGCGCGCACCCGGCCGTCATGAGCAGGACGGACGAGATTCGCGCCACGAATATCAGCTCGCGGTCGGACGCGCCCTTCCTGACGAATCGCTTCCACACGTCGTTCGTTACGTAGTTCGCCCCCATCGAGAGATGCGCGGCGATCGTCGAGAAGAGCGCCCCCATCAGCGAGGCGGCGACCACGCCGACCCACCCGTTCGGAACGCACTTTATCATCGCCGGATACGCCATGTCGTCTCCGACGAGCGATGGATCGACGCCGGGGAACGCCGCCCGTATGGACTCAAGATCGGGGAAGATGAGAATCGACGCGAACGCCGCGATGAACCACGGCCACGGCCTGAGCGCATAGTTCAAGAGATTGAAGAAAAGCGTTCCGCCAAGCGCATGGTCGGGCGACTTCGCCGTAAGGACACGCTGAACGATGTACCCGCCACCGCCTGGTTCGGAGCCGGGATACCACACGTTCCACCACTGCACGGCGACCGGGATCACGAACACGGCGACAGCCGTGTCGACGTTGGTGAAATCCGGCATGAACCGTGTCTTTTCCAGCACCGCGGGGTTCGACATCATCGCCGACCAGCCGCCTACTGCGGGATGGTTCACGCCGTACACCATCACCGCAAACGCACCGATCATCACGACCGTAAACAGGAAGAAGTCCGTGTAAATCGTGCCGCGTATCCCGCTAAGACACGAATAGACGAGGGATGCCACCGCCGTCACCGCAAGAATCGTACACGCCGAAACGCCAAACATGATGACGCCAATCTTGATTGCGCCCAACAGCACCACCGCCATCACAACAAGGTTGTAGATGACGCCAAGGTAGAGTGCGCGAAACACGCGGAGGAACGCGGCGGGGCGTCCCGAATACCGAAGCTCGTAGAACGAGATGTCGGTCGTCGCGCCAGACTTCACCCACAGCCTGGAATAGACGAACACGGTGAGAAGACCCGTCAGGAGAAACGCCCACCACACCCAGTTGCCGCTCAGCCCGTCGCGACGGACGATTTCCGTGAACAGGTTTGCGGAATTTGTCGATGTCGTCGCCGCGACCATCGAGATGCCGAGAAGCCACCACGGCATCGAGCCGGCTGACTTGAAATATTCCAAGGAGTCTTTGGACTTCGCCTTCAGCGCCGCAAGCATCGGAATAACCGCAAGCGCGATGAAGAAAACCGCTATGACAAGATAGTCAAGCCAGTTGAAGTTCATGACCGTCCTCCTTCACCTTCGCAAGGCACTCCGCTGGAATCCTTGTCGAACCAGCGCCCATCCACCCTCCGTCAACGTCCATCATTCCGCCGTTGATGACGACTCCGCCTGAAACGGCGGGATTGACCGCCCTTATCCGTCCGCCCCAGCCGCGACATTCCGTGATCGAACTGTCGCCCATCCACGGAAGCTGGTTCTCGCGCTTCGCGCCTTCGACCAGATACAGTCCTTCTATCATCGGCGCAGGGGCGGTGTACCACTTTCCGGACCCAGCCACCTTGACTCCGTAATCCACGCCATTGCCGCCGGCCGCCGTCAGGAATCCGCGCTTCCCAGCCTTCTCCAGCCCAAGGACGAGCGCACGGCTCGAGGCCTGGCCAAAGTTGTGCGTAAAGCGGTTCGTCGCCGCGAAGTAGGAAAGGAGGTCCGATGCGTTCCTGCACTTGAGGGCATACGGCATTATCGCCCGCGTGAAGAGAGCGTCTATCGCCTTCTGGCACGAATGCAATTCGTCGCCCATCCGCCGCGCCTCGGCAAAAAGCTCCTTCATCGGGAAACCGCCGACATCTCGCAGCACAGCAGCAATCTCGGCGAAAAGCGTGTCGCGCATCCAGACAAGATTCTCGGCGATCTCCTTTGAATAGACGCCCCAACCGCAGAAGCCTCCGCCGAAACGCCCCTCGGCCGGGAACAGGCCTGCGCGAGAGCCGTAGTCGCGGTCTTCCACAATGAGAAGCGGAACGGACTTCGTGATGATTCCGTAACCGGAGCCGTCTGTCGCATAGTCGCACGCCGCCTCGCACTTCACCGCTCCGCTCTCCAGCAAACGCACGGCATCGTCCGCCGTCTTGGCCCACCCCTCGAAGAGGCATGCATTCGCCATGCTGCGCTGATGGGCGCGACACATGCGAGCGTATTCTATCGGCGGACCCGAATGAAGCACCGTCTTGTCGGCAAGACAGAGAAATTCGCCTGCCGGCAGCACGTCAACCCAATGCGGATTCCCAGCCTCCCGAAGCTCTTCAACCGTCATCTCTTATCTCCTTCAGGTGCTCGGAAACCGTATGAAGCGCGAGGAAAAGCCTTTCGGGCATTCCGCAGCCGACTTCGGAGATCAGCCTGCGGGCGAGCGAGACCGGCTCCTCCTCGACCGGCACGCCCTCCTTCAGATAAGAAGCGATGCGCTCGCCATAAAGTTTAGTGCGTTCTCCGCTGTAGCGGATCGCCGCCGCAACGGCCTCGCGACCCTGAACGATGTTGCCGATACCGTCGTAAACGTGTCCGCAGACGATGTTCTCGATGTCTTCCCTCGCCAACTTGGCAAGCGTGTTCCTGTACGCGGCAAGATCGCGGTAGAAGGCGATTCCCTGGCAGACCGTGCCGTTCGCCTGGATCGAATCGCCGGTGAACGCGGTGCCGGTCTGTTCGTCGAACCACACAAGGCAGTTGTCGTCGTGGCCTGGCGTTGCCACGGCGCGGAGCCGTCCCTCCAAAAGCTCGCCTTCCCCAAGCAGAAGGTCAGGTTCGACGCCCTTCAGGTCAGACTGCGGCGGCGGCGAATTCTTCGGGAAGCGCGTACGTACGCGGACCGACACCTTCGCCGGATCGCGCAGAGCATCAGCGGCGGAAGCGAGCGTGGCGGTCTTCACGCCATATTTCTCGTGAAGCGCATAATGTCCACCGATATGGTCGCCATGGACGTGCGTGCAAAGGAGCCAGTCGATGTCGGATGGCTTCATGCCGAGATCTTCAAGCGCGGGAATGAGGTATGCTTCAGGATCCAAATGCGACGAGTCGATGAGAATGTTCTTTTCGCCGCGAATGAGGATGATGCCAGTCCATACCGGCCCGAACGGCACCTTAAGCAGATACGTGCCCGGAAAGATCTCTTCGAATTTCATCGAGCCTCCATCGGGTCGCCAACGCGTTCTAGTGCATAAAGCCTGTATGTTACGATGAAGGCCGTGCACTGGTTGTTGAAGTTGCCGCGGGCGGCGATGGGGTTGCTGCGGTACTTGGCCCACCGCGTCTGGGAATGCGCCTCGCACTGCGACCCCGGCGTGCGGAGGACGCCGTTCATCGAGCCGACGTCCGGCCCTGCGACATCCTGCATCGCGTTCACCCAGATGAGCCTACCAGCCTCGCGCCACACGCTCTCGCCCGTCGCGTCCGCAAGGTCGAAGAGGTCGGGAATCGCCACCGTCGCGTATGGGTCGATGGCCGGATGCTCCGCCGAGACCAGCGTCCCGCCGCTCGTGTGGTAGCCGAAGCGCCCGAATTCGCTTGTCGGCGGATACAGCGCATCGTACGTGAACATCCACGAGCAGAAATACGTCGCCACGCGCTCGGCGCAGTCGAGATAACGCTTCTCTCCAGTCTGGCGGTAGAGCTCGAGCGCGGCGTAGATGTATGGGAAGGAAGACTCCTTGTCGACGCAGTTGCAGTCGTCCGCGCCGGCGACGCAGCGAAACTTCCCGAGATCCATCTCAAAGTACCTGTCGAACGCCTTGCGCGCGCAATCGAGGTAGCGACGGTCTCCGCAGACGGCGTGGAGCTCAAGCATCCCCTTCACCATGAATCCGCCGCCGTCGCCTCCGCCTTCCAGCTTCTCGCCAGTCTTCAGCGACCACATGCGCCCGAAGGGATCCTTCTCGTCGTAATGCGCCACGAAGAAGTCCGCGAGCCTCATTGCGAACTCAAGATAAAGCGGATGTTCGACGCCGTACTCCTTCAGCATCTTCCACATCTTCGCCATCTCTCCCACGCCCCAGCCAAGCTCCGTCACACTGAGACGTTCGACCTTGCTACGCCGGCGGGTCGGCGCGAGGCCGGACGCGACCTGCCGCCGCGCCCAGTCGTCCAGGTCGTCGAGGCACCACTTCGCGAACTCCGTGTCGCCGCGCTTCACGGCTCCCTTGTACGCAAAGCGGTGCGTCATGAAGTTCTGTCCGGCGAAGCCCATTTCGTCCATCCAGAACATGCGCAGATATGGACGGTTCAGCGACGGATCTCGCTCAAGATCGGCAAGCGTGAGCTTCTTCTCCGCATCCGTCATCCACGCCGGGAAGTGACGCTTGTTGGTCCGCGCAGTGTAGCCGAGCCTGAATGAGATGTCCGTGCCCATCGCGCCCTTCGACTTGCCGTCTGCGACCGACTTCTCGCAGCAGTCGAGGATCCACTGGTGCGAGACCTTCTCGGCAGTTGCCGCGTCCATGGCCGGAATCGGATGGTCGTGCTTCAAAACGGCCATCGCCGCCTTGAACGCCTCGCGGTAGCCGCAGTTCTCCCAGCGCGGCTTGCCAGTCATGAAGTACGACTCCGCCTCGAAGGTCGCGCCGGGCGGCAGCGTGATCCACTCGTCGTAGCGGTCAACGTAACTGAACTTGAACGCATAGCACACCGGACTTTCACGAACCGGATAGAATATCCTGTGCTCGAAACGTCCGTCAGGGAGCCGTCGAATCGAACACGAGCTTTCGAGCGAAGCCCTGTCGCGGTCTGAGGCGAACATGGCGAAGAGCGCATCCTTCGTCTCGGAGAGCGTGCACGAAGGAATGGACTCGCGGTCGTAGCCGAACACCCACGGCTTGCCGTCACGCTCCAGGCCGCTTGGCGCAACCTGGTTGCCGAACGCATTGTCACCGTAGATGACGCCGGGGATCACCCAGTTAGTCGGCTTGAAGTCGCATGTCGCGCGAACCACGGCCTGAAAAGTGCGCGTCTCGTTTGAGGGATTGGTAATCTTCACGAGACGACGGCTGAGCTTGAAGTCGGCTGTCTCGACACCCGCATCCCGCACGACCTCGGCAATCGCGTACTTGGCGGAACGATCAACGTCGCCTCCGCCCTTCTCGTAGATTTCCACTGGCAAAAGTTCTCCATGCGCCAACGCCGCCAGCGCTGAGGCAGTGACCGCCAGAAGGACCATCTTCTTGTTTTCTATGCTCATAACTACATACCCTCCCTTTTCAAATGGCTTTTGAGGCGCCGTTCTACCGTCCACATGCGGAACGCGCTCGGCCACGGCGCAAGGATGTCGCTCATGTAGCCCGCCTCGATCACGGGACGGTACTTCGTGAACCGGGCCTGGAAGCACGCCTCGCTCTGCGAGCCGATCGGACGCTGCTGGCCGTGGTAGAACTCGCCGAGGCGCGTCGTTATGCACTGCATTGCGTTCGCCCACATGAGGCCCGCAATCCGCCGCCACTTCGCGTCGCCTGTAAGCTCCGAAAGCTCTTCAAGGTCGGGCACGGCGATCGAACCCCACGAATCGATTCCCTGATGCTCGGCGCTCACTGCCGTTCCGCCCGTCGTATGCCAGTCGTGCTTCGCGATGTCCGTCTCTGGCCCATACACGCCATCGAAGAAAAACATCCAGCTCGTGAAGTAGGCCGCTGCTTTCTCCGCGCGCTCCAGATGCTTCGCATCCCCTGTGAGGCGGTAGAGCGAAAGCGAGCCGTTCAGGAACGGCCAGGCCGTCTCCTTGTCGATGCAATAGCAGTCTATCGCGCCGGCGGTGCACTCGAAGCGGTCAAGGTCACGCTTGAAGTAGAAGTCGCTCGCCTTGAGCGCAGCGTCAAGGTACTTTTGCTCCTTCGTCTCTCCGTACAGCTCGATGAGCGCCGGGATGAGGAACCCGCCAATCGTCCCGGCACGTGCGGCTGGCCGGCCGTCAACGCGCCAGCTCTTTCCGAAGCCCCATTCGTCCGACCAGTGCCCGACGAAGAAGTCGCAGATGCCGCGCGCGAACTTGACGTATTCCGGCTTGTCCATGCCATGCGTCGACAGAAGACGCTTCATTCGCACCGCCTCCGCCGCCGCCCAGCCCATGTTACAGGCATCCGCAGGACGACGCTCGACACGGTCGGCGTCGAAGTTGTAGTTGTAGCAGGTGTGAAGGAGCCCGCTCGGATATTGCGTGGCGACGAAAGCGTCAAACACTCCGACCGCCTTCTTGAGGAGTGCATCGTCGCCCGCAGCGAACGCCTTGACGGCGAGCATTCGCGCATTCAGGAAGTTCTGCCCAGCCCAGCCAACCTCGAACGTCTGGCAATACGTGCCGAGATCGGTCCAGTATTCCCACTTCATGCGCTCGGCCATCTCCTCGCGCGTGATGCGCATAGCCGCACAGTCGTGTGCCATGCGGTTCGTGACGTGTTCGTTCACGAGCCACTTGCCCCTGTAGAGATAGAGCAGCGAATGAATGTAGCGTACGCCAAGGTCGAATACCTCGTCGTCCGTCAGGCACGGCTTCAACTGCGGATCGAGCAACCTGAGCGCATGGTCGATGAGCGCGGCATAGGCGTAGCCCGGCCACTTCGGACGGCAGACGCACACATAACTCTTCGCCGTGAACGTTTCGCCCGGACCGAGCGTGATGTAAGTGTCGTAGCGCGGGCCAAACACGCCTTTCGACTCGTAAGTGTACGGGGCTTCGGTGACCGGACGGCAGATGACGTGTTCATAGCGCTCTCCAGCAAGCTCAAGCGAGCACGCGCTGACAAGCGACTCCTTCGTGTCGTTCGCTGCAAAGACGGCAATGCCGACAGAAGCGTTCTCCGTCAAGGTGCAGCTCGGAACGCCAGTACGTTCATACGAGAACACCCACGGCTGCCCTTCGCAGGACAGCCCCTTCGGCGTCTTCAGCGCGCCGAACTTGTTGCCGTTGTAGTTGACGCACGGTATAAGATAGCGATCAGCGGCAAAGCAGTCGCGCACGCGCAGCTCGTCCTTGAACGTCACCGGTTCGCCGCCTGTGTTCTTCACAGTACGCGTAATGGCATACGCGCCGTTGCCGAGATGCTCAACCTTTTCTTCCGCCAGCTTAAGCGCCGCGTTCGGCGCCGTCCACGGCACAAGTTCCGCAAGCGCGGAAGACCAATCCCCCACAATTCCGCTCTCACCAAACAATACAATCTCGCCGCCGACACCTGCAAAGCCAGACGCCGCAATCAACCACACACAAGCCAATGCCATGATGCTTTTCGCTGTCATCATGATTTGGCCTAGACGTTCATGCTGTCGCCCGCGCCACCGATTACAAATATTTTTCTCATTTCCCCTGCGCCTCCTTTATGCCGTCAAGTCCAGACTGTTGTCTTTGATGCCGAGTATTATACTAAAACGATTACGATGTCAGCTCCTTCAGAAGCGCGATCTCCTCCCTGTACCCTTGGAGGTCGCATGGTGTTTCAAGATAGAATGGAAGTTTGCGCAACGCCGGGTGACAGACGATGCGACGGAACGCCTCAAGGCCGATCTTGCCCTTGCCGATCTTCTCGTGGCGGTCCTTGCGGGAGCCGCGCACGTTCATGGAATCGTTTATGTGAATCGCCTTAAGCCGTCCGAGACCTACAACCCGGTCAAACTCCGCCAGCACGCCGTCAAGGCCGCCGACGATGTCATAGCCGCCGTCCCAGACATGACACGTGTCAAGGCAGACGCCAAGCTGGCAGGCGCCTGAAAGCTGCGGTTCCGCAGCATCGATTATGGCGCGTATCTCCTCGAACGTGCCTCCGACCTCGCTGCCCTTCCCGGACATGGTCTCCAACAGGATCGCCGTCGAAAATGGCCGTCCGCCCTTCGTCACCGTCGCAATCACGCGGACCAGGTGCGACGCTATCAGCCCTATGCCCGCCTCGGCCCCCTGCCCCACGTGGGAACCTGGGTGAAAGTTGTACATCGCCCCCGGAGTCAGCTCAAGACGCCTCAGGTCGTCTACCATCACGCTCTCGGCGAACTCGCGGACGCGCGCCTCGGCTCCGGCGGCGTTCAGCGTATAGGGCGCATGCGCGAGTATCGGACCTATGCCGTTAGCGGCGGCGTACTCGGTGAACGCCGCGACGTCCGCCTTGTCGATGGGCTTCGCCGCGCCTCCGCGCGGGTTGCGCGTGAAGAACTGGAAGACGTTTGCCCCGATGGACACAGCTGTCTGCGCCATCGCCAGATAGCCGCCGGAGGCGCTGAGGTGACAGCCGACGCGCAAGGGTGGACATGCGTCCGTCTCATGCAATCGACACTTGTGCATGAAGCGTATTATAGCACAAATCCAGCCTTACGGTGCTAGCCCTTGGAGCGCCGCGCCAGCGCCTCGTGGTATTCGCTGTATCCGCCCTCGAACCAGAAAGTGCGCCCCTTGCCCTCGAAGGCGAGTATGTGCGTCGCGATGCGGTCGAGGAACCAGCGGTCGTGCGAGACAACCATTACGCAACCGCCGAACTCCTGAAGACCCTCCTCAAGCGACCGCAGCGTCGCGACGTCGAGGTCGTTCGTCGGCTCGTCGAGCAGCAGCAGGTTGCCGCCGCTCGTAAGGAGCTTGGCGAGATGGACGCGGTTGCGCTCGCCGCCTGAAAGGACGCCGACCTTCTTCTGCTGCTCCGGCCCCCTGAAGTTGAAGCGCGAGCAGTAGGCGCGACCGTTCATCATGGTGGTGCCGGCGAGCTTCACGAACTCGCCGCCGCCGGTGATCGCCTCGTATACCGTCTCGTCCGGCTTCAGCTCGCTGCGGGTCTGGTCGACGTAGCTGAGCTTCACGGTGTCGCCGACGCGAAGCTCGCCCGCAGTCGGCTTCAGCTGTCCGGTGATAAGCCTGAAGAGCGTAGTCTTGCCGGCGCCGTTCGCGCCAATCACCCCGACGATTCCGCCTCGCGGCAGGTCGAAGTTAAGGTCGTCGTACAGCACCTGCCCGTCGAATTCCATCTTCACGTGCTCGGCGCGGACGACGAGGTCGCCGAGACGCGGCCCCGGCGGAATGCGGATCACTAGGTCGTCCTCACGCGTCGACACCTCCTGCTTCTGCAGCTCCTCGTAGCGCTCCACGCGGGCCTTGGCCTTCGCATGGCGCCCAGACGGGTTCGTCTGTATCCACTTCAGCTCGTTCTCCAAGAGCTTCTGGCGGGACTTCTCGACCTTGGCCTCGCGCTGGAGCATGGCCTCCTTCTGCTTCAGCCACTCCTCGTAGTTCCCCTTGTACGGATAGCAAATGCCGTGGTCAAGCTCAAGGATCCAGTCGGTGACGTCCGACAGGAAATAGCGGTCGTGGGTGACGACGATGAGCGTGCCCTTGAACTCCTTAAGGTACGCCTCAAGGCGGAACGTAGTCTCGGCGTCCAGGTGGTTCGTCGGCTCGTCGAGCAGCAGCACGTCGGGATTCGTCAGCAGAAGGCGCGCGATGGCCACGCGGCGGCGTTCGCCGCCGGAAAGGATCCCTACGGACTTCGCTCCGTCCGGGCAGCCGAGGTCGGCCATGCGACGCTCGACGAGGTTTTCGAGATTCCAGTAGTCGTTCGCGTCTATGATCTCCTGAAGGCGTTCCATCTCGGCGGCCTTCTTGGGATCGTCCAGTTCGCAGCAGAGGTCCTCGTAGCGCTCCACCATCGCCTGCGCGTCGGCGACGCCCTCCATCACCGTCTCAAGAACGGTCTTGGAGTCGTCCAGCTCCGGCTCCTGCGGCAGGTAGCCGACCTTGGTGCCCTTCGCGACCTGCACCGTGCCCATAAGCTCGGTGTCAAGCCCGGCAAGTATCTTCAGGAGCGACGACTTGCCTGCTCCGTTCGCACCTATTACGCCAATGTGCGCTCCGTAGAAGAAGCTTAGGTTCACGTCCTTCAGGATCGTCTTCGTCCCCTGCTGCTTGGTGACGTCGATGAGGCTGAACTGGTATTCTCCCGCCATTTCGCTGATTTCCTTTCGGTTGAAACCCTACTTCCAGTTTATGTAGCCGCTGACGGGGGTCAGATAGGCCGCTCGGTCGGTGGCGGGCTTATACCGCGTGCCGTCATACCAGTCGGTAAAACCGTTCTCGGCTCGGTAATATTCCCCGGTCTCGGTGTCCTGGACGCGCTCGTATCCAAGGGTGGCGTCGCTGCGTTTCTGCGACAGGACGTCATATGTGGCGTTGCGCCGCCGATAGGAGTCCATGATCATGCCTCTTATCGAATCAGCCGTCTGCATTATGTAGGCGGACGTGCCCATCAGCTGCGCCCAGGCCGCCCTGCGCTGCCGATGGAACGCCTGGGTGAAGGCTATCGAGGAAAGGCAGCGGTCAAGGACCGGCTGCCATTCGACGAACTCTTCCTTCAATGCAGTCTCGGAGATGATGGAGAACTCCGTCATGACCCCCACGTCCAGCTGCCCGGCCCCAGGCTTGAACACGTTACGGCTCACCATCTGCGTCATACCCTTGACGACCGCATGGTACAGCCCCTGCATCTGCCTGCCCGAGGATGCCGACGTGCATTGCGCGACAACCACCTCTCCGCCAAGCGGCGTCTTGCCCAGCCGTTCCAGAACCTCGAACTGCCTATAGCCCATTATCGGCCCCATCGCGGCGAAAAAGCCAGCCGTCGTCGGCTCCCTCACGACCGGCATCTTCGCAAAAAGGCTGTTGGGTCCGTAGTTCTTTATGTGCCAGTTGCGAGCCTCCTGCGACTTGAGCCCAATGGCGTTGTTCAGGCAAAAGTAAAGCTCTCTCTCCGGACGCGCCGGATCATACACCGTGATGGCATAGCTTATGAGATCAACCTTTCCCGTCGCCTTGAGACCGGTGCGCACACGCCATCCGTTAGGAATGTTGACGGTGAAGAATCCGCTGGGGTCGCTGTACTTGACGAATTTGACATTCCTAGCCGCCGAAGGGCGAATGCGAATCGCCCCCTTCTTAGGCGGAAAGCCATACCCCGTCAGGCATGACGCAAGCACAACGGCCACTGCAAGGGAAACAACCTTGATTTTCATATTGCGAATATTATATCTCATCGAACCCGACTACGGCAACGCCGCACTCCTTTGCTGTCTCAAGAATACGCTCCAGCCATTCCGTCTTCATGTTGATGCTTTTGGCGTCGGGACGAATCCCGTGAGATGTGAGCACAAACACCTCCTTGCGCTCGGCACAGCGACGTATGCAGGCGAGCAAGTCCTCGATATCGGTATGGTACGCCTCGCCCGCGATGACCGTGTCGAGACGGAAGCGCGAACTCAGCTCCGACGCTGGAAAGAACACCCGGTCGACCGTATGAATGGGCTTCAGGCCTTCCTGCTTCTCGCCTTTCGGGTCGAACGGCGCCACGCCCTTGTGTCCGCCGCGAACATGCGCGAATCCCCTGGACTTGAAAAGCGCGTCCGATTCTTCCGAGAACCGGCAGTTCGGGTAGGCGTACGACGTAATCGGTATCCAGGCGACGCGCATGCGATCGAACTGCGGCGCAATCTCCTCGTCGAAAAACCTCGCTGCGCCCTTTGCGGCGATTGCCTCGTTCGCATTGGCATGGCGAAGCCCATGAAGCCCGATGGAATGTCCGTGCGCCCTGAGGTTCTTCAACGCCTTCACGGTCGTACTGTCAATCTCCCCGCACACGAAAAACGTGACGTGCGCACCGTACTTGTCGAAGATCGGCAGGGCCTTAGTCCAGTCATCCAGGTTGCGGTCGTCGAAAGAAAGCAACAGCGTTCCCGTCGGCTTGTCGGACGGACGGCAGTTCTCGAAGCGCACTCCCTCGGACGGTCCCTTGAAGGTGGCGAACTTGCGGCTGCGCGGATTCCCCCACTTGCGGTTGTTGCGCACCCTGAAGCCATCGAGATGCCGCCGCGTGCAGTTCCTGAACGTCACGTTCTCGGCATGGCACTTCTCGGCGCCGTCGATGCGGCATGGCGCAATCGACTCCATGCGGCAGTTCTCGAACACGATGTCGCGCGCCCGCGCGTCCGCATTCGGGCAGTCGAATCTCACCGGGTAGGCGCTTTCCAGAATGTCGCAACCGGTCACGTGCACGTTCTCGATGTAGACGTTCTTCCCCTCGGCCACCCACGCCGGAGTGAAGCCTATGCCGTTGGCGCTCTCGTGGAATCGGCAGTTCTCCACCGTGACGTTCCGGATCGTGCCGGTGCCGACGCCGAAGCGGATTCCCCAGCAGCAGGTCCACACGTCGCAGTCGGCGATACGGATGTTCTCGCACGGATGCTCCGCAGCGTGGAGCTTGCATGAGGCGCGAATGGCGAACCCGTCGTCGCCGGTCCTGATCGTGCATCCGCTCACGGTCACGTTGCGCGTGCAGTCGATGGATAGGCCGTCGGAGTTGGCGATAGTGCGGTCGGCGTCGACGGTAACGTTCCGTATGTCAAGCCCGTCGCAGCAGCGGAAATGTGTGGTCCAGCACGGCGTATGCCTGAGCGTCACGCCCTCGATGCGGATGTTCTTCGAGAGGAACATGGCGACCATCGGACCGGGACGGAACCAGTCGCGGTCGACCGGGTGCAGCTTAAGGCCGTACTTGTAGTACGGGAAGTGGCTGTCTTCGTCGCACTCCTCGTTGAAGAACTTGGGGCCGCTGCCGTCGATCACGCCCTCGCCGGTGATGGCGACGTTCTCCGCCTTGTAGGCAAGGACAAGGTGTCCGCCGCTCCATTCCTCGCCGTTGCTCCAGAAGTTCTCCGGGAAACAGTCATTGGCGTTGTAATCGCCCCGTTCAGTCGAACCTTTCAGCGTGGCACCCTTCTCAAGATGCAGTTCAACGCCGCTCTTGAGCCACACGGTGCCGGAGAGGTAGGTGCCGGCAGGCAGCACTACACGCCCGCCACCCGCCGCCAACGCGGCATCGACCGCACGCTGGATCGCCGCCGTATCCTTGGTCGCGCCGTCGCCCTTCGCGCCGAAATCGCGCACATTCCACGTCCCGGCGTCCGCAATCGCACATCCAGCCGCAAGCACGGCGGCTGCGGTCATTCCTAAACGGTTCGCAATCACTCCTGGATTTCCCATGACATGTTGCGCAAGCCTACAGCCTGCGGAACGTGGCGCAGCGGATGGCCTTGCCGTTCGACAGGCGAACCGTCGTCACGTCGCCGTCCGTTGACACGTCGCCATCCGCAAGGGTCTCGCCCCAGCGGATGTCGATGAGCGCGTCGCGCACCATGAAGTCGAAGTACGGCATGTCCTCCGGCGGCTTCTTGTCCGGCGTGACGACGACAGGCTCGCGTCCCTCCTTGCGGCGAGCGGGAATGCACGCCTCGACGCACTTGCCGACGGGACCGTACAGCACGAGGTCTTCGTCGTGGCGGTCGTCGTACCACGCGGCCTTCGCCTCGGCGAGGCAATCTGCCGCCTCCCGGTGCTTGTCGATGTCTTTCTGGCGGTACGAGCGCATCCACGACGCCATAAGGAAGCCCTTTATCAGTTTGCGCTTCAGGTGCTTCTTGGAGAAGCGCACCATCGTCGCCATGTTCCATTTACGCGCCCATGTGCTGCCGCACGGAATCATTTCATACCCGCCGTCGCTAAGCTCCTTGAACGCCAGCGCGCCCGCCACGCCCTCCGGCCAGTCGCGGCGGCGGATCTCGTCGTTGTCGCGGACGAAATGCCAGAAGCGCTCGTAGTGCCACGGGCACTGCATCACTCTCTTCGGCATCCTGCGGTAGAATTCCTCGCAGTCAAGCCATATCTTGTCGCTCCAGATCCACGGCCTCGACCCGTTTTTCTCGGCCTCGCCTGCCGTGAAGAGCATGTCGTGCCACCACAGCTCGCCCTGACGCGACACCGCGTAACGCGACTTCCTCTGCGCCCCCATGCGCTCCTCGTCCCACCCGAGGTGAAACAAGCGCGGCGTGCCGAAGATTTCGCACACGTCACGTATCACGTCAGCGCACACCTTGTAGTATTCAGGCGTTGCCACCATGCGGCTGTAGTCCTTGAGCCAGGCGTCGTGGCAGGCGGAGAAGTTGAGTTTCGGAATCGGCTCAAGCCCCATCCCCTTGAGGCGCACAATCTCCTCCTTCATCCGCTCCGGAGACCAGCTGCCATCCACTGCAAGCTCCGGATGGCTCGGATAGGCAAGGCCCTCGCCAAGGTCGATGAGAATCAGGTTCGCGCCCTTCTTGGCGTAGCATTCCGTAATCTCGTTCCACACCTTCACGTCCGTACGGTTGAACGGCTGCGCATAATCGTCACGCTTCTCCGGCTTCGGTTCTCCGATAAGCGGCGCCTCGCCCCACATGTTGTGGCCGAGCTGAACCATGAAACCCCAGATCATTCCGTCCGCCGCGAGCGGTTTTCCCGTTGCATCATTTGCTGTCATCTTCCTGTTTCTTTCATTGAAGGTCATCGTGGCATTGGGTTCTTGAACACGCAGTGGCGCGTGATGTCCGTCACCTTGTCGCCCTTGATGTCGGCGAAGAGGACGAGCGCGTGGACGGAAAGCCCCGGCTTCTCGCGCGACTTCATCCAGTTCGGCGTGGAGCAATAGACGAAGCGCGTCGCGCCGTCCTTGCCGCCGGGAACGACGTCGACGCCCTGGAACCAGCCGAACGACCACTTGCCAAGGACATTGAAGTCCTTATCAAACTTGAAGAAGTTGTACCCGCCCTCGTCCGGCACGTCCGACGCAACGTAGATGAAGGTTCCGTCCGTCGTAATGTTCTGTTGACCCGTCGAATAAAGCGGCGAATGGTGGTCCACGACGAACGTGTCGCCTATGTCCTCAAGCGTCGTCGCGGCAAACTTGCGGTAACGCGCGCAATGGCGCGGCTTATCCTCCTCGCCAGGCAACGCAACCGTACTCAGCCCTATGTACAGCACCCCGTCAAGGCAGGTGATGCCGTCGCCGCCCGCGCCTTTAGGCCGTGTGAACACACGCTCTTTCACAAGATTCAGGTCTTCGTCGAACATCTGAATGCTGCCTTCAGGGCCGCTCAAGTGGCAGACGATCGTGTAGAGATGCCCGTTCCAGTAGCAGATGTCACCCTGATGCTTCACGAGGTTTTCGGCCCGCTTCATGAGCCGCCCGTACCAGTCGGTCTTTACGATCTGGTTGTGGAATGCGAAATAAAGCGCATTTGAAGTGGCGCACATGCCCTGAACGTGCCCGCACCACGTATTGCCGGTCCATTCCCTCACGGCGCCTTTTTCGGTGATGCGCACCTCCCAGTTGCCCGGCACCTGCCAGTTGCCGACATCGGCGGCCACCGCACACGCCGCCAGCAAAAAGACGGCAACCGCAATATTCATGTTCTTCACCTTTCAATGAACTTCACGAATCCGGCGCCTGTGCCATGCTCCGTGAAATCGAAGACCTGCCCGTCCTTGACTTCGACAAACTGGACGATTCCATAGACGTTGATGCGCGGGTCTTTCTTGTCCGGCGTGGTCCAGTTGGGCGTGAACACCCAGGCGAAGCGCACCGCGCCGTCCTTGCCGCCGGGCACCACGTCAATGCCGTGGTTCCACCCGAACCTGTACTTGGCGACAACCTTGAAGGTGTCCTTGTCATGCACGACCACGTTGGGCGTGCGCTCCCGCTCGTCGTAGGTGTAGTGGCTGGAATAGATGTACTTGCCGTCCGTGCACATGTTCTGCGAACCGCAGACGGACTTCTCGCCGTCGTCGATGGCAAAAGGCTCGCCGATCTGCTCCAGCGTCTCGGCGTCGAACTTGCAGTACTTGTTGAGGCATCCGCATTTCTTCTCGAAGTCGTACGTGCCGCTGCAGCCCAGGGCGAGGTATATCACGCCGTCAAGTGCGGTTATGCCGTCGCAGCCACCCTCGTTCGGGAGCCGCATCTCTTTGACCTTCTCCAGCGTCTCGGCGTCATACACGTATATGCATGGCGTCCAAGTCTCGCCCTTCTCCTTCGGCTTGCGCGCAACGCCCGTGTAGAGCTTGCCGTTCCAGATGCAGATGTCGCCGCCGTGCCGGTCAACCTCAGTCCACTTCAGGAGCCGCCCCTGCCAGTCGGTCTTCACGATCTGGTTATGGAACGAGAAGTAGATTGCGTTCGAGCTTACGCACATGCCCTGGCAGTGTCCGCTCCATGTCTTGCCGATCCACTTCTGGACGGCTCCAGGCTCCGTTATGATGATGTTCCAGTTGGGAACCTTCCAGTTCTCCTTTTCGAGGTCGATCGCGCCGCATTGCGCCGACGCCGCAACTGCCGCCGCGAGCATTCCCGCACGCACCCTTCCGCCAACAATCGTCTTTTTCATGTTTGACTGTTCCTTTTCGATGTCAATCCGTCATGCTACCGAATGAAAATCGTCATGCCGAGCGGTGCCCTGTACTCCACCGTGGTGGTTGCAGCATCGCCCACGACCCTCTCGTTGAAGACGGTATAGACCGGCTTGACGGAGTAGGTATAGGTGTTGCTGGCGCTTCTCGCCTTCGCTTCGCTCCATTCCAACGTCAGCGAATCCGATTTTTCGCCCGGCATGAGAACGCCATTCTCGTACCACTCGTAGCTCTGGGCGCCTGCGGCAAGGCACGTGAGCGTTCCCGTGCTGCGAGCTTCGATTTGCTTCAACGTCATGGGCTGCGGCTCAATCTGGAACGCCACCCCCTTGCTCTTAGCCCCGCTCACTTTGCCGCCCTCGAGCGGATAGAACCGCTTTCCGCAGAGATCGTAAAGACCCGCAACGCCGTTTGTGGAATACGGCACGAAGTCGCGCACCAGCGCACCGCCCGTCGTCACCTTGAATCTGTAGAGGCGCATGTGATTCTTGGAATTGCCGATTTTCATCGTCGCCGAACCTCCATCAACCCGCGTGAGCGAGCCTTGCCCCTCCGCCAGCGGCAGGTCGTATTCCACCTCGCCCCCGCGCCGGATCGTCATTTTATAGTTTGGTCCATCGAGCGTGAACTGCCTGCGGGCGTTTGACACACGGACACCCGTCGGCCAGCCGGAGTAGTTGTTGCAGTCCGCAAACCTGTAGTTGAAATGCTGGTCTGTATCGCCGGAGATGTATAGGTAGGCCACCACGCCGCTGTTGACGGCGGGCTCCTGCCAAAGAACGTACTGCCCCTCCCCGTTGTTCACTTCCCTGAACGAGAGATCCGCCTCGACACACGAATTGCTCGCGACGGTGCAGCCCGTGTCGATGTATGTTCCATTGAACTCGAGATACGCCTCGTCCGATCCGTCCGTGCAGGCGATGTCGCCGCCAGCCTCGAACATGAGACGTGGGTTGCTATGGCCGTAAGTGATCGCATAGCGCGGGGAATCTTCAGGATTCGCCACATCGACCAGCCCCGACACGCCGTTCGTGACGGTCGGCCTGTAGTCCTTGACGAGCACGTCCGACTCGTAGATCTTCAGTCCGTAGATCTTCATCGGCGCGAAGTAGTTGCCTTCCGTCGCCGTGCCAAGCTGCAGCTTGACATTGCTCAGATCGGTGTTTATGGCCTGGGCGGCGGATACCGTGTCCACGGAATTCGTGTATCCGGCCGTCACCATGACAAGCGTGTTGCTGGTTATCGAGATGGTACGGCGGATGTTGTAGGAAATGTCCAGCGGTGCCTTGAAGTTGGAGTATGCGCTGGTACCCAGCTTGTAGCCGAGGTAGCCGGTTGACGTTCTTCCGACAATCTCCATTTCATTTCTGTTGGAACCCTGCGCATACATGAATTCCGGGGCGTGGTTGTAGCCGCTCATCGGTATATTCGGCGTAAGCGACGCAAAGTCAAGCTCAACGCGCGATGTCGGCTTCACGACATACCCAGTGTCGAAGTAGATGCACTTGCCGACGACGGAATTCGTCGTGATGTCGTTGTAGTCGCCGGTCGAGAGATAAGGGTCGTCCTTGACGATCGCAATGTCGCCACCATACTTGACCTTTGAGATGTCAACGCCCGTGACGAACGACTCTATGTTGGGACCGCTTACCCTGAAGCCGGGAACGCCGCCCTTGAGGCACGGCGTGTAGGTCTTCACGAGCGTCCCCGATTCGTACACCTTCGCGCCGTACACCTTCATCTTGGTGGGGCCGTAGAAATCGGACGGTATAACGGCCGAGTCTTCGCCGAGCCGGCTGAACATGGACAGCGAATACTTGGACTTCAGGCTGGAAATCGTTCCGCTTAAGGTGGTGGTGGAAGCGGCGCCTCCATCCGTAACGTTCGTGGCGACGCACGTACGGGTCGTAGAGTCAAATGAGACGACGTGGCGCTTGAGATCGGCGGCTCCCAGATTCGCATCGCCGGCAGAGCAAGTCCACACAAAGTCTTTCGAACCATTTACGATCAGCGAGAACATCGGAACGGAAGTGTTGTTCCCCCAGCTTCCGAACGGCCTAGTGTCGGCTGCAACCTCCGTCAGCTGGAAATCGACCTCTAGTTTCGTGTTCGGCCCAATGAAGTGCACGAGACAGATGCGGGCCTCGCCTTCCGATTCGAGGTAGCCGTCTTCCGCATAAGCGGCACTAAAGCACATCAGCGCAACGGCAGAAGCAAACAGCAAATTGAACATCTTTTTCATCGCAAACCTCCACCTTGTAAGTTGATTTTGTGCACATTCTACCAAAGCCATCCTCCGAATGCAAGCCCGAACCGCTACAGCCCGAAGCGCCGCGCGTCACACGTGCTTGGCCAGGAATCTGCCCAAAAACGCATAAGCGACGTATCCGCCGAAGAAGGTTATGCCGAGCGAACGGCTGCCCGCCGCACCGGCGCCGGACGCAAAAACGAGCGGAAGCATCGTCAGCGCCGCCAAGAGCGGAAGGAGCGACCGCTTCCAGAAGCCAGCCGAGGAATCCGCGACAAGCGACATCGCCGTTGTGGCAGCGACGAGCATCACAATCGCATAGCGCGAATAGACGGAAAACGCGACGCCCGAGACCGTAAGCGCCAGGATGGCGCCGAACACCGCCACAACCGATGGCAGCAGCGACCAAAAAGCCTTGCGCCAACTCTCCCGGTAGGCCACAAGCACAAGATACACGAGAAGCAGCGCAAGCGCGAAAAGCAGACCTTCGTCGCCACGGCTCTTGAGCGACTCGTAGGTGAAGCCCGCCCAGTCGTTGATGAAGCCCGGGGAGAGCTTCTCGCGGCATATCCTGCGCACCTCCTCCACCGCTTCGGACATCGAGACGCCGGGCTTCGGGATGAACTGCTCTGTGCAGTAGAGGTACTGGTCGCAGCGGTAGCACGCGCGCGGCCCCAGTTCCTCCCGGCAAGTGACCAGCGTGTCGATCGGCACCATGGCCCCGGTCTTGGACCTGACGTAGAGCTTTCTTATGTCATCAGGCCGCGCACGGCCGCTCCAGCCGGACATGGCCGTCACGCGGTTCACCTGAGTGCCCAGATTGACATCGTTCACGTAAATCGACCCGAGGTTGTGCTGCAGCACCGTGTAGATGCTCGACATCGGCACCTTCATCAGCTCGCACTTGGCCCGGTCGACCTCAATGCGCAGCTTCGGCGTGTCAGTGTAGAAGCCGCCATTTACGGATTCGGCCAACGGAGACTTCGCAAGCTCGCCGCGCATCCGCAGCACTTCGCGCGAAAACTTCACCGGATCGCTGTCGCCGATCGCCTGAAACAGGACCGACACGCCGCCCTGAGTTCCCATGCCCTTTACGGGGGGCATCCGCAGGGTGTGTATCTCCGCGTCCGGCACTTCGTCAGCAATCTTCTGCACGCGCCTTGCGATCTCATACGACGATTCGCCCCTGCCGCGCTTGTTCCAGTCCTTGAGCGTCAGGAACATCTTCGCCTGATTCTCGCCCGAACCGTTGATGATGCTCGTCCCGAAGAGCGTAACGCTCTTCTCCACTCCGTCAATGGCGCTCGTCTCCCGGCAGATGCGACGCATCACCTCGCCGGTGACGTCCATCGGCATTCCCTCCGCCGTCTTGCAATCGACGATGAGCACCCCCATGTCTTCGTCCGGCACGAACTCGCTCGGCAACTTCAACGACAGGACATACGAAACGAGTCCGGCGAGCGCCGCAAGTATCAGCGCAAGAATGAGCCCGTCCTTCGGCGCGGCGGCATCCGGACGCGAACCGCAGCCGTCCGCCGCAGCCAAGCGTTTCGCGGCGACGGGCACCAGAAAGACCGAATTGAAAGCTGACGCGACGGCCATTGCCGCGAACACCACCGAGAACTGCCGGAAGAGCACGCCCTGTACGCCATCCACCAACGCGAGCGGCAACGCGGCAGCCGCCATGACTGCCGCGGCGGCGATCTGCTCCATTCCCGGGAGTCGGCCCTTGCGTACCTTTGAAATCGACCAGCCGGCCAAGCCGGTCACAAACGCAAGCGACGCGAGAAACGCATAGAGCGCAAGGAGATTCACCTGACAACCGGACGCCGACAGCACCACCGCCGTAAGCGACGCGGGTACGACCATGGACACCGTCGCCAGAAGCGACGCCCGGAACGACCGCAATGCCGCCCACAGCGCGAGAAACATGATCAGGACCGCCAGCGCCACCGCCCAAGCGCCGCCCTCCAGCGCCCGATACATGTACTCCGTCGTATCGTAGGTCATGTCCCACGTGAGGTCCGCCGGGAAAAACGGCTCGAGGCTGCGAAGCTCTTTCTTCACCTCCGCCATGGTCTCAAGGGGATTCGCCCCGGGCAGCAGATACAGCATGATATAGACCGCCGGATCCTCGCCGAACATGGCGGTGTACGAATAGCCGTGCGGCCCCATGCCGATGGTGGCCACATCCTTCAGGCGCACCAGTCCGCCGTTTGCGTCCGTAGTGACGATGATCTCGCCGAATTCCTCCGGCGACGAAAGCCGTCCCTTGGAGATGAGCGTGATGACGCGCGCCGTGGCGTCTTCCGACGGATAGGCGCCTACGGCCCCCAGGGACGCCTGGACGTTCTGCGCCCGGATTGCCGCGACGACATCTTCGGTATTGAGTCCGAGCGCCGCGAGGCGTTCGGGGATCATCCACACGCGGACGGCCAGACGGTCGTACCTGACCACCGACTTGCCGACGCCGGCCACGCGCAATATCGCCGGGTTAACCACGCCGTGCACATAATCCGCCACCTGATCGCATGTAAGACGTCCGCCGGGCGAGCGGAGCGTCAGCACGCCAAGTTCCTCGGTGGTTCCGCTCTCGACGGTGACTCCCGTGTTCTTTACCTCCTGCGGAAGCAGTGAGAGCGCCTGCTGAACCTTGCTCTGCACCTTCATCAGGGCGATGTCCTTGTCGTATCCGACGGCGAAGTTGACGGTCAGGGAATATGCGCCAGAGTCATAGCAGCTGCTCGTCATGCGGTCCATGCCCTCGACGCCGTTCACCTTCTCTTCAAGGGGACCTGCGACCGTATTCATGAGTTCAACCGCGTTCGCGCCGGGATACGTACATGACACGGAAATCGCCGGACGCGCCAGCGCCGGGTACAGCGTGACCGGCAGGAGGCACAGCGAGAGGGCGCCGGCGATCAAGATGACCAGCGCGACAACTGCCGCGAGGCGAGGACGGGCGACGAAGAATTCCGTCGCCTTCACTGCGCGACCACCCTCACGCTGTCGCCGTCCTTGAGCTTGAACGCGCCGAGGGCCACGATCCTGTCGCCTTCAGAAAGCCCTTTCGACACCCTGGAAAGTCCGTTCCATTCGCCGTCGGTCTCGACTATGACCGGGTGCACCTTGCCGTCGTCGCCGACCTTCCACGCCTGAAGCCCCTCGTCGGCGCGCACAAGGGCGGCCGTAGGCACGACGACTGCCGCAGGCGGGTTCTTCTCGTCCGAAAGGACGCGCACGAACGCATTCGCAACAAGGCGTCCCGCAGGGTTTGCGAAGCAGACGTGCATGGTGAGCGTAGCGGTCTCGCGGCTCATCTCGTTGTCGCCGAAGTCAATCACGCCCTCGTGACCGTAGAGCGAGCCGTCGGGCAGCACGAGCCTGAGCCGGCGCGAATCCTTGAGTTCGCGTCCGCCGCGCTCCGCCGCCGCCTGCCACGCGTCGTAGTCGCGGTCGCTGATCGGGAACACGACGCGTATGGGGTCGGTCTGCACGACGCGGGCAAGGGCGCTCTTCGACGGGGACACGTAATCGCCCACGTGGTGGAGAGCCCTGCCGATGCGTCCGGATATCGGCGAATAGACCTTGGTGTGCCTGAGGTTGAAGTCGGCTATGGCAGCAGACGCCTTCGCCTGCTCAACTGCGGCGTTCGCGGCGTTCAGCGACGCCTTCGCGGAGGCAAGCGCCGTCTCGGCGGCATCACGCTCGGTTGCTGTTATGCCGCGCTCGTCGGCGGAAGAAAGCCGCCTGTAGTAGCGCTCGGCGCGCTCCAGGTCGGCTTGCGCCACCGTCACCTTCGCCTCTGCGCTCGCGACTTCGGAATAGCGCAGGTTCTTCGCGGCAAGATACTGCTCGGAGTCGATCTCGAAAAGCAGGTCGCCCTTGCCGACCTTCGCTCCCTCGGTGAAGCATACGCGCTGGATGTAGCCGTCGATCTGCGGCAGGATGTCCGTGACCTGCGCGGACTCCACGTGCCCTACGTACTGGACGGGCGGGTTGAACAGCGCGTTCGTCGCCACCGCAACGCTTACCGCAGGCGGTTCCTGCGGACGCTCCTCTCGCGGCTCTTCCCTGAACCCTACGGCTTCTCGCCCGAACCAGCCGAGCAAGACAAGCGCCACGGCGGCGACAGCCGTCGCAAACTTCCTCCTCATGCGTCCGCCTTGATGACCGCACCGACCCGGTCTATCGCCTCAAGGTTCTTCTTCTCCCAGCCGGGCAGCGTGAAGAACCACGGCGCCATCAGGAAGCCCTTCAGGCGTTCCGGCGAGCAGACCTTGCGGCAGAACTTGACGGTGCCGGCGAAGTTGGTGTCGTAGCTCCAGTTCGATCCGGTCGGAATCTGGTCGAAACCGGCCTTGTCGAGCTCCTCGTAGGCCTTGACGTAGGTGATGTACTTCTCCTTGCCCTTCGCCTTGAGCGCGTCATAGTCGAAGTCGGAGCTGTAGTACCAGTTGCTCTGCAGCACGCTCTTGGGCATCCGCTTGAAGAACAGGTCGGGATGGTGCCACACGTAGTCGCTCCAGATCCACGGGCGCATGCCGTTCTTCTCCGTCTCCTTCACGAACCACAGGAAGTCGTTCCACCAGAGGTCGCCCTGGCGCACGGTGCAATAGAGGTACTTGCGCTGATGCCCGACGGTCTCCTCGTCGTAGCCGAGATGCAGGAAGCGCGGACGGTCGAATATCTCGCAAACGTCACGGATGAGGTCTGAGCAGACCTGATAGTACTGCTTCGTGGAGAGCATGCGCTCGTACTTCTTGAGCCACACGTCGTGCGCAGCGGAGAAGTTCATCTTCGGAATCGGCTCCAGCCCCATCGCCCTAAGGCGCGCCAGCTCCTTGCGGAAGCGCTCGATCTCCCAGCTGCCGTTCACCCACAGTTCCGGATGGCTCGGGTACTGTATCGCCTCGCCGAGGTCGATGACCACCATGTTCATGCCGACCTGCACCATGCGGTCCGTGAGCGTACGCCACACCTTCTCGTCGAAGCGCACGTGGTCGGCCTGGCACACGAGCTTCAGGTCATCGCCCTTGTACGGCCCCCAGGACGTGACGGGCTGGTCGCTCCACATGTTGGTGCCCATGTGGAAGAGCCCGGCCCATATGAAGCCGTCCTGCTTCTGCGGGGCAGCGGCCAGGCCGCGCCCGGCCAACATTCCTCCCGCGGCCATAGCCGCAGAGCTTACGAAATTACGTCTTGTCATTTCCATGTCTTGTTCTCCTTTCAGGTTGTCATCTCACGCGCAATACGGCTGGGTCCAGGCGGTGTGATGCGCCGGGTGAAGGCAGCGCTGGCGCTTGAACTTAGTCGGTGCGTCGCTCTCCACGCGGGCGCGGACGTAGAGGTCATCCGCCGCCAGCATGTAGGAGGCCTCGACGCGCTCGCCCTTCTTGCCCTCGACCAGCTTGACGGTCGCGCCGATGCGATCGTCGTAGATCGGCACCTTGCGGGCGCGGTCCATGTGTTCCGCCGTGGCCGGGATGTTTACGTAGCGCACGGGATCGAGCGGCGCCCCCTTCTTCGTGGAGATGAAGCGTATCTTGTATGCGACGCCGGGCGTCGCCGGGACCGAGACGGTCAGCGTGCCGGTCTTGCGGTCGAACGACACGTCCTCGAGGTCCTGCTGGGACGATGCGTAGAAGTCGCCGCGCTGGATCGCCTTGAAGAGCGACTCCTGAGTCAGCTCCTCGGCAAGCACCATGACGTAGCTGTCGCCGAACGCCGAGTATTCCAGGCCGGTTCCGGGATAGAAGTGCGTGTCGTCGGAGCCGATGCCATAGAGCATCTGCTGGCCGTGAGTCATTCGGTAGGCGAGCACCGCGTCCCACAGGTTGTCGTGGTACCACTCGCCGTCGAGCTCCTCCGGCACGGGCCACTCGGAACCGTTGTTGCACACCTCGAAATAGCGTATTTCGGGATTGTCGATGAGATCCTTCGCATACACGTCGTAGTAGAGCCAGTTCGGATGGTTCACCATGCAGAAGAACGGCGGGTTGCCGCGCTCCTTGGCAAGCGCCTCGCTAAGCTCGCGCGATTCGCGGATGGCGGAGGCGACCGTGCGGCCCGGCAGGAACTCGATGAGCTTCGCCCGCTTTGCGCGCTCTATCACGTCGTCGATGCCGACGACGTTCATGTGCATGGCATAGGTGACTCCATTCTCCTTCACGTCCGTCGTCAGTTCGACGCCGGGTATCATGAGGAACTTCTCCTTCTCTTCGAACATCTTCTTGACTTCGGCGAAAGTCTTGAGGCGGACATGGGTGAGAGCGCCGTCCTTGCCCCCGCGCACGGAAGCGGTCTTCCCGAATCGCTCCATGTATTTCTTGAAGCAGTCAGGATGCACGCAGATGGGCGGCCATCCCTTCTCCGTGCCGTTGCCGACGGCGATCCACCGATCGGGATCAACGCCGAGCCGGTTGTGGTCGGTGAAGGCGATGAAGTCGTAGCCGGCGTCCTTGTACGCGGCAGCGCACTGCTCCGGCAGGGCGCGTCCGTCCGACCAAAGCGTATGCATGTGCATCATGCCGCGATACCAGCGCTTGCCGGTCCCTGGCTTCGGAATGCCTGCATAGGCCGCCATCGTTCCGGCGGCAAAGGCCGCCCCCATGAACCCCTTTCGGGTCATCGTCTGTTGCATTGTGTTTGCTCCTTGCATGTTGTAGTCGATTTCAACCGGATTCCCTTCACGAACTCCAACTCCACTTCACCGGCGGAAGCGGGTCGCCGCATATGCCGAAGCTGTTCGCGGGACGGACGGTGAACGTGACCGCCTTGTCCTTCGGAAGCTCGAACTTGCCAAAGACGCAGCACGACGGCTCCTTCTCCTCCGTCTCCGTCCAGTACGCACGCGTGGAGAACACGCGGCGGACAAGCTTGAAGTCCTTCGCGCTCGCGACCACCTCGTAGTCGAGAGCGCGCGGCCGCCCGTCGCCGGAGTGCGCCGGCGGGAACGTCACGACCACCTGCTCCAGCTGCTGCTTCGCGCGATTCTTCCCTACGCGTTCGGACACGGTGGCCGTCGCGCCCTCGGGAAACGCCGGCGCGACTGACACCGACCTGCGCACCAGCTCGGAGCACGAGCCGTCAGGCGACGGCAGCGGAATCACCCAGTTCGGCCCCATCGCGGCGTCATGGCGGACGTCCCGCCGCTCAAGGACGATGCTGTCGTCGCAGACGGTCACGAAAAGCGCCTGGTTGGAAGTCATGCAATCCACGCGATTCATCAGCTGCGGACGCTTCTTGTCCGCCTGGTTGCCGCACGAGAACGAGTTCTCGCGTCCGCCGCGCGTGCAGCAATAGCTCGTCGAGGGCACGTGGACGACGGTGTATTCGCCCTGCCAGAGGCTAAGTTCGTCCGCGCAGTTCCTGTGGCAGTGGCCGAAGAACGCCATCACGTTCGGATACTTCGCGAGCGCCTTGTGGTTCGGGTCGTTCTCAAGGCTCTTGGGATCCCATTCGGGAAGCGTGCCGTGCACCGGACGGTGCATCGAGTAGAAGAACGGCTTCGTCGGGTCTGGATTTGCGGCGGCAAGAGCCTCGGCAAGCCCCGGTATCACCGTGCCGCTCCCCATGTTGTGCGGATGATGCGCCAGGACGAAGGTGTAGCCCTTCACGTTCTTGACCTGAATCGGCTCCCATTTCTCGTGGAAGAGCCTGTCCCATATCGCTACGACATCCTCGTTCACGAGCGCATGGTTCGGCGCATCGGGATCTTTCGAGCATTTCACGGCCCACGGATACTTGTGGGCGTAGCCGCCGTAGTCGTGGTCGCCGAAGTGGAAAAGCCTTGCGATCGGCTCGCCGTCGCTGCGCCTGTCGCCCGGAAACACCCTGTACCAGATCTCCGCCGCGTATTCAAGCTCGGAGACAAGTCCGCAGTCCGCTATGTCTCCGCAGAGCAGGACGGCGTCAGCCTTCCGTTCGTCATACCAGCGAAGCGCCTTCTCGAACCAGACGTCGCTTTTCATGCTGTCCTTCTGCACGAGAAGGTGAACGTCGGAAAGGACGCCGACCTTTAGCTTCGGCTCGCCGCCTCCGCCCTTCCTCGGAAGGCACCCTGCCGCCGCCAGCACCGTAGCCGCCGTGGCCTGCCCGAAAAACGTCCTGCGCGTAAGCGCCTGTCGCGTTGTCATGTTCATGATGTCCAATGTCTTTACTCCTATTGATTCTTGCTGACGATCTTCAGCTCTCCAGGAGACAGCCGCACCTGTTCGCGCGCGGCGCCTGAAGAACGCTCGAGAACAGCCTCCTGCGCGAGGTGCGGCTCGGTGTTGAGCAGGTAGACGGTGCCGTCCGGATAGACGCTCCAGCGGACTGTGTCAGGGCATTCCACCTTGGGCCAAACCTCCGTGCCGACGGCCTCCATCGCCTTCGCCATCAGGTAGGAATAGAGCTTGCGCACTCCGAACGTCCCGGGCGAATCCAGCGAAGCGAGGAAAATGACGCGTCCCTTGCCAATCTCGTTCACGAAGCCGATGCCCCTGCATTCGGCGATCTTCTTCTCGTGAAAGCGGTCGGACGCCACGATGAACGGCGTCGCTGAGGTCGCTTCCAGCGCAGGGATGTCGAAGCCGCCCTCGATGAAGTCAGGGTCCCACATATCGGTGAGCGGCTGGAAGTTCCAGCCGGGGCCTGGGTTCTTCATGAACTTCATTCCGTGCGGCAGGTGCCACGGCTTCCCGTCAACAGTCTTCACGCCGAGAAGCTCCGACCAGTCGCCTCCGTTGTACGGCACGAACCCGCCGTCGGGAGCGTCCTGCACAGTCATGTGGCTTGCGGCAAGCATCAGCGTGCCGCCGCCCTTCACGTAACTGACGAGCTTCGCGTAAAGCGCATCGTCCATTACGTTGCGCCCAAGGAAAAAGAGGAAGCGATACTTCGCAAACTCGGCTTCCGGCGCATCGAACGGCAAGATTCCCGCCGCGCCAAGCGGCGGATTGCCGGAATAGTCGGCGTCGCCCCAGCTGTCGCGCTCCTGCCATCCGCGGCGGCGATAGAGCCCGTCGAAGAGCCGCCACGCCGTGCGGTCAGCTTCCGTGACGCGGAAGGCGTCGTTCGCACGCTGTCCGAAGAGATGCGTCTGGAAAATGCCGGCATAGCCGTCGAAGCGCCCTTGGATCGCGCCGACCGTCGCGAGCGGATAGCCGTCGGCGCGCGGGTGGGCCTTGCACCACGCCGTGAAGTCGGCGAGAACCTTGCGGTAGCGGCGTGAGACGGGATGGTCGTGGTCGAACTTCCGCCCGTGGCACATGTGGCTCATCAACCCGTGCTCGTTGTAGATGGGGTCTGCGCCGCGAACGTAGGCATGGTAGAGCGAAGTGCGCCAGCGAGCCTCCCAAAGCCCGTCGTTCTGCATCCCGCCGTACCATTCCATCGCCATGTCGGTGCCGAAGCGCTTGCGTCCGAACGCTTCCGCCGCAGTCTTCACGCCGGCGTAGGAGCGCTCCAGCTCGTCGGAATATACGACCTCAAGGTCGACGCGGTCGTATCCGGCACGCATCAGGTACGGAGCGAAGCCGAACGCGCATTCGATGGAGAAGATAGGCTCCGGCAGGCCAAGCTCCTTCGCCTGAAGAAAATCGCGACGCGTCTGGGCGCACGACTCGGCGTATGCCTGCGAGAGCGAATTGCCGCCCTTTGCTATGCGCGGCGAGAACTGTCCGCGGTGCATGGCGTCGTGCGGATGCCAGTAGAACATCAGCCCGCCGCTCTCGCTGTAATGCTGGGTTCCCTCGCACACGTCGCGATATTCGCGCAACACGGACAGCAACGCATCCTTCTGGGACGCATACTCGCCCTTCATCCCGCCGCTCCAACGGCTGAACATCTCGTCCATCGTGAAAGTGCAGCCGTGCTTGCGGCAGTGTTCGCCGACGGCGCGCAGCTTCTCCGGCGTCCACTTGCCGTGGAAAAGGTTCAGCAGGGTGCCGCATCCGTCCTTGGTCAGCGTCTCGGCGGTCGCAACGCCATATCCGCCCTCGGCGATCGATCCCGTCTGCACGACGTGCGCGGCGAAAGCCGCAGACGCACACGCGGCAAGCGCCGCAACAACGGCCAGACGTTTCATCTCGCGCACCCCTTTCATTTGCTCCGTCATCATCACTTCGCCGGCAACGCGACCTTGGCGGCGACGGGGAAGTGGTCGGACGGCACCTTGCCGTCCGGCATGTTGTCGAGCGTCGCATGCACGAGCACGCGAGCCGGCCCCTTTACGAAGACGTAGTCAATCAGCGAGCAGGCCGGCGGAGTGTAGCCGTGGAACGTCTTCTCCGGTCCGCGATGCGGCGAGAGAGCTAGGTCTGCCGTGTCGTTCATCGACTTGCGCACGAAATCTACGGCGTTGCCGGGCTTCAGCTCATTGTTGAAGTCTCCCGTAAGGAACGCAGTCATGCCGGAGGAGACGTCGGCGTTTATCCGGCCTACGGTAAGTTCCATGCCCTTCTTGCGGGCCAGCTCGCTCACATGGTCGAGATGGGTGTTGTAGAAGCGGAACTCCACGCCGCTTTCGCGGTCTTTCAGCTGCACCCAACCGCAGGTACGCGGATAGGCCGATCCCCACGACGACGATCCCCACACGTCCGGCGTCTCTGACAGCTGGAAGGTGTCGCTCGCGATACATTCGAAGCGCTTGGAGTTGTAGATGATGTACACGCCCTCGCTCTTGCCTTCGGCCAGGCGGCCGCGCCCAACTATCTCGTACCCGTCCGGACCGAGGGCCTCGCGCAAGTGGGCGACCTGGTTTTCCTTCAGCTCCTGCGCTCCGATTACGTCAAAACCGTGCTTCTTGATGACCCTGACGATAAGCGGCAGGCGGTTCGTCCACGCGCGGTCTTCCTTCTCTCCGCAGTCCGTGCGCATGTTGAACGAGCAGATGCGGAACGGCTTTCCGGCGGCGGCAACGGTTGCGACCACCGGCGAATGGTCCGAGGTCGTGATATCTGGCACCACGTGCGAATCGCGCACGACGGTCTTCCTGGCGGAAACTGAATCGACCGCGATGTAGTCGATGCAGACCACGCTGGAGGGATCGTGCTGCTTGAAGTCATGGAACGTGCGCTCCTTCGTGGTGGATAGCACCGTCATGAACGAATTCATTGCGGCGAGCGCCTTGGAGCTCGGCGTGGCGTTCCAGTCGCCGGTAAGATAGACCGGCTTGGTCGCGGAACGCTCGGCAACCGCCTTGCGTATGATCTCTACGGCGGCAAGACGATTGGTCTCCTGAAGCGAGAGATGTGTGGTGCCGAACCAGCAGTCCTTGAACTCGCAGAGCAGCAGCACGCGCGGCTCCGCCCCGGGAAGAGGAGTCTTGAACACCGAGAGCGGCTTTTCGCGCGACAGCACCGCCACGCCGTATCCGCCGCCCTGGTACGGAATAGCCTGCGCAAACGTCGCATACATCCCCGTCAGCCGCCCCAGCTCGGCCGGCTGGTCCACGCCGCCCGAACGCTTCGCCGCCTTGCAGTCCAGCTCCTGGATTCCGGCGAAGCGCGGCGCCTCGCGCCTGATGACTTCCGCAGTCCTGGCGATGTCGACCTTGCCGTCCGCACCGGCGCAATGCAGCACGTTGTAGCTCATCAGCTTCATGTCGCCCGGCGCCCGGGCGCACGAACCATCCGTCAGCCCCGACCTGCAGCCAAGCGCAAGGCCCGCGCAAAGCGCGGCCATCATCATTTTCCTCGTCATCATTTCCATGCTCCTTGTTATCCGCCGACCGACATGTCGGCCATATGTTAATTATACCACAATCCGCCCGTCAGTTACCACATGTTCAACAGCTTCTTTGTGCTTTGCCAGAGTAAACACAATTTTAGATTTTGTTTAGTTGGTCAAAGGAGGTTGCAGAGTCAGAGATTGGTTGATGTAGGCGAAGTCCATTCCTCCTACCCTCCCCGGGGAGGGACTTGCGTTTAGTTTGGCAAAG
>JAFRDO010000012.1 GCA_017403825.1 Kiritimatiellia bacterium
CACCTGGACGACCACGTGGAAGTGGTTGTCCATGACGGCGAACGCCCCGACGTTCACCCCGCTGAACTCCGCCGCGCGCCTCAGGGCGTCCAGCATGTCGCACTTGGCCGCCGCGCCGGCGAGCAGCATCTGCCGGCCGGATATGCGCGAGGTGACGTGGTGCAGCGCGTCGCGGTCCGAGAACTTGATCCTCCTTGTCCTTGCCATCTGAATCTCTCCTTTCAGTTGTGGTTGTCGCGTCCCGGCGGGGACTGTCCCCGCGAGACGTGAGCATAATACCACATTCTGGGAAGAGAATTATTTCCCGACGATTAGTACCCCCCCCGACACCTCAGGCGCCTGCCATTGGGGACAGTCCCCAGTGTCAGTGCGAGTTGGGGGGACAGTCCCCAGTAAGTTCAGGTGCCTGACAGCGGGGGACTGTCCCCAACGATAAGGGAGACTGTCCCCAGAGGGCGTTCATTTCCACAGGGCGGAGAGATGTTCCAACCCATTGCGGAGGTCGGATTCGGAAACGCCGTCGTTCGGTTCGAACACGACGTGCCGCGCATGTTCGGCCAGGGGCTTCAGCGCGGCAAAGTCGACCTTGCCCATTCCGGGAGCGAGGTGATCGTCGTTCTTGTCCACCACGTCGTTGATGTGAAGGCCGACAGGGAAAAGAGACTGGTCTGTCGGCACCGCTTCGGAAGAAGTCCAGCCGTTGCAGCGTCTCACGCGGTCGTGTCCCGTGTCAAACCAAAGCTTCACCCAGTCGCCGACAACATCGCTGATCTCCCATTCCGCCGGGAAGCCTTCCAGGTACGGAAGGTTCTCGAGACCGAGAATCACGCGGTTGCGCTCCAAGACCGGCATCAAGGCGTCCAGCTCGTGGCGGAACAAATCGAGCATCTTGCGTCCGCGGCGCATGCGGCGAGCCATGTCCCACCGTCTAATCCAGCCTCGGCACATAACGCGACCGGCGTGCAGCACTACGACATCGGCACCGATGGAGGCTGCAAACTCCACATTGCGCCGCACCTGAAAGCTTGCCATCTTCCGCGTCTCATCGTCGAAGGACGCCAGCTGATACAGCTCTGGGTAACCCTGCGGGGCGGAAAGCGGAACCGGGCAGAACGCATGTACGCTGCCCACGGGAATCTTGTCAAGCATGCGCTCGAAGCCAGGCACTTGCTCGGGCGTTGTGTTGTAGCCCAGCTCCATCTCGGCAAAGCCGAGTGAAAGTGCCAGCTCGGCGATGGCCTCGCCGTCGTTCAGGCGCCTGTTGCACCAGTTCGTGGAAAGCGAGAACTTCACGGCAGAGCGATCCGGTCCAACATCAGTGACAGTACGGCCTCGTCGCCGATTGCCTTCTCCGACTGACGGTAGGCATCCTCAACGGCATCCACGTTCCTGAACGCCTTGTAGCGCGGCAACTTCCCGTCGAGCATCAGTTCGCGTACGAAGCTCATAAGGGTCTGGTAGAACGACTTGCGCACCTGCGGGACGTCTGGATCCTCCGCCTCCTTCTTTAGCGCGGCGAGCTGCGCGGCCAAGGCGGCGGCATCCCTGGCGTAGAACGCCTGCCGGGCCGACTCAAGATCCTCGCCTTCCAGAAACCCGGGCGAAATGGGCAGGTCGATGCGTTGCGTACGCGAGATGATCGTCGGCAGGATAGCGTCCGGCCGGTCCGTCAGCAGGAGGTAGAGCGTGTTAGGACCTGGTTCCTCCAGAGACTTCAAGAAAGCGTTGGCGGCTTCCGGCTGCATCCTGTCGGCACCGACGACGATGCCGACCTTCCAGCCGCCCGAGAAGGACGTCGCGGACATCGGCTCTATCATGCCGTCGCGCATGCCGGGGCCGTCGTCATCCTTGCCGCGCTGGACCTTGATGGTGCGGCTGCGGCCCTGCGGCTCAAGACGCACCACGTCGGGGTGGTCGCCGACCGCGGCCTGTTCCGGCGCGTCCGGGAAAAGATGGCGAAGCAAGAGTCCCACCAGTTCCTCACAGCTGCCGCGCAGGTCACCGGTTATCAGGTAACCGTGTGCGGCGCGCCCCGCGTCGATTGCGCGGACAATCAGGTCAAAGGCTGCACCTGGTTCCATACCCGCTCCCACACTTCGTCGGCCGTGCCGTTAGCATCAATCACCTTTATGCGGTCCGGCTCCGCCGCAGCAAGCGCAGCGAAGCCGTGGCGCAGCCTCTCGTGGAAATCTTCGCCGGCGCACTCGATCCTGTCGGCCGAAGTGTTGGTGGCGGCCTCACGTCCGAGCCGCCGCGCACGGGCGACTTCAGGGGATACGTCCAAAAGCAGCGTGAGGTCCGGCGAGAGTCCGCCGCAGGCGAGCCCGTTGGCACGGCGCACCTCGTCCAGCGGCAGTCCGCGCCCGTAGCCCTGATAGGCGAGCGTGGAATCGCTGAACCGGTCGGAGACCACCCACGTTCCAGACTCAAGCGCAGGGCGTATTACGCTTCTCACAAGCTGCGCCCTGGCGGACAGAAAGAGCATCAGTTCGCTGACGTCGCACGGCGCCTCTCCTGACTTGTCCTTCAGGAGCCGGCGAATCTCCTCGGCGAGTGGAGTGCCGCCAGGCTCTCGCGTCAACAGCGTCTCGATGCCGCGCAACCGCAACGCATCGCAAAGCCGCCGCGCCTGCGTCGACTTGCCGCAGCCCTCGCCGCCCTCAAAGGTTATGAACCTGCCACGTGACATGCCAGTGTCAGTTCTGCGGAGGAGGTTCCGGCGGACGTCCCGGCGGCGGACGGCCGCCGCCGTGCGGCGGGCCGAAACCCGAGCTGGTAGCCTGTATCACGTCCTGTATGGTCGCGGCGACCTCCTTCGCATCATCGCCCTCGAAGCCAAGCGCGCGCGCCGTCTCCGCAATGAGGTTGCGACGCTCCTCGCCGTTCAGGCGCATCATCTCACCATGCGTCTGACGCATCTCGTGGAAGAGCCGTTCGCGCTCTTCTGCGGACAGATCCCCCCTGTGAAGCTGCTCCTCAAGCTCTTCGCGGCGTGCTATCAGGTTCTGAAGGTCGGCATGCGTCTTCTGCGCCTCCGGACTCATGTGCGAGGTGTCGATGGACGAAAGGAAGTCTATGGACGAACGAGCGTGCTCGGCACGGTTCCGACGCCAGCGAGCGAACCGGTTGGTCATCTGCACGTAGCGCTCCGGATCAATCTTGCGCAAGTTCTCCAGCCAAGCGCGCGGGTCGCGACGGTCGCGGCCCTCCGGGACAATCCTAGCGACCTCGGCTACGGCGTTCGACATGTTGACGCCCTTCTCCGCGAGACGCCTCTCTAGCTCGGCTATCCGTCGGCGCAAGGCGGCGAGGCTCGCCTTGTGGCCTTCGTCCGCAACCGGTCCGCGGCGGGCGGGCGCGGCGGAGACAGCTGCTGCGGGATTCTCGGCAGGGGAGCGCTCGCCGCGCATGAAATAGCCGACGGCGACGCCGACGAGCAGCGCAAGGCCTATTAGCAGCTGGTACCTTATCATTAGAGCAGGTTCCTCTGTATCTTTCCGCTCACCGTCTTCGGAAGCTCGTCGCGGAAGACTACGATACGCGGATATTTGTATGGGGCGGTGTGGGTCTTGACGTAGTCCTGGATCTCCTTCTTGAGCTCCTCGGTGCCCTCCTTGCCCTTGACGAGCTTGATGGTGGCCTTAACCACCTGGCCGCGCACCGGGTCGGGCGCGGCGGAGACACCGCACTCCACGACGTATGGAAGCTCCATGATGACGTTCTCAATCTCAAACGGACCGATGCGGTAGCCCGACGACTTTATGACATCGTCGGCGCGGCCAACATAGTGGTAGTAGCCGTCCTCGTCCTTCCAGGCGACGTCGCCAGTGTGGTAGCAGCCGTTCCGCCACGCCTCGGCCGTCTTCTCCTCGTCCTTGTAGTAACCGATGAAAATGCCGGGGTGCGGCGCGGAGCGCGGTGTCCTGACGACGATTTCGCCGTGCTCGCCGGCCGGGACGGAATGCCCTTCCGCGTCCACGAGGTCGATGCCATAGTCTGGAACCGGCTTGCCCATCGCGCCGGGCTTTATCTCGTCACCGATAAGCGTGCCGAGCGCACACGTGGTCTCGGTCTGTCCGAACCCCTCGTAGATGGAAAGCCCAGTGGCGCGCTTGAACTGCGTGAAGACCTCTGGATTAAGCGCCTCGCCAGCGGTCGTCGCGTGCCTTACGGACGAGAAGTCGTACTTCGAGATGTCCTCCTTTATCAGCATGCGGTACATCGTAGGCGGAGCGCAGAACGTGGTTATGCGATACTTCGCGAACATCGGCAGGATGGTCTCGGCGTGGAAGCGGTCGAAGTCGTAGACGAACAGCGCGCCCTCGCACATCCACTGGCCGTACAGCTTGCCCCAGCTCGCCTTAGCCCAGCCCGTCTCGGAAATCGTAAAGTGCAGTCCGTCGCGCTCCACCTGATGCCAGTACTTGGCAGTCACGAAGTGGCCAAGGCCGTAGAGGTGGCTGTGCAGCGCCATCTTCGGGTAACCCGTGGTGCCGGAGGTGAAGAACATGAGCATCGGGTCCTTGCCGCCGGGCGCGTCCGGTCCGCGCCCATACACGCGCGAAAAGCCGACGTATTCCTTGTCGAAGCTACGCCACCCCTCGCGGTCGCCGTTCACTACCATCTTTATCATGGGAGCGCGGCTTGGATCCTCCTTTACAAGCTCCGCCTCGGCGAGCTCCGCCTCATGCGCGACGTCGCCGTCGGCCGTGCAGACAAGAGCCTTCACGTCTGCCGCCCTGAAGCGGTAGACGAGGTCGTGGTCCTTCAGCTGGCTCACCGCCGGTATTACCACAGCCCCGACCTTGTGGAGCGCAAGCACCGCCGGCCAGTACTGGTAGTGGCGCTTCAGAATGAACATCACCTTGTCGCCGCGGCCGATGCCGACGGAACGGAAGTAGTTCGCCATCTGGTTCGACATCTCGCTGATCTCGCGGAACGTGAAGCGCCGTTCAGTAAGATGATCGCTCACGTGAAGCATGGCAAGCTTGTCGGGGTATTTCGCGGCGATTGCGTCCACTACGTCATAGGCGAAGTTGAAGCGCTCGATGTTCTTGAAGCGGACGTGCTCGAGATGTCCGGACTCGTTCTCATCGCACTCGACGAACCGGTCCACGACTAGCGGCACCTTCTCGTGGCGGGGACGCACCGTCTCGAGGCCGAGGTGGCTGTCGCCGTCCTCGCCCGCCATCACCATCGCGAGGAACGTGACCCCGGCGGGGTCGGTTGCCGCCATGCCGTGCGGCGTGGACGAGCGGTAGTAGATGGAATCGCCTTCGTTAAGCTCCTCGACATGCTCTCCGACACGGACCTTCATCGAGCCTTTCAGCACGATGTCGAACTCTTGTCCAGCATGTGTAGTAGTCTGTATGGGCTTGTCGAGCAGCTCCGGATCGTACTTGTACGTGACCCAGTAGGGCGTGCCGAGGCGGTGACGGAACATGGCCGCCTGGTTGCGGATGTCCATGTGCGACTCGTGCGCGGTAAGCGGACCCTGCCCCGCCCGCGTCACCTCGTAGCCCGAGAGATGGGCACTGTGCCCCTTCAAGAGCGCGTTTATGTCGACGCCAAAGGTTATGGCGCACTGGTGGAGGAAATTGAACGTCGGGTCGCGGCGGCCGGCCTCGACCGCCTCATAGTCGGCGACCGAGACCTCCGTCTTCTCGGCCATCTGCTCCACGGAATAGCCGATTATCTCGCGCATCTCCCTGATGCGTGCGGCCATCTCGCCCAGATTAGCATTGCTGTCTTCGCTCATCGCTGTGATTCCCAAGTTTTCGGCATATTATACCATAATCTGCATCAGTCCACGGCATTATCTACGTTTCTTTTCAGCGTCGCGATGGTCAGGCCCGAGAGATCGCGGCTGCGCTCCGGAATCACAAACGACAGCAGCCAGGCCGATGCAACGCAAAGCGTGAAGCCGATTCCGCCCACTAGAAAGACGTGGGGACGCTCGAACGGCAGCGGCGCGTACCTGAGGGCGAAGCACACGGCATAGTTGATAATAAGCCCGACGACAGCCGAGCGTCCGCCCACGCGGCGAACGAACACTCCGAGGAAGAACAGCCCCGCGAGCCCGGCAGTCAGCACCGAGATGAACTCCTTGAACTTGTCGAAGAGCGAGCGCGTCTCCGTGTGCGCCAGGACGAGCGCCGCCGCAACGCCCAACACGCCTGCGGCGAAGGTGAAGGCGCGTCCCCAGCGCATCTGCGCGTCAGGCGACGTGGACGGACGGAACTTCAGCACGAAGTCTGCTGTAAGCGCTGTCGCCGCGCTGGAGAGATTGGCGGAGAGCGTAGAAATCGTGGCCGCGAAAAGCGCCGCAGCGACAAGTCCGGCGAGCGCGGGCGGCAAGCCAGACACGATGAAATAAGGCAGTATGCTGTCCGCCTTCGGAAGCGACGGGTCGAGCATCTCCGGATGCGACCGGTAGTATGTCCAGAGCGCAGTGCCGATCGCGCTGAAGACCGCGCTCACGGCCACTGTGAACACGCCGTTGAACCAGATGGAGCGCGCGGCGGCCTTCTCGTCCTTGACGGACAGGTAGCGCTGGATCACGCACTGGTCGCTCGTGTAGGACGAAAGGTTCTCGATCAAGGCCAGCACCAGCACCACCCACAGCACCGGCTCGGTGGAGAGGAACCTGAGGTCTATCAGCGTCGTCTTGCCGTGCGAGGAGGCGAGCGACCACGCCCCGGCGATTCCGCCGTCAGTGCCGCTCACGAGCGCGAAGAAGATGGCGAGCGCGCCCGAGACGAGCACGATGCCCTGCACGAAGTCGCTCCAGACGACAGCCTCGAATCCGCCGAACGCGCAGTACAGGATAGTCGCCGTGCCGCACACGAGTATGCAGCCGTCGATCGAAACGCCGGTCATGGCGTTGAGCGCGAGCGCCGGCAGAAGCGTCACTATCGCCACGCGCGAGATCATAAACACCACATATGCGCCGGACGCGAACAGCCGCACCGCAGCGTTGAAGCGGCGCTCGAGGTATTCGTAGGCGCTGGCGACCTTCAGCCGCCTGAAGAACGGAAGGTAGAAGTATATCACGACCGGCGCAAGGGCGAAGATGCCGAAGGTCATCGGGAAGTATCGCCAGTCGGAGATGTAGAACTGCGCCGGCACCGCGAGGAACGAGATCGACGAAAGCATCGTGGCGAAGATGCTCATGCCCGCCACGTACCACGGTATCTTGCCGCCGCCGGTGAAGTAGTCGTCGGCGCGCTTCTTCTTGCGTATGAAGTGCCACGCCATGCCCGCCATAAGCAGGAAGTACGCCGCAAGCACGCTCCACGCCACCGCGCCAAAGCCGTTGCCGACCTTCACCTTGTCCGCCGGCACCCAGCGGTCAGTGACGAGATGGTAGTAGCAGAGCGGACTGCCGTCGGCGTCCTTGAGCACCAGGTGCTGGTCGCCGACCGGCTCAAGCGCCGCGCCGGCAGGCGGCGCGACGGGCAGCGCCTCGCATGGAACCGGTGCCTGGGCGGACGCCTGGCCGGCAAGCCGCGACCAGCAGTTGGTGCCCTCGACGGTTATGACATAGCGCTTCTTCTGGCTGCCGTTCTGCTCGGCGGCGAGCGGCGTTGCCGAGGAAACAAGGGTTTCTCCCGCCGCCGACAGGACGGATATTGCGCATACGCACGCGATTGCAACAAACTTCATCGCATATGATTGTATCATAAATCGACGCCCCCGGACAGACCCGACACTTCATTCTGACAGCACGCGCATCGCGTCAACAATCTGGCATTGCAACATGCTATCCACCAGAGCCAAAGCCTCGGCGCTGCAAAGGAGCGGCGCAGCAAATGCGAACCTTACGAAATCACGCCTATTCATGGGTAGACAAGAATCAACTGAATCAGCGAATCATTACCGCAATTCCAGTGGGAATGCGCCGGCACCGGATGATGACGACGCCGCTGCCGCCGTTGCCGCCATCGCCGCCACTCCACTGCTGACCGGAGCAGTTGTAGCGCGAAGCGCCGCCGCCACCACCGCCGCCCGTGCCAGGCTCGCCATTGCCGCCAGGTGCCGTGCCATGGCCTTCATACGTCTGATAGCCGCCGGAACCGCCGCCGCCGAGGCCGCCAGCCGCACCCGCGCCGGGAATGCAGACGCCGCCGCCACCGCCGCCAGCATAGTATTTTTCCGTTCCGCTGATTGCGCAAGCATAGCCGATGCCGCCAACGCCATACGGAGATTCAGTCGTGGCGTTGGCGCCTGCACCGCCCGCTCCGCCGCCGCCCGGACCATAGCAGTTGGCATAACTGGTCCTGGTCAGGGAGTTTCCGCCATCATAGCCCTGTCCTGGCGTTCCTTTGCCTCCCAAAGTTGCGCTGCCCGTTCCAGAACCGCCGCCGCCGCATCCGCCGTCACGTCCTGCCGACGAAATCGTAATAACACCGCCAGAGCCACCACCCTTCGCAACAAGGTCAAAAATGGACGAGTCCCCGCCATTTGCAGAATCTCCGCCGAAACTCCATGAACCCGTCATCCTTCCGCCTATGCCGCCACCGCCGACCGTGACCTGATAAACGCCGGCCGTGACGGCGAAACTCTGTCTGTAGATGACGCCGCCACCACCACCGCCGCCAGCGCCGGAGTGCGAGATGCCGCCGCCACCACCGCCGCCAACGACAAGGACGTCCACAAGGCTCTGCCCTTCAACAGTCAATGTGCCATTCGTCATAAAGGTGTGCACTTCATAGTTGCCATCAATGCTCTTGCGTCCGCCCGAAACCCTCTCGAACGTTTCATCGACTTCCATCGTGTAGCGGATGACGACAATGCCGCTGCCGCCGTTGCCGCCATCGCTCGCACTCCACTGCTGCCCGGTGCAATTGTAGCGGGAGCCGCCGCCGCCACCACCACCGCCTGTGCCAGCCTCGCCATCGCCGCCAACAGCCAATCCAATGCCTTCGGACGTCTTGTAGCCGCCAGACCCGCCGCCGCCCAAGCCGCCAGCCGCGCCCGCACCTCCAATGCAGACGCCGCCGCCACCACCGCCGCCGTAGTACTTCTCCGATCCGCTGATAGAACAAGCAAAGCCGATGCCGCCAACACCATACGGCGCGTTTGTCGAGGCGTTCGCACCCGCGCCGCCCGCACCACCGCCGCCACCGCCGAAACAGGTGGAAGCGTCAATTCGGTTCATGGAATTGCCGCCGGCATAGCCCTGACCTTCAGTCCCAGCGCCGCCGCTAGCCGCGCTGCCCGTTCCCGAACCGCCGCCGCCGCATCCGCCGTCACGACCAGACGCATGGCTGGGATTGACACCGCCAGCGCCGCCGCCCTTCGCGACAAGGCCGAAGACGGACGAGTCACCGCCATTTGTGGAATCGCTTTCCATCGCCCATGCATCCTTCATCACGCTGCCCAGACCGCCCGCGCCAATCGTCACCGGATAAGAACCAGCCCTGACAGCACAATTCGCCATGTAGATAACGCCGCCACCGCCACCACCGCCAGCACCGGAGTGCGATGTGCCGCCACCACCGCCGCCGCCCACCACGAGCACCTGCACCACGCAGCTCTTCGACACTGTGAACGTACCGCTATTCGTGAACGTGTGGATCATATCACGATCCGTGCGCGTCATAGCCCCGCCCGAAGCTATCAATCTACCTTCTTCCTCCACGGCCGCATAGCGGACGATGACGATGCCGCTGCCGCCGTTGCCACCACTCCTCAAAGACGTTCCAGTCTTCCAGTTGCCGCCAGCGCCGCCGCCGCCTGCGCCAGTATGGGCCGCGCCATCGCCGCCAGCCGTGCCGGTTGTTATAGAATCCGAGTACACTCCTCCGGCACCGCCACCGTTGCTACCATCGCCGGCACCGCTATATTCAGACGTGCCGCCGCCGCCGCCACCTCCGTAGTATATTTCCGCTCCGCTGATTATCGAGTAGAATCCCGCGCCGCCTGTACCGCCACCACTTGCGGAGCCTGTACCGCCAGCCGCGCCCGCACCAGCACCGCCTCCGGCATATTTGATAATGCCAGAACCGCCGTTGTACCCTTGGCTGCCCGTACCCCCGGCGTAGCCGGAGCCTTGCCCGCCTGCACCGCCGCCGCCGTTACCACCGTCGCCGCCAGTCGCACCGTAGCCGCCGCCATACCCACCGCCAGCGGCGACAAGGTTAACGCTCGCAGCCATATTGACAAAAGAGGAATCTTCGCCGTTGCTGCCGGATTCCTTAGCACCACCGCCAGCACCGCCTGCACCGACCGTCACAGTATAGGAACCGGACTCGATGGAAAGGCTGTCTCTGTAGATGACGCCGCCGCCTGCGCCACCACCGCCACCGTAAAAGCCGCTTCCGCCGCCACCGCCGCCGCCAACGACGAGCACTTCCACCGTACCGCCCTGCGTCACTTCGAGCGTGCCACTTTCCGTGAACGTGTGCACCCAGTCGTTGCCCACGCGCGTCATCACGCCTCCTGACGCATCCACGCCGCCGTATGCTACGGGCAACGTACACAGAGCCGCCGCCGAAGCGACCATCAGAGCACTTGTTTTCATTGCTTCTTCTCCTCCTTGTCGTTGGATTGAGGATTAGGGGTAAATTCAATCTGCGCTATGCGGATTTCGTTCTCCGACTTGCTGCCGGCATGATGGCGCGGACCAGTGAACTTCGCGCAGACACGCATCGTGCAGTTCGTGTCGTTGAGACCGGGACGGCAAATCACCATGTTCGGAGCCCAGGCGTCCGAGATGTAGAAGACGTTGTTGCCGGTCGGCGGCGTCTTCACGTCCTTAAACTCAAACCACTCGTAGCCTTCGCCCTTTGCGGACGGGAACTCGCCCTTGTAGAAGTGCTTCGCCGACGGACGGTCGTACAGGCCGAACTTTAAAGGCGGACCGAACGGACCGGCGTTGGCCTCGTCCACAGGAATCCGCACGGCCTCACCGCACGGGCTTTCCGCATCCTTCACAAGCTCGGCCGGGCCCTTGCCGCAGTCGAGCGCCTTTGCGTCGAAGATGAACTTGCCGTCCGCCTCGCGCGGCGTATTCAAGCGGAAACGCAACATGGCGTCCTGAGACTTGCGGGCACGGCGGACGCGGTCAAGACGCTTCGCATCGTCTTTAACCGCCGCCTCAGCCTCGTCCCAGAACTTCGCCATCTTCTCCAAGTCAGGCATAGTGATGAAATCGAACTTCTCCGCCTGCGGCATAAACGTGAGGAACGCGCCCCTCGCCTTGCGGATCGCGTCAAGATGACGCCGAGCCTTGAAGATCGGCTTCGCCGCTGCGCCGAAGTAATGCTTCATGAAGTCCACGATTAGCGCAATCCCGTCCTGGTAAGGATCCTCAAAAAGCTTCGATTCAAGATAATACTTTAGCTCGTACATGTCAGTGTATGGATATTCGTGCTCCATGAACACGCCGAACACGTTGTTCTCGCGGAACGTCTTGAACGTATCGGCATACGCGAATTCGCTCGCGAACGGGAAGAGCACCGACGGGTTGACGAAGGAGATGGCATAGTCCCATATTATCAGGTTCTTGGCAATGACGCGCCACGACTTCAGGAATTCCAAGAACTCGCTGTTGCACGGGTCGGTAAGCGGCGCGGCCTGGTTGGAACGCGTGTCGCAGAGCTTAACGATCACGTTGTCGCGCGGCTTCACCCCTCCTTTCGGAGGCGGTTCGGTGTAGAGATAGGTGAGCATGGAGATGTACAGCTCCGGACGCGTCTTCGCGATTTCATCCGCAACTTCGTTAACGAAGTTCAGGTGGAAGCCGGAGTGCCCGTACTTCTCCACCTCAGCCATGCACGCCGCGCACTGGCAATACTTGCCTGAATCGTTCATCGAAAGCTCATAAACACGCGGCGCGGGCACGCCCGCCGCCTTCGCCGCCGCGTCGCCCTTGGCGATGTTTTCGCGAAGGTTCTTCAGCAGCAGCGCGCGCACCTCGGGATTCGTGAGGCATAGCTGGCCGCCCTCCACGCCTCCGACGCGCTTGCCTTCCCACAGGGAAAACCATTCCGGATGGTCCTTGCCGTACTTCGCCCACGGAATCATGCGGTCGAACGTGTGGCAATGATAAGGCGGACCGTAGGTGAACTCGCCGCCCCATTCCTGCGGGACTTTCGCGTCGCCGTTGCGGTTCAGGCGCCGCAGGATCGCAAAGCGCGGCGTGGACTTCGCAGGATCGCCGCAGCGGTAGATGTCGCGGTAGCGGAAGACGGGACGGCCCTTCGCGTCCAGCGCTGGCAGGTCCAGGGCCTTCGCTTCCGGCACGTCCGTATCGGAATCGTTCCAGAAGCGAACTCCAACGAAGTCTTCAAGGAAATGGCTCACGGCGTAAATCGCGCCGTGCGAGCCGCCGCCGTTCAGGACGACATCGCGGCCGAACGACCTGACGCACCATTCCTCGTCCTGAAGCGCATCTCCCGCCAGCCCCTTCTCCTTCGCCAGCGCGGTGTCGCCCACATGGAACATGGCGTTATCGCACCCGTCCACCGACACTGCACCGTCCTTCGCCGCCTGTCCGAGCCATGTCTCCAGCTCCTTTGCCGCCGTGCACTCCCACGGCTTCGGCTCCGGCGGCAGAACGACGGAAAACGCGGCGGACGCTGCGTGCGCACAGAGCGCCGCGCACAAGGCCGTCAGGAATGGAAATTCTGAAAGAAACGCCTTCATACGTTCATGACAGCGGACGAACCGCGTCGTAAAGCTTGCGGTATCTTTCGTAGACGTGGCTGTACGTCGCGTGGCGCGCCGAATCGGGCTCGTACGAGCCAGCGGTGCGCACCATCGCCGCGCGAGCGGCGTCGAGATCCTGATAGGCTCCGCACGCCACACCAGCCATCATCGCGCAGCCAACTGTCCCAGCGTCCTCCACCTCTAGCGCATCGAACGGAATGCCGAGCACGTCGGCCTTCATCTGCATCCACATCTTCGACTTGGCACCGCCGCCCGTGGCGACAAGGCGGTCGAAACGGACGCCCGATTCGGCCAGACGCTCCATGTTGAGGCGCATCTCGTAGGCGACCGCCTCCATGCAGGCGAGATAGACATCACGTCCCTTGGTCCCGAGCGTAAGGCCGACGATCGCCCCCTTCGCGCCCGAATCCATGTAGGGCGTCGCCGCGCCTGCCAGATACGGAAGGACCAGCAGTCCCGTAGGTCCGTCGTATGCGCCGGACTGCAACTCCTCGTGGGAGCGGCCGCAGATGTCGTCGGCACACCAGCGCAGAAGCTCGCCACCGGTGTAGGAGTAGGCGTAGCTGACGTAGTTCCCGAAATACGGAACCACGCAATAGTTGTCCTCTTGAAAACGTATCGTGCCGGGGATGTCGCGGAACACCGGCGTCATGCACTCCACGGTCCCGGCGCCCTCGGCGGCGGTTCCAGGCTTGAACACTCCGGCGCCCACGGCGCAGGCCACCTGGTCGTGGCCGGCGGCCACTATCCTGATTCCACCGGCGGAAACGCCGGCAACCGTTCCAGTGGGCACGGGCTTCGAGAACATTTCCACGGGAATGCCGGCAGCACCGAGGATTTCCGCGCTCCAATCCAAGGCGTTGATGTCGAACGCCATGGTGCGCGTCGCGAGGGAATAGTCTATGACACGGTTCCCCGTCAGCAGCCAGATGACGTAGTCTTCAACCAGCATCACGTACTTCGCCTTGTCGAACACATCCGGCTCGTGAGCCTTGATCCACATCAGCTTCGGGAGCGAATAGCTCTCGCTAGGCTTCACGCCCGAAATGCGCGCGGCTCGCTCCGAGCCGAACGACGCAGCGAACGCGCGGCGCTCTTCCGCGCCACGGCAGTCGGTGCAAAGCAGGATCGGGCGGAGAGGCTTTCCGGCAGCGTCCGCAAGCACAAACGCCTCGCCGAAACTGGCGACGCCCATGGCGTCGATCTTGCCGAACTTGTCGGACGCGGCATTTACTGCCTCCACGACGCCTTCCGCCAGCGCCTCGGCGTCCACCTCGTGGACGTCCGCAAGCCGCCGCATCTTGTAAGTGCGATATTCGCGCCCTAGGCACTTGCCGTCAGGCGTGAACACCGTAACCTTGCAGCCGGTCGTGCCGACGTCCAGTCCGGCGATGAGGCTCATCAGTCAATCTCCACCCAGTCGTAGCCGAGATAGGTCGTGAAGGCTTCCTTCAGCGCCGCCTTCATGTGACCCATGCCGACGGAGGTGTGATGCTTGAACCCGCCACGCGCAAGCATGACGAGCTTGTTCTGGAGGTCGGGTATCTTCGCAACGCCGCCACAGCCGAAGAAGCCCTTTTCGATCTTGTCCTTCGTGAATGCGCCCTCGGAGGCATAGACGATAAGCTTGCCATCTTTCGTCTGGCAGTTCGCGAACGTCATCGGGAACGACTTGATACGGCCCTCGTTCGACCCCCATCCGGAGCCGGGATCGACCTTCTCGAACATGAGGTGCGCGGTCACTGTGCCCTTGCCGGCCATGAGCGTCTGGGCGACAGGTCCGCAATGGAAAAGGATCACCTTGTTCGGGTCCTTGCCGTAGTTGTTGTTCCAGTCGAGGACCGCGGTCGGCTTGCCGGAGGCAAGCAGCATGGCGCGCATCGTGATCGCCGAGCAAAGGTCGATCTCGCACGAGGCCGCAACGCCGCGGTCGTTCAGCTCGGACAAGAGCACGCACGGGCAGACGCGCAGGATCGTCTCCATCTCGTTCCAGCACCTGAGCGAAATCGCGTCAAGATGATATTCCGCGATGTAGTCATCGATCGTGCAGGAAATTTTCGCGAGCGTCTCCATGCGCTCCTGCGGCACCTTCGAGCAGTTGGTGTAGTTGCGCAGACGCTCCACCTTGGCCTTGACCGCCGCATCGTTCTTGCGGTGCTGGACCTTGTACACGAGCTCGGAGAGGTCGAAGGACTCGACCGTGATGTCGTACTTCTGCAGAGCGATCTCGTCAAAGCGCGTGGTCTTGAACGCCGTGGTACGTGCGCCGATGCAGCCGATCGAAAAGCGCTTCATGCCGCCTACGACACGGCAGACGGCAGCAAACTCCTGAATGTTAGCCTTGAACGCAGGCGACAGCGGATGCACCACATGCGGCGTCATCACCGTAAACGGAATCTGGCACTGGGTGAACACGTCCGTCACCGAGAACTTGCCGCAATAGGCGTCGCGCCGGTGGGCGAAGTCCATCTTGCCGATCTCGTCGGGGTACGCCTGCAGGAGGATCGGAGTCCCCGCGTCGCGCAGCGCCTCGAAGGCTCCGTTCTCGTCCGCAAAGATCGGCATGGAGAATATGACGCCGTCGTATTCGCCCTTGTGCTCGGCCAGCCACTTGGCGTAGACGCGGCCCTCGTCGCGGGTCTCGACGCCGCCGAACCGCGTCGCCTTTTCGTCCATCATGATGTAGGCGCAGCCGGCCTTTTCAACGGCCTTGGCGACTTCCTTGCGTGCTTCGCGAACGAGCTCGCCGGGCATGAAGCTGCGGTTGCAGAAGCAGAGCGCGAACGTAGTCTTCCTCATTTCGTCATTCCTTTCGCTTTGGTTGTTCTAAACCTCTTAGATGTTTTCCGTTTTCAAGACGAGCGTATGCGAGACGGATTCTCCTGGCTTCAGCACCGAGTACTCCAGCTCGCCGTCAAGCCAGCATGTGCATGGCTCAAGGCCGACGACGAAATCGCCGCTAGCCCGGCTCTTCCACTGCACGAACTTGCGGAGGGAGCTCGCCACCGTGAACCGCTTGCCGAGACGCGGATTCTCGACCGACATCTTGCCATCCTTAGTCATGTGGAAGTAGCACGTCTCCTCCGCGTTGTCCTTCGGCGGTTCGACCCTGAGCATCTTCGCCATCTCATGCTTGGCCCACGGGGTGCGCGGCCTAGACTCCATGAACTTGCCGACGATCCTCGCGCCGGCATCGACAATCGGGTAGCCGACGTTCACGTGGTAGAGCATGCAGTACTTCTCGTCACGGAACGCATGGTTCGCAAGGCGGTCTTCGATCTTGACCTCGTCGGACCCCGCAGCAGTCGAAACCGTCCGCGTCAGGACCATGTTCTGCCCGAAAAGAGCGGTATCGCGGACCTCTGCGACGATCTTGACGCCGTTTTCGCCGGCCGACAGTTCCAGAATCTGCGCGGGAATGGAATGTATGCGGCCGTGTATGGCATGGCCTTCTACGCCGCCTATCGCATCAAGTCCGCACGTATAGAGCATTCCGGCCGGGAAGGCGCCAAGGAAGTCTGCCGGCGCGGTGTACAGCCCGTTCTTCGAGACGAACCCGACGTTAGTTCCCTCATGCCACAGCCTCAGGATGTCCAAGGCGTTCGATTCGGAAAGCACGAAGTTTAACTTCCCGTTCGCTACGTATATCTGGCGCGCCCCGTTGCCGCGCCCGTCCGTTACCTGCACTCGCTGCGCCATGCACAGCTGCTCAACGCTTCCGACCTTCGCAAGCCTGCGGTCGGCGCAGGGACTTTTTTCGCTCATAACTTCGACCTCTATGTGTGTTCCGGTTCCTTAGGCCTACGGCCTCACGTCCGGTGTCACATAGTATAGCACACCCTCCGCGGCCGCGTCCAGCACGACGCGCATCAAGGAGAGTGCCCGAGCGACAGACGCAAGGGATCAGAAGCCGAAGTAGCGCTTGGCGTTGTTGTACGAGACATCCTCGACTATCTGCCCGAGCCACTTCATGTCGGACGGTATCTCGCCGTTCTCTACCTCCTTGCCGAGCTTCTGGCAGAGGATGCGGCGGAAATACTCGTGCCGCGTGTAGCTGAGGAAGCTGCGAGAGTCCGTAAGCATGCCGACGAAGTTGCCAAGGCAACCGAGCGCGGAAAGCGCCTCCAGCTGCTTGCGCATGCCGTCCTTCTGGTCAAGGAACCACCAGCCGCTGCCGAGCTGTATCTTGCCGACGTCCGGCCCCTTCTGGAAGCAGCCCATGATCGTCGCAAGCATCTCGGTGTCGCGCGGATTGAGGGAGTAGAGGATGCAACGCGGCAGCGCGTCCGCCCGCTCCAGCCTGTCGAAGAGCTTCGCAAGGCCCAGCCCCGAGTCAGCGCAGCCGATCGCGTCAAACCCCGTGTCTGGACCGAGCTTCTTGAACATGCGCGTGTTCAGGTTGCGTATGCAGTTGAAGTGCAGCTGCGTCGTCCAGCCTGCCTTCGCGTCCATCTTCAGGCACTCGAAGAGCAGGTCGGCGTAAAGCCCCTTCTCTGGGATGTCGACGAGGCCATAGTCGGAAAGCACGCACCCGTTCGCCTCGAAGTACTTGTGACGCTCGGCGAGGTGCTTCATCGGGTCCTTCTTCTTTGCCACCGCCTCCTTGAGTATCCGGTCAGGACGCCACGCGGGCAGTATCTTCACTCCGAACGGCTTTGCGGCAATCTGACGGTGCCATTCCAGCGAGTCGTCAGGATCGTCGGTCGTGCAGACGACCTTGACGTTAGACTTCTTCATGAGGCCCTGCGCGGAGAACCCCTTCTGGGCGAGCTTCGCGTTGCATTTCTTCCAGATGCGCTCGGCGGACGCCCCGCACAGGCGCTCGTTCACGCCGAAGTAGCGCGACAGCTCCAGGTGCGACCAGTCGAAGAGCGGGTTCTTGACGAGCTTCTCCATTGTCTCAGCGAACTTGACGAACTTGTCGTGCCAGCTGGCGTCGCCGGTCACGTACCGCTCGTCCACGCCGTTGGAGCGCATCTGCCGCCACTTGTAGTGGTCGCCGCCAAGCCAGACCTGCGCAATGTCGGTCCAGCGCTGGTCGCAGGCTATCTCCTTCGGCGGCAGGTGGCAGTGGTAGTCGATTATCGGCATCTTCTCCGCATGCCGGTGGTAAAGCTCCCGCGCCGCATCAGTGTCGAGCAGGAAGTCCTTGTCCATGTAAGTCGCTTTAGTTTTCATGGCATCTATTATATTGATATTATTTCAAAAACGTCTTGCGCCGTCAGGCGAGATTCTTTAGGTACTGTCCGTAGGACGACTTGCCGTAGCCGTCGGCAAGCTTCTTGAGCTGGGCGTCGTCGATCCAGCCGCGGCACCAGGCTATCTCCTCGATGCAGCTCATCTGCAGGCCCTGGCGCTCGATGATGGCGCGCACGAAGTTGGTGGCGTCGGCAAGCGACTGGTGCGTGCCGGTGTCGAGCCAGGCGAATCCGCGGCTCATCACCTCCACCTTCAGCTCGCCGCGCTGCAGGTATTCGCGGTTTACGTCGGTTATCTCGTATTCGCCGCGGGCGGATGGCTTCAGGTTCGCAGCAATTTCAACGACCGAGTTAGGGTAGAAGTAAAGCCCCACGACGGCGTAATTCGACTTCGGCTTCTTCGGCTTCTCCTCCAGCGAGACAGCGTTTCCGGCCGCATCGAACTCAACGACGCCGTAACGCTCCGGGTCGGCCACGCGATATCCGAACACCGTGGGCGCCGGAGATGCGTTCGCCGCCTTAAGCAGCTTCGGCAGATTGGCCCCGTAGAAGATGTTGTCCCCAAGGACAAGGCACACGTCGTCGCCGCCGATGAACTCGCGTCCGATGACGAACGCCTGGGCGAGGCCGTTCGGCACCTCCTGCACCTTGTACGAGAAGCGCATGCCGATGTCCGAGCCGTCGCCCAAGAGCCGCTCGAACATCGGCAGGTCGGTCGGCGTAGATATTATCAGCACGTCGCGAATGCCGGCAAGCATCAGCGTCGAGAGCGGATAGAAGATCATCGGCTTGTCGTAGACAGGCAGAAGCTGCTTCGACACGACCCGAGTAAGCGGATGCAGTCGCGTACCCGCCCCTCCCGCAAGTATGATTCCCTTCCTCATTTGTCTCTCCCTTCCTTGTTGGCCGCAGCCATTGTCAATCTTTCAGAAGAGGCTCCGTACGGCATCTGGTATGCCGACGACGTCAACGACCGCCTTCTGCGCTACCGGAAGCTCCTCCAGCCCGCGCACGCATGGCGGCGGATCGTCCAGCACATCCCCGCCGAACGCCCTGAGACACGTCTCCGGGAACTTGTAGGGCGTGGCCGTCGCCGCCACGACGCACGGAACGCCGTCGCGCGGATAGCCGAGACGCTGGGCGACGAACGTCGCCACGGCGGTGTGCGGATCGACGAGGCAGCCCGTCTCGTCCCGCATGCGACGCATCTCCGCCTCTGTCTCCTCGGGCGTTGCCACACCGCTTTCGAAATCGGAGAAAAACCTCTCCTTAGCCGCATCGTTCAGCTCGTAGCGCCCCTTAGTCTCCAGGTCGCCCATCAGCCGCGACACTTCGGCGCAGTCGCCGTCGTTCAGTATCCAAAGAAGCCGCTCGACGTTCGACGAGCGCCGTATGTCCATCGACGGCGAGTTCGTAACTGTGAAGACCGGCCCCGGATCATAGACGCCTGTCTTGACGAAGCGGGCGAGCACGTCATTCACGTTGGAGGCAACGACGAGCTTGCGCACAGGCGAGCCAAGCAACTTCGCGTAGTACGCCGCCAGTATGTTGCCGAAGTTGCCGCTCGGCACCACGATGTCGAACGTTCCGCCGATCTTCGCCCCGGCAAGCACGTAATAGGCGACCTGCGGCACGAGCCGACCGGTGTTTATCGAGTTCGCGGACGACAGGGTCACGCCGTGCGCGGCGGCTTCGGCGGCTATTGCGGCGTCAGAAAAGACGCGCTTCACGGCGGACTGCGCGTCGTCGAAGTTGCCGCGGATGCCGACGGCGTGCACGTTGGCATCCGCCGGCGTCGTCATCTGCAGCCGCTGGATCCTGGACGTACCGGACGCCGGATAGAACACGACTATCTCCGTTCCGTCGACGCCTGCGAAGCCATGCATCGCAGCGCTGCCAGTGTCGCCGCTCGTGGCCGTCAGCACCAGCACGCGCTTTCCGCCGGCCGCATGGCGCATGAACACGGGAAGCATCGACAGCGCGACGTCCTTGAACGCGCCAGTCCGACCGTGGAACAGCTCAAGAAGATGAAGGTCGCCTCTCTTTACGAGCGGCACCGGATCCTCCGCCGGAAAGCGGGACACAAGGCGGTCCACAGCCGCCGTACGGACTTCCGCCGGGAGGTCATCAAAGAGACAGCCCATGACGGCCTCTTCGCAGCCGCGAAGCGTCGCCGGCACGCCGTCCGGAAGACGCACTCCGCCAAGCTCCGGCACGTACAGCCCGCCGTCCGGCGCAAGCCCCTTGAAAATCGTCTCGGCGCTCGTCGCCGCAAGCCCTTTTCTCGTCGATACGTACTTCATTGTCTCGTAATCATGTTGTCTCAGAGTCTTTCCCGGAACGGCGCGGTTCCCGCACGACCATGAAGCCGCAGAACGCCAATACGCCAAGCGTCGTCAGAATGGACATCAAGCCCAGAGCGACGGTCGTCGGACCCGGCGAACGCCTGGCTGGGCTGTCGAACGGACGAAGCATCTCTACCAGGAAATAGTCGGGGTGACCCATATAGTTCGCCAGAGACACTATACGCCCGACGCGCATCAGCTCCGCCACCTGCGGCTTAGCGAAGTCAGCCCTGCTGAGAACCGTCATCTCGGCCTTAAGCCCGGCGCGTCTCGCCTCCTTGATGCTATATGGGGCGCAGTAGAGCTTCGCGTTGGACGCAAGCCCGAACGCCCCCAGCAGCACCACGCCCGCGACCACGCCTACGGCCATGACGCGACGCAGGCCTTTTGCAACCGCGAAACGCAGGACGGCGTCTATTCCGAATGCAGCGAGGAACGCAAGGCTAAGCTCGGTCAAGTGATGCCACTTCACCGGACACCGTATCAAGTCCCCGAACGGCAGCGCAAAGACAATCCGATATGCAGGCGCGAAGTAGCGTCCGAGCGACAGGGCAAAGAACACCGCCGCCGCCACTGCAAAAAAGACAGCATCGTTGAGACATGCTGGTTTCGCGTCCCCCGTCCCGCGCCTCCCGATGAAGATGGACACAAGGCCGACAAGCGCCAACAGGCACGTTGCCCAACCGACGTAAAGCGAATGCTGGCGGTAATTGCCCTTACTGGCGTTCATCGGACGCCCCAGCGCGCCGGTGTACTGCTTCACGCCCTTCACGCGGTTGATGGAGAGGACGAACGGGCAACTCGTGTCGCCGTGAACACGCGGCACGAGAAACTCCAGCGCATCCTCGGGCGGCATCGACCAGTTGGTGACGAACTCCCAGCGCTTCTCAGCGTCTGACGCGCCGCCGCCAGTTATGTTCTCGCCGCGCTCGATCTGCTCCTTGCGCACCTTCAGCGTTTCGCCGAGCGACGACACGAAGTTCGGCGCCCCGACCGCCGCAAAAACCAGTCCGGCAACAAGAACGCCACGCCATGGCAACTTGCGCTCACGGACGCAGCACCAAAGGAAATAGGCCGCCGTGAACACAGTGAAAAGAAGCCACATGTCCTGCTGGTTGAAGCTCGCCCAGGCGACGTCCGCTCCGAGGAGCAGCCAGTGGCGGAGCTTCCCCTTCCGCACGGCGCGGTCGGCGAGACCGAAGGCAAAGACTCCGTAGGTCATCCAGCGGAACCAGCCGAGGTGCCCGGCAGAATAGAGCGTCAGCCAATAGCCGGAGAATGCCAGAAGCAGCGCGGCGCCATAGCTTGCCGGACGCGACAGTCCGCGCCCCCGGCAGTAGTATACGACGCCGAGCGCGGCGAAGTATATGGCGAAGGCGTACTGAAGCTCCTGCCAGACCCACGGACCGCCGAGAAAAACTTTCAGGTCGTCGGGGATGAACCGTCCGCTCTCCCAGAAGCCGCGCAGCTGGTCTGCGAGCAACGTTGCAGGATAGGTCGTCCACGCGTCCGGCATGACAGGCGCCATGTCCGGCGACCACGTTCCCCAAAAGACATAGCCGACAAGCGCGGCGAACACCGCGCTGAACGCGAGGAACCAGCCCGTCCTGTCGCTGATGCGCGGCATAGGAACGTCAGGCGGCAATCTTGCCAAGTGCGATGATCGTAAACACCATTATGAAGATAGACACCGTCTCCACAACGCCAAGCGCGATCACGTAGTTGGCAAGGCCCTGCCCGGTCTCCGCCTGCGCATCGCAGGCCGCCGACGCCGCCCGACCCTGGAACACGGCGGACGCGCCTATCCCAAGCCCGGCGAAAATACCCAGCAGCAGCATCGCGACCCCAACGCCTGCAACAGCAGTCTTGCCGATCATAACGAACATCAGAATCATTCCATAGAGCGTCTGCGAGAGCGGAAGCCCGACGAACGTCAGAAGCGTGAACGGCGCCGGCTTGCCGGCCGCATAGCACTTCTTCCATGCCCCCACCGCGGCGGCAGCCGCAAGGCCCGTACCGACGGCAGAGCCGATAGAGCTGACGCTCAGGCAAGCGACAGCTCCAGAAACAACCATTGCATCCATTTTGTCTTGTTCCTTTCCTTAATGTTTCCTGAACGGAGAATAGGCGTACCCAGACCAGGTAAGCCCCTTGTGATTTGAGAACTCGAGAGTGTTGAGGCGCACGGCGTGCACGAGGATCGCGAGACCCGCCAGCGCGAAATTGATGCCATGCCCTATCAGCAGTATGGCGACCATCGGCACCACTTTCGCCCACATCGGAAGGTTCAGCTCAAGAGCCATGCCGTTGAAGTTGCGGGCGACCTGCAAAGACGCATACCCGACCGCAAAGAGACGCACGTAGGAAATGATGTCGCCCATCGCACTCATCACATTCAGAGGCAGCATACCCAGCGCAATGCCGCGCGTCCGAGACACGACAAGCACGAGCGATACGCCGAACAGCCAGTATGACCAGGTCGGCACTCCGGAGGATATCCCTACGATGGCGTTCACGACGAAGTACATGAACACGAGAATGCCGGCCCACCCGAACTCGGGAAGGCAATCCGCGCCGTTTATGAGGCAGATGCCGTTCCAAAGCCGCGCCAGCACGAGATGGCTCGCGCCGATGGTGAAGCAGAGGAACATCATGTTGCCGTAAGTCGGGTCGCCCAACCACTTGGCCGTAGGCCACTCCTCCGCAAACGGCAGGCCCGCGCCAAACCAATTGTTGGAAATGACTCCCCACGCTATCGTCGCCAGCGAGAACACCGTCAGCAGCACCAGCCAACTTCCAAGGAGCGGCGACGGCGACTTGGCCGTCCGGTACTTCCGCCAGCCCCAGAGCGTCAGCGCCAGGATTATAGCCCCGTATCCGCCATCGCCCACGAGCATCGCGAAGAACAGCGAAAAGTAGCACATGAACGGCACCGACACGTCCGCCTCCGTGTAGGCGGGAGCAATGCCAAGCCCGGAGAAGAGAGCCGCAATCGGACGGAACAGCCTCGGCGGCTCAATGAGCGTGGGCGGCAACTCGCCTTCCGCCGGATCGCGCAGGAGAACGCCCCAGCCGCACTCGCGCGCCCCGGCGAGAACCGCCTTCGCACCTGTTGCCGGCACCCAGCCGGACACGAGGCTCACAGTCCCACGGTCCTCCAGCAGCTCGCGCGCCTCGGCAAATGCCACGCGGTCCGCCAGCTGCGGGAACTTGCGGACTATGGCCTCGTCGTCCGACGCCGCCATCTTCGCCTCGTCGATCCTGATGCGGTTGACGACGCGCTCCAGTTTTTCGCGCATCTTGGAAAGCCGCATCTCCGGCAGCCTGGCCGGCAAGATGTCCCCGATGCCTATGCCAAGATCCAGCAGCTTCCGCGCCAGCGCGGGATCGAAGTCACCGTACGGCTCGTACGCCCTGATCTCGCGCTCTAGCCTGTCCTTCTCGGCACGGAGCGCGTCGCAGTCGGCGGAGATCGCCAGCACCTCGCCGACTTCGCGGACACGGACGTCGAGGCTGTCGCGCTTTGCCTTGCCGCGAGCCTTGAGGATCAGACGGACCGCTGTCTCGGCGGACGTGACATCGCCCTTCGCGGACATGACGGCATCTCCTCCGGCGGAAGCGAGGGCGAGGTGCACCACGCCGATGTCGCGCAACTTCGCAACCGTTGCCTCCCGGTCGGAGGCTAGGCACACAAGGTCGAGATGCTTCATCGGAACGATCATGCCGCATCCTCCTCGCGTGGAGCGCGACCCTTGGCTATCCTGCCGCGCGTGACCGCCGCCGTCTGCTCGTCACCCAGCGCGATCTTTATCACGCGTATCGCTTCGCGGCATTCGGGAATCTTCACCTTCTCAAAGAGATTGACGCGCTGGCTGGTCTGCTGCAACTCCTCCGCCACCAGCCGCCGCTGCTCATCGTAGACCGCACGCTCGCACTGCAAGGAAAGAATCTCCGTCGCGGCCTTCACCGCATCGTCGACCCAGGCTGGCGTCACCCACATGTCAATCTCGCGCACCTCGACTTCCACCGACTCGAACGTCGGAATCGTCACGCCTGCGATGTTGGCAGACCCCTTGCGAACGTCCGTCACGCGCACAAGCCCCGAAAGCTGCTCCTCGTCGGCGGCGAAAAGCCCCGCCCATCGCCCAATGGCCTCATGCAACGCCCGCTCCTTCGCGCCCGCAGCCTCGGCCTTAGCCACGATGCCCGCGATCTCGCCCTGGAGCTGCTGCTTCTTCAGGAGCAGCATCGGAAGGAAGCGCTGAAACCTCTTCAGCGCGTCCGTCTGAGCCTTTAGCTCCGTCTTAGTCAGCTTGACCCTTGCCATTGAACGTGTATTATATCATTTTTTCATCCAGACACCCATGCCATTCTCGATGTGAGCCGCATCGATCTGGGTGCCTGGAACCACCTTGTCCCGTATAACGTAGTACGTGTCGGCCGCATTCCACTTCGCCCCGGCGATCCGCACGGCCGATAACGACTTAGACACGTTGCCGCGAAACTGGTAACCCTGCGCCTTCAAGTCCGCCACGTTCGCAGGACGCCGCGCAACGGCCGTCGGCGGACTGCGCAATGCCTTAACTGGCTGCGTCACGGGTTGCCGCACCGTCTGCACCGGCTGAGAGACAGATTGTCGCGCCGTCTGCTGTAAGGCCGGACGGCTCGTGGCAGCCGAACTTGCAGGACGGCTCGGGGCCACCGGACCCATCGCCTTCACTACGGGGCGCAGCGGAGCCTTGTTGCCGTAAACAGCGGCCATCGTGTCAAGGTTCCCGTAAAGCACCTTCCGCAGGTATTCGTCGGCGTTGCGCAGACGGAACGCACGCGTGTCGGGATCGAACGCGGGACGCGACATCAGGCCAAGGCGGTGGCGGACGCTCGGCATCGCGAAAAGCATTCCGCAGCGCTTGCGTCCGCGATGTTTGAACTTGTGCCACTTGTTCGGCGCCCCGTAGGCGACGTGACTGTGGCAGACGACGCGCTCGTCAGGAATCCTGTACATGACCTGAAGCTCCTTCACCAACGCACGGATGGCGTTGAGCTGAATGTCGCCCATGCGCTTGTCGTGATGGCCCACGCACTCGATGCCGATGGAAAACTTGTCGACGTCCTCCTTGCCGTTCCACATCGAGCGCCCCGCATGAAACGCCTCACGGTCGCGGTCGACTATGCGGTAGATCGAGCCATCCTCAGTAACGCAAAAATGGCACTCGCCGCGATCGCTCACCTTGTTGAGCGAACTCCGCGCCGGAGCCTCCGTGGTATGCAGCACAATCAGCTCGGTGGACGCCCGGATCCGGCGCTCCGGGTTTCGCGGCGACCGGTAGCGGTTGGAAATCGGAACGGCCCCTGAGGCATCCAAGGCAAACAGAAATGCGAGGACCGCGACAATCCCCGACAGCATTCCGCAAACTCCCCCGTGGGCCATATGTGAAAGTATACCATAAACGGAGCCTTTTCGGGGAGCTACCAGCCGCGGGCCTCTGCGAAGTCCATGTAGCAACGCCAGTCATAACGCGTAATGTCATGCATGCCAGTGCGAAGATGATAACCGAGGCAACCTGCATTCAGCGGAACGTCCGGCTTCGGGAAACCGTGCGCCAGAAGTCCCTGTTTTCCGTAAAGCCTCCACACGGGTGAAGCAAGCTCAAGAGCCGCGAACTCGCCCCTCGGCCCGGCCCATGCGTCCTCGGACGCGCTCGACACATACAGCAGCCTCGGCGCGACGAGAGCAAGCAGCCAGTGCTGGTCGAAGTCCATCCGCCTGTCGCGCCCGACATAGCCGGCGTAGTTCGGGCAAAACCACTTCCTGGCCACCATTATGTCCTTGATGCGTTCAGACCCCGAGAGGCCGATGTGGTTGAGCTTCGCGCCGGAGCAGCCCGAGCAGCACGACACCGTCATGGCGAAGCGTTCGTCAAAGGCCCCGGCGACAAGCGCAGTCTTGCCGTTGCGCGAAAGCCCCACCGCCGCAGCCTTCTTAGCGTCAAGGAGAGGCTCCGTCTCGACCCAGTCCAGCACGCGGCTCATTCCCCACGCCCAAGCGGAGAGTATGCCCCACTCTGTCGGCTTGCGTTTGAGCAGGTTCTGCGGACCAAACGCCTTGAACACTCCGGCCGTCGCCACGTCGGCACCGGTCCAGTCCTCGGCAACCTCCTGGTTGCAGTACGCAACGACAGCGAACCCGCGCGACACGATGTCTTCGACGGGCAGCCAGTAGACAGGCCTCGGGCCGTTGACGTCGTCCGCCGTCTCAGCCGGCCGCGGACTCGAATGTACGAACACCGGCGCGGGATTCTCCGGTCCCGTCTGCTTCCAGAATCGGACCTTTGGAATCCACACCGAGAAGTTCATCTCGCCGCTTCCGCCAGGACCGGAATACGTTGCCCGGACGCGCTTGCGCACTGCCAGTCCGCCGTAGCACGTCTCAGGCGCGGCAACCTCGGCGAACGAAAGGTCCGCCGGACGTTCCACGGGACGGACCCCATACTCCTGCTCAAGGAGCGTCGTGACGATCTCAGGCCTGCGCACGCGTTCCCACTCTTCGCACGTTGCAATCGCTTGCCCCGAACGCGAAACGAGGAGCGGCGGCACGTTCTCAGGTTCCGGCGGTCTAACGAACTCCGCGAACGCCGCGCAAGAGAGGAACAGCGGCACTGCAGCCGCCAGTCCCATTCGTCCGGTACCATTCAGGAATTTCCGACTGTCCATGTCGCTTCTCCTTGTTCCGCAACGGAATTACAACGCAAGACCGTCACTCTCCCTGCGAGAGAGCCTAGGACGCTGAAGCGTCCGTTGCAGCTGGCAAGGCCGTCTTTCCCTCGACGAGGTCAGCGAGCTTCGCCGCAGCGTCCGGCGTGGCGAGGGAGCGCATGCGCTCCGCCATGCGCGCAAGTATCTCAGGGTTGTCGTACCGGCCGACAAGATACCGGCACAACTGCCGAGGCGAAAGGTTCGCCTGTATCCCTTCGTCCGCCGCGCCCTTCTGCGCGAATGCGTCCGCATTGAAGTGCTGATGGTTGCGCATCGCGGACGGCAGCGGGACGAGGAGCGCGGGCTTGCCGCAGGCGGCGAGCTCGAAACATGTCGACGCCCCGGCGCGTGCCACCACGACGTCCGCCGACGCGAATGCGTTAGCCATCTCCATCTCGAATGCATGTACGCGCGCAGGAATCGACGCCGCGGCATAGGCGGCCATGACGCTTCCCTCATCCGCCACACCGGTCTGGTGAATGACGTACAACGGACGCTTCGGCCCGTCGCGACGGTCAAGCTCGCGCTTCATCTGCGTCAGCGCGTCCTTCATGAGCATGTTGACGGCATGCGCACCCTGCGACCCGCCGGTGACGAAGACGACGAACGCGTCCGGCGGAATGAAGCCGAAGCGCGTGCCCTCCGCGATGCCTGCGCGTACCGGCAGGCCAGTCTTGACCGTTTTCACTCCGGGCAAATGCCGCGCCGTCATGTCAAAGCTGATGGCGACCGCCCTTGCGAAGCGCGCAAGGAACTCCACAGCCTTGCCGGGAACGGTGTTGGCCTCGTGGAGGAATATCGGAACGCCGCAACTGCGCGCCGCGAGAACTGGCGTCAGCGACGAATAGCTGCCCATCGCCAGCAGCGCGTCCGGACGCGTCTGCTTCATCTTGCGCCGGCAGCGGAACATCGACCGCACGAGAGAAAACGCGTTCGCGAGCCGCAGTGGACACGCCCCCGTGGAGAATATCGGACCGTCCCAGCTCTTCATCACGCTGGACTCGATGTCGCGGCCCGAATCCCAGATCACGACCTCGTGTCCGCGACGCCGCAGCTCAACCGCCGCAGCAATCCCGGGGAAGGCGTGTCCGCCAGTCCCGCCGCACGCAACGACAACCTTCATCACCAGTCCCTTTCGTTCGGCGGCAGCGGAGCCTTTCTCATGCGGGCCTTCTTCTCCGCCTCGTGCTCGTCATTCCGTTCCTGTGCCTTCTTAAGGGTCGCCTCCAGCTCCTTGTCCTCCTCCTTCTTGTCCTCCTCTTCGCCAGCGGCTTCCTGCTGGTCCTTCTCTTGCTGGTCGGGATCCTGGTCCTGCGTCTGCTGCTGATCCTGCTGGTCCTGCTTGTCTTGATTCTGCTGGTCGTCCTTGTTCTGCTGCTGGTCCTGGTTTTGCTGCTGATCCTGGTTCTGCTGATCCTTGTTCTGATTGTCCTGTTGGTTCTGGTTTTGCTGGCTCTGCCCGCCGCCCGAATCCTTCGGCAGGAGTTCCCTTATCTGGCGTATGATGTCAAGGGCCTTCTCCTGGCTCGGCGGCAGCGACTTCTCGACGCATTCCATCTGCACTTTCTCAAGCTCGGTCGCGAGAGCGGAAATCTTGGCCTGGGTTTCGGCAGTGAACGGCGGCTTGTTCGTATCGGCCTGCGCCTGCTGCTCGTAGGCCCGCGCCCACGCCGGGAACTTCGCGCGGAACGCGCGCGTGAAGTCCAGCGCGTCCGCCTGCCAGGAGCGCCCGTTCACGGCCTCAACGTCCTGCCAGGCGTTTGACTGCGCAACCTCGTCCTCATCGATGGCCGCTGGCGGAAGGATCGTCAGCTTAAGGAAACGCGTGAAGTCGTGCTCGACGTCGCTCGTCGTTCCGTAGGCGTCGTCGCTAAGGTCTCCCAGCTCGACCGCCGCCTTCTTCGTCTTCTCCTCGGCCTGCTGGATCTGCAGGAGGATCGTGGACGCCTGCTCCTCGTTCGTTACCGACTGCGTGATCGCCTCGCGCACGGGAATCCACGTATCTGCCAGCTTCTCGGCCCGGCGCGAAAGCGCGTCAGCCATGGCCACCGCCCTTTCAGGCGCGTTCGTGCGGAACGTGCCGGCCTCGGCCATAAGCTTCCGCGCGTCGCGCGTCGCCGCAAGCATCAGCGACCCCGGGTCCTTGCCCTGCGAAGCCTGAAGGATCGCGTTGACACGCTTGGTCTCGCGCATCTGCGGCAGGCCGTCTACCGCCCGCGTGAAGTTGCGGTTGGCCTTCGCGTCCTGCGGAGCGGCCCGAAGGGCGATCTGCGCGGCGGCTGCGGCCTCCTCCTGGTTGCCTCGCAAATGCTCCAGGCTGGCGACCACCTCGGCGGCGCGCGGCCCGTGCGTCTTTGAAAGCATCAGCGGGCGCAGCACCCGCAGCGCGTTCGTAACGTCGCCCGCCTCATAGTACCCGACGCCCTCGTTCCATATCTCGCTGTCAGTGCGGACGGTTTCGTCGGCGCAGACGCCGGTTCCCGCAACAAGCGCACAGAGGATTGCCGCGAATGCCCTTCTCATTTTCTAGCCAGCCTTCCCAGCCATTCCTTGAAATAGTAGCTGTTGCGCACCAGCACGTCAGGACTCGGCGCTATCCAGTCCCACCAGTGCCAGGCCCGCGAATTCATCGCGCTGAAGTCGGCGGGCGCCGGCACGACCTTGAGCGATGTCTTCGAGAAGTTGCCGCACGCGCGCGGCATGTGCCAGGCGCTGGTCACGAGCAGCACGGAAGGCTGCGAATCCGCCGCCGCGCCACTGCGCTCAAGCAGAAGCATCTCGGTGAAGCGCGAGTTCTCGTATGTGTTGCGAGACTTGTTGTCCACCATTATCGCCTCCCGCGGCACACCGAAGTCAAGGAGAAGAGGCACGGTTGCGGACATCTCGCCGGTGCCGGACACTACCACGATCGGCGCCTTGCCGGCCTTCCAGAGACGGGCGGCGTGCCATACGCGGTCCGCCGCGTCAAACATCTCCGGATACGTCATGTCATCGTTCTTCCCCATGCCGCCGCCAAGTACGACGATTGCGTCCGCCGACGGCAGGGAGTCCACCGATTGCGCTGCCAGATAGGGACGCTCCAGCGTGCGTCCCACGAGGCAGAGGCACGGCATCGTCGACTCGAACCAGAGGAATGCAAGCGAAGCGAACAGCAGACAGCCTCCGATGCAGCGTCGGCGACCGGACTTCCGCGTCAGCAGCACGCCGCCGACAATGGCGCATACTAGCGGCAACGTCAGCGGGTTGAGGAAAAACCAGACAATCTTGTTCAGCACGTACATGCCAAAGCCTTGAGCTCCCTTATCTGCCCGGCCACCTTCACGGCGAGGTCGGCGTCAGGCATCACCAGGTCGGGCAGCCGCGAGAACGGAATCATCTCCACCGTGTACGGTCCTTCGTAGCCGATCTTCGCGAACGCGGCGAAAAGCCTCTTGAAGTCAACCATGCCCTTGAACAGGTCGTCGCCGAAGCCGTGAAGGCCGCCCGCCGAATCGCTCTCCTCGAAGTTCTTAAGGTGCACCGCCTTGATGCGGTCGCCAAGTATCTCCGGGAAGTCTTCGGGACGGCCGTTCAGGCAACAGTTCCCGACATCGAAATAGATTCCGATGCGCTTCGACCCGAACTGGTCCAGGAAATGCTTCCACTCCATCGGCGAAATGAGGAACCGGTTCCACACGTTCTCCAGCGCGAAGTTTACGCCGAGCGATTCTGCGACGGGCACAAGCTCTCGGATGGACGCCGTGGCGTTGTTCCAGGCGTCCAGGTACGAGACCTCGGCGTGCGAGGCGTCCCACGCCACACGCGTCGCGCCAGGCACCATCAGAACCGTCTCCACTCCAAGCCACTTCGCCAGCTGAAGGTACTTCTTCGCGAAGGCGACGGCCTCGGCACGCTCCGCCGGATCGCCGGAAGTAAGCCACTTCCCCCACCCGAAGCCGGCGGAAAGCGTACGCAGCCCCACGCCCTTCCCCTTCGCATAGGCGGCAAGCTCCTTCGCCTCCTGTTCGGACGTCTCGGCCGACAGGCAGTCGCCGACCGTCAGCTCGACGCCGTCAAGGCCCTGCTCCGACGCCCAGTCTATGAATTCGCGCGGCTTCTTCTCGCCGCCGAATCCGCAGTATATCCAACCGTTCAGTGCAATGTAGTTCATGGTTATAGAGGTTTGGAAGGTTCAGAGGTTTGGAAGGTTCAGAGGCGAACCGCCTTGCCTGTCTTGACCGAACGCTCTTCCGCAAAGATGAGCCGCATGGTGTCCGCGACGGAGTCGACGGTCTGGTACCTGTCGGGCTTCACGCCCTTAGCCACGCAGCTGACGAAATACGCAAGCTCCTGGTGCCATCCGGTCGGCCCGGCCTTCGCATCAACCTTCGGCGAAATCGGCTTGCCCTTCACCGGATATATGTGATAACCGGAGGCGTCAAGCTTCAGTGTCGCCTTCTCGCAGACGATCGTGAAGCTCATCTCGAACGGCGTGCCCTTCGCCGCCGCCCAGCCGCCTTCGGCCATGACGAGCGTGCCGTTGCCGTAGTCGTAGGTGGCGACCACGTGATCGACGCCGCCCTTCGAGACTATGCCTCGCGCACCGGCCGCCGTCACGGACTTCGGCATTCCGAAGAAGCAGTTGACCTGGTCCGCGTCATGCACGTGCAGGTCGAGAAGCGCGCCGCCCGACCGCGCGCCGTCCATGAACCAGTTCTGCCACGCATTGCCGTCCACCGAAGGCGAAATGCGCTTGAACGTGGCGGACCTCATCTTGCCGGCCTTGCCGCTCCTGTAGTACTCGCAGGCATGGCGGTACTCCGGCCACGCACGCACGCAAAGCCCAACGTTGAAGAACCCCTTGGCCTTCTTCGCGGCGGCTACGATCTTCTTCATCTGCGCGGCGTCGCGGCAGAGCGGCTTCTCGCAGAACACGTGCTTTCCGGCGGCGAGCGCGGCACAGACCAGGTCGGCGTGATCAGGAGTCGGCACGCAAATGTCGACCACGTCCACATCGGCGTTTGAGATGAGCGCAAAGCCGTTCTCGTATACCGTGACTCCAGTAAGGTCGAGCGGCTTCGAGTTGTCGCCGCCGCCGATGTTCCCGACCACCGCCGAGACGTCGCCCCTACGCTTCTTCGCGTCAACGTCGGCAAGCGCGACTATCTGCGCATTCTTCAAGCCCTTGTAGACGCCCCAGTGCGTGGTGCCCATGAAGCCTAGCCCTATGATCCCAATCCTTACCTTTTTCACGTTCTTCCTTTCTCGTTGTGGATTGCCATGTCCGTATTATACACTATATGCGTCCGTTTCGCCACCGTAACGGGAAAATCAACGGGTAGGCGTCGTCGCAGCGGGCATCGCCCGAACCGTCGTTCCGGGAGCCGCAGCCACCGCCACGCGTCAGTCTATAAGACTCCTCAAGCCCGACCCCTCGGCAAAATACGTCTCTTCAAGCAAAACCACCGAGGCGGCGGGCGGTCCCTGCGCTCCTCTCGTGCGACACCCGCCACTCCTCCGCCTCATGCCTTCAGCCCCACAGCATCGTTGAGATATCGGTATCGGTGAGGCCACAGGCGAAGGAGCGGTGGGGTGTCGCGAGTGAACACGCGTAGCGCCGCAGCCGTATGAGAAGCATCGCCCGCAGCCAGCAGCACGAGCCTAGGCACGACAGGCTGAACGAGGCTTGTTGTCTATGCGGAAAGGCGTTGCGGCCGCGGAGCGTGCGACACCGAGCGAGCAGCCCCGCCGCGACAGAGCAAAAAACTTCGCCACCGGCTCGTCTTATCTGTCGCTGGCGCGGAACATGACGAGCCGAACGGGGCCGAGCAGGCCAGCTTCGTGATACTTCGCATCGGCCTTCGGACCGAACAGCGTCCATGTCTGACGCTCCTTCTCGGGACGCTTCGCATCCTCCACCAGCGCGTTGTACCATGTCGAAACCACCTCCACGCGAACTGCGGCAGGGCGGCCAGGCTCCATATGCGGCGAGATGTCGCATGCATACGGCTCGCACCACAAGTCTGCGACCTTTCTCCCGTTCACGTACACAGTCGCCCAGTCTCGCACCTTGCCAAGGTCAAGGCAGACCTTTGATGTCGCGGACGCAACCTCAGCAGTCCCTTCATAGACTCGCTTCGTCGCACGAATCGGATACTCCTCGACAGGCTTCAGGTTGATCGCAGCCGTTGTCGCCGCGGCAGACGACGGCTTGCGCCACGCTTCTACGCTGCACTCAGTTCCCGTAACCGGGTCGAACACCGAGCAAGAACCGTTCTTTACGCGGCGAAACAACGACCGTCCGTCCCCTTCAACGACAAAGAATATGTCCTCGTCGCCGTCGCGGCGCTGATACCACCCTCGCAGGCCGGACGCATCCAAGCCCAGCTTGGCCTTGAGCGGCGACGGCCAGTCCGGCTCGAAGTCTCCACGCACGACGCGGGCGCCCTTCTTCTCAAGCGCGACAAGCTTCGCTTCGGTCTCCGGCAGAAGGAACGTCCCGTCGGGAATCCAGAGAACGCGGTATGTCGGCGACGCCGTCTGCGGCTCGCAGCCAGGACATGTCCCGACTACCAGCCTCCCGTCCGCGACGTCTATCGCGTTCATCAGCACGTCGCTGTTGAGATAGTCGTACTTGTAGCGGTTGCCGAAGAGAAGCGTGCTTTCCGACGGCTTGTGGTTAACGTCGTCGCCGAGATACATGAGAATGTCCACGGCGGGAACACCGCGTTCCAGTTCGCGTCCGCAACGCTCGACGTACTTGGAGAAGTGCTTCATGTACGGCCACCACGTCTGCTCGCGCAGGAACGGCGAGCCGATGGCGTCGCCGTAGCTCGACGACGGCGGCTTGCCTCCGATGACGGGATTATGCGTGAAGGTATTGTACACGACGTGCGTGACGCCCCTAGCATAATGCTCGTCCAAGACCTTCTTCCAGTCCCTGAAGTTCTCGTCGAACGTCAGCTCGAAGCTCGTGAACGCCTCCGCGCTCACGCGCCGCTTGCGGTAGATGTGCGCCGCCGACGCGCAGGGCAGGATTGGCTTGAAATCGAAACTTCCGACAAATCCGTTGTTGTCGTGCGGATTCCAGAATTCGCACATCGGCTCGTCGGCATACTTCCAGAAGCGGAGGATGTCCCCCGGTATCACGTCGCCGAACGCCGTCTCGTACTGTACGGACATGCCGTGCTCCAGCGCCAGACGTGCGATCGTGCCGTAGTAGTTTTCCTCGACAAGGCGCGAACAGACATTGCGCCAGTCCAAAAGAAACTTCTCCGTCTCGGCCTCGCTGCCAAGAACGTAGCCGAACAGCGCGGGCAGCCACGGCCTGAGCGCATACCCCGTCCGCCGCCGGAACTCCGACTCCATCTTCCACGTCCACGTCTGCGCCCCGCACTCCCAGCTGTCGACAAGGATGCCGTCAATCTTCACGCCCGCGTCAAGAAGCCGCCCGACGTATCCGGCGAAGTTCGCCTCGAAGCCGCGCGGATCCATCTTGTCGCATTCCCACCCAGTCGCCTCCGCCGGCGCGGGATGGTTCGTGCGCTTCATGTTTACGTGACCGAAGACGAGGCGTTTCCTGCCAATGGCACGGACGGGCTCGGCGTTGGTCGAAATCGCAAACTGGCGCAACGTGCGCCCTGCCTTGGCTTGCCAGTTGTCGAGCCTGTGCGCACACGACCAGACAGGCTCGAACGGCTTTATCCTGTGCAACGCCCTTGTACGGAGTTCCAGCCCTTCATGCGGCAGTGCGCCCACATCGAACGTCATCTCCAGTCCAGAACCGCGAAACGAGTCAGCCCACGTCCCGACAGGACACTCCCGCTCAATGACCTTCTTTCCGCGAGACCATACCTCAAAGACAACACCCGGCTCAAAGCTCCATTCGTGGTTCAGCTTGCTCGGCGCGGGAACCGTGACGCTGCGCACTACGGACGCGTCCTCCGCCTCGCCGGGAAACTCCACCTCGCCGATTTCATGATAGTCGTCGTCAGCGTCAAAAGCCGGTCGCTTGCCCGGCTCGAAACTGACGAGCCTTCTCATCGCACGGTCGGGCGTAATCCAAGGTCCTCCCGACATCGACCAGCCCGGACAGTTCTGCATCTTGAACGTGAGCCCGCGCTTGTGGCACTCCGTCTCTGCGAACTTGATAAGCTCCGCCCACTTCCCGCTCATGCACGGAATGCCGTTCGTGACACCGGGCCACAGCGCAGTTCCGCTTCCTCCTCCGTGGAAGAGCTGGATGCCAGAGATTCCAGCCTCGGCAATCGCCGCGATGTCCGCGGCAAGCCCTTCCTTGGACGCATTGCCGCCAATGATGTGAAACCACGTCTCGGGCCTGTTGTCCGAACGCGCCACATCGCCACGCCTGAACCCCTCAAGCAATGCGCGTTTGCGCGGCGTGTCGTCGGCGGGAACGAGGTGCTGCGCATCCGGCCCTTCGCGCTCAACACTCCAACCGCCCCATTCGCGGAAAGCGTGATATGTCCAGTCCCAGCCGTATTCCTCGAAGATGTCGATGCAGTCGCGGAGATACTGGTCGGCTCCCGGCGCCCAGGCGACGGCGGAAAACTCGCCACAGTAGATTTTCGCGCCATGCCGCAGCTGAAACTCCCGAACAGGACGCAGTCCCGCCCGCAGATACTCCTTGTTCCATCCCTTCGCCTCGTCAGGATAGGCGCGATACGTGTCGCCCTGCTTCCACATCACACCCTGATGCGTGTAGGCGAGCGGCAGATACATGTGAACCTGATAGATGATGTTCGTAAGGTCCAACGGCGAGAAGCATCCGAACGCCCACGGCGAATCCTGCCCGTTGCACTCCACGATGATCGGCACGTCAGGGTCGATCTCGCGGATCGCCTCTGCCGCGCGTTTCTGGAGCGTCCAGAAGTCGCAGTCCGGTGCCGCCTCGCCGGACTGCATCGGCTCGTTCACGAGATCGTAGCCGTAGATGCCCTCGCGTCCCTTGAAGCGTTTCGCGATGCGGCGCCACGTATCGACGAAATGCCGCGCCACGGCAGGGTCATGCAGCATGTTCCATTCGTTGAACTCGTTCTTCATTCCCGGCGCCTCGTGCATGTCGAGAACCACCTTCATGCCGCGTTTCACCGCTTCCGGCAGCACAAACGAGTCGAAGTGGTCGAGCTTCGTGTCCAGCCAGCGGTCGTACTCGTCAAGATCTGGCGTCACCTTCATGGCGTACCAGTTACGTCCCATCTGATAGCGTATTAGCGTCGCACCCCAAGACTGGAGCGTGTCGAAGTCGCCCATCGTCATGTCCGGCGGCGGATTGTGCGAAGGCGACATGACGCCGCGCAGAAGGCGGGAATTTTCTCCGACCTTGCGTTTCTTTGCGTTCGTTGCGGCTGAAACAGATTCCGAATACATGCATTTCAGCGTCTGGTTCGTTACAGGCCAAAGCGGAGTTGGCTCGCCGATGCGGAGCGTCGAAAGGTCGAACGCGACCTTTCCGCTCGTCTCCTGAAGTCCGAGCATGAGCCGCGCCTTGCGGCGCTTCACGCCGGCGACAAGGTCGGACACGCGAATCGTCTGCGCGGGGAAGTCCCCAAGTCGTCCTTGCGTGTTCGGATATGACCACTCGCCAGAAAGCGGATCCTCGTACTCAAACTGGAACTTGAGACCCGTGTACCAGTGTAGCGGCTTTGCGATACCTGCGCCCCTCGCAGCGATTGACGCGCCGACGGGCTTGCCGTCCCACTCCGAAAGATCGATCTCGGCGCTGGCAATGCCGCCTGCCTTTTCCTCGCCTTGCGGCACCTCGGCAATCAGGAACTTCCCTTCGATTCGCGTATTCGCCCCGCAATGCCAGACAAGGTCTCCACCCGATGCCGACAGGACCGGCAAGATTGCATTTGCCGCAAAGAGCAACGATACAACAATCTTTTTCATTTCACGTTTCCGTCTATACAGTTGCATATCGAACTGCGCAGAACTCCGATTTTGGCCATAGCGCTACTGATTCGTCCTGTCCAGCAGAATCGCAAGGTAGGAGGCAAAGCCGTGATTGCAGCTCGCCTCAGGCCGGTCGTGTTCCCAGAGCGTGCCCGTTGCCTCCGCCATCTTGAGATAATAGCCGCGAATCTCCCGTGAAACCTGCACGTTGCGACCGTCGCGATCCAACAGGATGAGACGCAGAAGATTGCCAATGAAGGCGTTTGACGGCCAGACCTCCTTGTAAAGGCCCTTGGCCTTGCGCTCTGGGCCGAACTCGTCCGTAAGCCTTTTCCACAGCTCCGGATGCGTCTTAGGCGTGGCGACGCCGTGGAAAAAGGCATAGTACTGGCAAGTCTCCGTAACGTCGGGCTGCCGGTCGTTGTCCCGGAACCAGGCGCCGTCATACGAGCGCTTTCGGATAAGCTCCCTTAGTTTCTCCGCCTGCTCGGCGAGCTCGGGACGCCCGTAAAGCCTCGCCACCTTCGACAAGACCTCGGAGTACGTCATGTTCGAGGGCCAGTTCACTCCATCCTTGACCAGCTTCTGCTCGTTGGCGTGGCTCCATTCCACGAAGACCCAGGCCGGAAGGTTCTCAAGTGCCCCGTCGGCGTTCTGGTACTGCGCGTAGAACTTGAGGAGCCCTTCCACGCGAGGCCTAAGCATGTCAACGGTTTCGCGGTCGCCCGTCCGCTCGAAATAGTTCGCAAGCTCGAGAATGAACCACATCGACCAGTTCGGAATGTAGTTTCCGTTGACGTGGTCGCCCGGATAGCACATCGGCACCATCCCTTCGGGAAGATGCGGGAAGCTCTCGGCAAGCGCGAAGTTGCGGAGGAAGGTGCGCTCGATCTCGTTCTTTCCCGTGAAGAAACGCTCGGCAGGACCGGTGAAGTAGCTGTCGCAGAGCCAGCCCGCGCGTTCGCGGCTCGGACAGTCCGTGAACACGTCCACCGCGTTCTGCGCAAAGGTTTCGCGCGCCGCCTCGAATATCTTGCGGTTCGCAGGGTCATTGAGCTTGCACTCCCGCGTCGCGTTCGGGTTCTTGTACGTCCGCACATCCAGCTTCTCCACCGTCGCCTCGCCCTCCAGCATGATCACCTCGGCGAACTTGAAGGTGTAAGGCTCGAACGACTCGAAATCATACTCGCCCGGCTCCTTCACGTCCCAAAGGACAACGTTGTTGCACCTGAAACGCTTCAGAAAATTGAGTCTGCCGTCGACGAGAATCTCGTCAAACCCGACGAGCAGCCGCCCGGGTTTCGCCACTTTCACCTTGAGCCGCAGAAAACCCGTGTCGTTGATCGCGCCCTCGTAGCGGACGCCCTGCGAAGCATCGACCTTCGCCTCCCCGCCCTCGAACTTCACCTTCGGCTCAATCGACCGCGTCCACCAGTCTTCTGCAGGGCGATACTTCAACTCATCGGTCGGATAAGTACGCCCCAATCGACTCGACTTCTCGTCCCAGAGACGCGGCGCATTCCCGAGATCGCCAGTCCGTCGCGTGACCGAAAGGACGTCTGTCGGGCGGTAGGTGCCGTCGATCTCGAACTTGGGATATGGCGCACCGCGCTCGAGAAGCTTCACGGAAGGCAGATTGGTTATGACGAGCGACTCGTGAAGCTGCCGCGGCACTTCGTAGACCTCGCTCTGCGCCCGCTGAAGACTGTAGCGCTGGGCCTTGCGGACGCGCTCGGTGAAACTGGCGTTCCACTGCCCGTCGCCCGTCGCCCGCACGACCTTGCCGCCCGAAAGCACCTCGGCCTGCAGGAACGGCTCGTGGCCGATTATGTAGTAAGTCGTGGTGTTGTAGGCAACGCCCACGATATTCAGTTGGTTGCGCCCCTTCCGAGCGACACGGGAAATGTCCCACTCGTCCATCCGGAACCAGCCTTGCGGCCCTCGCGCCGGGCCATAGGCGGCAAATTCGCCATTCACGAAGACCTTGAAGATCGAACATCCCGCCAGCCGCAAGCGAAGCGGAGACTTGCCGTCCCAGTCAAAACATGCAGTGAAGGCAACGGACGAGTTGATCTCGTCCCTCTCCGCCGTCGTCCAGACAGGCTCTGCGGCGTCGAACTGGACTGCTCCCGCGCAAAAGGCGAACAGCACCCCCGCCAACAACATAAGCTTATGCATTTGCTGTCACTTGACGCTAATTACCAAGCCGGGCGGGACGCTACGCTCCGTCATGAACTCGGACGGATCAAGCGCACGGCCCGTGATCTTGATGTCGTCCAGCCGGCCGACGAAGGGATACTCCGAGCCGTTGCGCGTGCCGATGAAGAGCGTCCCCGCCCGCAGTTTCGCGGCGCTGGTGTTGCCGGCGGAAGAGCGCGCAACCTGAACGCCGTCGCGATAGACCCTCACGATGTCGTCCGTGAGCTCGTCCCAGTCATAGACGAGCGCGTAATGGTGCCATCTTCCGTCCGCAACAGACCACCCGTACACGAGACTGTGAGTGCGTGTCAATTGATAGCCGGCGGCTTCGTTGGCAGCCGCATAAAACGCACCTGATTCGTAGAGCGCGTTTGGCGTTGTCTCCAGCACCATGCCAACACCTGACATGCTGGTTTGCATGAACCACTCCACCGTCATCGACTTGTAGGGGTAGAGCGGAAGCGGCGCAAGCGTCGAAAAACCGCGCTGCGAGCCGTCGAACACCGTTGCGCCGTCGTCACCTGCCGTAACGCCGCTCCCATTAAGCACATTGCCGTTGCCGGTCGCATCTACAAGCATCTTACCCTTCTTGAACGGCCAGTAGGCGATCGCGTCGTCGAGCTGCCCCGTGCGCGTCCTGAGGAACTGCCCGGGCTGGAGCACGTTCGCCGTAATGCGCACGTCATCGATGTCGGCATCGAGGAAAAAGCCGCTGTTCGCCCGCGAGCCTAGATAGAGATAGTCGTTGCGCAGCGGGGTGCCGGACGCCGAGGCGCTGCCTGTGTAGGTGACCATGCGCACTCCATCCACATAAAGGCCCATACACCAGGAGTTGCCGGCGTTTGAGGAATCTTTGACGAGGGCGACATGATGCCAACCGTTGTTGACCTGATATTCCGGAGTGACCCCGTAGCGGTAACCGTCGCTGAACCGGAAGAGGCCGTTGATCGAACCTGCGCTGGCTTCGCCAAACGTGAAATAGAATGCTCCCGGATTGTTTGCAGGGGCGTTTGAAGAATTTTCCAGAATCATCATAAGAGCATTCACACCCATATGCTTCCGGAAAAAGAACTCGATCGTCACGTCCGTGTACGCGCTCAGGTCGAGCGTGTTCGCCGTCCGCACGTCGCTCGCCGTGCCGTCGAAGGAGGCACATCCGTTCGCGAACGTCACGCCCTGCGAACCCAGAAGCGCGTTGCCGTTGCCGCTGGAGTCGGCAAGCGGGTTCGCGCTGTCGAACTTCCAGTACGCCCGCACGTCGACCGCCCCGGCCGACCGGGACTGCAGGAACTGGCTGGGGGAAAGGATTCCTTCCGTGATGCGCACGTCGTCGATCTTGCCCTTGAACGGGAACGACGTGCCGTTGCGCGAGCCTATGCAGAAGCGATGCGGACACAGGTAGGCAATCCCCCCATTATTGCTGCGAATCCCTTGACGTACACCATCCACATAAAGCTGAACGGAATCGACGACCACATCGGTCGTCGGATCGATAATGACCGCCAGATGATGCCATTGGCCGTCACGGATCGTGCCGTTGAAATTTTCTCCATTATACCCCCATTCAGCAGTCCGCGCCATGACGCCTTCTGTTGCATAGAGGTAGAAGCCGCCAATAGTGTCGCCGTTGTTCGGGCTTACTTCCATGATCATGCCGTCGCAGTCCGGCTCAGCCAGCGCAAAACATTCAAATGTATAGGGTTGATTTTCGCGCAAATCAACTTCATGCCCCGTGATGAACTCCCGGGCCGTCCCGTCGAACACCGCCGCGCCATCATACATCGTAACGCCGCCGTTGTTTATGAGGTCGTTGTGACCCGTGCAGTCAAACTCGCCTGCCGGGTCCGAACCGAAGTCCCAGTGGGAGACGGTGTAGGCTAATGCCGGCATCATCGCAAATACCGCGGCAATCGCCGCACCGATCATCATTATCAGTTTTTTCATTTTCGTTTTCCTTTTCTGTTTTCATGTCACATTGACGTGCTTAGACGCCTTTACGCGCCTTGATGGCGACGCCCATCAGCGAAGCGGCCTCCAGGGCCTTTGCCTCGTACATGTCGAACGTACGCGTCCACGGCGCCATCATGTAACCCTTGATCCGTTCCTTGCTGCAGTTCGTGTCGCAGAACTTCACAAGGCTATCGAAATTGGTGTCGCACAGGAAATTGGAACCTGCCGGAACCTGGTCGAATCCGGCCTTGTCGAGGTCTATGTAGCGGTTCGTGTCAACCTGTGTCGCGTTAAACTCCGCATCGTAGTGCCAGTTGGACTGCAGGACGCTCTTTGGCATGCGCATCAGAAACTCGTCTTTGTGGTTCCAGCTGTAGTCGCTCCAGATCCACGGACGGCTGCCGGCCTTCTCCGTGACATTCACGAACCAGAGGAAGTCGTGCCACCACAGGTCGCCTTGGCGGCAAACGGCGAGAAGATGCTTCTTCTGGCAATCGTAGCTCTCTTCGTCGTAGCCGAGATGGAAGAAGCGCGGACGGTCGAAAATCTCCACGACATCTTTGATGAGGTCTTCGCACACTTGATAGTACTTTTTCGTGGAAACCATGCGATGATAGTCCTTGAGCCAGGTGTCGTGCGTGGCGGAGAAGTTCATCTTCGGGATGACCTCGAATCCCATTCCGCGCAGACGGTCAAGTTCGGCACGTAGTTTCTCGACGCTCCAGCTGCCTTTCACTGCCAGTTCGGGATGGCTGGGGTATTGCACGATCTCCGCAAGGTCAATGACGATCTGGTTGCAGCCGGCCTTGGCAAGGGCGGCGGAAATCCTGCGCCATGACTTCTCCGAGAATCGCACATGGTCGGCACAGCAGCGCGTGAGCCATGACGCTTTCATGTTCGGATCTTGCGTCTCAAGCGGGATGTCCTTCCATGAATTGACGCCGAAGTGCGCAAGATACGACCAGATGAAATCCGGCTCTGGCTTTTTCGCAATCGAACCGACCGAAGAACAACCGCCAAAAGCAACTGCGCCCGCCGCAGTTGAAATGAAGTCGCGTCTGCTCAGACCAGTCATGTGGAACACGGCCATTGGGTACGTCCGCTTGTTATTGTACGACAAGCATCATGCCCTTCTTGGGCTTGGGCGGGATGAACGCGCCGTCCGTCGTCCAGCGGACGTAATCGACGTCAAACGCGCCGCCGTGCGTCGAGGTGCTTGCAACGCCAAAGCGGGCGAAGTTGTACGCCGCAGTAGGATTGTAAGGACCGCAGTTTTCGGCTATCTTCTCGCCGTCTCGGTATATGGTGTATCTGTTCGGCCATTCGCCCTTGTAGGTGATGCGGAACACATGCATCTTGTCCGTGTTGTCACCCGTGTGTATGACCGTGTAATTGTGGTCGCAAACAGTATTCGTGCCTATGTAGAAAGCCGTCGATGATCGCGGCGTGCCCGGAAACAGATTCAGAACACTTCCATTCGTGGCACCTTCCCATGCACTGTTGATGCGCGCCGCGATTTCAAAGGTGAACGGCGACTGGGCGGAAATAGACGGATCCATCGTACCAGCCGTCTGATAGTAGCGCATCTTACCCTTCGGCTGCACAACGGAAAGGACGCCATCCGACAACGTCGCCGTTCCTTCTTCGCCGCTGCCAAGACTCCAGTCCGAAGCCGTCGCCGTGGGCGAGAACCGCGTATCCGAGGCATCCATCTCGTACTTGTGCTCGAACTCCAAAGAGTCGCGTCGCATGTCCTTCTCGATCGGCGGCGCATACGCGCCTTTCGTGAAGCGAAGATGGGATACGATTCCTTTACCCCAAAAGTCACTGCCGAGTCCTCCAATCAAGATGCGATTCAAGACGCTGCCATACGAAAAGGCGTTTCCAATGCCATCCGCAACCAGATTGTCGTCAATCCACACGGTGAAGGTCGTGGAGTATGGGGCGCGGGCTATGCGGTAGGTGTGATAGTCCGCCATGGTGTCCATGTTCGTCAGCACGGTATTGCCACTGCTGCCCCACGTAACCGAACCGTCCTTGATGTTCAGCCACGCATTTACGGTCGAATCGTTCGCGCTTGCTGTCAGCGATATCGCCCCTTTCGAGCCTACGGTGTCCCACCTTATCTGCACACGGGTTTCGATAGTGAAGCCCGTCACTGACGAAACGCCGTACCTGCGCCACACGCCACCGGCGGCATCGGCCCCCTGATTGCTGCCGACAAACCTGTTAGCCGAGCTGCAGTCGAAATCGCCGTATCCTATGGAATATTGCGTACCGCACTTAAGCCAGTTGTCCGCAGCGTTGTTGATTATCATGTCCCCTACGCCGTTGCCGTCGAGGTCTTCCTCTGCCGGAGATTTTACAAACTCGTAGCAGAAGTCGAACTTGGAAGAGTCAAGGCGCGGCAGGTCTTTCGCCGCGCCTTGGCTTGTGGCGGCGGACATTGCCGCCACGCCAATCAAGAGCAGTCTTTTCACTGTTTTCTCCTATGATCTGGCGAGGGGTGATTCATAGCGCATATTATACCAAAACCGTCTGACCTAAACAAGTTGGATGCCTGCCTGACGGGCACTATTCGAGTTTTCGCGTATCAGACCCTTGAAAACTCTCGGACAGGGCAACATTCACCGGGGGCTACGGACGGACAACCGCCGAACCGACGCGCCTGGATACGTCAAAATGCGTCAATCGCGAAAACGTGCGTCTTGCTGCCGCCCCATGTTTCAGTGACAACAAGCCGCAGGGCATCGGCCTCGACCGGCGCGAACGAAACCCTGCGGAAGCGAAGAATGTTAAGGTTGTCGGAAAAGACGCACTTCCATTTTCCACAAATCCGAGCATCAATACGAAACGCCTTCGCAAGCATCTTCGGCATCTCAACGCGTTCAGTTGTCGCCTCAAGCTTGCGCATCCGCTTGCCGCGATGGGTCATCTCGGAGTCGAAGACGAGCCGCGCACCCGAAAGACGCTGCGGCACATCCCATGAATATGTCATCGTCGTTTCGTTTGGCGCGACCCACACGCCGTTATCCTTGCCGCCGTACTTGCGATCAATGCCGTTTCTGAGAACAGCCACGTCCTCCGCGCACGTCGCCGCCACCGTGAGAGCAGAGACCTTGCGCCAACGGTACGGCAGCATGCAGTCGTCGTCTTCAAGCGTGTCCTGAAGCTCCGCAATCCTCTCGCGCCGCAGCTGTGCCGGGTCGATGCCGTACTTTACGAGCATTGCGGCAGCCGTGCCTACGGCCTGTCCGAGCGCAGCGCACGTGCCCATCACACGCGTCGCCGAAAGCCCCATGTGCGTGCAGGAGATGTCGCGTCCGGCGAACATGAGGTTCGGCACGTTCACGGAGTAGAGGCAGTCGAATGGTATCCCGAACGGCGACGGACAGCCGTACTCAACCGATATACGCCCCTTGCGGTGGAACGCGTCGGGGTGGTGGTCGTCGAGTGTCCAGCCCCCGTAGGCTACCACGTCTTCGAAATGTCCGCCGGAGAGGACATCTTGCTGCGTGAGAATATGCGGGCCGATGAAGCGCGTTGATTCGCGCTTCCCGGGCAACGCCCCGATCCAGTCGAGGTCGTACCCTTTCGCACGTCCGTCCGGATGGTTATTCATGTACGCCCAAACGCCATACGCGATCTTCTTCAGCTCCTCCTGTATCGCATTGGCATCGCCGACCGTGTCAAGGTTGCCGCCATATTCTATCCACCAGAAGTTGTTGTCGTCTGGGTAGAGCCGCCTGTAGTTGACGCGCTTCGTCCCCTTCGGCGGCAGCGGCTCGTCGGGTTTCGCAAAATCCTCATCCGTAAACTTGTACGCCCAAGGCGGCGGTGCGAACGGATGATGTTCCTTCGTCTTGCGCAACTGGAGGAGGATGGAATTGCCCATTGTTCGATGGTCGCCGCCTTGCTGCAAACATGTCTCACCGAACTCTGACGGCAGTTCTCGCCCGCGCCTGAACTTCGCACCTGAAAGCCTTAGGATTCCATCGCCCGTGCAGTCTGCAAAGAAGCGCCCCTTCACCGTGTAGCGCGTGTAGGCGTTTCCGTTCCATGCGGACACGGCAGTGATGCGCCCGCCCGCCATCTCCACGCCGTCCACCGACGTGTTAAGGAGAAGCGTGACATTCGGTTCCTCGCGCACCGCCGAAAGCAGAACGTCGTCCCACAGCGTGTAGCGCATGAGCGGATTGTAGTAGAAGTTCTTAAGCTGAAGTTCTTCGAGTATGCCTGCCTCCTTGTTGTCGTCGCCATGCGCACCGAGAATGCCCATGCGAATTTCGCTTGAGGCGTTGCCACCGAGCACCGGACGATCCTGCAGCAGCACGACCTTTGCGCCATGCCGTGCCGCCGAAATCGCCGCGCATACTCCCGAAAGCCCTCCGCCGCAGACCACGAACTCCGTCTCAAGAGCGACCTCCTTGACGACCCCTGAATTCGCCTCTGTAAGCATGTCCGCCCCGTCCGCGAAAGCAGTCAAGGCCACCGCGATCAGCGCCACCAAGCGTCTATTCGTCATTTCCTGTTTCATGCTGCGTATTATCCGTAGTGCTTGATGTCACCATGGTTGTCGTTGCCTTTGGCTGCATCCCGGTTTACCTGATTCTGTAAAGTGCCGGTTCGTTCGGCGCAAGTGAAATCTTTACTGTGCGCACGTCCGTCTTCTCCGCAGCATGGCCAAACTCCGCCGCAACGTCGGAAAAATCATCAGAGAACGTCAGTTCCGCAACATCCGCCTTGTCCTGCGCGTTGACAACGAGAAGCCACGTCGTGCCGTCCTTCCTCCAAGTGCGCACGCCCCACGCCGACGATGCGCCTGTCACTGTCGGAGCGGGTTCGACCGAAAGCAGCACGGGGAAATATCTGCGCACTTCCTCGCCAACTTTGCAGATGTCGGCCCACGCCTTGGCGAACGGCAGTCCGTGAGACTCTTTCTGGATGGCAGAGAATGAATAATAGACGAGTCCGTTCGCGCCGGACGCGATGCACTGCCACGACATCGACCGCATCTCGTCAACCGTCGGCATCCTGTTCTGCGGGCTGCCGGGATGTTCGGTACGATATCCGCCCCAGTCGAACGCCTGCGGCACCTGCCACATCGGACGCAGCCCAAAATACGCATGATCGGTCTTGCGCGTCCAGTCCGTCACCATAGACAGCGGCTTGTCGGGCACCGGGTACGGGTCGGTTCCGATCACGTCGAACGTCGGCGTCATCTCCCGCAGGAACTGAAGCTGGTAGATGACAGCCCACGTCGGATGATCCGGGTCGGCGCGTTCCAGGAATTCGCGGCGGCGCGTCAGCATTCCATACCATCCGTCGCCCACAAGTTCGTCGTTCACGTACCAGGCGAGAAGTCCGGGATGGTTCTTGAAGGCATCGACCTTCGCCTGCACATAGGAATCTGCGGCATCTTCGCTAGTCACGGACTTCGGTGTGTGCTTAGCTCCAGCATATACGTCCTTTACGGAATATATCACCATGACGCCGTTCGTCCAGTAGAAATCCATTCCGACGGCGTCCGGCGCCTGATACGGCATTATACAGTTGAACGGGCCCTTCACGTATTCCGCGCGGCGACTGGCGCTGCCGGTGTACATTCCAAGCGGAAAGAACGGCTTTCCATCGACAATCGTGCGCCGGTATTCATCGATCCACACGCGACGCGATGGCATCTTGGCGACGTGGTTGAACGACAACTTCGCTGCGCCGAGAACCGAGCCGTCCGGCGCCCTGAGGCGGAACGCGACGACACTCCTGCCAAGCTTGAGTTCCTCTGCCGCAAGCGAGAACCGAGACTCGTCACGCGAAAGACCTTGCGCTAGAACGGTTTTTCTCGAACCATCCGACGTCTCATAGGAGAACTCGGCGTTCAACTCTTCGGGAGAGTGTTTCTTGGGAACCGCAAGTCCGACCCTGAATTCGATGCGCCCGCTGTCCGCCGTATTTCGGTATGCGGAGGAAAGAAGATGCTCGACAATCGGCTTCTCGTATGGCGCAACCTCCAGATCGTCAAAGTACGCCTTCCCGACGCAGCCGGGCGAACAATACGGTATGAATCTGAAGCTTGCCGCCTTTTCGGGAATCGCCGTCGTCACGCCCTCAATGCGCGTCCAATCCGTTGTGCCCTTCAGCCCTCCTGTATATGACCCGCCGAGATGCCGTCCGTTCACATCACTCCACTCTATTCCAAGCGTCGCGCCATGCACGTTCGCGGGTCCCAGTCCTTCAGTGCGGATCCAAGCGGAAAATCGGTACGTCTGCCCTGGCTCAAGCCGAATTTTCTGCGAAGGGAACGCATACGGTAGCTTTGGGTCGGCATTTTTGTAGACAAGCGCCGAGGTTCCGTTCATGCCGAAGCCCTTTGCCACGGAATAGGCAGGCGGCAGCCACCAGCCTTCGCCGCCACGTTCAAAATCAAGGTTTACAGCTCGAGCCCCCCTGTCACCGACATCCGCTGAAACCATGCGCGGACACGCAAGCAGCACCGATGTCACCAACAAGGCTTTTCTTGCTGTTCCACAGAACGCTTTTCCTGTTGCCATGGATATCTTCTTTTATCGCATCTACTGAAACATGATCACCATGCCATTTAAAACGACAAACTCATAGCAGCCCATGTTAGGACCTTTCCCCATCACTCGTGCGTTTCCGGCAATGTCGAAAGCGTTCGCCATCCAAGGCTCAAGCAATGCCGTATCCTTGCACGGAGACGAACTTCTGAGCAAAAAGTCGCCGTTGACGGAATCAGCAAACTTCGGATTGGCATTGACGCAGCCGTTCGCCGCCGTAAATTGATTGTAAGGGCTGGGCGCTGGGTAGGCGCACGAATGGCTTGCCGTCACAGTAGTGCCGCTACGGAACCAGTCATTCGCACCTTCAGACACTCCATTCATCGTGTTGCCTGCGATTATCGTATTTATGACTGAACAACTCCAGCGATTGTATAACCCTGCGCCGAACTGATTGGATCCGCCGCTCGTCACATCGTTGCATGTGATCGTGCAGGCATCCACCACAGGCTTGTCATAGCTCAGCAGGTAAATTCCGCCTCCGCAGTGGTAATAACCGGAAGTTGACACGCGGTTATAGGCAAAAAGGCTGTTGCGCAGAATGAGAGGGGTTCCCGAGTTGCGACTTGAATTATTCTCTCTGTGGAACAAAGCTCCGCCACAGTCCGATGCAACATTGTTTGTAAACGCACAGCCGTAGAACTCTCCATACATTCCTTTCGGATTGGATCCGTCCGCTCCGCTCGTAGAATAATTCGCGCGGCCGCATGACACTGCACCACCATACTTCGTTGAAACATTCGACGCAAAGATGCAATTCGTAAAGGCAAAGTACGAGCCCTCATCCTGTTCAAACGCCGCCGCGCCGCCATAGCCGCTACGGTTCAAGGTGAACGTGCAATTTGACAGCGAAGCGGATGCCATGAGCATCATATAAAAAGCGCCGCCATCATCCGCATTGTTGGAAGAAAAGTCACATCCGGTGACAGACACCCTCGATTGGCTTGTGCAATACACCGCGCCGCCCTTCCCGGCCACATTTCCGCTGAAGCTGCAATCATTAAGCGAAACGCGTGAGGTATCCGCAAGAAGCATGCCCCCTCCGTTGTCGCCGTTGCTTGAGCTGTTCCCGTTGAATGAACAATTCTCAAACGTACCAGTGCCATCCCAAACAAGGACTCCACCGCCCCTTAACGCATGGCACAGCGCAAACGTCGAACCCGACACCAACGCAGAAGGACCAAGCGAAAGATAGGCTCCGCCGCCTTTTCCTGTCGTCGTGCAGTTGGAAATCACACAGTCAACAATCCTCTCGGAGCCCCCCTTCCCGCCAGCGCTTGCAATTCCACCTGCGCATATTTCCTGCTCCCCACAGTCTGTCGCAGAACAGTTGCGGATAATGGTGCGCTCAACCGTAGCATTGCCATACGAGTTGTTCAGAAACACGCCTGCCGCGCCATCTCCGTTAATGGCCGAGCAGTTTTCCACTAAACAGTCTATTATCTTTCCAGCGCCAAAGACATATGCGCCACCAGCAGTCTTGCCCGTGCATGTCGCTCTGCAACAAGTAATCACACAATTGGTAAGGACGACCGGGGCGGTGGTCTCTGTGGAGGAACCGACTCTTACGCCTCCACCGATTCCGGTAGTCGTCGCAACGCCATTGGAGAAGGTTATGCCTTCTATCATCACGCAGCGCGCCAGATTCAGCAAGTTGAAAGTTCCGTCTCCGTATATGACGGCATCTACAGGATTCCCGGTAGAACTTCTGATTATGTCTGCATTCGCAAGATTTGACGTGTACTGTCCTGCCATTGACAAAGTGCCTGTTGCGGCATACTTGCCCGGAAGAATCACAAGCTCGTCCTTCGAGTCTTTGGCGTGTACCTGCGAGATGGCCTTGTTTATGGTTTTGAATGCAGCAGACTCGCTCGTGCCTGCGGCACTGTCGTCGCCGTCTGGCTTCAAGTAGTATGTAGTCGCATGCGTCGAGCCAACCATGACCACCGCCGCGCTGATTACCAGTAGTTTCTTCATCGCCTTGTTTCCTTGTTTATGCCGTTAGGTGTTAAATTGCTGTTTGTGCTAAACCGCAGAATGGACGAACGGGACAGCGTAGGTACGAGCCGCCGACACCATGTCACATGGTAATTCTATCGTTGCAGTCGGCATAAACTTTATCACCTACAATCTGGCGAGGGGTGATTCATAGCGCATATTATACCAAAGCCGCCTGACCTAAACAAGTTGGATGCCTGACGGGCACTATTCGACAAGGGCGGATTCCGCTTCGTGATCGCAGACCCGAACTACTTCTGCAACGAACCAGGCAAGTTCATCCACCACGAGAACGGCTACTATTTCAAGCGTTTCACTGCAATTGCCGCTATTGAGCACGGTTTGCAATTTCGCGCCGTGAAGCGAGGCGGGCATAGCCGGAAACCGGAATGCGGACGCGCAAAACACCCGATTCGATGCGAACGGTCCCCGTCTTCTCGCCGACGGTGTTGAACATCTCGGCCATGCGCGGCGAAGACGAGTCGACGATCACTGCATCCGTGCCAGTCGCGTTGACCACATAGGTCGTTCGGGACGGATCGCCTGCGCTGACGCAGGCGTTGTCCGCATAGGCGGTGACGATCCGCTCCTTCTCGTTCTCCGCCTCTATCCATGTGTAGCCGTTCTCCGCATGATGCGGCGTGAACGCCCCCTTCAGCAGCGCGTCGCGGTGCCTCTGTGAAAAGCCGATCCAGTGGCGGATGACGGCACGGTGCGCCGGATTTATCTTCTTGAGAACCATCGAATACTGTATCGTGGAATAAAGCACGTTCAGGATCGGCAAGGCCGCGCCCTCAGGCGTCTCGTCCTTGCTCCACACAAGCATGTCGGAATGAACGGCGATTCCGCCCGACGTCAGGCGAAGGTCGCACATGCGCCTGCGGTTTGCGCACGGATCGGCGGGACAGTCCGCAACACGCATCATGTTGCCGTACTGGAGGATCGCCGGACCCATGTAGTGCTGGCGGAACTCCACAAGCACGTCTGGCTTTATCGCCCGGAGCCTCATAAGGACGTCTTTCATGAGACGGTCGACGGCCTCCGGCACAGACCGGCAGTCGCGTCCTGCGAAGCCGCCCTTCGCGGCAGGATCACCGCCAGGCTGGACGAACTGGTCGATGAAGTCGAGCTTCACGCCGTCGAAGCCCCATTCGCCGACCACGCGCTCGTATGTACTAATCAGGTATTCGCGCACCTCAGGGAAACGCGGGTCGAGAATGGCGACACGCCCGGGGGATTTTGCGCCCCGGACGAAAAGCGCCTTGTCCTTGAACCTTTCCCACGCCTTCGATTCGTCCCCGACATAGGGAACGGCCAGCCAGAGCATGTACCTGAGGCCTGTCTTGCGGACGGCGGCGACGTGCGCCTTCATGTCCGGGAACCGCGACGGTACCGGCAGCCAGTCGCCCGTGGCCGAATAAAACGTCGCGCTGTCCGTCTTCTGCCAACCGTCGTCGAGGATCATCGTCTTCATGCCGAGCGATACGGCCTCTCGCGCCTCTTCCTCCAGTTCCGTCGCACGGACGTCCTGCAGGTATGCGTACCATGTCGAATAGAGCGGGTCGAAAGCCGCCTCCGGCACGAATGCCTCCGCAAATCCGTTCCGCCCGGCTATCCAGCGCGTGCAGTCGCGCACTGTTTCCGCAAAACCTCCGTTCCGCCTGTCCAGCATCACGGAACACGAATACGACTTCATCTTCGCGGCGGACTGCTGGAAGAATTCGCAACGCCCCACTATTTCGCAGGTGCGGTCGTCGGCATAGAGACCGAACGTCAGCGGATGGAACGCCTCGGAGCATGCCAGCGCGACCGGGGAGCGCTCCGCCGAGTTGAACCCCACGGCTATCGGCGTGTCGCACGCGAGCTGCGAACTGTATCTGGCCAATCCTCTCCACCAGAGCTGAGGCCAAAGATGGCAGCCCTCCCGATCGAAGGCGCTGACCCAGACGTTCTGCACGCCGGCGCCAGGCACACGAAAGGACACTCCGAACTTCGGCGGCACGGCCTCCACCGGCGAGTCGATCTTCACCGTAACCACATCACGCCCCGCGTCCTGGGAACCGGACACGCTGAACTCCCACCCTCCTGCGTCGTCGCATGTTACCTCGGCCACGCCTGCGCCAACGGTCTGCACCGTGGCGGTGACCTTGGCCTTCTGGCCCATGTCCGTGGCGAACACGGCGCACGCGCCCCATGCAACGCTGAGCAAGCACACCGATTTCGTCGTCTTCGAGCTCATTCTCGTTGTCCTACCGGAACCGGAACGAATAGAGGTCGGCGTCTGACATGTCAAACTCCACCGTCACTGCACGCCCCGCAAAGCCGGACAGCTGGACGCTCTCCTCGAAATCGACCACACGGTCAACCTTGTCGCCGAAAAGCTCCACGCTCCTGAGAACCGAACCAGCTTCATCGCGCAGCGTCACGAACATGCGTCCGCGCGCAGAAGTCGAGAAGTTCACGAGCATTTCATGTCCCGTGAACACAAGCGGCTTCGTCACAACTTTCTGTCCGGCATACGTAGCATGACGCGAAATGAAACCGTCCTGACGCAGGCGATAGCGGTGCAGACGTGACGCCAGCCCCGTCCAGTGCCGGTCGAACGCATAAAGCGAAATCTCGTCATCTCCCCCTTCTCCAAACGGAGACGGAGTCTTCACAAGCGTACGGGCCGGATAGCAGTCGCCATAGACCCAGTTGCCGCCATTTTCCGGCCCCGGACGCATGAATGCATCTTCCTCGCGGAAGAACCGCTGACCGTCGCGGGAAAACATGAAGATGCAGTCCGTAAGCGTCAGGCCGAAACGCGGATGACCGTGATCCATGCGCCAGCGACGCTTTTCCACAGATGGCAGACGGTCGTAGTTGGCCGTCCATGCCTTGCGCTGAACGTAGCGCGAAGGGAATCCGATGAAGATGGACGGCTCACGGAAGTAAGGCTCGATCACATTCGTGTAGAGCGAATAGTCCTCGGCCCCCGGCCCGAAATCAAGGAGCACAGGTTCAGTCCATGTCTTAAAGTCCCTTGACTCGCAGTGACGCACATCGCGCAAGGTCAAGTCGCCGTTGCGTTCCTCTTTCACATGGTGATAGCCACGCAGATAAAGATGATAGACGCCACGCACGCTGTCCCAGAAGCCGACGTTTAGCGTGTCGAACGCGCCTGCTCGCGTCAGCAGCCAGCCCCTGCGGAAATGGATGCCGTCGGCGGAAAGGAAACACCAGAGGCCGCGGTCGAACTTCTTGCCGCCCGACTCGACGACTACTGGATCGCCAGGTGCCGGCATCACGGCTGAACCGTCCGCGTTCATCGTCGCAAAGAACGCCCCGATCCCCTTGTATCGCTCGTCTGGCGGACAGGCGGGGTTGGTGTCCTTGAATACGAAGAAGTTGTCCCACCCATGCTCGTTGGACGTGCTGTCGAGAATGCAGTTGTTCTTCTTGGAACCTTTGAAATTCACGATTCCCAGTTCTGGCTTGACCCATGTGACGCCGCCGTCGCGGCTCTCAGCATATCCGATGCGCACCGAATTGGCAGCAAAGCGTTTTCGCACGTCCTTCCACCCGCAACCGATGGCACAGCTGTTGTAGTACATGCGCAGGAAATCGCCCTTCTCGTCGCGGTCGGGAACGATGCAGTGGTAGTCGCACCCGTCGCCCTCCCAAGGCTCATCGTGCGTAAGCGCGACGCCGGCGTATTCTGGATGATGCACAAGACGAGACGCCGTCGTCTGCGAAGTATCGACAACATGGTCGTCCCACAACACCTGAAGGCGACTTCCCACTTGCAACGACGCTGAAGCGGACGATGCAATGGTCGCCCCAAGCGCTGCTGCCACAATACCTGCACGGAAGAGGTTGTTCATATCGCTATTTGAAGATCAGGTAAAACCCCTCAAGACGGATTCGTGCACTTTGCGTTTCGTATGCGATTCTGCCGGAATTGCAGCCCGACACCGAAGCGAACGGTGACGTCAGCTTCCCGCCGGTGGAGAGGAAACTCCCCCGCATCGTGCCGGGGAACCCAGTCATAGTCAACGGGATTTGCGTAACGTCCCAATCGCCCACGACATGCAGGACGGGCACCTCCGCCATGCCTGTAGCGTCGAATTCAAGCGCACGAACCGCCGGGCTCAATCCTGCGAAATCCAACGTTGCTTCGCCTGACACCACAAAATCGCTGGAAGGCGCAATTTCACCGTTGAACGCAAGTTTCGGCTGCACCTGCTGAGGTATCTTCCACTTCTGCATCAAGATTGCCGATATCTCGTCAATCTGGGAATCGGTCAGTGCCTCTTCGAACAACAGCACTTCGTGGAGGTCCATGATGAGCGAGGATGCCGTACCAACCGCCGTGCCGTTGTCGCGTATCAGGAACTGGGCACCTATGGCCTCGAACGACCCAATGTTGGCATTGCGTACGACCAGCAGGTTCAGATTCGTATGGGCTGACGCCTCGTATATTGCCGTTCCCGTAGCCTTGCGCCCGTTCGTCCACGCCTCATTCATGTTTGCCATGTTCCACCCGTTGTTATTTTCGCGCAGAAAACGGAACGTGTAGCCCTTGACCATTCCAAGAAATCCCGAAGTCGAACTAGGCTCGCGCTGGCGCTGGACGAAGAAGAAGGTCCGCGCCTGGAAATTGGCTGCGGCTCCATTCTTCCTGGCGGCAATAAAGGTGCAGGCGCGCGTCGCGCCACCGCCCGTATAGCCGAACATCACGGCACTGCGTCCGCATGCATACGGATCGCTAACGATGACAGATGGGTTCGCATGCGGATATGTCACAGATGGATACGGGTTCGCCGCAGCCACACCATAGACAGTAACGCTATTGTCTGTAAGAGACTTCCATTCGACAAGATCGCCGTTATTATCCGTTACGAGAGTCTCCGGATGCGAACTGTCCAAATGTACGAACATCGTACCATACTGTGAAAACAAGTGATCGCCAACCAGTTTGCCGCCTGTAAGCCTCGTTTCACCGCTGTGCATTTGACCATCTGCGAGATACAGCGTGCCGGAGCCCTGCTTCTCAACATCAAAGTTTCCAGCACAGTGCACGGACAGCGTGGCCGCCATGTCGTTGGACACTACGAGCGCGGCCTTCTGTGCCGCCGTGTTAGTGATTGTACCAGACCCGATCACATTCATGCTGTCACCGACTTTCAGCGTTTCTCCCTTTAAATCAACAAGCCCGGCGGTCTTAAACGTACCAGATCCAGAAATTTCGGTCAGCGTCTGGAGACTGTCGCCACCGTCCAGCATCGCCCCAACCTCAACCGAGAACTCCGACTCCGCCGACAAAAGCGAATCGTTCAGACATGCGGCCTGCCGGGGAATGTTCCATTTCTGCATCAGGATTGCCGAGATGTCCTCTATCTGAGCATCTGTCAACGCCTCGTCGAACAACAGTATTTCGTGGAGGTCCATGATGAGCGAGGACGACGTACCTATTGCCGTGCCGTTGTCGCGTATCAGGTACTGGGTGCCTATGGCCTCGAACGACCCGAGGTTTACATTGCGTACGACCAGCAGGTTCAGATTCGTATGGGCTGACGCCTCGTATGTTGCCGTCCCCGCGGCCTTGCGCCCGTTCGTCCACGCCTCATTCATGTTTGCCAGGTTCCATCCGTTGCCGCCGGCACGCAAAAAGCGGAACGTGTAGCCCTTGACCATTCCAAGAAAACCCATTTCCGAACTGGGATCGCGCTGGCGCTGGACGAAGAAGAAGGTCCGCGCCTGGAAATTGGCTGCGGCTCCATTCTTCCTGGCGGCAATAAAGGTGCAGGCGCGCGTCGCGCCCCCGCCCGTATAGCCAAACATAACGGCGCTGCGTCCGCCGGCATACGAATCACTGGCGATGATGGATGGGTTCGCATGCGGATACGTAACCGAAGGATAAAGGTTAGCCGCAGCCGCACCATACACCGTGACACCGTTGTCAGTGAGAGACTTCCATTCGGACAGGTCTCCGTTCCCATCCGCAACCAGCGTTTCAGGATGCGATGCGTCGAGATGCACCGAAAGCGTGCCGTAGGCGCTGTAGTCTGCATAGGAAAGGTCTGGCGCTGTCGTCAACGTCCCCTCGATGACGCGAGTCTCTCCGGTGTAGGACTGCCGCGCGGCAAGTGACAGCCTGCCGTTGCCGAGCTTTTCCACGGCAATGTCGCCGCAGATGGATGCCGCCAGGCGCACGTCGGCGTTCGCCGTCAGAGTCAGGGTCACGGGCGAATCCGCCATGTTCATGATACAGCTGGCCGCACAATCGCTTGACAGGGAGACAGACGCATTGCCCGTCAGCTCCACTACCGAAGTTGCGCTTGGAAGCTGCCCGTTCGCCCAGTTGTCCGCGTCATTCCAGTCTGTAGTTGCTCCGCCGCCGGTCCACCGCGCCGCCTCGGCCACAGGCGCTGAAAAAAGCGACGCGAACGCAACGGCTGCAAGTACAGTCGCACTAAACTGTTTCATTGGCTTTCTCCCCATTTCAGTTATGCCATGTCTGCCACCGACACCTTGCCGGTGGACAAGTGGAGCATAGCACAATGGCGCAGCCAACATCAATGGTTTTCTCGCACACCTCAATATCAACCTCAATATCTTACAGACTTTCACCGGGAATGAACCGCCAGGATATGCGCGGCGGGGCTACGCGACGTCCATCAAGGAGCTTGAGCACATATTCCGCCACCGTGTCGCCGTACGACACGGGATCGTTGTCGATTCTCGCCAGAGTGACTCCTGCGACCGGCTCGTTCCCGTTGTTCGAGTAGGTCACGACCTTGACATCCTTCGGTATGCGCAATCCGCTTTCCATAAGTGCCACTATTCCGCCCTCTGCGATGTAGTCATCGTCGAAGAGAATCGCATCTGGCGGATGTGCGCGATGCGCCTTGTCCGCAAAGAAGCTGGCGACCATGTCATAACCACGTCGTTTCACTTCGCCAAGGTGCAGCGGATTCTCGTTCTGCCATTCGCAGAGCACGCGCCTCACTGCGATACCGGCTTCAAACAGCTGGTTCTTGAAGCTGCGGTCCATCTTCCGTTCGATGTCGAACTCCAGCAGCGTCTTCACCTTGCGGTCGCGCATCGTGCGAATCAATTCGGCAAAGCATGTCTTGAAATCCTCACGAATCACCGCTCGGGCGTTGGGAAAGTCGCGCATGTAGCCGTTGAGGACGACATAAGGCAGAGAAAGCCTGTCACAGACCTCGGCAACCTGCGACTGATCGGTGATTAGAATCACAAAAGCAAGACCGTTCGCAGCGGAACGCCTGAGCTGAGACACGTCCAGCAGGCCATCCCTGTTCTGGTCTATGAAGATCGGAACAAAGTCCCAGCCAGCCCCGCGAATCCGCTTGGCCATCTGTATGGCGAGCTTCTGGCGGAAATAGGAAGCGGACGTATCCACGGCAATGAACGCTATGCGGCCGTTCCATGCGCTCTGAGCGATTCCCGTGGCTACGGCTCCAATCCCCTGCTTCAGCAAGACGAGTCCTTCGTCGCGAAGTATCTGGAGCGCATGACGCACGGCAAACTCTCCCGCGCCAAAACGCCTCCTCAATGCGTCGACGGACGGCAGGACACCCTCGGCCTTATAGTATCCGTCTCGCAGCTCTTCACGCAGAGCTTCGGCAATCTCCTCTGACACGATGCGCTTCATGCCATGCTTCCGTCAGTTGCCAGCAGAACGTCCGTCAGCCGGCGCAATGATGCCGCCACAGAGCACCTCGTCGCCACGGTACATTACCGCCGACTGCCCTGGCGCGACGCCGACGAATCCCTCGGCACGGCGGCAGACGCCGCCGCCGGAGCCGTCCGGCTCAAACGTCGCACCATACAGTGGCTCGCCGGTGGACCTGATCTTCACGCCGCAGTCGAACGGTTCCTCCGTCGGAGCGAGGGACGCCCACCGCACGTCCGCCACGCGGAACTCAGTGCGCACCAGCTCGTCCCTGCGCCCCACGACGACTTCGTTCCTGCAGGCGTCGATCCTTACGACAAAATACGGCACGCCCCCTTCGGCGAACCCGAGTCCGCGCCGCTGGCCTATGGTGAAATGCCAGAACCCGTTGTGACGCGCGACGCGGCGTCCGTCGGTCGTGACGACGTCGCCCGGACGGTCAGCCATGCCGATCAGCTCGTCGCGGTCGCCGGAATAGAAGTCCTGCGAATCCGGACGGTCAGCCGCCTCAAGCCCCGCCGCGGCCGCCAGCTCCCGAACCTCGCGCTTCTCCATGTCGCCGAGCGGAAACTCCTGCCGCGCAAGCTGCTCCTGCGAAAGACGGTAGAGAAAGTAGCTCTGGTCCTTGCGAAGATCGACGGCACGGAGAAGCGCCATGCGTCCGCCGCGTGCGGCAACGCGTGCGTAATGGCCTGTGGCGAAGCGATCGAAGCGTATGCCGGACGCTGACGCCATATCCGGCAGGAGCCCGAACTTGATGCGCGCGTTGCAGACGACGCATGGATTCGGCGTCAGCCCGGCCCGGCTAGCCTCGCGGAAGTAGGAGACGATCTCACGTTCGTATGCGTCGGCGCAATCAAGAACATGGTACTCGATGCCGATACGCTTTGCGAACGCGGCGGCGGCAGCGATGTCATCCGCCTCGCCCGGCCCGAAGCATGCGTCGCGCGACGAGCCGCCTGCGTACCGGCCTTCCTTCCAAAGGCGCATCGTCAGGCCGACAACGTCATGTCCGGCGCGCTTCAGCAACATGGCGGCCACGCTCGAATCGACGCCGCCAGAAAGCCCGACAGCGACCCTCACGACTCGCCCCCCTTCGCGGACACGCGCCGCCGGTAGTGGAGGCTGTCTCCGCTATGTCCAAAGACTATCGTCTCGCCAATCGCCGCGAGACGCCGCTCCATGCAGCCGCGGCAACGCCCATGCGACTCGTCCAGACATGGCTTGTTCGCATAAAGCTGGTAGAGACGACGATGCTCGACATCCGTCACGTTCGGCATGACCACGTTCGCCCCCGCCAGCACGCCACGCTCCCGGCCGTCCGGCACCAGTGCCTGCAACGCCGTCGCGGCGGCGATGTTAACGTCATGCAGATAAAGGCGCGTCGCGGCGATCATCTTCAGTCCGAGAAGGAGCCGAGCCTTGGGATCGATCGGCTCGTCTGCGAGCGGCGTATCGGGGTGCGGTATGAACGGGCCCATGCCGATCATGTCCACGTCCATGTCGGCAAAAAAGACGATGTCGTCGGCAAGGTCCTCCGCCGTCTGTCCGGGAAGCCCACACATCACTCCCGTGCCGACCTGATAGCCGCATCGACGGAGGGCGCGAAGGCACTCCACGCGGCGGGCCCAGCTGTGGTCCGCCGGATGGAGCCTTCCGTACAGGGCTTCGCTTGACGTCTCGATACGCAGCAGGTAACGCACGGCTCCCGCCTCCCTCCAGCGGCGGTACGTCTCTTCGGACTGCTCGCCAAGCGACAGCGTGACGCCGAGGCCGAGTGGCGCAATCTTTCGCAACGTCTCCTCCACCATGCGCGTATGGCTCTCGCTCTCGATTTCGCCGGACTGCACGACAAGCGAGTCGTAGCCCTGCGCGGCAGCGGCTTCGGCAAGACGCACTATCTCGTCCGCTCCAAAGCGGTATCGCGTTACGGCGCCGTTCGACCTGCGTATGCCGCAATAGAAGCAGTCCTTATCGCAGACGTTGCCGACCTCAAGGAGTCCGCGCAGCGCAACCCCGCGTCCGCAAACCGCAGCCTTCACGGAACGCGCGGCGTCGAAAAGCGCACCGACCTCCTCGTCGCCTTCGAGAGAAAGGAGCGCGGCCATTTCATCGCGTCCGAGCGCACGCGGACTTGCGACGGCACGTGCAAGCAGATCGCGTTGATTTTCCGGTGCGGTCACGGCGTCAGGCATGTCATGGTCGCCGTCACCGCCCGGCGAGCGCCTGCTTGATGACCTGCTCGACCGTCTCCAGCTTGGGATTCTTCGCCACTACGTCGGCAACCATCTTCGAGGAGGTCTCCTCGTTGAAGCCAAGGGCCCTCAAGGCAGACACCGCGTCACGCAGCATCGGCTCGGCCGCCTGACCCGCGCCGCCGGACCTGCGAACGGCGAAGGCGTTCACCTTGTCGCGCAGCTCGATGCAAATCTTCTCGGCAGTCTTCTTTCCGACGCCCTTGATCGCAGAAATGCGCTTCGCGTCTCCTCCGGTGATGGCCAATGCCAGCTCGCCAATGGACGAGCCGGAAAGTATGGCAATAGCAATCCTGGGGCCGACGCCGTTCACACCCGTCAGCTTGCCGAACATCTCGCGCTCGTCTTCCGTCGCGAACCCGAACAGCACCTCGTCGTCCTCCCGGACGCAATGGGCGGTCAGAAGCCGGACGTTTTCGCCCTCGTGCGGCAGCCGCTCGTAGGTCGAAAGCGGAATCAATATTTCGTAGCCGACGCCGGCCGCCTCGACCACGACCCGTGTCGGTTCCTTTTCAGCCAGCACACCCCTCACATATGCAATCATTGCCGGTTATTATATCATATTTGCACCTACGGCTTCAGCGGCAGCCAGGTCTGTATGCGCTTGCCGTTCCATCCGTTCACCGACGCATAGTCGCACATCGTTATTTCGCCGTTTTCCGTTGGCACGCGGAACTCCAGGCGTCGCCCCGGAATCGCGGGCGCGACACGCCTGACCGCCACGAAACCGGCGGCATCCGCCTTCACCACGACCGGCTCGGCATAGGCGACATCGGTATTTTCGTCGCGGGCAAGCACGATCGGCCCCCACACTACCGCCTGAAACCCGTCTCCCGCCCTGTTCGCTCCATGCGGCGCCATCAGCCGCCGCGCCTTGAAGTCGAACGACACCGCCACCACGTCGCCCGTGCGCCACTTGCGCGACAGCTCGAGATAGCGGCCCGGCGCGACATCGCCGACGCTTGCACCATTGACGCTGACCGCCGTATGCTCGCTCCATGCCGGAATCCGCAGCAAGACGGCAAACATCTCCTCGTTCTCCGGCGCAACGGTCATGCGCCAGCCGCTCTCGTCAAGAAGGTCGCCCTCGGCGACAAGCCGAACCTTGCCGCCAGAGGCGGTCCGCGCCATCGCCGTACCGGCGTTGTAGATGTTCACTGCTGGCCCTTTCCCCGTCTGCATCACCGCGACGAACGGAATGTACGCAAGGCCCATCGGACCGTTCAGGTTGCAGCATGTGACGGGACCCGACGGGAACTTCCACCCCCAGCCCTTGTTCGTGACCTTCTCGCCGTTCAGCAGGTTCACGTAACTGAATCCGTCGCCTTCCGGCTTCATCGCGCCGAGAAGGCCGTTGTATACGTACCGCTCGATGGCGTCCGCCGCCCGTGCATCCCCCGTAAGGCGCAGCATCTGGCTGGCGTACTTCATCCACGTGACGCCCGTGCACGTCTCCATCATGCGTTTCATGTCGGGGTTCGTCTGCTCCGCCGCCGTGTTGTCCCACGCCTCGCCCATCACCTTCGGGTGGTACGGCTGGTCGCCGCCTCCGTTGCCGACAATCGTCAGTTCCCGCTCCAGCACCAGGTCGAAGTAGTTGCGCACGGCCCGCCCCACGCGTCCGTCGCCGGTGGCGCGGAAATACTCTACAAGCCCCTCGAAATAGCTCGTGGTCTCGTACGCCTTCGGATATGCGCCGCCCATCAGGTGCGGCGGCACCCTGTCGTGCGCCATCTGCACCAGATCCGTCCCCTTCGCGCCGCCGCACTCCACAAGATACCTCGCGAAGTCAAGGCACCGGACGTCTCCCGCAAGCCGCCAGAGCCTCATGAAAGGCTCCAGCAGCGTGGACGACTCGACGTGGTTGGCGCTCCAGCCGGCATCGCGCACGTCCATCTTCGGCGCGGGGCCGATCTGCTCCATGATGCATGCCGCCTGCCTTTCGAGCGACGCCAAGACCGCCGGATCGCGCTCCACCCATTCATAATAGTCCTCCATGCCCAGCATCACGTACTTGCGCTCCCACAGGTCGCCGCAGTCCGGCTTGGTCACGCCGTCGCCGCCTGCCGGCTGCCGCTCCACAGGCACGCAGCTGATGGAGCCGTTGGAACGCTCCGCGGCGAGGATGTCTCTCACGGCAGACTCCAGTATCGCCTTCAGTTCCGGGTCGGGCGAATGGCGGTACTGCATGGCGCCGGACCGCACGAACTTGCCCCACATCTCGCCAAGCGCGAACTTCGGACGCCCCTTGCGGAAGAACTCCGCGAACTCATGGTAGGGCACGTTGCCCTTGTGCCAGTGCGCGATGCTTTTCGCAACAGGCCCAGCCAGGCCGCCGGAAAGCTTCACAGCTCCCGGCGGCAACGGCGTCATCTTGTCTTCTTGCGGATCGGCGGCAACGTCTGCCGAAACGCTTCGGCAGGCCGACGCGATGCAGGCACAGGCTGCCAAGAGCGCGGTTGCTGCGGCTTTCCGGCTCATGCCGTCACTTCAGCACGGTACACGTACTCTTCAGGACCGTGCGTCGCACAATGAAAAGGCTCCAATAGTGCCAGCTCTCCGACTCGGTGAGGAGGTTCACGACCTTGTTGGAGCCAAGTTCGCGAAGCGCAGCGCGTACTGAAGCGAGGTTCTCGTCGAGCGTGCAGCGGTCCTCGAACCATGTCGCGTTGCGACTGGGACGATTGGCGTACGGACCCTCCTTCCATGTCGTGCCAGACTCTATCGGTATTACACCGAACAGCGAATAGGAAACGTTCATCACGACGACCGAGGCAATGGGCGTCTCGCCGTCGTCGGTCTTGCAGGCGGCGGTGACGCGGCCAATATCGGTGTACGAACTGCACCCCGCAATGGCGGCGGCAAGCAACGGCAGGACAAATGCTTTCTTCATTTCCCAACTTCTCCCTTTGCGATTTGCTCAGCACGCGGGCAGAGCACTCCGGAATACGTGACCGAACGGTACGGCAACACAGTGTTGACCCAGTCGGTTATGTCGAAGAACCCGACTTTGCACTCGTTCTTGTCATTGATGACGATATCCACAAGGTCACATCCGCGGCTGTCCGCATAACGGCAGAGGGCCGCCATCATCTTTTCGCCGGCAAGATTGTCCGAGAAGAGCTCGGCTCCGCCATCCACGCCGTTCGCACCGGGAACCCACTTCATGCTGCCGGAAACAATCGGTATGCAATGGAACAGGTATATTCCGCCGTTGGACACCATTATCGCCCGGTTGGCCCTTCCCCCTGCGCCTTTCACGTCCACTCCCGAGAGCGTGCCAGGCGACGAAATGCGCACCGTGGCGCAGCCTGACGCCGCGACCAGCGCCAGCGCGGCGAATATTGTCTTTATCTTCATCGTTTCGCTTTTCCTTTCTTTGTCATTTCATTTCTCCTTTGATTTCCAGAAGTCATGCCTAACTTTATTCGCCGTCGCGTCAGACGTCGATCCTTACGATCCTGCGGATCATCAGCCAGCCGAAGGCTATCAGCACGCAGGTCGCCAAGACCGCCAGCATTCCCGCCGGGCTGGACAGGAACGGAATCATCAGGCCGGGACGCAGTATCGTCATCAGCAGCCCCAGCACGAACGGCATCAGCGACACCACCACGCCCTGAAGGCGGCCTTGAGCGGTGAGCGAGCGCACCTTGCGCTCGACCTTCATGCGTCCGCGAATGGTCTCGGCGATGCGGTCGAATATCTCCGTGACGTTTCCGCCTGTCCGGCGGCTGATGAGGATCGCCGTCGTCACCAGCGTCAGGTCGTCGGAACCGACGCGGCGGCTCATGGACTCCACGGCGTCCTCGAACCCCATGCCGAGCTTCAGCTGCTGCTGCAAGATGGCGAACTCCTCGCTCATCGGGCTTTCGCCCTGCTCAACTACGGAGTCGAACGCCTGCGAAATCGAAAAGCCTGCCCGGAGCGCATTGGTCATCACGGCGATCGCCTCGGGGAGCTGCTGGTTGAAACGGGCGCGGCGGCGCGCGTCCAGGTATTTCGCCAACGGAGATTCCCCGTTCTGCCAGCCTGCGCGTATGCGCACTCCCGAGACGAGGTACCACGCAACGCCGCCAAGGCAGACGGCGGACAGCAAGACTATCGCCCAGACCATCATCTGCCGAACATTCCCATGTCGATCTCAGCACCGCGGCTTCGCACCTGGTCGATCCATGTCGGCACGGAACCGGTCGCGCGCAGCTCGCCGACGATTCGCCCGTCGGGCCCCACGCCGGACTGCTGGAACGCGAAGATGTCCTGCATCACGATCTGGTCGCCCTCCAGCCCAGTCACCTCGGTCACGGCCATCACGCGCCGCGAACCGTCGGAGAGGCGCGATTCGTGGATTATTATGTCGATAGCGCTTGCTATCTGCTCGCGGATCGCCCGCGACGGCAGCTCCATGCCGCTCATCAGCACCATCGTCTCAAGACGGGACACGACATCGCGCGGACTGTTCGCGTGGACCGTCGTGAGCGAGCCGTCGTGGCCGGTGTTCATGGCCTGCAGCATGTCCAACGCCTCGCCGCCGCGGCATTCGCCGACGATTATGCGGTCGGGACGCATCCTGAGGCAGTTCCGCACGAGGTCGCGTATCGTCACCGCCCCCTTGCCCTCGATGTTCGGCGGACGTGCCTCCAACCGCACGACATGCGGCTGCTGCAGACGCAGTTCCGCCGCGTCCTCCACGGTCACTATGCGCTCCGTGCGGGGGATGAAACTTGAAAGGACGTTCAGTAACGTCGTCTTGCCCGATCCCGTTCCGCCGGCGACCACTATGTTCTTGCGCAGCGACACGCAAAGTCGCATGAACGCGGCGATGTCCTCAGTCCATGTGCCGACGCGCGTCATGTCCACGGCGGAGAATGCGCGCCGGGAAAACTTTCGGATCGTGACTGTAGGCCCGGAGAGAGCGAGCGGGGCGATTATCGCGTTCACGCGGCTGCCGTCGGCAAGGCGCGCGTCGACATAAGGCTGCGACTCGTCGATGCGCCTGCCGAGCGGGGCCACGATGCGCTCGATCACCGCCATGACACTGGCATCGTCGGCGAACTGGCAATCTGAAAGCTGGAGGCGCCCCCCGCGCTCCACGTAGACCTTGTCGGGGCCGTTCACCATTATCTCGCTTACCGAATCGTCCGCCAGCAGGTCCTCGAGCGGCCCAAGGCGCATGGCCTCGTTGAACACGTCCTCCTCAAGCCGCTCCGGGTCGATGCCGCCAGGCAGCCGTCCGTTTGCCACAACCTCCGCGACTATCGCGTGTATCTTCTCGCGCGCAGTCTCTTCAAGCCCCTCGCGGTCGACGCCCTGGACCGTAAGCTTCTTAAGGTCCATTCGCTTCAGCAGCTCGCACTGTATCTGTGTCTGTACGCTGCGCCTCAGCTCGCGCATCGGATCCTCAGCCCCGTCGCCACTGTCCTCTTCCGCCGGCTGCACGGTTCCGCCTTCACCGGTCTCCTCCCCTTCTGCGGCGGGCGCCCCTTCGCCGGAGCCGTCCGAAACGCGAAGCAGACTGGAGCCGATCTGAACGACCTTGCCGCCGTCGAGCACGAACGCGCGGTCTATCGGCTCTCCGTTGACGAGCGTGCCGTTGGAGCTGTGGAGGTCCTCGATTATCGCTCGGCCGTCGCGAACCGTCAGTATCGCATGGCGTTCGCTCACTTCCGGCTGGTCTATGCGGACGCGGCATATCTCGCCGCGCCCGATGACGTAGGTGCCGTCGGTGAGTTCACGCACGTCGCGCTTGCCGTCGATAAGCGTAGTGAGCGTCATGTCAGCGCACGGACAGGCGCTGCTGCTGGCGCCTCTGGTTTAGTTCCTCTATCTCGCTGCGGATCTTCTCGAAGTTCACGTTCGGCAGTTCCTTCTCGGCGTGCGTGTCGTTCCTGTTGCGGAGAGTCAGTACAAGGCGGCCTCGTATCTGCTCCGTGAACGCGAGCATCTCGGCCTCGCGCGGAGTGACCTCCAGAGTGACGGTGGAATAGCCGCCGGGCAACGCGCCCGACTTCGTCTGCGTCTTCGCCGTAACCGGCCCCGTCGCAAGCACGAGAACGTTCTGCAGAAGCGTGCACGTCACGAGCGACTTCGCGCGGGACGACGGATTCTCGGAGAGGTCGAACGTGCCTATCACGTCCACATGGTCGTTCGGACGGATCATGCCGGACACCGCCGCCGCGCCCGAGCAGTTGATCGAGATGGCGCGCATCGTCTTCTTGACGTCCGCCGACAGCCCCCCGTCGGCAGGCTTGCCGCCCTCGATGTCGGACCAGAACACGATGTCCTTGAACCGGTGCGTGAGCAAAGTCTTTCGTCCGACGACATCGTTGAGGTTCTCCTCGGTCAGCGCCTGGCCGCGCATTCCGAGCGCGGGAACCTCCATCTTCAGCAGGTCGCTGCGCTGGAGCACCGTGCCGGCCGGCGTGTCCTTCGCGAAGATGAGCACCTCGATCGTGCCGTAGCGGCGGTTGATCTGCTCCTTCAATGCAGACACCTCCGCGTCCTTCGCCGCGATGTAGAAGCGCGTCAGGACCGCGGCGGCCACGCCGGCGAGAAGCGACGCTATCAGCGCTATCTTCCTCTTCATGTCAGAACAGTCCCTTCACCTTGCCGGTCTCCACGTCGACATCGATCCTGCGGTAGGCGGGCGACGCGGAGGTTCCGGGCATGAGCTTTATCTCGCCGGCCACCGGCACCACGAGCCCGGCGCCGCGGTAGACCAGCACGTCGCGGACCGGCAGCCGCCAGCTGCGGGGACGTCCCAGCAGCTTCGGATCGTGCGAGAGCGAATATTGGGTCTTGGCGACGCAGACGGGAAGCCGCGCAATCTCAGGATCGGCCTGAAGGCGCGCAAGCTTTTCGCTCGCTTCGTCGGAGTAGTCGACACCATCGCCGCCATAGACCTCCTTCACCTGCTTCTCGATGCGGTCCGCAAGCGGCTCTGAAAGGTCGCAGAGGAACTCGAAGCCGTTCGGCGCGTCGCAAGCCTGCACGACGGCCTCCGCCAGCTCCAGGGCGCCCTCTCCGCCCTTCAGCCAGTGGTCGGAAACAGCGAACGCCGCGCCCGCCTTCTCCGCCATGCGCCGCACCAGGTCGCGCTCGGCCGGCGTATCCGTATAGAACGCGTTGAGACAGACTACAGGCTGCACGCCGGAGCGGCGGATTATGTCGATGTGGGCGAGCAGGTTGTCGCATCCTTTCTCAAGCAGCTCCAGATTCTCGGTCGTGTACGCCGGGTCGAGCGGAAGGCCGGCCTTCACCGCAGGCGCCCCGCCGTGCGCCTTCAGCGCTCGCACCGTCGCGACCAGCACCACCGCGTCTGGCTTAAGTCCGGAGCATCGGCACTTGATGTTCCAGAACTTCTCGTAGCCCATGTCGGCGGCGAAGCCCGACTCCGTGACCACGTAGTCGCCGAGCGCGCAGGCCAGGCGGTCGGCGACAACCGAGTTCTGCCCGATCGCTATGTTGGCGAACGGCCCGGCGTGAACGAACACAGGCTGTCCCTCCAGCGACTGCATCAGCGTTGGCTTTATCGCATTCACGAGCAGGGCGCACATCGCGCCGTCCACCTCAAGGTCCCGCGTCGTCACCGGCGCACCGGATTTCGAATAAGCCACGACGATGCGCGAAAGGCGCTCGCGCAAATCCCTCAGGTCTGCGCTCATGGCGAGTATCGCCATCACCTCTGAGGCGACCGTGATGTAGAACCCCGACTCGCAGGCGAAACCGTCGAGGCGTCCGCCCTTTCCGATCTCGATGTCCCTGAGCCCCTGGGCGCAGAAGTCCATGGCCCAGCGGAACTGTATGCGCTCCGGATCGACGTCAAGCCGCTTCAGTCCGCGCTCGGCGAGCCATGCGTCGTCGTGGTTGCGCTCGTGCTGCATCCTGGAGTTGAGCGCGACCATTGCGAGGTTGTTGGCGTTGGTGACGGCATCGATGTCGCCGGTGAGGCCGAGCGAGAGCGCCGTCAGCGGAACGGTCTGAGCGAGTCCGCCGCCGGCGGCCGAGCCCTTGATGTTGAACGTGGGGCCGCCGGACGGCTGGCGTATGCAGCCGATCACGCGCTTGCCGAGCCGCCCCAGCCCCTCTACGAGGCCGAGCGTCGTCGTGGTCTTGCCCTCGCCGAGGGCCGTCGGAGTGATGGCGGTGACGTCGATGTACTTGCCGCGCCTGCCGGCCCCCACGCGCCGCAGGACTTTCGCCGCGTCCACCTTGGCGAGATGCCGCCCGTAAGCGTCCCACTCGCCATCGACGATTCCAAGTTCCCTGATCAGGTCCGCCGCCGGCCTGAGCGACTCTTCGGCCGCCTCGGCGACCTGCCAGTCCTTCATCTTCGTCGGATCAAGCTTCATGTCCGTATTATACCGAAAAAACCGATTGCAAGTCCACTGCCCCGACAGCTCAGAAATAGCCGCCCTTGTCGATTATCTCGCTGATCGTGTCGCCCTGGCGCACCCAGCTGAAGATGTCGACCTCGTTCTTCTCTATCCCCTCGGCACGAAGGAGAACCTCGTAGGCGATCTCGCGCGGAATGCAGATCACCCCGTCGATGTCGCCGAAAATGATATCGCCCGGACGCACCGTCACCTTGCCTATCCGGACCGGCACCTGGTAGTGGGTTATCATGCAGCGGCCGAGGGAGCCGTTCGAGACGCGGTACTTGTAGAACACCGGGAACTTCTGCTCCAGTATCTGCTTCGTGTCGCGGATGCCTCCTGCGATCACCGCGCCGCGTATGCCCTTCGTAATCGCGGTCGCCGTCATCACGCCGCCCCAGAGCGACGCCTCCACGTCGTCCGACGTGTCCCACACGACCACGCCGTTCGGCTTGAAGTCGTCCAGCATCTGGGCACGGAACGTCATCTCGCCCTCGATCATGCAGTTCGGCGCGGACTTCACCGTAAACGCCTCGCCGCAGACGGTCATCTCGTCGCGAAGCGGCACGATCTCGTGCGGCAGGTTCTGGTCGAGGAGGCACGCCTCCCTCATTACGTCGTTCACGCAGCCAGTGTACAGCTTCTCGAACCGCTCGCAAAGTTCCTTCACTGGAATCGGAAACTCGTTCGACGGAACCGACTGACGCTTTGCGATCAGCCTGTCAAGCTTCATCAGTCCGGCCTCCTTGGCCTTTGTGCGCATGTCTGCTAGCGATGGCATCTTCTGTTCCTCCTTTTATAGCCGATGAGTTTCATCCCGGGATGCTCAATCCCCCGTCAACCATTATCGTCGCACCGGTGATGTAGCGGCCCGCGTCCGAGGCAAGCAGCACGGCCGCGCCTGCCGCGTCCTCGGGCATCGCGTAGTCGTGCATCGGTATCGCCGCAGTCACCTTCGGACCGTAGACGGGATCGGCAAGGCAATCCCTGTTGCGGTCTGTGTAAAACACACCAGGACAGATGTTGTTCACCGTGATTCCCTCTGCGGCAACCTGGCGCCCGATTCCGCGCACGAGGTTCTCCTGGGCAGACTTCGTCGCCGCATAGACGCACATGTCGGGGTGGGGACGCCGCTCGTTGACGGAGCCGACGACGATGAGCCGTCCCCACTTGCGGGCCTTCATCTGCGGATAGCAGCGCTGGAACATCCTGAGCGTGGCCAGGAAGTTGACCTGAATCTCCCGCATGGCCTCATCCATCGGAAACTCCTGCCATGGTATCTTCGCCTGTATCGACGCGTTCGCCACAAGGATGTCGGGCAGCATGCCTGACTTTTCCAGCCCGTCGAAGAACGCATCGATTGCAGCAGGGTCCGAAAGGTCGCACACCTTGGTGTTATGGCGCACCACCTTCGCTCCATATTCCTCGAACGCATCGCCTATCGCCTTGCCGATTCCGCGCGTGGAACCGGTCACAAGTGCGACCTTGCCGGCAAGGTCAAACTTTTCTTTCAGCACTGTCTCTCGCCTCCTGACGGAATTATATCATTTTTCACGACACAACGGAATGCCCGACACGCCGAACCGCGGTAGCGTTACTTTGCCGACTGTTCGCACACGTCGACAGTGCTCCAACTCCAACTCTGATCTCCAACTCTCTCCCTGTTACTTTGCCGACTGTTCGCACACGTCGACAGTGCGGCGGTTCACATCAACCCGCACCGTCGTAGTGCGTCCGTCTGGGAACGTCTTGCGCCACCATGCTACGCCGTTGCCGTCTTCACCCGTCTCCTCTTCACCATCCGCCGCGATTGCAGGACGCAACGCACGCAATTCACCGACGACCCGCGACAAGTCGGCCCACGCCTTTGGCGACTGCGCCGCCGAATAGTAGTAAGTGCCGTCTTTCGCAAACCACCACCAAAACACGCCATTACACCCTCGGACTACGCTGAGGAACGCGCAGGTCCGCAGATTGGCGTAGTCGCGTCCGAATGCATTGGGATCGGGCGGCGTTCCAAGCCTACGCGCAAGCGCCTGCTTGTCGTCGTTGCAATAGACGAGCAGCGTGACGGGCGAATCGCCGAGCCGCGCACGCTGGCGGTCGGCCTCGTGCAACGCCTCGACGGGATTGCCGTAGGCTTGCGTCCAGTGGGTGTCCCAAGCGCGGCGGTAGGCCGCATTCCCCCACGTCGAAACCGCCACCGGGTGCCACGGATCGAGTCGGCGGATCAGGTCAGCGCAATCGGCAAGGACATCAGGCGCGATAAATTGCCGCAAACTTTCAGGCTCGTCGTAGAGATACCAGCAGAACAGTCCGCTGTGGTCTGCGAGCGCACCGACACGGTGCGCAAGATGGCCAATCTCCCCTGCAGCGATGGCGGCGCGGTCGAAACCGACGAACGCCCGCAGCCCTGCATCGCGACAACCGTCAAGATAGGCGCGACATGCCGCGTCGTCACGGTCGCTCTCCCAGCGGTAGAGGTGGACGATGTCGAACCCCGCCGCCTTTACCGTCTGGAAATGGCGAGGAGCGACTTCATAGATGCCGAGAGGGAAGATCGTCCGTCCATTCTCACTGTAGCGCCCTTTTGCGTCGATTACAACGGCATTCGGCGGTTTCGGCGCGTTGAGCAGCCAGAAGCGGCTTGCGCGGCGGTTGCCAGCCGCATCGGAGGCGACAAGCTCGCCTTCGGTCAGTCCAGACGGCCAACCACCCTCCGGCGCAGCAAACGTACAGAGCCACAGATTTCCAGTTACGTTTGCAAGTGTCGCTACGCTCCCAAGTAAGTTTGTAAGTGTCGCTACACTCCTAAGTGTTCCTTCGGAACTAAGTTGTGAACAACTCTCGCGCCGTCCGCCGAACGTCACTGTCGGCGGCATTCCTCCCGTTTCGCGCACGTGTACGGAAAACGGCGACGTTGGCGCAACCACACGCGCGGCGTTCTCCACCGCCAGCGGCGGCAGACAGTCGCGATCGGCCGGCGCCGTCTGGCGGAATCGCCACGGCTTCCGGTCGTCAAGTCCCGTCGCCGTCACCTTCCAATGCCAGACGCCCTCGGTCAGAGGCTTCTCAACCTGAAAGCCAGTCCTGCCGCCCGCCGCATATTCGACGACATGCCCCGGCGCAAAGTCGGCGCGGCGCGAAAGTTGCACAACGTAGTTAGTCACGCCCTTGCATGCCTGCCACGAGAAGAACGGGCAGTTGTTCGTCAGCACAGCGCCGTCCTCCGGATCGCATTTCGGCACCGACTCGTCGATCTTCTCCAACGAAAAGTCGTCGAACCACGCCTTCCCGGTTCCGCGCAGACAAAGATACACCAACGCGCGCGATGCCGCGGCTGGCGGACGCAACAGGCCACTCTCCACCTTGAACCAGTCGCGCGTTCCGAAGTTGTTGTAGGTGCTTGCGCCCCAGCCGAGGTAGGCGCCCTTCGCGTCCGCCCACTCGACGATCATTCCTGCGCCGACAGACGTATCCTTACCTTCCGCCGCCCGCACGTCCTCGGTCTTCACGTAGCAGGACGCCGCGTAGCGCGCGCCGCCCTCCACCGGCAGCGACCGCGAGACATAGACGTTCTCCGTCTTGGGATCCTTCACGATCAGGCGAACCGACCGCTCGCCCGCATGCGCCGCCGACGCGTCGATTACGACGTTGGACGCCTGCGACCAGCCGCCCAACCCATCCTCGAACGAGCAATGGAACGGCGATGACCCCGAACGCACCTCCGCAAACAACGGCATTGCCGATGCCGCCGCCAACACTGCAGCAAATGCCCTCACCGCCGATTTCCAGTTCGACATCAAGCGGTCACCGTTCTACGATTTGCGGCCATGCGCCGCAGATCCGCCCTTCGTGGAACACGACCTCGCCCGCCTCCATCGCCGCCACAAGCTGTTCATCGGAGCCGTTGAACAACATGCCATCTTTTGCAAGAACTGCCTTTCCGACGTGCTCCGCCGGCAGAATGGAAACCGTCCTGCGGGCGCCTTCAATCATCTCATGCCATTTAACGGCAAGCGATGCGACGTCTATCGGCGTTTCCGACACCACTGCAACGTCAATTTCACTTTGGGCATAATGCGTCCGCGCTGCCATTTCCAGTATATATCGAGGCGTAAGGCCAAGATCCTTTCCGTTCGCCGCCCAGGCCAACAGTCCAAGAGGCTGAAGCGACTCGGAACACGAAATGGTGTCCACCCAATCACGAGGCACACGGCGACCAGCCAACGCCAACAACTTGTTCGTCGCCAAATCAAACGGATGGAGCGTCAGCCCCAGGAGCTCGTCTTCAATCAGTGGAAAGAATCGGTATGCGCTATCTTGAACCCATTGTATATCCGTCGTCTCGCCCTCACGAGAAACTGTTACCTCGACAATGAAATCGCGGTCTCGCTTCACGACGACCGAATAGCCGGCAGACACAAGAGCCGCACGATCCATATCCGCCGCCGCCGTCATGGCGTCGTAGGAATTGTTAAACACGTCAATGTCATGCGAGTAACGAGGCTTGTGCAACTGGTGGTTCAATGCAAGACCACCCGCCACATACGTTTCGCCGTTGGCACGTCGGTTCTTCGCAAGGAGCCGCAGGATTTCGGCCTGAAAGGCTGTTACAGCCATTTGCGTATCCTTCCTACGCGCTTGTACGCCGCCATGTCGCCATATGATTCTATTGACGAAAGCACCTGCTCCAACTGCATCCGATCCTTCGGCTCAAACACATTGCCGGCAAACCAAAGGCACGTATCCCGATAGTCTTCCACCACCGAGCGATACTCCTTGCTTGCTGCAATGTCCTTGATTGTCATAACGTAGGATATTATATCATATTCCAACAGACGCGGCGGCGATACATACGCACCACCGCCGCATGGTAGGGCGGCTTGTCACCAATCCGCCGTTCGTCCGTCAACGCCTCAGCGAATCAAGACGCTCAACCACGGTGCGGGCACGCCGAAGTAACGGTATCCGTCCTGCCGCGCGTTGCGCCTGATCTCGCCAGGGGTCAGCTGACGGTTGTAGAAGCGGACGGCGTGAACGCGATAGCCGGTAGCCTGGGCGTCGCCGCCGGACACGGGGCCACGTGCGCCAATGGCCATCACCTGGTTGGGCGAGTCTCCCCAGTAGTTGCCGTACGAGGCTCCTTCTGGCTCCGCCGCGTTTACATAGACTTTCACCGCCGACGTGGCCGACTCGCTCAGCAAGGTGACTGTCATCAGTCTCGGACGCTCCGCCGTCTGCCAACCACAATGACTGTAGTCGAAGAAAAAGAGACGATCCTTTCCGGCACCCTGGTCCTTGATGGAAATGTGCTGCTTTTCGCTAATGAATATGGGCATCGCCCAAGCACTATTGGGAAGGTTGGTTGAAACGACCGCTTCGATGGTACGGACATCCGTCCGACGCGCGGCGTTGAGCGCCATGCGTCCCCTGCGGACCTTGTAGAGCGCATCGGATTCAAATACGCCCGAGGCGGCGTTAATGAGGAAATCGCCGCTTAGGCCCGTCAGATCCTTCCATGCGCTTGCGTTGGCGTCATAATGTCCAAGACCCGCATTCTCCTTAGCATCCCAGAAACCAACCAACCCGTCCTGCACGTATTTACTTGTCTGTGTAAACACGGCTTGGAGCGACACGCCGCATGTCGCGCTGACGCTCACAGTAAGGTCGTTAACCGTGCCAGAAACGATTGCGTCAGTGTCGCCTGTCCAGCCCAGAAACTTCCAGCCGTCAGCCGGCTGCGCCGTGAATGTGGCGGTCTGCGCCGTGCCGAAGGCAACCCATGCAGTTGCCACGCCATCCTCCACCGCCACGCCGTCGTTCAACTTCACCATTCCGCCAAGACCATACGTCCATGCGTGGAGCTGGCACTGCACATTGCCGTCCACAAGACGATAGGCGAACCCTTCCTTGCGCAGGCCGCGGAAGCGCAGACGGTCCACGGCACTGTTGTAGGCGATTTCCCCAGCGTTGAGGACGCGATTGTAGAAGCGCAACGCATGAACCGTGTAACCGAATGTCTTGTAGTCGCCGCCGTTCGGATAGCCAACGCGTCCGCCAATCCATGTATTCGTGCTTTCCGCCGCCCACCAATACATTCCAGAACCATAGATTGAGCCATTCTGCGGCGGCGCTCCGTCAAGATAGAAGGGCTGCTGACCTTCAGGCGTGTCGCCATTCATCGCATAAGTGACAGATACCGTCTGTTCGTCGGGCTGGCCATCCATTCTCCACTTTAGCTTGTTGTTGTCAAAGAAGAACTGCCGCTTGTTATCAGGGTCATTGCGCAAAGTTATCGTTTGGTTTTCGTTGAGATACACCGCATCAACCCATCCGCTCGAAGGCACTCCCGAAACGGCCCCTTCTACCGTAAGCACCCCTGTGTGTGCAAGAATGTTGGTCGCGCAAATGCCGATTGCGTTCTTAGTAAGACCCTTATCGGAAAACGACGCCGTTTCCGAAAGCACGAGAAAGTCCCCGCCATGCCCCGACAGGTCAACCCAGCAGTTAGTGGACGTGTTATGGATGCCCTCGCCCGCGTTTTCGATGCCGTCCCAGCGACCGACAAGGCCGTCCGTCACGTAGGTAATCTCAGGATTTTCCGAATCACGCTCGAACGTCGCGTGATAGGCGCGCCCGCAGCCGGAGGAGAGTACAATCATCGGCGTCGAAGCCGAACCCTCGGTAACGCATGAAAAGTCACCTTCCCAGCCGGAGAACTTCCAGCCCTGCAACGGAATCGCGCGCAAGGCAATGGGATACACGCCGTCCGAGAACTTCACCACATTCGCCGCCGTCGCATTGGGCGCAGCATTGACATCGTCTGCAGCCACCATGCCGCCAACTCCCGCCGTGGCGACAAGGGCATATTTGTCGCTGGACGGCATGACTTCGGCCGGTGCGCCAAAGAACCGTATCTGGTCAATCGTGGCGTTCCGCATCATATCTCCCGCCGAAAGAGTACGGTTATACAGTCGAACCGCATGGATCGTGTAACCATACGCCTGATAGTCGTTACCGGTCTGACCCGTGCGACCGCCGATATGCATAGCCGACGAACCATTCGGCGCCCCCCAGTTGTTCGTAGTTTTGCTGCCTGTCGGCGTCGAACCGTTCTGGTAGCATTTTGCCGCCGACGTAGCATTCGAGAAGGTGACGGCAATCGTTTCCTGAGTCGGCTTCTGAAGTGTCCGCCAACCAAATTGGTTATAGTCGAAAAAGTAGTCGCGATTCCCCCCCGCTCCTATCGTTGTTGAACGACGCGTGCTGCTCCTTCTTGATAAAGAACGCATTGACCCAGCCCGACGCCGGCGCACCCGAGACGACGACCTCTATCGTGCGCACGTCTGAACGTGCAGAAGCTGTCACATTCGTCGCCATGACACCCTGGGCATTCTTCTTGAGGCCGTTGGCCGTGAAGGACGCAACGCCGGTGAACACCGCGAAGTCGCCCGAATTGCCCGTCAAATCAACCCAGTAGTTCGTCGTGGCGTCATATAGCCCGACGCCGGCATTCTCAAGGCCGTCCCACTGGCCGACAAGCCCGTTTTGCACGTAGCTCGCCGCCGTATACGTCTCTGCCGCAAGCGAGAGCACCGCACCCCCCATAAGCGCTGTCACACCAATCAGTATCAGTTTTTTCATAGCTGCCGTTCCTTGTATATTGTCATGTGAAAATGAAAGACGACTCTGACCACGCGCATCAGCGAATGATTATCATTGCGCCGTCACGAATCACCGCTCCGTCAGGTCCGACCGCGCTGAAACGCGTGTAGTCGGACGGTGCCGCGACGGACTGCGCGGGATACGCCTTGTTCTCCACAAAATCCCACAGCACAACCAACCCATTGGCAAGCCGCACAGGCTTGAAGTTGCGCAAGAGATTGCCGTCCTGCCAGATCTTCAACCAATAGAACCGGACATCTGCAGGGAACTGAACCTCTCCAGAAACATTCGCGGCAAAAAGATAGAGCGACCGTTCGGAGTCAATGTTATTATTATAGGTTGTGATGTTCTGCATTGTCGTTGTGACTCCATTTTCAATCACCTGCATCGTCTGAGCAGCCGCCGAGAACGACACCAAACCATGATAGACCTTGCCAGCCGTTGCTGGCCATTTCGGACTGCCGTTCCACGCCGTCCAGGTTGTCGTGTCGTCCCCTTTCACGTAGCGATAGTTACCGTAGGCATACGTGAAATTCATAGTAGATACGAACCACATGAAGAAACGCGTATCGCCGCTGTCACGACGAGAACCGAGGAACGAACGCTCATGGGTCATCGGCGATGCGTCGGGCAAGCCGCGCCAGCTCATCTCGAACTCGATCGCCGTGCCATGCCGCCCGATCACGCCCGTATCTACAAACTTCGTTCCGTCGGTCTCCACGTAATCCACAAACACGGCTGGCTTCTCGTCGCCCGTGAGAATCACCGCCCCCGTCCGCGAAACCGGGATGTCTGGCGATGGACGATAGACCATCTTCGTTACCGTGTCATAGAGCATGCCCTTGTTCTGATAGATGCAGGGCTTGAAGTCGCGCACCTTCGTGCCGTCCTGCCAGATTTCAAGCCCGTAGCACCGCGCAGCGGAACGGTGCCGCCAGAAGCCCGAGGAGAAGAGATGGAGCGTATCGCCCGTATCGACGTCGCCGGCGATGGTTTCCGCCAGCACGTTCGTGCCGTTCCATATAACCGTCTGCGTACCGTTCGCCATCGTCACATCAAAAGAGCATCTCTCGTACTCCTGCGGCTTGACGTTTTCACCTTCAATCTTTGCAAATGCGACATCATTGGTGCCGTACCCAACATCAAGGCACTGGTTGTTCAGATGAACCATGAAAAACCTGTTCTCAGGCGTTGTCGAGCCATTGACTTTGGGCTTGACTGCCGCCAGATATGCAAGCGCCTGCCGCCAGAACATGGGAGCCAAAGGACTGTTCCGCAAATAGCGAATAGCCGCATAGTTCCACCACGCCGGATGCTCAGTCCAAAGGACATCGCCCTTCGCCCGCGTCCCGCTGCGCGCAGGGACGTATGTGTCGAGAGTGTTGTATCCGTCCGACTCGATGTAATCTACGAACAGAATCTCCTTTGTCTTGACGGTCTTCCGCGTCTCGTAGCTGAGCGGTGTGCCGGGGGAGTGGAAGATGCGCTTCGACACGTCGTCGTAGAGACCGGCAACGCCGTTCTTGAGGCACGGCCTGAAGTCGCGTACGAGAATACCGTCCTGCCAGATCTTCAGCCCATAGCACCGCGCCTTGGCGGCCATTGAGAAGTTTCCGTCAAGCCACGGTTGGCCGTTGACATTGCAGACGAAGAGATACATTGGATAACCCGTGTCGATGGACGTGCTGGCCGTTCCACTGTAGAGGGTATTCGTCACACCGTCCGCCCAGATCTTCTCGGTCTGGCTTCCCGTGTTGAACTCCGTCTCGGCCCAATACCGTTTGCCAAGTTCAACTGTCTTGCTGTTATCTTCGTGAAGGCCGTAGCCGCATGTAAACTTAGAATAGTAGCTGTGCAGCATATAGAAACGGTCATCGCCCTTGCGCGAACCGAGGAGCGCCCCATCCTCGCTTTTCAAAATCGCGAACTCGCCGCACATCTTCGTGCCGGCGCGGCCTATGATGCCCGTGTCGATATAGGAGGGAAGCTGACCGTCAGCGTATGCATCGTTACCCGTGGATTCGACGTAGTCGATATACTCGTCCGGCACTTCGCTGTTTTCATCGCAGACAAGGTCTGTCCCCGATCCGGAATAGAAAATGGTATCGGAGACAGCATCATAGAGCCCCGCCCGTCCATTCTTCATGCAGGGCTGGAAGTCGCGCACGAGCACCATGTTGCCGCCATCGACAGACCCCTGCCAGATCTTCAGCCCATAGCAACGCGTCTTGGACTTACCGGTCGCGCTACCCCTCTGGTTGCAGGCGAAGACGTAGAGTCTGAGCCCCGTGTCAACACTTTGGCCCGCCTTGTTCCAAACGTCAAAGTAGTTGTCCACTTTGATCTTGTTGGTTGCCTGTCCTTCGCCGTTTGTTGGGGAGAACTCGGATGTGTAGGTGTAAACACGATTCATCTCAAACCGGCGATAATAGTAGGTACTGTCAACGTATGTACCGATACGTTCGCCCGTATCCTGCGCCGTGAACATCACTCCATCGCCATCATAACAGTGGCAGAAATACATGCGGCCATCGGGATGTTCCGCATCGCCATACGCTCCGTTGCGCGAGTCAAGGAACGCCGTGTCCGCAAGCTCCATCCACTCGACCTTGCACTCGGCCTTGGTGTTCCAGCGTCCGATGATGCCGGTATCGACATACTGCGATCCCGTCGCCTCCACGTATCGCACCCACTTGTCGGGCTGTTCGGCGAATGCCGTACCCGTGACTCCCGACACCGCCCATCCGAGCGCCACCGCCAACAGCATGGACACGCCGCGTCCAACGATTTGCGTCTGCTTTGCCATAGTCTTTGATCCTTAATTGTGTCTTGAAGACCTTCCAATCCTCAGCGGACGATGACCTCCGTACCCGTAAGAATGCGCTCGGTCACCGGGCCGACCTTGCTGAATCCGACAATGTCGGAAGGCGACGCGACGGACTTCGCCGGATATGCCTTGTTCTCCACGAAATCCCACAGCACAGTCAGCCCGTTGTTGAGCCGCACCGGCCTGAAGTCGCGCACCAGCCGCATGTTGCCGCCGTTCGCATCGCCCTGATACATCTTGAGCCAATAGAGCCGCGCCTTGCTGGCATAGCCGGGCGCACCGTCAAGATTGCAGGCGAACGCATAGATGTCGAGTTCAGTGTCGATGGTCTTGTCCGCCGTGTTGTTGGCGCACTGCGTACCGTCAACCGAGACGGTCTGCGAACCCACCGCCAGCGACGACTCCACATGATAGGCGGTGCCGACGTCAATCGTCCCGAAATGCTTGAAATCGCCATAGCCATACCCCATGTCATGATTTATCTGATTGGAATAGTTGTGCCACAGGTAGAAGCGGCGGTAGTTCTCGGCGAAATCGTTGTTGCGAGTATCAAGGAAGCTCGCATCCGTCGCCTCAAGGAACGCCATCCTGATGTCGGCGGCCGTGCCGGAGCGCCCGCGAACGCCCGTATCGACATAGAGCGACCCGTCGGACTCCACATACTCCACAAAGGCGATGGGCCTCTCGTTGCCAGTCAGGACGGCGCCAGTCGCCCGCGACGCCGGAATGTCGGGTGAAGGACGGAACACGCTCTTCGACACCATGTCGTAGAGCATCGCCTTGTCGTTGTAGATGCACGGCCTGAAATCGCGCACAAGCCGCATGTTCGCCCCGTTCGTTTCACCCTGATAGAGCTCCAGCCCGTAGCATCTCGCGGCGGAACGGTACCGCCAGTAGGTCGTCGAAAAGAGGTGCAGGTTGTCGTTCGCGTCCCACTCGTACGGCTTGTCCGTGTTGCGGAGCATGACGCCATCCATCTCAAAGGTCTGGCGCCCCGCCGCAAAGGTAATGTCGAACGAATACTTCCGCCCGGCCGTCATCTCGAAATACTCTTCGCCAGGCAAAGCCGGGTAAACGGCGTCGTTCTTTCCGTATGCAGTCCAAAGATTCCGGTTCGCGGCATGAAGCATGTAGAATTTCTTTTCCACTCTTGGCTCCGCCGCCGCCGCGAGGATATCGACCGCCCCTAGGTAGGTCCGCTCATGGCGGTAGAAGACGGGCGCGGAATTCTCCAGGTAGCGATAAATCTCGTAAGCCTTCGTTTCCAGCACCACCCAGCTGAAATCGCCCTTGGCACGCGTTCCGCTTTTCGCCCGCACGCCGGTGTCGAGCGTATTGTTGCCGTCCGATGCGATATTGTCCACGAATGTGACCTTGCGCTCCGGGACTGCCTTCTGGTTGTCGAACGCGAACGGAATCGACTCGGAGAAGTAGATACGCTTCGACACATTGTCGTATAGTCCCGCCACGCCGTTCTTGAGGCACGGCCTGTAGTCACGCTTGAGTACGCCGTCCTGCCAGATCTTCAGCCCGTGGCAACGGCCTTTGCAGGGATATTCCACCCATCCATTCCCGCCGTAGTTGCAGCAGAAGAGATACAGAGGAATGCCCGTGTTGACGGTGGCGGGATTGTTCGCGCTGTAGATCGTGTTCGTTGCACCGCTCCCGTCCGCAGACACCTTCATGGTCTGGGAGCCCGTGTTCAGCTCCGTCTCGACATAGTACTTCTCGCCAAGCGTGATGGGAGATTTCGTGTCGATGTACTGGTTGTAGCCGCACATGAACTTGGAATTGTAGTTGTGTATCAGATAGAAGCGCGTATCACCGCCATCGACGCGGGCGTCCAGGAAGCTCGTGTCCTCATTCGCCAGAAACGTGAACTCGCCGGCGGCCTTCGTGCCGGAGCGCCCGATGACGCCCGTGTCGATGTAGTACCTGAAGTAGTTGTTGTTCTTCGTGTCACGCCCACCCTGCGATTCGACATAGTCGATAAACTCGTCCGGCACGTAGCTGTCCTCGTCACAGATAAGGTCTGTGCCGGAGGCGGAATAGGAAATGGTCTCGGAGACGGCATCGTAGAGGCCGGCACGTCCGTTTTTCATGCAAGGCTGGTAGTCGCGCACAAGCTGATAGACTCCGTTCGCATCGGTCTGCCAGATCTTCAAGCCATAGCAGCGTGTTTCCGAAAATGCGTTGGTCGTTCCTCCGCGGTTGTCGGTGAAGATGTACAGCGAAAGCCCGGTATCGACACTAGCTGCAGAGTTTGTCCACACCACATTTCCGTCAACGGTGATTGTGTTCGTCGAGATGTTGTTTCCGTCCGGCGCGGTAAACTCGCTCACGTAGGTGTACACGCGGTTCCGTACCAAGCGAGGATTCCAGTTGCCGTTCCAAACCGCCGCCGTCCACCTCGCCCCGAATCCAGGGCAAATTTGACCGCTACCATCCAGGCAGTGGCAGAAGTAAAGACGGTCGTCGCCGCTCCACGTGCCGCGCGCGCCAAGGAACTCGCTGTCGTAGAGATCCATCCACTCCACCTTGCTTTCGGCCTTCGTGCCGCAGCGGCCTCTGATGCCCGTATCAATATACTGCACACCCGTCGCCTCCACGTATCGCACCCACTTGTCGGGCTGTTCGGCGAACGCCGCGCCGGAAAGCCCCGCAGCCGCCAATGCCGCCACAGCACCAAGCGTCAGCAATCTTTTCATGATTTTAATGCTCCTGTTCAATTAAGATTCAAATATACACCTCTAGATTCAACTAACCACATTATACCACATCCTCGGTTAAATGCGCAAGGAACAGGGACAGAAAACCTCAGACCCAAAGGTCAAGAGCGGTTCCCAGGCGGACGAGCGTCTTCGCAAGGTTGTCCTTGTACTGCTCGGTCATCTTGCCCTTCCCGCAGACGTCGCTTACGGCCTTGAGCATCCGGCATGGAACGCCGTTCCTTTCGCAGACGTGGGCGATTGCCGCGCCCTCCATGTCCCTGAGCGTCGCTCCAAGCGAACGCGCGGCATTAATGTCCTTCACGTCATTAGTGAACCTGTCGCTGGTCGCCAGGATGCGTTTCGGATGAGTTCCCGCCGTCCGGCAGTCGAAGTAGGGAGTCGTCCGCTCGTCGTGGACCCCAAGCCCCGTGCCGTTCAGGTCGGCAAGGTCGAAGTCGTATTCGACGGCCTGCGAAATCTCATAGACGTCGCCAACGCTCATTGAGGCGTCAAGCCCCCCGGCGACGCCGCAGTTGAGAATCTCGTCCGCACCTTCGTCGATGGCCTTCTGCGCCGCCGCCGCCGCGTTCACCTTGCCGATGCCCGACACTACAAGGCGGTCGTTGCCGCGCAGATGCGGCCGCACAGCCTCCGCCTCGCACTCCATCGCAACAACAAACGCTCTCATGCGGAACGCGACGTCCGCCGCAGCATGACGGCATTGAGGAAGTTGACGGAATACGCCACGATCAGCATCGCAACGACTGCGACGTCTCCGCCGAAGTGCCCCTTCACGAACATCGCGGCCTGGTTGCCGGCAAGGCCGGCGAAGCCCCAGGCGGACAGCACCGCGCCATGGATCTTGGAAATGTTAGTCATGCCGTAGTGGTCAGCGAGGATCGCCGGAATCACCGAGAACCCGGCGCCGTAGCAGGCGTTGATCACCAGCAGCGCCAGACCTATCATCGGCGGCCAGAACGAGAGCGTCATGACGCCGGCGGAAATTGCCAGTATGATGAGCAGTATGTTGATGCGCCGCGCTAGCCGGTCGGACCACCAGGCGAAGAAGAAGCGTCCGCCACCGTTCATGATGCCGCAAAGAGCGATGATGGCGGTAATCAGCCCCTCGGAATATCCGACGGACGGAGACTTCATCATCTGCTTCGCTAGTGGAATGAGGCACAGACCGGCCGAGATGTTCAGGAACATGAACAGCCAGGCGCGGAGAAAGAACGAATCCTTCGCCAACTGCACATACCGGAACTCCAGGCTGGGAATGCCATGACCGAAGCTCTGGACCTGTATCTTCGGCTTCTTCAGGAGAAACGCCGCCAGCGCCATCGGCACTACGTAGAACACGGCGAACGCCCGGAAGACGGTTCCTATCGCCGCCGGATCCTCCGCCACGCCGAAGAAGTCAAAAAATCCCAGAAAGCGCATGGAGAACAGCGAATCGGGTCCGCCGAAGCCAAAGCCCTTGTAGACGAGCGTCGACAGCGTAGAGCCAAGTCCGAACGAAATGATGGGCAACGCGGCCGCAATGGCCTTGTGCTCGGGGAACCAGAGCATCATGGTCTTCACCGGCGAGATGTAGATTATTCCGGTGCCGGTGCCTACAAGGAACCCGTAGCCGAGATAGATGAGCGCAAGCGACTTCGCCGCTACGCCCGCCGCCGTGACGCACAGCCCCGAGACGAACAGCACCGTACCGATGATCGTCGACAGGCGTATGTTGCGCTCGACTATCTTGCCGAAGAACGCCGCGCCCATGCCAAGGAAGAATATGCCGAGCGAGAACGCGAACTGCACGTCCTTCTGCGACTCGCCTATGCAACGGGCGATTTCGTCCGAGAAATTGGTGAAGGCATAGATCTGCCCAACCGAGACAGCCAGCAAGAATGCCGGCAACACCGCACGAAGAAACCTTTTCATACGGAGGGCATTATACCAAATATTGTATCTGGCTACAAGGGCCTGCCCCAATTAGTTGTATGGCAGGCTAATCTCAGCCGTTCATTTCAGCCCGTATCGCCCGTGCCGCCGCCGCCGGATCCGCAGCCGCCATGATCGGCCGCCCGACGACGAGATGCGTTGCACCGTCCGCCACAGCCTCCGCCGGCGTTGCGACGCGCTTCTGGTCGCCTACCGACGAGCCTGCAGGACGCACCCCCGGCGTGACGAACAGCGTTCCCGCCGGAAGCGTCCGCGAGAGGTCGCCGACCTCCCTCGGCGAGCAGACGAGCCCGTGCGCGCCGTTGGCAGTCGCAAACTTCGCCATTGCCCGTACCTGATCCGCCGGGGTGCGCCCGACGATTCCTACGTCGGCGAGGTCGGATTCGTCAAGGGACGTAAGAACCGTCACCGCCAGGACACGCGGACCGCCTTCGCCGAACTCCGCTGCCGCATCCGCCGCCGCGCGGATCATCGCCTTGCCGCCGACAGAATGAATCGTCATCAGGTCCACGCCCAGGCGTCCGGCAGAGCGGACCGCTCGCTCGACCGTCCGAGGAATGTCATGAAGCTTAAGATCAAGGAAAACCTTCTTGCCGAGGTCCTTGACTGCCTTCACGACGTCTGGTCCCTCAGCGGTGAAAAGCTCAAGGCCAATCTTGTAGAACCCTACGGCCTCGCCGATACGCCTTGCGGCATCTACGGCCTCCTGCCTGGTTCCGACATCAAGCGCCACTATCAGTTCCGCCATCTTCTGTCTCCTATCATTGATTACCTCTGTACTTCCCAAACCTCTGTACTTCCCAAACCTTCCTCTCAATACATCTTCTCGTATTCGCCCTTCTGCACCTTTTTGAGGCACGAGAAGCCGGCGCGCTTCGCCCGATAGTGAAGATCCGTCTTCGAATGGGCGAGGCCCGGCGGTTGAATCACGCGGAAGACCTCCGCACCGCAGACGGGACACGCCGTCAGCTTCGCGTCCGAAATGGATTGCTTCACCTCGACCCCCTTGCGGCACGCCGCACAGCCCTTCGCCGGGTTCTTGGCCTCATAGACGTAAATCGGCATCTTCTATTTCTCCTTCAGCTCGGGAAGCTCGTCGTGAAGCGACAGCTTGAACGGCAGTTCCTCGCAAAGCGGACGCAGCAGACGGAAGACACGGCCCGAACGCAAGCGTATCTCGCCGGGTATGCGTCCGCGCCCGATCAGCGCCTTGAGCAGCTGGGCAGGCATCGCCTCCCAAAGACCCTTCAGTCCGCCGTCGGACGAGACCGTCGCGCGGCAGTCGAGAACCTGCTCGCCCGTTGCCGGGTCTACGGCGACAAGCGCATATATGCAGCGCGGACGAGGCTCCCCGGTGGCGACGTTTGTCAGCATGCGGAAGTCCACCGAAAGCGCCTCGCCCGACGCGATGGGCAAGTCCTGTGCACGCTTCACGTCGGCTTTCGCGAAAGACACCTTCTCGACGTGAGGACGCGGATCCGGAATGGGCAGCGGCGAATCGACCCACGTGCCGTCCGCCGACTCGACGCGCGCGAAGATCGCCCGCTCCTCCGAGAAGCGCATCGGCAACTGCCGGTCAGATTCCACGCGCAACATGACGCCAAACGCCTCCCAGAGAATCTTCTCGGCAAGCAAGCGCTGCCGCTCGTCCGCCTCCTGCGGCAAAAAACCCTCGTCATGACGGAAGATGCAACACTTGCCGTCGCGGCAGATGACCAGTTCCAGATGGGGCATCTCCATCGGCGACGAGTAAAAGCCGTAGTTGCGGTCGATGCGGATGCGCACGTAGTCGTGGAGCGTCTGCCAGCCTTCCAGCATCAGGAACCTGATCTTGACAGGCGAAGGCTCTTTCTCCATCAGGATCGTGCAGAAGTACGGAAACGCCGTGCCTCTCGGCTTGACGGCCCAATTGTAGGGCGCGACCGCCTCCCACAGGCCGAGCGCGTCCATCTTCGCGCCAATCTCCTCGACCGTGCGGCTCACGCGAAGAGAAGCCTGACGTGGCGTTCGCCGATGTTGGCCTCGATCTCGCGGCCGATTATGTCGAGATTGCGGTCGAGTGCGGGGTAGTATTCGTCGGCAAGCTCGGCGGCGACCTTGAACGAGACGTGAATGAGCTGCCGGAACGACGGATTGTAGAGCGGCTCCGACTCGTCATGACGGAGCGTCTTCGCGAAGGTATCGGCGTCCCAGGCGTCTACCGCCTCCGGCGCAGGCAGCTTTCCGCGGTCGATGTCAATGACCGTCGCGTATGGCACCGTCAGCTCGTCCATGCGCGCAAGCGCGATGCGGTAGATTCGCTTGGCGAGAGCGAGGGCCTCCGGATCCGCAAGCGAAAGCCCGATGATCTCCTCAAGCCAGGTCGTTCCCGCCGTCTTGATGTGGATTCCGGCGTCGTGCCTGCGGATGAGACGGCCCATGATCGGATAGAGAGAGAACTTGTCAGACCCGGAGTGGATCGAGAGCTTCAGGTTCTCCGGCAGGTCAAGTTCCTTCGCCGCCCACGCGAGCACCTGGAGGTCCTCGTCAAACTCCCGCTCGAACTGTGCGAGGTCTCCGACATAGTCCACGCCCTTGTTGAACCGCCCGGTGAACTTCGGCGCAAACGTCTGGAGCGGAACATTCTCGCGGGCAAGCTCGGTCAGTATGTACCGTATCTCTGACGGCGTCTGCGCCACGTCCACCTCGTCCATCGAAACCTCTGTCACGAAGTTTTCCGCTCCCTTGCGCTCGGCGATGTGGCGGTAGATGCGCCCGGCCTCCTTCACTGCGGGCAAGTAGCGATCCGCCGGCGAGCCAGACTTGCCGATCGACTCGGCGACGTCGATCGTGAAGAAATCGCAGGCGTCGATGAACTTGTCCACGTTCGACAGGTTGATGTGGTCGGCGTCGCAGAAGTACGCGTCCTTGTAGCCGAGCGCGGCAACCGCCGCATCCGCCTCGCGGCGCGTGGACATCGGCTCGGTGCCGATGATCGAATGCTCGCGGTTGGACTTGTTCCAGACCGGGGTGAAGTGCACGCCGAAACGCTCCTCAACCTTTACGAGCGCCTTCAGCTGGTTGACTCCCTCGTGCGCGAACCTGTCGCCTATGCCAAACGAATACTTGCCGATCTTCATGACCTTCTCCCCCTTGCCGTCAGCCGAGCGAACTTGAAACCTGCAAGACCGCCTGCAGAATAGCAATGGCTACGAAACCCACCGCGACCGCTATGGCCACAATGAGTATCGGCTCCAGCGCGTTCGTGAACGCCGCGATGTTGCGGTCCATGTCCTTCTGGTACCTGCGCCCGATGTGCTCCAGCGACGACGCCATGTCGCCAGCCTGCTCGCCAATGGCCAGCATGTCCGTCATCATGCGCGGGAACACGCCCGACGACGCGAGCGGTCCGGAGATCGTAGTGCCGTCGGTTACCCGCTGGCGCGCCGTCTTCAGCGCGTCTCCTATCACCGCGTTGCCGCACGTCTCCTCGCAGATCTTGAGGGCCTGCAGGACGTTTACGCCGTTAGTCAGCAGCGTCTTCAGCGTATAGGCGAGCGACGAATACGCCCCCGACGCCACTATGCCCTTTATGAGCGGCGCCTTGAGCTTCCATGTGTCTATCCGGCGCATGCCCGACTGAGTAGTGCGCCACTTGCGGAACCAGATCACGGCCAGCGCCACCCCGATCGCCATAAGCCACCCGTATTCGATCAGAGACTGGCTCATGGTTATCAGGATCTGCGTCATCAGCGGCAGCGACGCGCCCAGCGAGTCGAACACCTTCTGGAACTTCGGGATGATCCACACCAGCGCCACGATCACGGCGACGACGCCGAACACGAGCACGATCACCGGATACGTCAGCGCGCTCTTGATCTTCCCGCGCATGTTGTCGTCGCGCTCATAGTGCTCGCCTAGACGCCGCAAGACCTCGATCATCGCGCCTGAAGCCTCGCCGGCGCGGAGCATGTTGGAGAAAAGCGGAGGGAAAGTCTTCGGATGGTGCGCGCATGCGTCGGAGAAGCTCTCGCCACGCACGATCCGGTCGCAGAGGTCCTGGCAGACGAAGCGCTGCGCGCTCATCTCCTCGCCTTGGCTCGCAAGCGCCTGAAGGGCCTGACCGAGCGTCATGCCCGCCTCAAGCAGGTCGGCTAGCTCGGAGACGAACAGAAGCACCTCGATGCGCTTCATGTCGGTCTTCTGCTTCGCTCCGCCTATCTGCATATTCCAGACGGAGCCTCCTCCGCCTGATGCCTTCCGTGCGGAGGTCGGCGCGGCGGAACTGGGAGCGGCGGCCTTCGGCGCCGCCGGAGCCGCAGCCGGCGAAGAAGCGGACGCGGACTTTCTCTTCGCGTAACCCATTCTTTATTCTGCGGAGAAGCGGTACTCGGTCCGGCTGCGGAACGTCTCGCCGGGGCGCAACACGGTCGACGGGAAGTCAGGCCTGTTCGGCGAGTCGGGGTAGTGCTGCGTCTCCAGGGCTATGCCGGCGAACTGCGGATACTTCTTTCCAGCCTCCTTCGCGGGAAGCGTACCGTTCATGTTCTGCGCACCGTACATCTGCATGCACGGCTCGGTCGTCCATATCTCAAGGCGACGCCCCGAAACGGGATCGCGCATCGTCGCCGCGGGATGAAGCTCGCCCAGCTTGCCGCGCAGCACGAAGTTGTGGTCGTACCAGTTGTCCATCGCCGCGAGAGCGGGCTGCGCGGCCATCCAGGCGACCGCCGCGCCGATCGGGCGGAGCGAAGTGAAGTCGAAGCCAGTACCCTTCACAGGCGCGTCCGACGTCGGGATCAGACCAGCGTCGGTCTGCGTGTACTTGTCTGCGAAAACCTGCAGCTCCTGCGCAAGCACGTTGCCGCTCGCCTCGCCGGCAAGGTTCCAGTAGGAATGGTGGGTGAGGTTCAGGACCGTCGGCTTGTCGGTCGTCGCCTCGTAGTCTATCGTCCAGACGTTGTCGGGGCGCACGCGGTACGTGACCTTGCAAGTCACCGTTCCAGGAAAACCCATGTCGCCGTCAGGCGAGACGCACTCGAGCTCGATGCCGGGCGTGTCGCCGTCGCGGAAGGTGCGGGCCTTCCACACCTTCGAGTCCCACCCGTTCGGACCGCTGTGCAGGTTGCAGTGGCGCGGGGCGGGCTTCGTCTCGTTGACAGGCAGCTGGTATTCCTTGCCGTCCAGAGAGAAGCGTCCGTCGCGTATCCTGTTGCCATAGCGCCCGATCAGCGTGCCCATCGAGAAGCCGAACTTCTCGTATTCGGCGGCGGTGTTCCAGCCTAGCGTGACGTCGGCGAGGTTGCCGAAGCGGTCCGGCGCATAGACGCGCACCACGCGCCCGCCGTAATCCGACACGTCAAGGATCAGCCCGCCCGCACCGGCAAGTCGGTAGACGTGCGTCTGGCGCCCGTCGGACAGAGTTCCAAAATCCGCAGACGAGGCCGCAAGGGCGGCAGTCGCTGCAACAGCAGAGAAAAGCATTTTTTTCATAATCGTATTTTACCAAACTGCCGCCGCTACGGCAACCGTCCTTGAACCCGAAAACCGAAGACGACGCCTCACCCGACGGCGAGCATCGCGGCGATGGCGCGGCGGGCGCGCTCGGCAATCTCGTCCGGCACGGTCACCTCGGTCTTCATGTCGCGAAGCGCGTCGCGCAGGTTCTCCAACGTGTTCTTCTTCATGTTCGGGCAGACGAGCCGCTCCGACGCCGGATAAAACGACTTCCCTGGATTCTCCTTGCGCAGACGGTGCAGAATGCCCGTCTCGGTCCCGACGACGATCTCCCTTGCGGACGATTCGCGCGCATAACGGCACATGCCGCCCGTGGAAAGCCGCTCGTCCGCCGCCGCACGCACGTCGCGCGCGCATTCGGGGTGCACGAGCACCGGCGCGCCCGGATGCATCCGCCGCGCATCTTCAATCGCCTTTACAGTAAGCGCCGCATGGGTCGGGCAGTAGCCGGGCCAGAGAGTGTACTCGCGGCCAAGCATGCCGGCGATGTGTCCGCCAAGGTGCCGGTCGGGCACGAACAGTATCTCCTGCTCCGGCGGGAATGTCGCCATCACCTTCTCGGCGTTGCCGCTCGTCACGCAGATGTCGCACTCCGCCTTGACCTCCGCCGTAGAGTTGACGTAGCAGACGGCCTTGGCGCCGGGATGCCGCGCCTTCAGCTCGCGAAGCTGTTCCGCAGTCACCATGTCGGCCATCGGGCAGCCCGCCGACGGGTCGGGTATCAGCACCGTCCTGGACGGATTGAGTATCTTCGCCGTCTCGGCCATGAAGTAGACGCCGCAGAACACGATCACGTCGGCCTCGACCTCCACCGCCTTGCGGGCGAGCTCGAGCGAATCGCCTGTGAAGTCGGCGACGTCCTGAATCTCGCCACGGCAGTAGTTGTGGGCAAGGATGACGGCGCGGCGCCTGGCGGCCAGTTCCCGTATCTCAGCCGAGAGCATCGAGAATTCCTCCCAGAAAGGCGTCGTAGTCCTCGAACGCGCGGAGGTCCGGGTTGTCCGCCTTGATTTTCTCGGTCGAACGGAAGAGGAATCCCACCTTAGAGGCCCGGATCATTCCAAGGTCGTTGAAGCTGTCGCCTGCGGCGATCGTCTCGAAGCCGCACTCCTGCAGCGCCTTCACCGTCGTGAGCTTCGACTGCGGACAGCGCAGGCGGTAGCCGGTGATGCGTCCGCTGGCGTCAGCCACAAGCGAATTGCACATCAGCGTCGGGTAACCGAGCTTTCGCATGAGCGGCATCGCGAACTCGTAGAACGTGTCGGAGAGTATCAGCACCTGAGTGCGCTCGCGCAGCGCGTCAAGGAACTCTCGCGCGCCGGGCAGAGGGTCGATCCGCGAAATCACATCGCGTATCTCGCGCAACCCGAGTCCGTGCTGCTCAAGAAGAGCGATGCGCCCGCGCATCAGCTTGTCGTAGTCGGGCTCGTCGCGCGTGGTGCGACGGAACTCTGGAATGCCCGTCGCCTCCGCGAAGGCGATCCATATCTCGGGCACCAGCACTCCCTCAAGGTCAAGGCAGACAATCTTCATCTTATCTCCGTTTCCTTAACATTGTACCATATCGCCTATGTCATGTCGTCCTGCTTTCGCGGAACGACGAAGCCCGCGACCAGCGACAGCAGCAGCGGCAGGACCAGCAGGTCGGTCACCGCCAGCTGCCACGTCTCGCGCGACTCGACGCACTCGTCGCGGGAAAGAGCGCCGAGCGGCGAAAGCGCGGACACCGGCCGCGTGACGCGCACGGCGACGCGCGTGATCGCAAGGCCTATGCGGTCCGCCAGGTTCGTCTCCAGCTCGTCAGGATACTGCTCTATCACGCTCGGGCTCATCTCGCCGACTATCAGGGTGACGAACGCCACGAAGAGCGCGACGGGGCGCCCCAGCCCGGACGAAAGAAGCACCCCGAAGGAAACGACCAGCGCTAGCACTGACACCAGCGTCACGAATGTCCGCAGAAGGTTCCAGCCGAACGCGTCTGCAGGCACGAGCAGGTTCAGGTCGCGCCTCGGCCGCAGCATAAGCGCGGTCTGTCCCTTGTTCTCGAACGTCAGCCTCTCCGCCGCCTTCCCCTCTCCGGCGAGCGGCACCGTCAGCACGGCCTGGGTGATGTTGCTTACGGTTCCTTCAAGCCCGCCAAGCCGAAAGACCCCTTGCACATCCTGACGCATCTCCAGCTGGTTGGTGAAGCGCATGCGCACCGACAGGCCCTTGATCCACTCCTGCCCTTCAAGGCTCCCGAACTTCCACTCCGCGCACGAGTTAGTCGGAATCGTCTGATAGTGGTCGATGGCCCGGTTCTCCAAGAGGCGCAGCACGACCGAACGCTTAGCGCGGCGCACTTCCACCGGCGTGTTGGTGTCGGCCATATAGGCCGCGTACATGACCTTCGCCTCCTCGCGCGGGGACGGCAGCGTCGGCGAAAGCACATGGCGGCACGGCGTGCGCAGGTCGGTGCGGACTGCGAGTATCGCGCATGAGAGCGCAAGCACGACAGCCCCGACGGCGACGTGCGCGGCGATCTTGCCAAGCGCAATCGCGGCAAAGCGGACCGGGCGCACCAGCGTGAGCTGCAGTCTCTTTGCGGCGCGTTCGCGCGCAACCGACCCGGCGGCAGATGCCAGCAGCGCCACCACGAGAAGCGCAAACACCCCGCCGAGAGAAAAATGTATGGTAAGCTCGCGCAGGCCCTCTGGCGTGCCGTCGCCCTTCGCAAGGTGCGGAAAGACGAGCATCCACGCGGCAGCGGCGACCGACAGCATCGCCAGCGTCCCCGTGCGCACGAGCGTCACGCACTCAAGCCAGAAAATCCGCCAGAACGAAATCATCAGCGTCTCCGACTTTCGCCAGGAAAAACTCCTCCAGGCTCGTGCCTAGCTCCGCCACCCGGCCTTCCGCGACGGCCCGGCCGTGGTTCACTATCATGACGCGGTCGCAGATGTCCTCGGCGTCCGCAAGCTGGTGCGACGTCGTGAGAACCGTCATGCCGCCGCGCGCAAGTGCGCGGACCAGGGTCTTCACCTCCTTCGTCGATACGGGGTCAAGCCCGCTCGTAGGCTCGTCCAGCACCAAAAGCTCGGGACGGCCTATGAGGGACGCGGCCAGCGCAACACGCCGCGCCATGCCCTTCGAGAAGCCGCCTACGGGACGTGACGCGACCGACTCCAGCCCGACCATCTTAAGAAGCTGATCAGTCCGCATGGACGCTTCGCGGCGGCAGAGCCCGCAAAGCCCGGCGTAGTAGCGCAGAGTCTCCCTCGCGGTGAGGAACGGATGCAGGTAGCTGAGCTCAGGCAGGTAGCCAAGCCGGCGGCGCGCCTCCACCGAGCGCGGCGGAAGACCGAAGAGCGAGACCTTTCCGCCGCTAGGCGAAAGAAGCCCGAGGATCATCTTGATCGTCGTCGACTTGCCCGAGCCGTTCGGCCCCAGAAGTCCGAAAACCTCCCCGCGCCGCACGCGCAGGGACAGCCCGTCGACCGCCCTAACCGTCGGACGCAGCCAGAAATCGCGAAACGTCTTTACGACCCCGTCCAGCAGAACAACATCATCGTCCATAAGTCCTTTCACGCGACATCGCGCCCTTCGATGAACCTAACGCCAAGAAGCAGGAAAAACGCCACGGCGGACGCGGTCGCAAGTGCGGCAAGACCAACGTAGCTCCACGGCACCGAACCGCCCTTCGAGAGCGCGTCCGCCAGATAGTAGTTGCCGACGACCGGGAGCGACAGCGCCACGAGCAGCCCTACGGCGGCGGCCGCGACGTTCGCACGGAACCGTACTGCAAACGCGGCAGACGCTGAGAGCAAGACGAATGTCGCAAGCGCAACGAGCACAACGGCCGGCGCCAGACGCCACGCCCACGACGGGGCGCGCACCGCAGCGACGGCAGCGGACGCTACCGACAGCACAAGCGCCACGGTGAACGCGGAGAGCACGAAGCGACAGCCGGCGAAGCGGTTTAACGCAGCGCCGATGAGAAGCGGCATCACCATTACCGCCACCCCGGCGGCGAAGCACGGACCGTAGATGCGGGCTATGTCGCCCGTCCGCCGGGCGATCTCGCCGCCGATCTCCGCGCCCTCGACCGTCAGCAGAGCGGTAGCAGCTAGCACGCACGCGAACAGCAGGTAGGCGAGAGTCGCGCCAAGCGTCTTGGAAAGGAAGAATCCCACGCGCGAGACCGGGTGAGAAAGGGCCATCTCCAACGTGCCAGACTCGATCTCACGACGGAACGCTCGGATCGTGACGAAGACCGCAAACACGCTTCCGCATGTAAAGAGAGCCGAAAGCCCGGCGTCCCGTGCCATGCGAGTCGCCTCGCCGAACTGGTGATAATGGAAAGCCGGCGCAAGCACTTCAAGAGTCAGCGCAGCAAGAAGCACCAGCAAAGTCAACGGCTCGGAGAGCATCTCCAGAGCCGTCGCCTTCGCTACCGCAGCCGTGCTTCCGACACGCCTCATCGGTCAAGATGCAGACCGCAAGCTCCGACTTAGAAGTAGCTGGTCGCCGTGTTCGTGTACAGGAACCAGGCGAGCGCACCAACGACGGCGCACGCCGCAAGCTGCACGATCGCGGAAAGCGTCCAGAGCCAGGCAGGACCGTCAGAAGACGCCGCCCGCACCGGCATGGGAGCCGCCGACATGTCCGGAATGTCTGAGATCTCGGGAATGTCGGCAATCGCCCCGTCGCCAGACTCCGCGGAAACCGACGATGCGGAGGACGCAGGCGCAGACCCCGGACGCTTGATGCCGAACTTGCCCGACGGACGAACCGCTCCGCCGGGACGCGTGATCTTCAGCGTCTTGCGCTGCGTTGCAGTTGCAGCCGACGTGTCCTGTACGGCCGGCTCGGCTGCGGCAGGAGCGGACTCGGCTGCGGCAGGCGGCTGTGGCTTAAGGGGTTTCGTGCTGCCGGGAATGTCGACCGGGCGCTTGATGCGAATCGTCTTGATCGGCGCGTTCTCGTTCTTCACCGGCGCCACGCCCATCGCGTCAGAAAGCGAAATGCGCGCAGTCTTATGCTTGGCGGCCTCCTTCTGGGCGTCGCTCATCGCGCCGTCGGCAATAATGCCGGTCTTGCGGAGAATCGCCTGCTGCGGAATCTCCTGCGTGATGCCCTTCAACTTTTGCGTCACGCTCTTAAGGGCCTCAAGCGGATTCGGGTTCTCGCTTACGACCGGAGCCGCATCGGCACGAGGAACGGTCTTTGCCTCTACCGTGGGCAGCTTGCCAATGCCCTGGGCGTCTACGGCAACAGGCTTCGCCGCACTTACCGGCTTGGGCAGCGGCACTGCGAGGACAGTCGAACCGGGCTTGCGTATGACCGGCTTCTGCGGCAACCTCACGCCGGGCTTGAGGGCGTTCTGCGTCGGCAGCTTGAGACCGGGCTTCAGCGCAGCATTCTGAGTCGGCAGCTTGAGACCGGGCTTGAGGCCTCCTGCAGACGGTGCCGCGCCGACGACCGGCTTGTGTATGGCGGGAGCCGCCTGCGCCGCAGCCGAAACCGGCGACGCGGGCTTTGCCAGCGGATCGGCCTTGGGTGGTTCCCCGGCCTCGACGGGTGTCATCTCAACTTCTTCTGCCATTGCAGCCTCCTCCTTGCTCCTTAGAAATCTTGATTTTCCAGACCCATGCCTCAGACCGCCATCACTTCTGTTTCCTTGGCCTTCAGCTCGGCGTCGATCTTCGCGATGCCGTCGTCCGTCGCCTTCTGGATGCGGTCAAGGCCCTGCTTCATGTCGTCCTCGGATATCTTCTTGTCCTTCTCAAGCTTCTTCACCGCCTCGTTGGCATCGCGGCGGACGTTCCGCATGGCGACCTTCTGCGCCTCGGCCTGCGTCTTCGCTACCTTGACGATCTCCTTGCGGCGCTCTTCGTTGAGCTCGGGCACCGTTATGCGCAGAACCTTGCCGTCGGTCTGCGGCGTCACGCCGATGTTCGCGGCAAGTATAGCCTTGTTCATCGCGTCCAGCACCGTCGGATCGAACGGGGTGATCTTGATCTGGCGCGGCTCCGGCGTCGAAATCGTGCCGAGGCTCTTGATCGGCGTCGGCGCTCCGTAGTAGTCGACCTTGATGCCGTCGACCATCGCGGGCGACGCCTTCCCGGTCCGCAGGCCCGCGAACTGCGCCTTCAGCGCGTCGAAGCTCTTGGCGATCTTCGCCGTGGCGTCGTTAAGCACTTCACTTACTGTTTCCATCTTGTCTGCCTTTCCTTAGAAATCGTTTGCCACATGCGCTCCCCGCGCTCAGCCCTTCTCGCTCACCAGCGTTCCCACCGCCTTGCCGGCAACAACGCCGGCTAGAGCGTTCCTGTTGAAGAAGTCGAACACGACGATCGGTATCGCATTGTCCCGACAAAGCGCGAAAGCCGCCGCGTCCATCACCTTCAGGCGCCGTTCCAAAGCCGTCTCGTACGTCAGCGACCGATAGCGCTCCGCCTTCGGGTCTTTCTTCGGGTCGGCGGTGTAGACGCCGTCGACCTTCGTCGCCTTGAGCAAAACGTCTGCGCCGATCTCGCACGCCTTCAAGGCCGCAGCCGAGTCGGTGGAGAAATACGGGTTGCCCGTGCCGCCGCCGAAGATCACTACGCGCCCCTCCGCAAGATGACGGAGCGCACGGCGCGCCACAAACGGCTCGGCGATCCTCGGCATGTCAGTCGCCGTCATGACGCTGGCCGGCACGCCGGCCGCCTCCAGCGCATTCATCAGCGCAAGCGAGTTGATGACCGTCGCCAACATTCCCATGGAGTCGCCAGTCACGCGGTCTACGCCGCGGCCAGCGCCAGCAAGGCCGCGGAAGATATTGCCGCCGCCAAGCACGACGCCGACCTCGCAGCCCAGCGCACGGAGACGGCGCACCTGGTCCGCCATGTACGCCAGCCGCGCAGGGTCGAGGCATTCGCCGGAATCCCGGTTCCCCAGCACCTCGCCGGAGAGCTTCAGCAGGACGCGACGGTACTTCAACTTGCGAGAAGTCTTTTTCACAACGGGAATTTTACCATTTCAAGACGGGAAAGGCAATGCCCCATGTCCACCGGGCGAACGGCTCTCGCGGCCGACGGACAGCATTCCCAGCTTTCCGAGCTTGTAGTTCATCATGCGCGAACTTACGCCCAGCTCGCGTCCCGCCGCCGCGCGGTTCCCGCCGTGGCGCGATATCGCGTTGCGCAGTATCCGGCGCTCGGCGTCGGCAAGCTGCTCGTCTAGCGTCTGCGCCCTGTCCTCGTCGTAGGGGCCTTCCGTCGGCTCGCCGTCCTGCATCGCCGGCGGCAGGTTGTAGCCGCGTATCACGTTGTCCCTGGCCGTCAGCACCGCGCGCTCCATGCAGTTCTCCAGCTCGCGCACGTTGCCGGGCCAGGCGTAGCCCTGCAGCATGTTCAGCGCCGGCGCGGAAATCCGGTCGATGCCACGGCCGTACTTAACGTTCATGCGGGAGAGGTAGTGGTGCGCCAGCAGCACGATGTCGCCGCCGCGGTCCTTGAGATCCGGCACCGCTATCGGAAAGACCGAGAGCCGGTAGTAGAGGTCCTCGCGGAACAGCTTCCGCGCCATCAGGTCCTCGAGGTTCCGGCTCGTCGCGGCGATGAACCGCACGTCGCTGTGGAGCACCGCATTAGAGCCGACGCGGGAGAACGTGCGCTCCTGCAGGAACCGCAGCAGCTTCACCTGCACCGCCAGCGAGAGGTCGCCAATCTCGTCAAGGAACAGCGTGCCGCCGTCCGCAGCCTCGGCGCGCCCGATCCGGCGCTCGCGCGCGTCGGTGAACGCCCCCTTCTCGTGTCCGAAAAGCTCCGACTCAACCAGCGACTCCGGCAGGGCCGCGCAGTTGAGCGCGACGAACGGCTTGTCGCGTCTCGCGGAAAGGGCCTGTATCGCACGCGCCACCAACTCCTTGCCAGTGCCGCTTGCGCCGCGCACGAGCACCGTGGCCTCGCTCGGCGCCACCTGGCGTATCTGCTCGTAGACCGCGCGCATCTGCAGGCACTCGCCGATCATGTGCCCTGGGTTGTCGGTGGACATCAGTCCGCGCAGCCGACGGTTCTCGTCCTTGAGCGCATCGCGCTCCGCGCACTCCTCGCGCAGCACCGCCGCCGCCTCGCCCACCAAGTTGGCGATTATCTCCAGGAGCGCGACGTCCTTCGCGAGCGAAGTGGTCTCGCCGCGCATCTCGCGGTCTGCCGAAAGCGTCCCTATCACGTCGCCGTTGCGTATCAGCGGCACGCAGATGAATGAAAGCGCCTCGTCGATCCGGCGCGACTTCGTTCGGTTCAGGAACCTGCGGTCCCGGCGAACGTCTAGCACGATCTCGGACTTCCCCGACTTCGCCACAAGCCCGGTGATTCCCTCGCCAAGTCGGTAGTGGCCGAGGGCGCGTTCCTCGGCGTTCAGGCCGCGCGACGACGCCTCGATGCGCAGCTCGTCGCCCTCGAGTATCGTGAACGTGCCGCGCAACATGCCCATGCGCCGACCGAGTATGTCTATTACCCTCTCCAGGAGACGGCGCACGTCGCGCTCTCGCACGACTGCTGTCGTGACCTCCCTCAGGACTTCAAGCTCTGGCTGTGACGGGTTTCGCATTGCATTATTATACCATACTTTCCCCGTCCCCGTCTCTCAGCAGCACGGTCATTTGTCTTTGCCGCAGGAACGTGTCGGGGAAATGCCGAGCGCAGCAGCCGAGAGAGGGAAGGACGTCGCCACGCTTTCCGCCGTTGCGTCCGTCAACGAACCGCGAGCCAACGGCACTATCTTCGTGCCGTAGTCCACGTCCGTCACGTTGCGCCCGTACTTCACCGAATCCGCAAGCGGCCCGTCGCGTCCGACCGACATGAACGCGTTAACGCGCGGACGGCTCCTCGCCGTGCCGGACGGTTTGAGAAGACCGTCTTCGCGCAGGGCCTTGTAGCACGAAATGGCCGTGTAGACCGCCGGATCGACAAACACGATGTCGCGCGGCAGGAGCGATGCATACTCCGGATTCTCCCTAAGGTCGTCAAGAGTGGAGCGAATGGTTTCCAGGACAAAAGGATAGTGGGTGCACCCGAGGATGAATGCGCGTATCGGCGCCGTGCCGCCGCGCGCCCGATAATCCGCGACAAGAGCCACAACGTTCGTCCGCGCGCACAGGAAGCGCCCCGGCTCCGCGTTCTCCACCGCTTCCGCCAGGCCGATGCCTCCGCGGCTGGCGACAGCCACCGGAAACGCCAGTGCACGGACTCGGACCGTCTCGGCGAGCGTGCGCTGGTACACGCCAGAGGAAATCGTCGCCGGCGTGGCCATGACCGCGACGGCGCAGGCGCCTGTCGCCGACGAAATCGCGTCAAGCGCGGCCTCGACCCCTGCGTTGACGACGCCAATGACCTTCTCGCCGCGCGAACGAGGCATGGCGAGGACGGCGTCAAGGCCGTAGGCCGTAGCCGTATTGCATGCGATGACTATGACCTTGGCCGGACGATGTCCGTCGCTGCCGAGGAGGAAGCGTGCGTCCCGCCGGACCAGCTCGCGCAGGAAGTCGGCCTTGCCCGCCGCGTCGTAGCGTCCGTACGGCATGTTCGCCTGGTCGCCGAAGTAGACGAATTCCTCTCCCGCGAAGTCAGGCAGTCCGTCCGTGCCCGGCGCGCCAGTGCCGTTGTCAAACTCGTCGAGCGCAAGGATCCGTTCCAGCACGGAGAGCCCGCCTATACCAGAGTCAAACACCCCGATAGGGCAATCCCGCATGAAGACAGCTTCATTGCAAGCCGTTTGCTCGGCGCAGCACGGGCACGCGGCCAGCACCACTGCCAGAAGGCAAAACGCCGGAAAGACCCGGCGGCTGCCAGAAGCATTCGTTCTCAAGTCACACCTCCCCTACGCTTTGCAATAAGATCCAAAAAAGAAACGCGAGACGCCCAGCATGTCCGGGAGCCTCGCGTCTTTCGCGGTCGTGGTCCGTCTCAGGCGACGGTGCCGCCGGCCTTCTCGATCTTCGCCCTGGCGGAAGCCGAGCAAGGGACCTTTACGGTGAACTTCTTGGTCAGTTCGCCCGTGCCGAGGATCTTGACCTTCGGGCGCTTGTTGTCCGTAAGGCCGGCCTTCGCGAGAGAGGCGAGGGATATCTCGGCCCCGGCCTCGAACCGTTTCTCGAGCTCGGCGACGTTGACGCCGAACGCCTTGACGGCGAAGGCGGCGTTGTTGAAGCCGCGCTTCGGCAGCCTGCGGACGAGCGGCATCTGGCCGCCTTCGAACTGAAGCTTGTGCTTGTGGCCCTTGCGCGCGGCCTGGCCCTTGTGGCCGCGGGTGGAGGTCTTGCCCATGCCCGAACTGCAGCCGCGGCCGACGCGCTTGCGGCGGCTGCGTGCTCCCGGCGTGTTTGTCAGATTGCTGAGTTCCATTTCAAGTTCTCCTTTCGAGGCTTTTCGCCGTTACGCCCTGATCGCCGCGATCTCCTCGGCGCTGCGGAGCTTCATGAGCGCGTTCATCGTGGCCTTGACCACGTTGAGGCGGTTCTTGGAGCCGAGCGACTTGCCGACCGCGTCACGTATGCCGACGGCCTCGAGGACAGGGCGCATGCCGCCGCCGACGATGAGGCCCGTGCCGTCCGGCGCAGGCTTGAGGATCACCCTGCCGCCGTCGCAGACTCCCTCGACGTCATGCGGGATGGTCTTGCCGCGCAGCGTGACCGTGCGCATGTCCTTGCGGGCCGCTTCGCCGCCCTTGCGGATGGCATCGGCGACCTCGTTGGCCTTGCCGAAGCCCACGCCGACCTTGCCGGCCTTGTCGCCGACCACGATGACGGCGGAGAAGCTCATGCGGCGGCCGCCCTTGACGGTCTTGGCGCACCTGTTGATGAACACGGTATGCTCGTCGAGGTTGTCCTCGGCTGCCGCGTCGGAACGCTTGTCGCGATTGAAAGCCATTGTTACCGATCCTCCTCTTTCTTGGCGCGGATGGAGAGGCCCGCCTCCACGACGGCCTCGACGATTGCCGCGACGCGGCCCGTATACTTGTTGCCGCCGCGGTCGACGACCACGGTCGATATGCCGGCGGCCTTCGCGGCCTCGGCCGCTGCGGCGCCGAGCGCCTTGGCGGTGTCGAGGTTGGCGTGCGCGTCCTTCAGGCTGTTCGCCTGGGCGAGCGTACGGCCGGCGTCGTCGTCGATGAACTGCACGTACATGTGCTTGTTCGAGATGCAGATCGACAGGCGCGGACGCGCTGCCGTGCCGACGATGCGCTGACGCAGGCGGAGATGCCGCTTCTGGCGCTGTACCTTGCGGTTGAAGCTCATTAGGCCACCTTCTTTCCTTGCTTGCGGCGGATGTGCTCGCCGACGTACTTGATGCCCTTGCCCTTGTACGGTTCGGCCGGGTAGTACGCGCGGATGCGCGCCGCCGACTCGCCGACAAGCGCCTTGTCGACGCCGACAAGCGTCACCTGGAGGCCGTCGTTCTCGACGGTGCACGTGATGCCGTCCGGCACCGTGAATATCTTGGGCGAAGCGAAGCCCAGCGAGAGCGCGAGCTCCTTGCCCTTGAGCACGGCCTTGAAGCCGGTGCCTTCGATCGAGAGCTGCTTCTTGTAGCCAACGGACACGCCTACCACCATGTTGTGGATAAGCGCGCGGGCCAGGCCGTGGAAGTTGCCGAGCGCGGCGTCGTCTGCGCACGAGACGACGATACGGCCGTCTTCCGCCTTCGCCGTGATGCCGTCATGCATCGTGTAGGAAAGCTCCCCGAGCTTCCCCTTCACCGTCACCTTCTGGCCGTCGACGGAGGCGGTTACGCCTTCCGCGAGCGTGACGGGTTCCTTGCCGATTCGAGACATTGTCTTGGACTCCTCTTACTTAAGCTACGGTGCAGATGAGCTCCCCGCCTATGCGGGCCTTCTTCGCCTCTGCGCCGGACATGACGCCCTTCGAGGTGGAGAGGATCGCAAGGCCCATTCCGTCGAGGACGGACGGTATCTCGGGAACCGAGACGAACCGGCGCAGGCCGGGCTTCGAGATGCGCTTGAGCTCCGTGATGGCGGGCAGGGCCCGCTCGGTGTACTTCAGCGTGATCACGAGCTGCTTCGGGAACTCGGACGTCGTGACGGCGTCGGCGATGTAGCCGGCCTCCTTCATGACGCGGGCGATCTCGCCTTTCAGTCCGCTCGCCGGGGTCTGCACGGAGAAAAGGCGGGCCTTCAGACCGTTGCGGATCGTCGTGAGCATGTCGGAAATGGGATCTATGGACATGTGCTGGACTCCTTTTCTTCTTTCGTTACCACGATGCCTTGGTCACGCCGGGCACGAGGCCGGCGACGGCGAGCTCGCGGAAGCAGAGACGGCAGACTCCGAACTTGCGGAGGTAGGCGTGACGCCGCCCGCAGCGCTGGCAGCGGTTGTAGGCGCGGACCTTGAACTTCGGCGTGCGCTTCTGCTTTTCGATGAGACACTTCTTGGCCATGACTTAGCTCCTTCCTGCGAACGGCATGCCCATGGAGACGAGAAGCTCCCTGCAGGCCGCGTTGTCGGTGGACGAGGTCACGAAGGTGACGTCCATTCCGGAGTGAACTGCGGAATCCACGAGCTCCGGGAAGATCGTGTGCTCCTTGATGCCGAGCGTGTAGTTGCCGGCGCCGTCGAAGCCGCGGTTGGGAACGCCGCGGAAGTCGCGGATGCGGGGCAGCGCCGCCGAGATGAGGCGGTCGGCGAACTCCCACATGCGCACGCCGCGCAGGGTGACCTTCGCTCCGATGACCATGCCCTCGCGCAGCTTGAAGTTCGAGATCGACTTCTTCGCGCGGCAGAGCATAGGCTTCTGCCCGGTGATGGTAGCAAGGTCGTCCACAAGCGTCTTCTGCTCGTCCTTGGAGACGATGCCGAAGCCCATGTTGATGACGATCTTCTGGAGGCGCGGAACGAGCATACGGTTGGTGATTCCAAGCTTCTTCTCGAGCTCGGCCACCATGCGCTCCGCGTATTCGTCTTTGAGTCTTGCCATGACAGTTTCGTTCCTTCCTTAGAGGGGCTTCCCGCTCTTGACGGAGAGGCGGGCCTTCTTGCCCTCCTTGTCGCCCGTCCTGACGCGCGTGCCCGCCTTCTTCTCGGCGTCGTAAGGCATGAGCTTGCTGATGCGGATCGGGAACTCCCGTTCGATGAGGCCGCCGGCGGTCTTCTCGGTGCGGCGCACCGCCTTCTTGTGGACGTTTATTCCGCCCACTACCGCAGTGCCCTTCTTGGCGTTCACGCTCAGCACCGTGCCGGTCTTGCCTGCGTCATTGCCGCAGGTCACGATCACGGTGTCGTTCTTCCTGATTCTTGCGAGTGACATTTCGTTGCTCCTTCTCAGACCACTTCCGGGGCCATCGAGAGTATCTTCATGTAGTTCTTCTCGCGGAGCTCGCGGGCGACCGGCCCGAACACGCGGGTACCGATCGGGTTGAGCTTCGAGTCGACGAGGACGCACGCGTTCTGGTCGAAGTGAACCATCGAGCCGTCCTCCCTGCGGATCGGCTGGCCAGTGCGTATGATGACGGCGGTCGCGACCGAGCCCTTCTTCACGGACGAGGTCGGCGAAGCCTCCTTTATCGCAACGCGGATCACGTCCCCGAGATGGGCGTACTCCTTGCGCTGCTTGAGGATGCGGAAGCACATCGCGCGCTTGGCGCCGGTGTTGTCCGCCACTACGAGGTTGGAGAGTTCCTGAAGCATGTCGGCTTCTCCTTGCTTACTTCGCGTCCGCGACGATGCGCCAGCGCTTCGTGGCGCTCATCGGACGCGTTTCCATGATGGTCACCGTGTCGCCGACCTTGGCCGTGTCGGCCTCGTCGTGCACATGGTAGTTCTTCGTGCGCGTGACGACCTTGCCGTACATCGGGTGGCGCTCGCGGTACGAGACCGCGACCTTGACGCTCTTCGCGCCCATCCGCGATACGACCACGCCCTTGCGCACCTTGCGCGCACCGCGGCTGCTGCTTTCCGTGCTCATCAGATCTTTACTCCTGCGCGGGTGATGAATTTCGTGTGGATTCCGATCTTGGTCGCCGCGAGGCGGAGGCACTCCTTGGCGACCTCCTCGCTGACGCCCCCGACCTCGAAGAGTACCTTGCCGGGGAGGATGACGGCCGCCCAGAACTCCGGGTTGCCCTTTCCTCCGCCCATGCGCACCTCTATCGGCTTGCGAGTGACGGGCTTGTCGGGGAACACACGTATCCAGAGCTTCCCCTTGCGCTTCATCTCGCGGTTGATCGCGACGCGGCACGCCTCGATCTGCGTGGCCGTCAGGAGGCCGCGCGTCAGCGCCTTAAGGCCGAACTCGCCGTATGCGAGCTCCGTGCCCGACGTTGCGTATCCCGCGCGGTTCCCCTTGGAGACCTTGCGGTACTTGACTCTCTTGGGCATCAAAGGCATGGCTTACCGACCCTCCTTGCGGTCCCCGCGCTCGCGCCGGTCGCCGCGGCGCTCGCCGCGGGGCTGACGGGCCTGGAACCCTTCCTTCTTGCAGATCCACACCTTCAGGCCGATCTTGCCGGCCGTGGTGTTCGCCTCCGCGAAACCGTAGTCGATGTTCGCGCGAAGCGTGTGAAGCGGAACCTTGCCCTCGCGGGACCATTCGACGCGCGCGATCTCCGCGCCGTTGATGCGGCCGCCGGCGTGGATCTTGATGCCGTCCACGCCCATGTCCATCGCAACCTTCATGGCGCGCTTCATCGCCCTCTTGAGCATGATGCGGCGCTCGAGCTGCAGCGCGATCGACTCGGCCACGAGCTGCGCGTCGGCGTCGGCCCCCTGGACCTCCTTGATCTCAAGGTAGACCTCCTTGCCGGTCATCTTGGACAGCTCTTCGCGCGTCGCCTCGACGTCGCCGCCCTTGCGGCCGATGATAACGCCCGGACGGGCGCTGAAGAGGGTGACGCGCACGCGGTTCGCGTAGCGCTCGATCATGATCCGGGAAATGCCGGCCTCGACAAGACGCTTCTTGCAGACATCGCGGATGCGCTGGTCCTCCACAAGGAACGCGCCGAAGGACTTCTTGGGCGCGAACCAGCGGCTGCCCCAGGCGTGGTTGACGCCGACGCGGAAACCGACGGGATTGACTTTCTGTCCCATTACTTCTTCTCCTTCTTGACCTTCTTCTCGTCCGTGAGAACGACCTTGCAGTGGCACAGGCGGCGGGCGATCGGATGCGCGGAGCCGCGGGCCGTCGGCCAGTAGCGGCGCATGCGCACCGACTCGTCTAGCACGCACAGCTTCACGGTAAGCGCGCCCGCGTCGGCGACGCCGTTGTTGTTCGCGGCGTTCGCCATGGCGCTCTTGAGCGTCTTGCGGATGATCTCGGCCGCCTTCTTCGGCGAGAACTCGACGACCTTCAGCGCCTCTGAGGCCGCGAGGCCCTGGCACGCGCGGCAGAGCGGACGGCCCTTGAAGGCCGACATGCGCGCATTGCGGGTAATGGCGATGACTTCCATTGTCTACTCCTTACTTCTCGGCCTTCGCCACGCTGTTGCCGTGCGACTTGAACGTGCGCGTCGGGGCGAACTCGCCGAGCCGGTGGCCGACCATGTTTTCCGTGATGAAGATCGGCATGTGCTGCCGGCCGTTGTGAATCGCAAACGTGAGGCCGACGAAGTCAGGAATCACCATCGACCGGCGGCTCCACGTCTTGATCGGCTGCTTCTTGCCGCTCGCCTTCATCTTCTCGACCCTGCGGAGGAGGCTTTCCTCTACATAGGGCCCCTTCTTAAGAGAACGTGCCATGGATTATTTCCTCCTCTTGACGATCACCTTGTTAGAGGCCTTCCGCTTCGCGCGCGTCTTGCCGCCCTTCGCGAGCTTGCCCCACGGCGAACACGGGTGCGAACCGCCGGACGTACGGCCCTCGCCGCCGCCCATCGGGTGGTCGACAGGGTTCATGGCGACGCCGCGCCCCGTCGGGCGGAGGCCCATATGGCGCTTGCGGCCGGCCTTGCCGAGCTTGATCGAGCCCCAGTCCTTGTTGCCGACCGAGCCGACGCACGCAAGGCAGCGCCCGTCAAAGATGCGGACTTCGCCGGACGGCATCTTGAGCGTCACGCGGCCGCCGTCGCGCGCCATCACCTGGCAGGAGTTGCCGGCAGACCGGCAGACCTTCGCGCCCTGCCCGGGCACGAGCTCGATCGCATGGACCGCCAGCCCGAGCGGAATCTGCGAGAGCGGCAGGCAGTTGCCCAGCGTCGCCTCGGCCTTCGGGCCGCTTGTCACCTTCATGCCCTGCTTGAGGCCGTCGGGCGCAAGAATGTAGCTCTTCACGCCGTCCGCGTACTCCAAGAGCGCCAGGTACGCGCTGCGCGTGGGATCGTACGCGATGTCCTTGACTGTCGCCTCTACGCCGAACTTGCGGCGCTTGAAGTCGACTATCCTTATGCGCTGCTTGGCGCCGCCGCCCCTGTGGCGGACCGTGATGCGCCCCTGGTTGTTGCGGCCCGCCTTCTTGCGGAGCGCCTTAGTAAGCGACTTCACCGGACGCTTCTCGGTGATTTCCTCGAACGTGGCGGATTCGCGGAAGCGGATGCCGCTCGAACGGGGCTTGTAGGTCTTCAGTGCCATATTGGTCGGTCTCCCTCTTTATGCGAGCTCGATGCGCTCGCCCTCCTTGACGGTGACGATCGCCTTCTTCCAGGTGGCCTCGCGCACCTGACGGCGCGTGCCGCGGACGAAGCGAAGACCGCCCTTCATGTTCGCCGTGCGAACGGCAAGCACGTGCACGCCGAACGCCTTCTCCGCCGCCGCCGCGATCTGCGGCTTGCGGGCGTCGGGCGCGACCTCCAGCAGGTAGCGGCCCTCCGCAGACATGCGGGAGCCCTTCTCTGTGATCAGCACGTCGAGGATCACGCCCTCGGTCTTGGCCTTGAGTTCTGCCTTAGTCATGACGCATGCTCCTTCACTTCGTGATGCGCGCCATGAGCGCGTCGAAACCATCCTTGTCGCAGACCAGCTTGCGGTTCGCGAGAACCGTGTACACGTCGAGCGACCCGGCCGTGGAATAGTCGATGCCCGGGAGGTTGCGCATCGTGAGGAACACCGTCTCGTCGACGTCGCGCTGCACGATCACCGCCGTGCGGTCGACGCCGAGCTCCTTCAGGAACTTCGCCATCAGCCGCGTCTTCGGGGCCTCGAACTCGAACTTGTCGACGACAATCACGTCGCCCTCCGCAAGACGGTCGGAAACCGCCCTCGCGAACGCCAGCGCAACGACCTTCTTGTTCACCTTTTGCGCGAACGAGCGCGGATGCGGCCCGTGGGCCACGCCGCCGCCGCGCCACACCGGCGACTGGCGGAAGCCGGCGCGGGCGTTGCCCGTGCCCTTCTGCTTCCAGGGCTTCTTGTTCGAGCCCGCGACCTCGCCCTTGCTCTTGGTGGACGCCGTGCCCGCGCGCCGCGCGTTGCGGATCGCCGTCACCACGTCCTTGACCGCCTGCGCGCCCTTGTCGAGCGTCAGCGCAGACTTGTCGAAGACTGTCTCGATCTTCTTCATGACTCCTTACGCCCCCTTCTTCGCCTTCGCGGCGATCACGTTGTTCTTGAGGGACTTGCGGACGAACACGATGCCGTTGCGGGCGCCGGGGACCGACCCCTTCACCAGCAGGGCGTTGTCGTCGGGACGGACCTGCACCACCTCGAGGTTGACAGCCTTGCGGTTGACCGCCCCCATGTGGCCGGGCATCTTCTTGCCCTTCTCGATCCAGCCCGGCAGGTCGCGCGCCGCAAGGCCGCCCGTGCGGCGCTTCGAGTGGCCGCCGTGCGTCATGTTGCCGCCCGCGAAGTTGTAGCGCTTCAGGACGCCGGCAAAGCCCTTGCCCTTCGTAACGCCCGTCACGTCAACGAACTTGACGCCATCGAAGTTGGACACCGTAAGCACGTCGCCGACCTTGACCTCCTCGCCTGCGTCAAGCGCGAACTCGCGCAGCACGCGCACCTTCTTGTCCTTCAGCCCGCCGGTCTTCTCCTGATGGCCGCACACGGCCTTCGTCAGGCGCTTCGCCTTCTGCTCGCCGAAACCGAGCTGGGCCGCCACGTACCCGTCGCGCTCGAGCGTCTTCAACTGCACGACCGGGCAGGGACCGACCTCGAGCACCGTCACGCACATGCGACGGCCCTCAGCGTCGAACACCTGGGTCATGCCGATCTTCTTGCCGATCAAACCTTCCATGACACCCTCCCGTCAGACCTTGATGGTGATGTCCACGCCCGCCGGCAGGTTGAGCTTCTTCAGCTCGTCGATCGTCTGCGCCGTCGGGTTGACGATGTCGAGAAGCCGCTTGTGCGTGCGCATCTCGAACTGGTCCATCGACTTCTTGTCGACGTTGGGCGAACGGTTGACCGTGTACCGCTCGACGCGCGTCGGCAGCGGAATCGGCCCAACCACCTGCGCACCCGTTCCCCTGGCCGTGTCGATGATCCCACCGACGGCCTGGTCAAGCACACGATGGTCGTATGCCTGCAGGCGGATGCGCACTCTTTGCTGTTGCATCTTTTTTCTTTCCTTTTTCTCGTGCCCTGCGACTCGACGACCGCACCCTCGGCGGGCTCCACCCGGAGTTGCCGCCGGAAGCCCTTCGGAAGGCGCTTCGCGCGCGGTTGTGTCCCCTCGCAGCATCCCCGCAAAAAAATCCGCCCGCGATCACACCATGACCGCGGGCGCTGCCCTGCGGCCACGACGCGACGGGATTTACTCGCCCGTATCGCGACCATCTTCTCTTGCGAAGAATGTATAAAGTATATCAAAAATTCTTCTGAAGCGCAAGGGGGGCAGTTGCGCACCGCGCAACTGCCCCGCGCAACGAAGATTTTACGTGTAGCGCAGCACCTCGTCCACCGTCGTGTAGCCGTCGAGGATGGAGCGGATGCCGTCCTCGCGCATCGTGCGCATGCCGAGCTCGCGGGCCTTCTCGCGTATGATCAGCGTCGGGGCCTTGTTGTTGACGAGCTCGCGGAGCGGCGGCAGCATGCGGAGGTACTCGAAGACGCCCTTGCGGCCCTTGTAGCCAGTCCCGTTGCAGGTCTTGCAACCCTTGCCGAAGTAGAACGGGCGGCCGCCGATCTGGTCGCGCGTCATCTCGATGCGCTCCAGAGTCTCGTCGTCAGGCTCGTAAGACTGCTTGCACTCGCGGCAGCACGTGCGCACGAGACGCTGCCCCAGCACGGCCTCGAGCGTGGAGGCGAGCAGGTACGGAGCGACGTTCATGTCCACAAGGCGCATCACCGCGCCGGCTGCATCGTTGGTGTGAAGCGTCGAGAAGACGAAGTGGCCGGTGAGGGCCGCCTGCACGGCGATCTCGGCAGTCTCCAGGTCGCGGATCTCGCCGATCATCATCACGTCCGGGTCCTGACGCAGGAACGCGCGCAACACCTTCGCGAAGGTGTTGCCGGCACGGGCGTCGATAGGCACCTGCACGATTCCGTCCACGTTGTACTCGACCGGCTCCTCGGCGGTGAGCAGCTTGGTGTCGATCTGGTTGATGCGGCGCAGAACGGAATAGAGCGTGGTCGTCTTGCCGGAGCCCGTAGGGCCGGTCACGATGAAGATGCCGTTAGGCTTCTCGATGTCCATCGTGATCTGCTCGTAGACGTCCTCGGGCAGGCCGACGTTCTCAAGGTCGAGCGACGTGGTGGTCTGGTCGAGGATTCGCATTACCACAGACTCGCCGAACGCCGTCGGCAGGCAGCTGACGCGCAGGTCGACGGGGCGCCCCGCGACGGTCAGCGCGATGCGGCCGTCCTGCGGGACGCGCCGCTCGGCGATGTTCAGGTTCGCAAGAATCTTCACGCGCGAGATGATGGCCGGGGCCATCTTCACGTCAGGCGCCTTCATTTCGTAAAGCGCGCCGTCGACGCGGTAACGTATCTTGAAGTCCTTCTCGAACGGCTCTATGTGTATGTCGGCCGCGTGGTCCACGACGCCCTGGTAGAGGACGAGGTTCACAAACCTGATGATGGCGGACGAGTTCGCCGCACTCTCCATCGACGCGATGTCGTTGGCGTCTGCGCCGGCGGCGAGCGCCTCGTCGTCGGTCATGCCCTCGCCGAGCGACTTGATCATGTCCGCAACGGACTCGTTGCTGTCGCCGTAGTACTGGGCGATGCGGTCCATCACGTCCTTCTCGCGGGCGAAGACGAAGCGGACCTCCTTGGAGAGCGTGAAGAGCATCTCGTCAGAAATGCGCGGGTCCACAAGGTCGAAGGTCGCCAGCGTCACCGACGATTCGTCAGCGGCGACCGGAAAGACGTTGTACATGCGGGCGGTCGAGGCCGGGATCGCCTCGGTCACCTCAGACTCGATCGTCATCCCCGCGAGGTCTATCGCCTCGGTGTCCTGGTACGCTGCCATGACGGCGAGCAGGTCGTCCTCCGAGAGGATCTCCTGGTCGATCACGAGCTGCCTTATCGGCTTCGCCTCCGTCTTGGCAAGGTCGGCGAGGTCTTTTGCGCCCGCCTCGTCGATGTAGCCGTTCTGGACGAGTATCTGGAGTATCTGATCCATCAGCTTCCGTAGCCTTCCTTCCTTAGTTTCGTGACGATGGAATCGGGGTCCTGCGACTTTGTGATGAGTTCCTGGTAGGTGATGAGGCCCTGCTTGAAGAGGTCGGTGAGCGACGCGTCGAGCGTGGTCATGCCGAACTTCGCGCCGGTCTGCATGTCGCTCTTGATCATGTTCGTCTTGTTGTCGCGTATGCGCGAGCGGATCGCGTCCGTCGTAGTCATGATCTCGAACGCCGCGACACGCCCGCGGATCTTGCCGTCCTGCCCGCGGCGCGGAAGCAGTATCTGCGAGATGACCGCCTGCAGGCCCGCCGCCAGCTGAGTGCGGATCTGCGCCTGCTGGTTCATCGTGAACGCGTCGACGATACGGTCGATCGTCTCGGCGGCGCCGGTCGTGTGCAGAGTGCCGAAGACCAGGTGGCCCGTCTCGGCGGCCGTGATAGCCGCCGCAATCGTCTCGAGGTCGCGCATTTCGCCGACGAGTATGACATCAGGGTCCTGGCGGAGTGCGCGCCTGATCGCCTCTGCGAAGCTCGGCACGTCGTCGCCGATCTCGCGCTGCGTGACGAGCGAGTTCTTCGAGGTGTGGTAGAACTCTATCGGGTCCTCGATCGTCACGATGTGGACGTTGCGCTCCCTGTTGATGACATCAATCATCGACGCAAGCGTCGTCGACTTGCCGGAGCCGGTAGGGCCGGTCACGAGGATGAGTCCGCGCGGCCTGAAGAGTATCTCCCTGACGACCGGCGGCAACCCCAGCTGCTCCATGGACATGAGCTTGTTGGGAATCTGGCGGAGAACCGCGCCGTAGCGCCGGCGCTCCTTGAACACCGACACGCGGAAGCGCGTTCCGTCGGGATGGGCCAGCGCGAAGTCGGCGCCTCCGTTGCGCTCGATCTCGGCCATCTGCTCGTCATTGGCTATCTCGCGCACGAGCGCGGCGGCGTCCGCCTCGGAAAGCGACTCGTCCGAAAGCGGCAGAAGTTCGCCGTGCACGCGCAGCTTCGGCGGCATCAGCGCCCGGATGTGCAAGTCGCTGCCGCCTTCGTCGATGGTGGCCTGCAACAGCTCTTCCATGCGGATTTCCATGCGTGTCGTCCCCTTCTCCCTTTAATGTCGTCCGCCCCCGGAAACCGTCACTTCACCGGCTCCAGCCTCTCCTGCCCGTTCATGTACGGGCGCAGCACCTCGGGAATCGTCACGGATCCGTCGGCGTTCTGGTGCTGCTCCAGGAGCGCGACCATGAGCCGCGGCAGAGCGACGCCGGAGCCGTTCAGCGTGTGGACGAGCCGCGTCTTGCCGTCGGCGTCGCGGAAGCGGCAGTTGAGCCGCCGCGCCTGGTAGTCGGTGAAGCAGCTGCACGAGCTGACCTCCAGCCACTGACCCTCGCCTGGAGCCCAAAGCTCCAGGTCGTAGCACTTCGCCGCAGAGAAACCCATGTCGCCTGAGGAGAGCATCAGCACACGGAAATGGAGCCCCAGGCCCGTAAGCACCTCCTCGGCCTCCTTCACCAGCGTCTCCAGCTGCTCGAAGCTAGTGTCGGGGTGGACGAAGTTAACCATCTCCACCTTGTCGAACTGATGGACGCGCAGCATGCCGCGCGTCATCTTGCCGGCCGACCCTGCCTCGCGGCGGAAGCACGGCGTGTAGGCGGTCAGCTTTATCGGCAGGTCCTTGCCGTCGAGTATGTCGTCGCGGTAGTAGTTCGTCACCGGCACCTCGGCCGTAGGAATGAGCCAGAAGTCGTCGATCTGGCAGTGGTACAGGTCCTCTGCGAACTTCGGCAGCTGCCCGGTTCCAGTCATCGAGTCGCTGTTCACCACGAACGGCGGCAGCATTTCCGTGTAGCCCTGCTTCCGGCAATGGAGGTCGAGCATGTACTGTATGAGCGCACGCTGGAGCTTCGCGCCCTGCCCAAGAATGATCGGGAAGCCCGTGCCCGTCAGCTTGACGCCGCGAGGGAAGTCGAAGATGCCGAGCTTCTCGCCGACGGTCATGTGGTCGAGCACCTTGAAGTCGGGATCCTTCCACTCGCCGACCTTGCGCACCACGACGTTCGCCGACGAGTCCTGCCCGGTCGGGATCTCCGGCGCCGGTATGTTTGGAATCATGAGCAGCGCCTCGCGCAGGTCACGCTCGACCTGCGCCAGCTCCCTGTCGATCTCGGCGATGCGGTCGCCGACGGCGCGCATTTCGGCCTTGGCCGCCGCAATGTCGCCGCCCTCCTTCGCAATCTTTCCGATTTCCTTCGACGCGGCGTTGCGCTTGGCCTTCAGCGACTCGGTCTCGCCGACCAGGGCGCGCCTGCGGGCGTCCAGGTCGCGGGCATTCTCCAGCCGCTCAAGCTCCACGCCCCTGCGCGCGAGCGCCGCGGCCGTGGCGTCGAATTCTTCCCTCAGCTTCTTGATGTCAATCATGGTTCGGTATCGTCTCCCTTCTGGGAATGTCTTCTATTATACCACAATTTCGCCGCGCACGGGGACAATCTGTAATGCCGCGGGGGAGTTTATGGTATAATATGCTGACAATATGATTACGAGCCTATTCGGTGCGCTGCTGTGCGCAATTGAGCTTTCAGGGGTGACCGGAACCGGCCTGCGCGCCCGTGCGTTCTTCGACGCAAACAACGTGAAGGTCGGCGATCCGATGACCCTCACCATAGACTTCCTCGGCGAAGCCGACTTCCGGTCGCTGCACCCGCCGGCGCTGGCGCGTTACGCCGACCGCCGCACGTGGCGACTTGACGACGCAAGCGCAAAGACCGACACGTTCCGCGACGCACGCCGCCTCACGTACCGCGTCCGCCCCCTGCGCGAGGGCGTGATATGGTTTCCTTCCCTCGAATTCGCCTATTCCGACGCAAGCGGCGCGCGTCGGCTGGTGCGCTCGAACGAGATCCCCGTCCATGCCCGCAGCGGAACGCAGGTCGTAGTCGAGGGAATGGACGAGCAGTCCGACGGCATGCCGGAACCGCCCGCGCTGGCGACCGACGTCGTCTCGTGCGAGCTGACCGACGACATGAGCTTCGCGTGGCGCAAGGCGTGCGCGGCACCTTCGGCGAAAGCCTTCGCCGCGTTCGACTTCCCGGAAGCGAAGATGAACGAGGCGCGCTGCGCCATCCTCGACGGCAACTGGGCGCAGGCAATGAAGATATACTCGCGCCTGGAATGGCGCATCGGCCAGACGCCGGAGATCGAGCGCGGCATCGTGGCCGCGCTCGCGCGCCGCTTCGACAATCCGCACGCGGAGCTGCCGGTCTGGCGGCAGGTGCTGCGCCCGATTCTCCGCCTGGACTGGCGCGGACGCATCGGAGCCGTCGCCGGCGGACTGATTGCGCTCGCGCTGATCGGCTGGCTCGTCGGGCGCGGAATCCGGGCGCTGGCGTGCGTCGCGGCCGTCCTGCTGGCGACCGCGGCGCCGGCCCAGGACATCTTCCGCCAGATGGAAGAGGAGATGCAGCGAATGCACCAGAGGATGCAGCAGTCGTTCGGCAGCTTCAGCTTCCACTTCGGGGAGAAGGAAGAGCAGGAACCGATTTCGGTCACGGCGTCGGTCGCCGTCGACCGCAAGGCGGTACGAGTCGGCGAGCCTTTCGAGTTCATCATTTCCATCGAAGCTCCGAACACGGCGTCCATAGGACAGCTCCGCATGACGCCGTCCGAGACGTTCGGCCTTACCGTGACCGGTCCGGCGCAGAACCTTGCCGACGCCCCGTCAAAGAACCCGAGCAACGTCGTCAAGAGGCTTTCAATCCCGGTCCGCTACGACGTGCCGTTCCGCGGAGAGGTGTCGTTCGCTGTCGAGGGCATGGTCAGCGGACGCCGGACAAGCCGCGGCGGACGCATGAACTTCACGTTCTCGAACTCGTTCAGGTGCGACACAGCACCGCTGGCACTCGACGTACTGCCGCTCCCGTCGGCAGGCCAGCCGGACGACTTCGCCGGCGTCGTCTCCGAGGGGCTGGCAATATTCGAGCTGCCGGACCTTCTGAAGGTGGAGACGAACGACGTAATCACCATCACCTACCGCATGCGTCCGAAGGGATACGTGCCGGCGGACTTCCTGCCGCGCGGCGCGGCGTTCGAGTGGTCGCGGCAGACGAACCGCGAGGGTCAGGTGCAGGAGATCGAATACCGGCGCTACTTCGTCGCCGACGGCGCGGCCACGACGCCTACGCTTTCAATACCATACTACGACCCGCGCACGAAGTCCTACAAGACGGCTAAGGTCGGCGGCACGCCGCTCAAGTACGTGTCGCCTCGGGAACCCCAATCCAACCGAAGCAAGTGATTTGGTATAATACCCGCACATTCCAGAAGACCAGGCAATCCAAAAATGAGAACACTACCATTCGACAAGGCAAAGCTGGAGGAGATCGCGACCAGGTGGCCGACCCCCTTTCACATCTACGACGCCAAGGCCATTAGGGCGAACGCCAGGCGGCTGAAGAAGGCTTTCGCATGGAACAAGGGCTTCAGAGAATACTTCGCTGTCAAGGCGACGCCGAACCCACACATCATGCAACTGCTGCGCAACGGTTTCGACTTCGGCTCCGACTGCTCTTCGATGGCCGAGCTCGTGCTGGCGGAGAAAGTCGGAAACGTCGGCGAGGCGATCATGTTCACATCGAACGACACGCCGGCGGAAGAATTCAGGAAGGCGTGGGAACTCGGGGCCATCATCAACTTCGACGACCTGACCCACATCGGATACTGCCTAGACGCCGTCGGGGCTGACGCGGCCTCGGTCGCCTCCCGCCTCTTCTGCTGCCGCTACAACCCCGGACCGCTCAAGGGCGGCAACGCCATCATCGGCAAGCCCGAGGAAGCGAAATACGGCTTTACGCGAGACCAGCTCTTCGACGGATACCGCCGCCTGAAGGAGGCCGGCGCCACGCGTTTCGGCCTGCACACGATGGTCGCCTCGAACGAGCTTGACCCGGAATACATCATCGACACGGCGAAGATGCTCTTCGACCTGGTGGCCGACATCTCCCAGCAGCTTGAGATCTCGTTCGACTTCGTCAACATCGGCGGCGGCATCGGCATTCCCTACCGTCCCGACCAGACGGCGATGGACCTTGAACGCGTCGGCAAGGGCATCGAGGCCGCGTACAAGGAGATCGTCACCGGACGCGGCCTTCCCCCGCTGCGGCTTTTCATGGAGTGCGGGCGCTGCATCACCGGCCCTTACGGATACCTCGTCTCGCGCGTCCGGCATATCAAGAACACGTACCGCATGTACGCCGGGTTGGACGCCTGCATGTCGAACCTGATGCGTCCCGCGCTCTACGGCGCGTATCACGAGATCGTCGTGCCGGGCAAGGAGACGAGCGGCGACACGTCGGTCTACGACGTCACCGGCTCGCTGTGCGAGAACAACGACAAGTTCGCCATACAGCGGGTACTGCCCGTCCTTGAGCGCGGAGACCTCGTGGTCATCTGCGACGCAGGAGCGCACGGCCACGCGATGGGCTTCCAGTACAACGGCAAACTGCGCAGCGCAGAGCTTCTTCTCGAGGAGGACGGCTCGGTGCGCGAGATACGCCGCGCCGAGACGCTCGACGACTACTTCGCCACGCTCGACTTCTCCTCGTTGCCCCTGAGCGAGAAGCGCTAGGGATTCTCGAAATAGGGCGACATGTCCGCCGGCACCGGGGCCTCGAATGAAAGAGACTGGCCTGTGACCGGGTGACGCAAGCCTAGGCGCCACGCATGAAGCATCTGCCGCGCCGGCGGAGGGTTCAGCAGTTTGTCGCGCGCCGGAGAGCCGTACGTCCTGTCGCCCGCAACAGGGCATTTCAGCGATGCCATATGCACCCTTATCTGGTGGGTTCTGCCCGTCTCGATGCGGCACTCGACGACGGAGAAGTTCGGGCGGCCCGCCGGCGTCAGCACGCGCCAGTTCGTTATCGCGACCTTGCCGTTGCGCTCCACTATCGCCATGCGCTTGCGGTCCACAGGGTGCCGTCCTATCAGGTTCTCGATGCGTCCCGACTCGAGCGGCGGCCGCCCGTGGCAGACGGCAAGATACGTCTTCTCCACCTGGGAATGGCTGGCGAACGCCCGCGCAAGCGACGCCATGGCCCGCGCAGTCTTCGCGACGGCGATCAGCCCAGACGTGTCCTGGTCGAGGCGGTGAACGATTCCCGGACGCGCCGCGCAGCCGATGTCGGCAAGGCCAGGGCAGCGGTGGATCAGCGCGTTGACCAGCGTGCCGGTGAAATGGCCTGGCGCAGGATGCACTACCATGCCTGGCGGCTTGTCCACGACAATCAGGTCATCGTCCTCAAAGACGACTGAAAGCGGAATGTCCTCCGGCTCCGGTATGGACGGCACAGGCGGCGGAATCTCGACCGAGATGTCGTCCGTCTCAGAAACGACCTGACCGGCCTTCACGGCGGTCTTGCCGTTCACGGCGACCAGTCCGGCCTTGATCAGCCCCTCAGCGCGGGAGCGCGAGAAGTCCGGATGCAGCTCAAGTATTCGCCTGTCTAGTCTCATTGCGGCGTTCGAGGTCCTGCCGGTAGGCGGCGAGGTCGAGCGCGCTACGCGCGACGCCGGACCTGACGGCGGCCTCGGCGACTGCGAAAGAGACCTCGGTGAACAGGCGGCGGTCGAACGGCTTCGGTATGAGGTAGCCTTCGCCGAACTCCAGCGTCTCGCCCGGATACAGGGCCTTCACGTCGTCGGGCACTGGCTTCTGGGCCAGCGCGGCAAGGGCGTTCGCGGCAGCGACCTTCATCTCCATATTGATGGTCGTGGCGCGAGCGTCCAGCGCCCCACGGAAGAGATACGGGAAGCCGAGGACATTGTTGATCTGGTTCGGATAGTCGCTCCGCCCCGTCACCATCACGAAGCGACGGCCGACGAGCGCGGCAGAGGCGGCCTCCGGAGTGATCTCGGGATCGGGATTCGCCATCGCGAATATCGCAGGAAACGCGCCCATCGACTTCACGTCGTCGCCTGAAAGCACGTTGGCAGCCGAAACCCCGATGAACACGTCGGCTCCGGCAATCGCCTCCTTCAGCGTCTTCGCGCACGTGTCGACGGCGTGACGGGCCTTGAATGGATTGAGGTCTGCGCGGTCCTTGCGGATCGTGCCCTTGCTGTCGCACATCGTGACGTCGCAAACGCCTGCGGCCTTCAGCATGTCGCAGATGCGTATGCCGGCCGCCCCGGCTCCGTTGATCACGACCTTGAGCGAGTCCAGCGGACGGCCTGCGATCTTAGCGTAGTTCATCACGCCGGAGAGCGCTATGACCGCCGTTCCCCACTGGTCGTCATGGAAGACGGGAATGTCAAGCGCGGCATCGAGCTTGTCCTCTATCTCGAAGCACGCCGGCGCCGCGATGTCCTCAAGGTTGACGCCGCCATACTGCGGGGCGATGGCCATCACCGCGTCGATGACGCGCTGGGGATCGGTCTTGCCCTCGCTCCGTCCGCCGACGCGGCACCTGTCGAGCGGCACCGGCCAGGCGTCCACGTCGCCGAAGGACTTGAATAGCACAGCCTTGCCTTCCATTACCGGAATGGACGCCGCGGCGCCCAGGTCGCCCAAGCCGAGTATCGCGGTGCCGTCGGACACCACGGCCACCAGGTTCGGCTTGGCCGTCACGTCATAAATGGCCTTCGGGTTTGCCGCGACCGCCTTCACCGCATGTGCCACGCCCGGCGTGTAGGCAAGGCACAGGTCGTCCTTCGTCTTCAGGGGCTTTGGTAGCGACACCGCGACCTTCCCTCCCCGGTGAAACGCGATGACTTCCTCTTTTCCGTATGCTGACATTGTCCGAAACTCCTTTCGATCGGATACTCTATTTCCCCTTCTCGGCAAGCCATGTCTTCAGCACGGCCACCTGCCGGACGGCGTCCAGATAGGCGTTGCCAACGAGGTTCTCAAGCGTATACCAGCCGTCGTATCCGTCGGCGGCCAACGACCTGACTATCGTCTCGTTCGGGACCGCGCCAAGGCCGAGCGTCGCATACTTGCGGCTGTCCTCCTTCAGCTGGTCCTTGAGATGCACGTGCTCGATGCGGCCCTTGGCGTACTTCATCATGTCCACGATGTCGTCGCCACGACCGGCGTAGTACAGGTTGCCGCTGTCGAGGGCGAAGCGAAGGCCGGGTATTTCGTCCAGCATGCGTTTCAGGCGGCTCGCGCTCGAGCACGGGTTCTCCGTGCCTCCGAAGTCCTCTACCGTTATCGTGATGCCGCGCTTGCTCCCCTCGTCGACGAACATCCTCACGCCGGACAGCACCTTCGCGAAGTCCGCCTCCTTGTCGCCATTCTTCCTGAAGTTGGACGGCACGACCATGACGCGCGGCACTCCATACTTCTCCGCCGCGTCAAGCACCCTGGCGCACTCCTCCGCCCCGTTGTCCGCCGCATACATGTCTGGAAAGCAGTAGAGGTTGATCGGCTTCAGCTTCGTCGCCGCAAGCGCCGCGAGGTTTCCGTCGAACGCGCTCGTGTCGAAGCCGCGGATGCCAAGGCCATAAAGCAAATCCGCCGCTTCGGCAAGGGAAACTCCGCGTTCCTTCGCCGTGCGGTGTATGGCGTTCGCGAACACCGATATCTTGGGTTCTCCGCCGGTTGCGGCGCGGCTGGCATCGGCCTGCGGCTCCGCAAACGCGACGGCGGCCGACAGCAGCACGGCATGGACAAGGCTCACGGCATGCACATTCGTTCTCATGCCAACGGATTATACCACAACACCGCCGCCCGCACAACGCAGGAACGCGACCGCCGCGGCCGTCAGGGGATGGCGGAGTGAACATGGAAACATCCGGAGCGATTCAGCGACGAACGGGTCGGAGACGTAGCGCCGCCAGTCGCGGCGGGCCTTCAGCAGCTCCATCGCCGAGAAAACCGCGCTCGCAGCGAAATACCGCATCGCCTCGCCGCCGACTCGCCCTGCGATCGCCTTTCGGTTCTCGAGCGCAGCGAACTTGTATTCGAAGTAGCGGTCCGTGCCGAGCGTCGTCGCAAGGATTCCGTTCGGCCCCGGGGAGTAGTCGTACAGGACGTCTGGGATGGAGGCCACCTTCCCGGCGCGTGCCGCGCACTCCGCTATGAACGGGGAATCCTCGTAGAGGCGCAGGCTCTCGTCGAAGCGGATAGAATGACGCTCGATGAAGTCGCGCCTGAACGCACACCGCCATACGCCGCCCTGCTCGCGCCGCGCGTGGAGGTCGCCGCCGGCGTTCCAGCGGAGCACGTCGTCGAAGGAATAGCCGAAGAATGCTGGCAGCATCGCCTCGCGGATTGCCTCGTTGCCCGAAAGGCAGTAGTCGCGCTTCAGCGGCGCGTAGTCGAACGAGGATAGCACGAAGTCCGCGCCGGACGACTCGAGCGCCGCGGACAGCCGTCGGAAGAAGTCAGGCCGAACCGTGTCGTCAGCGTCAACGAAGAACACCACGTCGCCAGTCGCCTTGTCAAGCCCCCGGTTGCGCGCCCAGGAAAGGCCGCGCAGCGCATCGTCGGTGACGACGATGCGCTCGACGTCCAGCCCGACTGCGGCGACGTCAAGCGACCGGAGCGTCTGCTGGAGCGTCGGCTCCGACGGACGCGACGGTATGATCGCGCTGAGCCTCATCGGGCTTGTCCTCGTGCGGGGCCGCCGCGGGCGGCGGCGTCTGCTTCGGCGCGGAGAACCGCGTCGGATTCTTCGCCATGAACTCCCATGCGAACGCCTTGTACGCCTCGGATCCCTTCGAGCGCGGATCAAGATAGACGACCGGCGTTCCCATGGACATCGCCTCAGAGACGCGCACGTTGCGCGGTATCAGGGTCTCGTAGACCCTGTCGCCGAAATGCCCGCGCACCTCCGCCATTACGTCATGCGTCAGCTTCGCCACAAAGTTGACCATCGTAAAGACGATGCCGTTCAGCTCAAGGGCGGGGTTGGGACCACGCCGGACACGGTCTATCGAGCCAGTGATCAACGCCAGCCCATCCATCGCCAGGAACTCCGCCTGAATGGGTATGAGCACGCCGTCGGTAGCGACGAGCGCGGCCGTCATCACGATGCCGAGAGACGGCGGACAGTCGAGCAGGATGTAGTCGAACGCACCGGATTCCTTTACCGGCGCTAGGGCGTTGCGTATCATTTCCAGGCGGTCGGGGCGAGCGCCGAACTCAAGCTCCGCGCCGGCGAGATCCACCTCAGACGGAATGACATTGAGGTTGTTCCACTTCGTCGGCTGGATCACGTCCGCGATGTCGCGGCCGCCCGCCAGCACGGCGTACATCGACACGCCCGCCTGCTTCTCCAGCCCGAGGCCGAGCGTCGCGTGCGCCTGCGGATCCAGGTCCACGACCAGCACCGACCGATGGCGCGCCGCCAGCGCCGCGGCGAGGTTCACAACCGTCGTGGTCTTGCCCACACCGCCCTTCTGGTTGGCAATCGCGATCGTCTTAGTCGTTCTTTCCATACAGCAGCCCCTTCTCGTCAAGCTCGCGAATGTTGTCCCCGGCACTGCGCCGTATCTCGCGCAGCCACAGCTCGATGAGCGCCACGTCCCACGGCTCGTCCACGCCCTGGATCACCGCCGCGAACACGTCGTTCGAGGCAAGGACCTCGGCCTTGACGCGCTCTGTCACCGCGGAAAGCCTATCGGTTACGATCTGCTCAGAGAAGTTGTCGCTCTTGAGGTGATAGCCGTACTGCAGTATGCGCAACCGCTCCTCAGTCTGCCTGAGGAACTCGAAGTACTCCCGCGCCTCATCGCCGAAGCCCTCCATCTCCGTCGGCACGAAGTGCGGCGCTATGACGCGCGGCTGGTGCGCCTCCAGGCGCCCTTCGCGGATGCGCACCTTCCCGGGCCTGTCGGCAAGCTCCGAGACAAGATGGTAGTTGACCAGCGTGTTGCCGAACGTCTCAAGGCGATGGCTAGGCTCAACGATGAACCTGGCGCTCTTGGCGGCGTACCACCTGTCGAAATCGGGATTGCTGCTCACGCCGTCAGTTCTTGCCGCGTCCGCAGCATTTCTTGTACTTCTTGCCGCTGCCGCACGGGCAAGGGTCGTTGCGACCGATCTTCGGCTCCTCGCGCACAATCGGCTTCTCGCCGACAAGCTCGCCGTCGGCGAACTTCCAGCCGTCCTTCTCCCTCACGAACTGCGAGACCTCGTGATGGTTGCAGAACTCGCCGTTCGCAGTGTAGAGCGCACGGAACTCCACTACGCCGTCCGAATCGCCCGCGCCGCCGCGCTCTGTGCGTATGATCTCCAGGCCATGCCACTCGGCAGACGCGCTCCATGCCTTTGACGCCGCCTCGTCGAACTCCGCCTGAACCTCTTTGGTGGCGCTGGTCTTTAGGAAGCCGACGTCGCCGGTCACGTACGACGCATAGCGCGCACGCATCAGGGCCTCGGCAGTCTCGGCCTTCGCCTCACCCGCGATGATCGGACCGCAGCACTCTCCGAACGTCTTTCCGGACTTACATGGACAGGTATCTTCGTTTTTCATATCGGTGTATGTATTTTACCAAAATCATCGCCAGGATGAGAAGTGCAAATGTTACACCTAGCGGCCAGTCGCCGAACGCAGCGTATGGCGTTGTATGGCCGCGCCGTCCGCCATCCTCGCCAAGCGGCGGAACAAGGGCAACGCGGTCGAGCATGCTGCCCTGCGCGTCAACGAGCGGCCGCCCGTCAGGACCTGGCAACCATGACGCCTTCCCGTCCGGCGCGATGGTACCCGTGACGCCGTTGTTCCCGACGCGCACAACGGGAAGCCCCGTCTCGATCGCGCGGGCTGTCGCCTGCCAGGCGTGCTGTTCTGCCTCGATGGAACGGGAGAACCAGCTGTCGTTCGTGATGAACACCAGCATTCCCGCGCCCATATTCGCAAGCGCGCGCATCTGCGCGGAGTCGGTGTCCTCGAAACAAATGGCAACGCCCAGCCTGCCGCCGTCGTCGCCCGGCCCCAACGGAAGCGTCTTCAGCTCGCCGGGCGTGCAACTGCCCACAGGCGCTAGCTTCTGAAGCGCGGTGATCCACTTGTCTCCAGGTATGAACTCTCCGAACGGCACTAGATGAACCTTATCGTATATCCGTATGTCGCCGCCGGAATACAGTGCCGCGCTGTTGTACTCCCTGCCGTCGGAAAAGCGCGTGCCGCCTGCAAGAAGTGCAGCGCCCGTCTTCTCCTTCACCCAGTCCGCAAAGCGCAAAGCCCCCTGCTGATCGACCGGACCGAACTCGCAAAGTCCGCTTTCCGGCAGAATCACAAGGTCGGGCTTCAGCGCCGCAGCGGATTCAAGAAGCTTGCTGTATGTCTCGTACGGATTCGACTCGCGGCCCTTGAACACGCAGGGGAAGTTGCGCTGCACCAACGCTACCTTTACCTGCCGCGCACGCGCCGGATCCGGCAAGGAGACGAATGACGCCGCCCAGTAGACACCGAAGACGCAACAGGTCGCAATCAGCGTCTCGATGCCGGCCAGGCGCGGCACCTGACGCATCACGCGCTCGGCTATGCCGGCAACAGTGCCGTTTATGAGAATGACGACAGCCGACAGCAGGTAGACGCCGCCGATGGCCGCCGGTGCACCAAAGCCGCCGTTGGCCGGCACGATGCCAAGCTGGTTCCACGAAAACCCGCCGAAAAGACGGCTGCGCAAAAGTTCAATCCCGCACCAGAGAAGCGGCTCGGCCAAAAACACGGCGAAAAGCCGCCTGCCGTAGCCACCGCCGCGCGTCCAGCGCCAGACCTTGGCGGAGAGCCACCCGAACAGCGCGAAAAATCCGGCACAGTAGGCTGCCAGCGCAAACCATCCGAGCACCACGAGCGGCCACGGACCGCCGTTCTTGACGATTGCCGGCATCCACGAAAGCGTCGCCACCCAGTAGAACGCTCCGCTCTGGAACCAGCGCTTAGCGCTTTCACGCGCGTCTCCGCGCCGCGACAGCCACATGAGCGGCGCCAGGGCGAACAGGACGTCGGTCTTCTCGCCCATCGGCGGATACGCCGCCCACAGGAGAAACCCCGGAAGAAACCACGCTATCCGGGCAAGCTTCCTTAGCAAATCCGTTATCACTCGTCCGGACCGTATTCGACCGGGAACCAGGTGCGATAGGCGTCATCGCGTTGCCACCGGTTGCCCGCAGAGGCGTAGTCGCAGAAGAAGACGGTCTCCGGGTTCCGCGCCTCGGGGTTCTCAGTATGGGAACCGACTGGCAGCGTCGCGGAGAACGTCATCCACATGTCGTCGGACGGTGTGCGCACCGCCGCGAACGTCGGCATCTGCTGTCCGTCCCTGATCGCACCCCTGTGGAACGGCTCGGTCATGTCGCCGTCGGCAAAGCGGCTGTCGCGCGCCAGCAGCACCGGTCCGCGCGTAAACGCGACATGGTGTTCCATCACGTGCGCGACCACCGGCATGTCGAACGAGACCTCGACTATGTCGCCGAACTTCCACTCGCGGCTGATTGCCAAGTAGCCGCCGGCCGCGACGCCGTCAAGCGCATTGCCGTTCAGCTTCACCGAAGTGTTCGCGCTCCACGCCGGAATCCTCAGGCGGAGCGGCACGGGGCCTTCGGTGTGGCTGACGATCCGCGCATAGCCAGTCCTTGGATAGAGCGAATACATGTCGAACGCGACATTGCGTCCGTCTGGAAGCTCGCCCTTGACAAGCGCAGAGCCGTAGAAGTTGAACTCCGCCGCGCCGTCCTTCACTCGGAAGAACTTCTTCAGGAAGCACAGGAACCCGCGCGGACCGTTCGCCGTGCAGCAGTCGGTGTGCATGTAGCAGTGGTGCTGTCCGTAGTAGCGATTGCCCGAAAGCGGCGTGTAGCCGGCGAACTCCGAGCCGTCGGACTTCATCGCCGCGAGATAGGCGTTGTAGAACGTGCGCTCTATCTCGTCCGCCCACTTCGCGTCGCCGGTCACGTCCAGCAGCTTCTCGCAGAAGCGCATCCACGTCGTCGTCACGCACGTCTCCTGAAGGCGAACGTACGGAAGGTGCTGCTTCCTCGCGCCGTGGAACCAGGCCTCGGACGACGCGCAGCCACCGGCAAGGTTGATCTCCTCCTTTATGATGTCCTCTCCCGTCATGATCGCAGCCTTGCGGAGGTCGTCAAGCGGAACAGGAGACGAGACGCCGGCAGCGCTATCGGACATCGCTTCGACATAGTCAAGCATTCCCTGGTAGCAGCTCATCATCTCGTAGGATTTCCAGCGGTTGTGCTTCATCACGTATCCGCCGTGCCGCTCCGGCTTGTTGCCATAGCCGTTCCTGTCGGCGACGGACACGCCCTTCAGCGCCAGGTCCACGAGCCGCGGGCCGGACTCCGGCTCTGCCATGCCCTTCACGATGTACGAGGCGAAGTCCAGGTACCTCTGAGCGCCGGCTTGCCCGCCGAAGTCTTGACGAAGACGAAGGCGGTTGTAAAGCCACACGACCGGTTCGAGTATCGACGAGCTGGCGTATCCGGACCAGTTGCCTGTCTGCCACAGCTCTCGCCCGCGCCTGCCTCCTGGGCCGATCTCTGCGATCACGTAGTCGCATAGTCTCTTCGCGGCGTCCAGCGCCAGCTTAGCCCGTTCGCCGTTCCCCATTCCCTGTTCCCAGTCATAGTAGTGGAGAAGCCCCATCATGGTGTACTTCATTCCCCACACGTCCCAGCCCTCGCCGCAACGGAGCTCATCGGGATAGTTGCCGATGTAGCCGTTCTTCTCCTGCGAGGCGAGGATGCGGTCAATGCCGTGCTCGACGTTTTCCGCCAGCATTGTCGCGACATCCTTGTCCGCATAACGCAGGTATGGCGTGGCGGCATGCATCCACTTGCCCCAGAACTCAGTCTGCCACCAGCCCTTCGTCTCTGTCTTCTCCATGAACGGCGCGGTGATGTAGTCGACGTCACGGGCCGCGACATGACGCCTGATCATCGCGTCCAGCCGCTCGCCCAGGTAACCCTTCAGCCGCACGTCTCCGATGCCGGCCGTGGAATCTGGCGCGGCAGACGCCCAAAAGCCGGCGATTGCCGCGACCACAAGAACAGTTCCGAATCTTGCTCTCATCTTTCCTTTCACCTCAATGTCTTGTAACGGTTGACCTATTGCGGACATTTTACCAAATCCCCGCACGGCACGGCAAGCGCACGTCCGCGACAGCACCGACGCTGGACGTGTGCGAGACGGCAAGGAAAATGCTATAATGAACGACATGAAGATCAACAGGAGAATACTGCCGCCCGGACGCATCGGGCTTGCGGTCAGCGGCGGCGCAGACTCAGTGGCGCTCGCCTTCCTGATGACAAAGGGCGGAAAGAAGAAGAACGCCGCAACCCGCTTCGTCATTCTTCACGTCGACCACGGGCTGCGCCCGGAAGCGAAAGAGGAATACCGCTTCGTCCGCGCCCTCGCAAAGCGTCTCGGAGTCCCCTTCCGCGGAATCCACGCGAAGGTCGAACGTCGGCGCGGCGAATCGCTGGAGATGGCAGCGCGGCGCGTGAGGCTCGGTTTCTTCGCCGACTGCACCAGGCGCCTCAAGCTCGACGCCATCGCTACCGGACATCACATGGACGACCTTGCGGAGACGTTCCTCATGAAGCTCCGCCGTGCATCTCTCTGCGGCATTCGCGAGACAAGCGAGGTGGACGGCATACGCTTCGTGCGTCCGCTGCTCGGCTGCCGCGACAGCGAACTGCGCGCCTATCTGATTCGCTACGGCGAGGAGTGGAGGGAGGACGCCTCAAACGGAGACCTCTCGATCGAACGCAACCGCATCCGCCGGGAGGTCATACCGTTCCTCGAAAAGACGCTCGACCCGCACTTCGTCGAGCATGTCGCACGCATCAGCGGCCGCCAGCGGCGCCGCTGATGGTTTCTGCAACGCTCAGTTGCAGACTTCGATAGGGCCGTCGGTGCCGATCTGCGCCGGAGCGAGGTTGACGCAGCCGTCCTTCGTTATCGCAATCGGCTTCTCCCAGCGAAGTCCGAAAGTCGGCGAGGTGACGAACGTGTCAATCTGGAACGTCATGTTCGGCACGAGCTCGTAGTCGGAGATCGTCTCCATCCAGGGCGCCTCCACCTCAATGAGCCCAGTGCCATGGCACGGTCCGTAGAAATAGTTGGCGCGACGACCGTGATCCTCATAGAACTTGATGAAGTCTTTCGCGACCTGCGAGGCAAGGATGCCGGGCTTCAGGTGCTCCTCGGTCCAGTAGTGGGCCTCAAGACCGAACTGCACGAGTTCGCGTTTCTCGGGCGAGAGCTTGCCGCAGCAGACCGGCAGGCCGATCGACGGCGAGTAGCCGCAGATCTTGGCGGACAGGTTCAGCTGTACGATGTCGCCCTCCTGGATCACCCTGTAGGACGAGCGGGAGATCGCATGGCGCGTGGACTTCTCGGCGAAGCAGTACATCGGCAGACCCTCGTACTCCGCGCCGTTCTCGTAGATGCACTTCTGCGCCACGCCCACAAGCTCAAGCTCCGTCTTGCCGGGCTTCAGCTCAGCCATGACGGCCTTCGTCGCAAGGTCAGTGATGCGCGCCGCCTCGCGGATGCAGGCGATCTCGTTGTCGCTCTTCACGCGGCGGAGCGCCAGCATTATGTCGTCCGCCCAGACGATCTCGGCATTCGGATAGCACTCGCGGATGCCGTCGAACTGCACGACGTTCGTGTTAAGCCTCGCGGCAACGCCGATCCTGATGTTCTCGCCCGTGACGCCGAGCTTGGCGAACACGTCCCTGAACGTCTCGCTCTTCAGCTCGGGATAGGCCGGGTTCGCGCTCTCGCGGTACTGGTAAACGACGCAGATGCGGTCCATCCAGCTGAAATCGCCGGCGAACACCTGGCTCTCCGGCCCGACCATGAGCGCCGCCTCGCCATTCGCGGCGATCGCCACGCCGCAGCGCTCGAAGAGCGGCCAGAAGTTGGAGAAATAGCGGGTGTCGGCGTAGTCTGCCTCGGAGCCGTTGACGACGAGCACGTCAAGTCCCTTTTCCTGCACGAGCTTCGCCGCGTTCGCGACGCGCTGCTTGAATTCTTCAACCGGAATCATGATCCTCGACATTTTTGACTCTCCTTGCCTTTGTTGGTTTTCGTGTGTTTCGTAAATTTCGCGGTCTTGCGATCGCCTTGTCACATGGCTGCCTTGAAAGCCGCCGCGTTCCGTTCGGGCCCTTGATTGCCGTCGATGCGGCGTAGCAGCCCCTTGCCCTCGTAGTACGCGATGAGCGGCTCCGTCTCCCTGTGATAGACCACAAGCCTGTCCTTCACGGTCTCGGGGTTGTCGTCCTTGCGGATGACGAGAGCCGCTCCGCACCTGTCGCAGACGCCCTCGACCTTCGGGGGCAGGGCCTTCACGTGGTAGCCGGCCTTGCAGTTCGGGCAGGTGCGGCGCCCGGCGATCCTATCGGCGATCACAGCGTCCGGAACGTCGACAAGCACGACGGAACGTATCGGCGCTCCAGTCGCGGCGAGGATCTCGGCCTGAGCGACGTTGCGCGGGAAGCCGTCGAGAAGCATCGTCACGTCGCCCTGCGTTTCGGCGATGACATCCTTTATCATCCGCGCAATGAGCGCGTCCGGCACCAGCTCGCCCCTGTCCATGAAGCCCTTCGCCTCAACGCCGGCCTCCGTGCCCTTCGCGACCGCGCCGCGCAACAGGTCGCCCGAGCTGACGTGCTTCATGCTTGCATCTTCGGCAGCAAGCCGCCCCGCAATCGTACCCTTCCCCGAACCCGGGGCCCCAAGCAGAATGACTATGTTCATAGTGAACGTATTATACCAAAAAAGGCCGCGACGTGCCGTCAGCGAGGCTGACGCGCCGAATCCAGGCGGACCCGCAGCGAACTGATGCGCTCGGCGGTGCGGACCACCGACGGATCGCCGGCCTCCGCGACAATCTCGTCCGACGCGGCGCCGTGAAGCCATACAGACGCAGCTGCGGCGACGAACGGGTCGCCCTTCAGGTACGCCCAGCGCGCGCCGATCACGCCAGCAAGCAAATCGCCCATTCCGCCAAGCGCCATGAACGGGTTGCCGGTGCAGTTCTTATAGACGCGCGAACCGTCCGCCGACACGACCAGCGTCTCACGGCCCTTCAGCACGACCGTCGCGCCGTAGCGGTCCACGATTTCCCTGGCGGTCGCCAGGCGGTCCTCGCAGACGCGGCCGCGCTTCCAGCCGAGAAGCTTCGCCGCCTCACCCTCGTGAGGGGTCAGAACCAGCTCCTGTCCCTTGGCAGGGTCGTAGCCGTCCGTGCGTCCGTACCACGACGCAAGGATGGCAAGCGCGTCCGCATCGAGCACAAACCGTCCGCGCGAGCCAGAAAGCAACCGTGAGACTATGACCTCCGTCGAGACCGAGACTCCCAGCCCCATGCCAATCACCGTAACGTCCGCCTTCGGCGGCACGCACGTGGCCACGAGCTTGGTGAACGTCGCCTCCGGCACAAGCGCGCCGGCGGCGATTCGAGAAGCGTCCGGCACGACGAGCTGCACGAGCCCGGCGCCTGCGGCCCGAGCCCCCAGCCCGGCTATCACCGGCGCATGAAGGTAATGCCCCGAGCCCCCGACGACGGCGACCGTGCCTACCGAATACTTGTTGGCGTCCGCCGGACGCTCTGCGAAGCCCTCACTGATCTCAACTGGCAGATTCATATGCACATTATACCATTTTTCACAACGACGAATTTCTCCTGAAGCGGCGCTCGGCGAATAAGCCGGATTCTGTTCCCCTTTCGGGTCCGATCATTCATCTGAGCGATCAACCCGGAATCTTCAGGTGCGCATGGCGCACCTCCGGACGGGCCGCCCGTCGATTCCCTATTTGATCTTGCTCCGGGGAGGGTTTGCCCTGCGCGCCGAATCTCTTCTGGCGCCGGTGGTCTCTTACACCGCCTTTTCACCGTAACCCTTGCGGGCCGTCTGTTTTCTGTGGCACTTTCCATCGCGCACGGTTGCCGTGCGCCTCCCGCCCTTGACGAACGGGTCCCCCGCCCTGTGGAGTCCGGACTTTCCTCTGCCCGCGTAGGGCAGCGACCGGTCACGCGGGCGCCGCTTCAGGAGAAACTGTCAAAGATCGATCAGTCGCGGTACAGTATGCGACCGCACATCGTGCAAGCGACAATCGACTGCGGCTTGCCCTCCGCGCCGTTCTTGGCGTTCGCGTCCGCCAACTGGCCGACGCTCGGCGGCTGCACGAGATGGCAGCCGTCGCAGACGCCGTCATGCGTCAGCGCGGCGACCACCGGCCAGCGCTTCGTGCGAAGACGCTCGTAGTAGAGCAGGAACTTCGGGTCTGTCACGGCCTTGACCTTCTCGGCGCGCTCCTTCTGAGCCTCCGCCAATGCGGACGAAACCTCCGCCATGCGCCCGTCGATCTCGGCGCAGAACGCGTCCACTCCGCCCTTCTCGGCGTCGTACCTGGACTGCGCATCCTTGACGCGCGCCTGCGCGGCGGGCAATTCGTCCAACGCAGCGATCTGGTTGTTCTCTGCCGCCGTCAGCTCATGGGTAACGAGGTCTATCTGGATCGAGAAGTCCTGATACTCCTTGTTGGTCTTAAGCCCCATCTGCGTCGTCTTCAGCTGCTGGATCTTATCAGCGAGGGCCTTCGCTTCCTCCTCATACCCCCGGATGCGCTGCTCGGCATACTCCTGGCCGGCCTTCGCCGCCTGCAAGTCGGCGCTCACCCCGGAAAGCCTCGCCGTCTCAAGGGCCTTGCGCCTCGGAAGATCCTTGAGCTCCAGCTCCATCTCACGAATGCGCCCGTCAACTTCCTGAAGATCAACAAGCGCCTCAATGACCGTCATTTCCTCTCCCCTCCCTAGTCAATGTCTGGGGCAGGAGACGGGACTCGAACCCGCAACCCACAGAATCACAATCTGTTGATCTAACCAATTGATCTACTCCCGCCAACCTGGAGCCAGGTAAGGGATTCGAACCCCCGACCTGCTCATTACGAATGAGCCGCACTA
>JAFRDO010000078.1 GCA_017403825.1 Kiritimatiellia bacterium
AAGCCGTGGGAACGGGAAGACTTTGAAATGAACCGCGGCGAGGAAATTGGGTCCTCGCCTGCACCTGGACTGTCAGCGGACGCGGACCAGGGTAAGGGTAACATGCCGACACCCGACGCAGCAGCAGGCCCTGTCGCCTCCGATCCTGGCGACAGGGGCGAGAGCTGTGCCGGCGTCGGCCAGTCCGCTTCGACTTCAGAGCATGAGCCTATACCATGTATATATACCGACCTTAGCGTCTGCAGGGCGCTTGGAATAAAAAGGCGCGTGCTGGCCGAGGCACGGACTGCGGCGACGAGAGGGCAGGACTGGGACGCCGTAGGGGACGAGGTCGGCATGACGCATCAGTGGGTGGCGGACTTCGCGAAGGAGCTTGGAATCTCGCCAGACTTCAACCGTCTGGAGCCGGTCAGCGGCCGATATGTCTCCGTGAGGCTCGTCGGCACGACGCCGAACAGATGTCTGGTGCAGGTCGAGCTCGAGGCAACGAAGGCGCGGGAGTTCGCGCGGACGCGGAACATAATGGATCATCCGATTCACTACAGGGAGGTGTTCTGCTGCGAGCGGATAAACCTGCCGACGGATGTGCATCTCGAGTGGGTTGCGGCACCTAACGAGGTGAAGTACTGACATGGCGAAGTGGTTCGAGGAAGTGCGGCTGGGGAGCCGTCCGCTGGAGGAGATAGGTGCGGCGTTCTACGTCCGCGAGATACTGGGCAACAACTGTCTGGTCAACAAGTGGGATCTCCGGGCCGTCTTCGGTGCCGGGTGTGCCGACATGCTTGAGAGGCTGCGGAGAGACGGCATCCTCGTGGTGGAGTCCGTCGGCAGCCAGTTGAGGCTGTCCATCGTCGCGCCTGGCGACAAGAAGCGCCGGCGGTGCAAGGAGCTTGTGCAGATAAACAGGGCCGTTTCAAAGTTCGAGAAGGGGATTACGCGGGGCAGAGCCCGCGAATCAGGACACGGAGGCCGCGATTCGGGACAGGGCGCGGCGAGGCCGACGGGATTGCAGGAAGGGTCATTAGAATGAGGAAGAAGTCGCAGGACGAGCTGGGGACGCTTGTGACGCGGGAGATGAAGGTCATGCTCCAGGACGAGAGCCTGACGAAGGAGCAGCGCTTCGACCTCTTGGCGGCCGTCATGTTCGACACGCCGGTCAAGAACTCGCTCCTGGCGTCGTTCGCGAAGTCGCTGAAGGCTGGCTTCGAACAGATAAACGCCTCTCGCTACCGTGCGATCGAGCGCGAGCGGGAATGGCGGAGAAATGCCGAGAAGCGCCGTAGACACGCCGGTTACATTGATGATAATGGAGATACATCAAACTCCATGTCACCCCATGAACCCCCATATAACTCCATGTCACCCCATGACGGTCTAAAACAAAACAAAACAAAACAAGGTATATCCCCCTATAAGCCCCCCAAGGGGGGCGGGAAGCTGCCTAAAGTCGTTAGGCCGGAGGATCTGCTGAAGGCTGGGCCGAAGAAGACGGCGGTGCGGCGGACGGAGCCGCCGCAACAGGAAGGCCTGACGCTGGCCGATGTCGCGATGGACATTGCTGATTGCCTTGCCCGTCAGGAAGCCTTCGGCCATATGAGGGCAAGCGAGAGGAGTTTGAGACGATGCCTTATCCCGATTGTCAAAAAAAATTGCGCCGTCGGGAATGGGGACGCTGTGAGCCTCGATGATGCGGCTATGCTGAAGGCTAAGATTATCAGCGGCCTCGCCGCCTGGACGGAGGCGTGGAAGGCGGACGACTGGCAGTATGCGCCGGGCAGGATCACGAAGTGGCTTGTCGACGAGAAGTATTTGCAGCCGCCGCGAAAAAAAGCGGCGCCGGCCGAAGGCAGCGGCTGCGGCGAATGCGGAGCGGAGATAGCTTAGCCGCGCCATGTCTGGCGCGGCGCACAACGAAACAGGAGGTGAAAGCAGATGAAATACATGGAAGACATCGGGAAGAAAGTCGCGGACGCTGTGAGATACTTTCGCGACAACAGGGCGACGCTGACGCGGCACGGTCCGCTCGAGGTGCTGGACTGGCGCAGGCCGGATACCGTGGTGTGCAGCGTTCGGATTGTATTTGACATTGGCTACCCGAACGCCGCGTATATCACGGGCGACCTGGGCGAGGCAATCATAAGGCCGACATGCAAGGCAAGTCTGGCGAGCATGGCGAGTTGCTTCACGCGCCGTGGCGAGAACGGCGACCTTGAAGTGAACTGCGGATACTTCATGGAGAAGATTGCGACGGCGAGCGATCGCTACGAATGGAGCCGGGAAGATTTCGTAGAAGACTTCAAAGGCAGATGCGCAGAATGCGGCTTGACTCCGCCAGAGGATTTTCTGGACGAGCTTGACGACTATCTCTCGCCAGTAGAGTTCTTCGACGACAAGCCGCCGGTTATTTCCGTCGACGTGCAGCGCGATCTTGAGGAAATGGATCGTGACTATTGGGAGTGGATTTATGACTGCGGCAAGCGCGTAAGCAGCCGCGTCATCGCGTGGCTTGTCGCGCTGCGTCTCGCTGCCGAGCAACTGGAGGTGTTGTGATGGACACGATGAAGAAGCTGACGGTAGGCGACATGAGCGGCTGCAACCGCTCGGGCAAACGCTGCACCGTGGTGAGAAACAGCATTGGCGACATCGCAGTCGGCGAGGTCGTCAAGATCCGCTTCAAGGGCGAGTTCGACGTCACGCCGTGGCGCTACTACAAACTCGAGGAAAAGCACTTCCGCGACAAGTCTGACGAGCAGCGCGGCAGATACACCGGCACGTTCGCGAGGGTTGAGGTGGTGAGGCGATGAAGCCGCTCAATGGAAAATGCGCAATGACGCGCGAGGAGAAGAACGCACGTCGGCGGGAACTCGATGCAGATCCGTTTCACCATTCGTTGTCACGAAAGACGGCAAACGCCTGGAGAGAAAAGCATAAGGATGAGCTCAATGCACGCAAACGGGCATGGTATGCAGCTAACAAGGACCGTGAGCAGGCAAGGGTCAAAGCATACCGTGAAGCGCATCCGGACAAACGTGCGGCAAGCTGGAAGAGATGGTCCAGTAAGCCTGAAAATGTTGCAAAGCTCCGTATGCGGGACGGGCGCGCGCCGCTGATCCCG